>NZ_BAAHAT010000005.1:0-201792 GCF_054777355.1 Lysobacter olei | reverse complement strand
CCACTACCGCCCCAGCCGCGGGCTACGGCCTCGGCGTGGGCGTCAGCAGCAGCGTCGGTGTCGTGCACACCACCAACGCCTCGACGACTTACACCGTGGCCGCGCCGAGCTGCACCCGCGCCGAGCCGTCGATCTCTCTGAGCGGACCGACCGCAGCCGTGCCGGCAGGCAGCACCGTGGTCTACACGGTCGACCTGCAGAACAACGACAGTGCCAGCTGCGCCAGTACCGACCTTACTTTGGCCGGATCGGTGCCCACCAACTGGACCGGCACCTTGGCCGACAGCAGCCTCAGCCTGGCCCCGGGAGCCAGCGGCAGCACGACCTTCAGCGTCACCTCAGACAGTGCCGCACCGGCCGCGGGTTACGGCATCGGCGTCGGTGTCAGTAGCAGCGTCGGCGTCGTACACACAGCGAGCGTGTCCACAACCTACACCATCGCCGCACCCGCCACATTCCTGGAGACCACAGTAGGCACCAACAAGGCGACGTATGCTCGCGGGGAAACCGTGCAGGCCCATGCGTTCGTGCGCAACAACGGCGTGCCAGTTGTTGGCGCCATCGTGACCTTTACGATCGCCCGGTCGGCAAGAAGCACCACGACGCGGAGTGCGACCAGTGGCGCCGATGGCTACGCCCGTATCACCTACAAGGTCGCCAAGTCTTCAAACGCGATCGGCACCTACACCGTGCGGGCGACCTGGAGCCTGAACAATGTCAGCTCCAGCGCCGAAACAACGTTCACTGTGCTTTGAGCCGTGCCGCCGTCGCAAGACTCAAACACGGGGACGCACCGACTGCCACGACCAGTTCATCAGGCGATGAGTTCAAGCCCGCCCATGTACGGGCGCAGCGCCTCGGGAACTGTGATTGAACCGTCGGCGTTCTGGTAGTTCTCCATTACCGCAATCAGCGCTCGTCCCACCGCCACGCCCGAACCGTTCAGGGTGTGCACCAGTTCCGGCTTTCCGGTCGCCGGATTGCGGTAGCGCGCGAGCATGCGCCGAGCCTGGAAGGTCTCGCAGTTGGAGCACGACGAGATTTCGCGATAGGTGTCCTGCGACGGCAACCAGACTTCCAGATCGAAGGTTTTCGTGGCGGAGAAACCCATGTCACCCGTGCAGAGCAGCATCCGGCGATACGGCAACCCGAGCTTTTCCAGCACGACCTCGGCGCAGCGGGTCATGCGCTCGTGCTCGGCGTAGCTCTCTTCGGGGCGCGCGATGGTCACCAGCTCCACCTTCTCAAACTGGTGCTGGCGGATCATGCCGCGCACATCACGACCACCGCTGCCGGCTTCGGCGCGGAAACACATCGAGTGTGCGGTCATGCGCAACGGAAGCGCTTCGGCTTCAAGGATGGCGTCCCGGGCGATGTTGGTCAGCGGGACTTCCGACGTCGGGATCAGGTAACGCTTGCTGTCGCCCACTTCGGTCGAGAACAGATCGTCCTCGAACTTGGGCAACTGACCGGTGCCACGCATGCTGTCGGCATTGACCAGCAACGGTACGTTGGTTTCCTCGTAGCCGTGCAAGCCGGTGTGCACGTCCAGCATGAACTGGGCAAGCGCACGGTGCAGGCGCGCGACGGGGCCGCGCAGGACCGTGAACCGCGAACCCGAAAGCTTGGCGGCCGTCTCGCCGTCCAGCCAGCCGTTGCGGGCGCCAAGCTCGACGTGGTCGAGCACCTTGAAGTCGAACGCTCGTGGGGTGCCCCAGCGGTGCTGCTCAACATTGTCGTTCTCGTCGCCGCCCACGGGAACGGACTCGTGCGGCAGGTTGGGAATGCCCAGCGCAATAGCTTCCAACTCACCGCGGATGGCGTCAAGGCGCTCTTCGCTGGCCTTCAGTTCGTCGCCAAACGCGGCGACCTCCGCCTTGATGGCTTCCACCTGCGCGGTGATTGCGTGGGCCTGGTCCGAGTCGCCGGCGGCCTTGGCACGCCCCATCAGCTGGCCGATCTCCTTCGACTTGGTGTTGCGCAGGTTCTGAAGTTCCTGCGTGCGCACCTGGATCTGCTTACGCTCGGCCTCCAGAGACTCCAGCGCGCTGGCGTCGAGCTCGAAACCACGGGCTTCACGCAGTCGGGCGGCAAGTTCGGCAGGCTGTTGGCGCAGCAGGTTCGGGTCGAGCATGACAAGGCCGGAATAGTGATCAGGTTGGGGATTATCGCAGCGTTGGCGGCCGGATTGACGTTTTGTTAAGCCAACCGACGGCAACAATCAGCCATCTGCCGTCTGGATCACGCATGTCGACCCCTGCCTCACTGCCCCCGCACCGTCCCGTCAACGCCGCCGACTGGAGGCCCTCCCTCCGATCGCTGTTGTGGGTGCTGCTGGCTTTCGTGGCCGGCCTTTTGCTGTTTGCGTGGGCGATATCCGGCGGGCGCGAGGACGACTTCTTCCGGGCCGATCCGACTCTGCCTGCCTCGGCACCGCGCGACTATGCGCCACTTCCGGCGCCATTGCCGGCGGGCGAGTCCAGCCGCAGTGCCAGCGGCATGGGCGAGAAGCAGCCCTCGACGGAGGCAGGGAACGAGCGCCCCTATCTTGTTGAAACCCCAACCCCGCCACCGCCGGCAACCCCCGCGGCGGCGGCGCCACCCAAAGCGGCACCGAGAACGGCCGGGGTCGCTACCACCCTGCCGATGCCGGTCGCTGGACAGACACCTGCCCCGCGCTACCCCACACGCGCGCTGCGCCGTGGGGATTCGGGCACGGTCCGCGTTCGCGTCGAAGTAGGGCCGGACGGGCGGCCGTCACAAGTGAGCGTCGCGCAACCCAGTGGGTCGCGTGATCTCGACCGTGCCGCCGTGGATGCGGTGCGGCGCTGGCGGTTTCATCCTGCCCGCCGCAACGGTGTGGCGGTTTCGGGGACAGTGATCGTACCGATCAGCTTCACCCCAAACTGATGGGCCAACGCGTGGCCCAGCGCCTCCCAAGCCGCGTGTGCCACTCCGGACTCAGATGGCTCCCTCAGGGTTCGGCTAACTGGAACCCTGCGTGTGTCGCCAGTTCCATGAATCCTGGGAACGACGTGGCCACATTGGCCACATCGTCAATACGAACCGGCTGATCAGCCATCTGAGCCGCAACCGCGAAGCTCATGGCAATGCGGTGGTCCCCGTGGCTGTCCACTCGACCGCCGGTGATGGGGCCGCCCTCGATGGCGGCGCCATCCGGCGTTTCGGTGATGGCCACGCCCAATGCGCGCATTCCAGCCGCCATGGTGGCGATGCGGTCGGATTCCTTGACCCGCAACTCAGCCGCGCCGCGAACGACGGTGGTGCCTTGGGCGCAGGCGGCCGCGATGAACAGTGCCGGGAACTCGTCAATCATGTCCGGGACAAGCGCTTCGGGCACGGCGATGCCGCGCAACGGCCTATGCGAGACCACAAGATCGGCGACCGGTTCGCCGCCCTGCTCGCCCGCGTTCTCCTCACGGATGTCCGCGCCCATCAGGCGCAAGGCGGTAAGCAACCCGGTGCGGCGCGGGTTCATGCCCACGCGCTCCAGCCGCAGGTGCGAGCCGGGAATCACGCTGGCCGCAACCAGGAAGAACGCCGCGGACGAGAAGTCCGCCGGCACCGCTACGTCCGTGGCCTTAAGCACGTGACCGCCGTCGAGTTCGGCTTCGCCGGGGCTGAAACGGATGGGCCACCCGAAGGCCTGCAACATGCGTTCAGTGTAGTCACGGGTCGGGTGCGGCTCACGCACACGGGTGGTGCCTTGGGCATAGAGTCCCGCAAGCAGCAATGCGGACTTCACCTGTGCGCTGGCCACCGGCAACGTGTAGTCGATTCCCTGAAGCGAATGGCCTCCGCGGACGTGCAGCGGCGGCACGTCATCGCCCGTGGCTTCGATGAGCGCGCCCATGCGCGAGAGCGGCTCAATGACCCGGCGCATCGGCCGTTTTGAAAGCGAGGCGTCACCGACCAGCACGCTGTCAAACGTTTGCCCGACCAGCACGCCGGCCAGCAGGCGCATACCCGTGCCGGCGTTGCCGCAATCCAACGGTGATCCACTGGCACGAAGGCCGTACAGGCCCACGCCGTGCACGATCCGCTCGCTGGCGCTGGGAACCTCGATGCGCACGCCCAGTTGTTCGAACACTCGGGCCGTGGCCCGGGTGTCCTCGCCTTCGAGGAAGCCGGTGATGCGGGTCGTGCCTTCGGCCAGCGCGCCGAGCATGATGGCGCGATGCGAGACTGACTTGTCGCCCGGCACCCGCAGCGTGCCCTGCAAAGCGCGGCCTCGGCCCGCGACCCAATGCGCCGCACTGCCGCTCATGCCAACACCTCGTCCAGTGCCGCGAGCAGGCGGCGGTTCTCATCGCGGGTGCCCACGGTGATGCGCAGGCAATCGCCGAGGCCGTAGCCCCCCATAGGCCGCAAAATCACACCCCGCTCGACCAGTGCTCGTTCCACCGAGGCTGTGCGCTCGCCGAACTCCACCAGTACGAAATTGGTCTGCGACGGAAACACGCGAAGGGCCCGGGCCTGCAGCGCCTCGGTCAGGGCCGCGCGCTCCTCGCGGTTACGGGCACGCACCCAGTCCAGGTGCTCGACGTCACCCAAGGCAGCCTCGCAGGCGGCGAGCGCAGGGAGGTTGACGTTGAAGCTCTCGCGCACGCGCTCCATCACGGCGACCAGCCCCGCAGGAGCAACGAAATACCCCGCGCGCAGACCGGCCAGGCCGTAGGCCTTGCTGAAGGTGCGGCTGACCACCAGGTTGGGGTGCGCATCGCGCAGGGCCAGGCCGCTGCGGTAGTCGGACGCATCGGCCAGCTCGGCGTAGGCCTCATCGATCACCACGATGACGTGGTCCGGCACACGGGCCAGGAACGCGCGCAGTGCCTCGGCGCCGAGCCACGTGCCGGTTGGGTTGTTGGGATTGGCCAGGTACAGCAGCGACGTGGCCGGCGTAATCGCGGCCAACAGTGTGTCGAGGTCGTGGCCCGCCGGCATGGTATCGGTGCGCGGGCGCGCTTCCGCCACGCGGGCCGTCGCGCCCGCGGCCTGCGTGGCCAGCGCGAACACCGCGAAGCCATACCGGGGGTAGACGACTTCGCTGCCCGGGCCGGCGAACACCTGCGCGATCATCATCAACAGTTCGTGCGAGCCATTGCCCAGCAGTAGCTCGTTCTCGCCCACGCCGTGGACGCGTGCGAGTGCTCTCTTGAGGTCGGCGCCAGTGGGGTCGGGATAGCGGTGCAACGCGTGCAAGCAGTCCAGCACCGCACCGCGTGCGGCAGGCGACGGGCCGTAGGAGTTCTCGTTCGAGCCCAACTCCACCAGCTGCGCGACCCCGAACTGGCGGCGAAGCGCCACCAGGTCATGGCCCGGGTCATAGGCCTTCAGTGCATGGACGCCGCGACTGGCACGCGCGGAGTACCAGGCTTCGTCATGGGCGCTGCGTGCCGGCGTCACGGTGTCCACCGCTGCATTCATACGATCGCCACGGGGTACGAGCCCAGCACCTTGACCTGGGTGGCGTAGTCGCCGAGGTCCTTCAGGGCCTGGCGCATCGCCTGCTCCTCGGAGTGGCCGCTGACATCGATGAAGAACGCGTATTGCCACAGGCCCGTGTGGCCCGGGCGCGATTCGATTCGGTTCATGCTCAGCCCGTGCCGCGCGAAGGGTTCCAACACGTGGTGCAACGCGCCGGGCTGGTCATTGATGAACACCAGCAACGACGTACGGTCGTTGCCCGACGGCGGGAACAACTCGCGGCCCAGCACGAGGAAACGCGTGGTGTTGTCCGGGCGGTCCTCGATGGGTCCGGCCACGCGCTGCAGGCCGTAGACCGGCCCGGCGCTGGCACCGGCAATGGCCGCCGCATCATCCGCGCTGCGTGCCCGCTTGCAGCCCTCGGCATTGCTGCCCACGGCGATCTTTTCGGCCTTCGGCAGGTACTGGCGCAGCCACGCCTTGCACTGGGCGAAGGACTGCGGGTGCGCGTACACACGCTCGATGTCCTCGATGCGCCCGGAACGCGAGAGCAGGTGCTGGTGGATGCGCAGCTCTACTTCGCCGCAGATCCTTGCCTTCGACGTCAGGAACATGTCCAGCGTGGACTGGATGGTGCCCTGCGTGGAGTTCTCCACCGGCACCACGCCGAAGTCGGCGTTGCCCGCCTCCACCTCCTGGAACACCTCCTCAATGCTGCCCAGCGGCATGGCATGGATGGAATGGCCGAAGTGCTTGTACACGGCCTGCTGGGTATGGGTGCCCTCCGGCCCGAGGTAGCCGATCTTGAGCGGCTCCTGCTGCGCGAGGCAGGCGGACATGATCTCGCGGAACAGCCGCACCAACACTTCGTCCTGCAGCGGACCTTCGTTGCGGTCCACCACGCGCCGCAGCACCTGGGCCTCCCGCTCGGGACGGTAGTAATCGACTGCGGCGGCGAGCTTGCCCTTGGCCTTGCCGACCTGCCCCGCGTATTGGGCACGCTCGGCGATGAGGTCCTGGATGGCGCGGTCAACGCTGTCGATGCGTTCGCGCAGCGCAGCTAAATCCAGTGGCGGCGACTTGGGCATCAACCATGCCTCCGCTGGAAGTCCTGCATGAACGCGGCGAGCGCCTGCACGCCCTCTTCCGGCATGGCGTTGTAGATCGAGGCGCGCATGCCGCCCAGCACCCGGTGGCCCTTGAGCGAGATCAGGCCTGCGTCCTTGGCTTCGGCCAGGAACGCGGCATCCAGCGCGGCGTCATGCAGGAAGAACGGCACGTTCATGCGCGAGCGGGCGGCCGTGGCCACTTCGTTGCGGTAATAGCCACCGGACTGGTCGATGGTGGCGTACAGCAGCTCCGCCTTACGGGCATTGCGGCGCGCGAACTCTTCGACACCACCTTCGGCCAGCATCCACTTCACCGTCAGGCCGAGCAGGTACCAGTTCCAGCTCGGCGGGGTGTTGAGCATGGATTCGTGCTTTTCCTGCACGGCGTAGTTGAAGATCTCGGCGCGCGGTTGTCCGGCACGGCCCAGCAGGTCGCGGCGCACGATGACGACGCTGATGCCCACGGGGCCGAGGTTCTTCTGCGCGCCGGCGTAGATCACGCCGAACTTCGAGACGTCCAGCGGCTCGGAAGCAATGGAGGAGCTGAAGTCAGCAACCAGCGGCACGTCGCCCACGTCGGGAATAGCGCGGTATTCCACGCCATGGATGGTTTCGTTGGCGGTGTAGTGCACATACGCGGCCTCCTTCGACAGCGACCACGTCGCGGGCGCTGGCGCGTCGCGGAAGCCACCGGCCTCGGTGTTGGCGGCGAGGTTGGCCTGCACGTACGGGGTGGCCTGCTTGAGCGAGGTCTTGCCCCAGTGACCCGTCACCACGTAGTCGGCGACCTGCCCCGGCGCGGCGAAATTGAGCGGAATCAGCGCCTGTGCGGTGGTCGCGCCGCCGGCGGCGAAGATCACCGCGTAGTCGTCCGGGATCCCGATCAGCCTGCGCAAGTCGGCTTCGGCCTCGGCGGCCACCTGCATAAACTCCGGCCCGCGGTGGCTCAGTTCCACGATGGAGGCGCCCACCCCGCGGAAGTCCAGCATCTCCTCCTGCGCCTGGCGGAGCACCGCCTCCGGCAGGGTGGCGGGACCGGCACTGAAGTTGAAGGCGCGGGACATGACGGAGCTCCATACGTGGGGTCTGTTCAGTATGCCGCAGCGCATCACAGGCGGCGGGCTCGGTTTCCCTTGCAACGAGTCCGGGGGAACGGGATGTGAACCTGAATGCTTTGACTCAATGCGAATGATCGTTCATTCTATGCAAGCCAACTTCCATCCGGTCTCCCTCCCCCATGTCCCGACCCCTCCTTCGTCTGGCGCCCCTGGCCCTGTCGCTGTCTCTCATCCTCACCGCCTGCGACGGCGATGCACCGGCCCAACCGCCGGCCGCACAAGCCGTCCCCGTCACCGTCGTGACCCTGAAGCCTCAGGACACCGTCCTGACCCGCGAACTGCCCGGCCGCACCACCCCGTTCCTGGTCGCTGAAGTCCGCCCGCAGGTCTCCGGCATCATCCGGCGCCGCCTTTTCACCGAAGGCGGTGAGGTCAAGGCCGGCCAACCCCTGTACCAGATCGATGACGCGGCCTACCGCGCCGACGCCAACAGCGCCCGGGCCGCCCTCGCCCGCGCCCAGGCGGCGCTGGTCACGGCCCGGCTGAATGCCCAGCGCAGTGCCGAACTGGTCAAGGTCGATGCGGTCAGCCGCCAGGACAACGACAATGCGCAGGCGACCCTGCGCCAGGCCGAGGCCGACGTGAAGGCCGCCCAAGCCGGCGTCGACGGCACCGGTGTCACCCTCGGCCACGCGCGCATCGCCTCGCCCATCAGCGGCCGCATCGGCAAGTCGTCGGTGACCCAGGGCGCGCTGGTCAGTGCCGGCCAGGCGCTGCCGCTGGCCACCGTGCAGCAGTTGGACCCGATCTACGTCGACCTCACCCAGTCCAGCGCCGAGCTGCTGGCGCTGCGCAAGGGGCTGGCGAACGGCTCGCTCGCCAGCAACGACACTCTGCCCGTCACCGTCCTGCTGGAAGACGGCACTGCCTATTCGCACGAGGGCAAGCTGGCGTTCTCGGAAGTCACCGTCGACCCGAGCACCGGCAGCTTCGCGCTGCGCGTGGTGGTCCCAAACCCGGACGGCGTGCTGCTGCCGGGCATGTACGTGCGCGCGGTCATCGGCAGCGGTGAGCGCCGCGACGCGATCCTGGTGCCGCAGCAGGGCATCGCCCGTGACCCCAAGGGCAACACGTCGGCGATGGTGGTCGGCAAGGACGGCAAGGTCGAGCAGCGCCCGGTCAAGGTCAGTCGTACCGTCGGTGACCAGTGGCTGGTCGAGGGCGGCCTGAAGGCCGGCGACAAGGTCATCGTCGAGGGCCTGCAGAAGATCAAGCCGGGCGTGCCCGTGGTCGCCAGCGAAGCCGGCGCCACCACCCCCGTTGCCAAGTCGGGCAATCCCTTCACCGCACCCGCCGCCGCTGCGGGCGCCAAGTAAGGGGCGCCGCGCATGGCACGTTTCTTCATTGATCGACCCATCTTCGCGTGGGTCATCGCGATCATCATCATGCTCGCGGGCGGCTTGGCCATCTTCAAGCTGCCCGTATCGATGTACCCGACCATTGCCCCGCCGGCAGTGGAGATCCGCGCCACCTACCCGGGCGCCTCGGCCAAGGTGGTCGAGGACTCGGTGACGCAGATCATTGAGCAGAACATGAAGGGCCTGGACGGGTTGATCTACTTCTCGTCCAACAGCTCGTCCAACGGCATGGCAACCATCACCCTGACGTTCGACAACGCCACCAACGTCGACACCGCGCAGGTGCAGGTGCAGAACAAGCTGCAACTGGCCATGCCGCTGCTGCCGCAGGAGGTGCAACGCCAGGGCATCAACGTCTCCAAGTCGCGCTCGAGCTTCCTGCAGGTGCTGGCCTTCGTCTCCGAAGACGGCAGCATGGACAAGAACGACATCGCCGACTTCGTGGGCAGCACGTTGGTCGACCCGCTCAGCCGCGTGCCGGGCGTGGGCAACATCCAGGTGTTTGGCGGCAAGTACGCCATGCGCATCTGGCTGGACCCGGGCAAGTTGGATACCTATAAGCTCTCCACCAGCGAAGTCACCGCCGCGATTCGCGCGCAGAACGCGCAAGTCGCGCTGGGCCAGCTGGGCGGCACGCCGGCCATTGATGGCCAGCAGCTCAATGCCACCATTTCCGCGCAGGACCGCCTGCAGACGCCGGAACAGTTCCGCCAGATCATCGTGCGCGCCAATCCGGACGGCTCGACGCTCAAGCTCGGCGACATCGCGCGCGTCGAACTTGGCGCGGAAACCTACGACTTCGTCACCCGCTTCAATGGCAAGCCGGCCACCGGCATCGCCTTGTCGCTGGCCACCGGCGCCAACGCGCTGGACACGGCGGCGGCAGTTGAACAGGCGGTCGAGGACCTGCGCCCGACGTTCCCGGCCGGGCTGAAGACGATCACCGCCTACGACACCACGCCCTTCGTGCAGGTGTCGATCAAGAACGTCATCAAGACGCTGCTCGAAGCCGTTGTGCTGGTGTTCTTGGTGATGTACCTGTTCCTGCAGAACTTCCGCGCCACGCTGATCCCGACGATCGCGGTGCCCGTGGTGCTGCTGGGCACGTTCGGCATCCTCGCGGCGATGGGCTTCTCGATCAACATGCTGACCATGTTCGCCATGGTGCTGGCCATCGGCCTGCTGGTGGACGACGCGATCGTGGTGGTGGAGAACGTCGAGCGCCTGATGACTGAGGAAGGCCTCTCGCCGCTGGAAGCCACGCGCAAGTCGATGGACCAGATCACCGGCGCGCTGGTCGGCATCGGCCTGGTGCTGTCCGCGGTGTTCGTGCCGATGGCGTTCATGTCGGGCTCCACAGGCATCATCTACCGGCAGTTCTCCGCGACGATTGTCTCGGCGATGGCGTTGTCGGTGGTCGTGGCCATCGTGCTGACGCCGGCGCTGTGCGCCACCATGCTCAAGCCGCTGAAGAAGGGTGAACACCACGACAGTGGCAACGGCTTTTTCGCCCGGTTCTTCCATCGCTTCAACACCGGCTTCGATGCCTCCAGCGCCAAGTACCAGCGCGGCGTGCGTGGCCTGCTGGCCCGGCCGGCGCGCTCGATGGGCATCTTCGCGGCGATGGTGGTGGTGATGGGCCTGCTGTTCATGCGCCTGCCCACCGCCTTCCTGCCCGAGGAGGACCAGGGCGTGCTGTTCTCGCTGATCCAGACCCCGGTCGGTGCCACGCAGGAGCGCACGCTGGAGACCATCCAGACCATCGAGAACCACTTCCTCAACAACGAGAAGGACGCGGTGGACTCGGTGCTGTCGGTGCAGGGCTTCAGCTTTGCCGGCATGGGCCAGAACTCGGGCATGGCCTTCGTCAAGCTCAAGGACTGGAGCGAGCGCGGCTCGCCGGAACTCAGCGCGGGCGCCGTCGCCGGTCGTGGCATGGGCGCGCTGATGCAGATCAAGGACGCGATGGCCTTCGTGTTCCCGCCTCCGGCCATGCCGGAACTGGGCACCGCCGCGGGCTTCACCTTCTTCCTCAAGGACAACACGGGACAGGGCCACCAGGCGCTGGTGGCCGCGCGCAACCAGTTGCTGGGTGCGGCGTCGCAGAGCAAGAAGCTGGTGGCGGTGCGCCCCAACGGCCAGGACGACACGCCGCAGTTCCGGGTGGATGTCGACCAGGCCAAGGCCTCCGCGCTGGGGCTCTCGATCGACCAGATCAACGCCACCCTGGCCACGGCGTGGGGCAGCAGCTACATCGATGATTTCATCGACCGTGGCCGCGTCAAGCGCGTGTACCTGCAGGCCGATGCGAAGTTCCGCATGAGCCCCGAGGACTTCAATCTCTGGTCGGTGAAGAACAACCAGGGCGAGATGGTGCCGTTCTCCGCGTTCGCCAGCACCCACTGGGAATACGGTTCGCCGCGTTTGGAACGCTACAACGGCGTGTCGGCGGTGGAGATCCAGGGCCAAGGCGCGCCGGGCGTGTCCTCGGGCGATGCGATGGCCGAGATCGAGCGTCTGAGCGCGCAACTGCCGCCAGGCTTCGGCATCGAGTGGACCGCGTTGTCGTACCAGGAGCAGCAGGCCGGGTCGCAGACCACGCTGTTGTACGTGCTATCGCTGATGATCGTGTTCCTGTGCCTGGCCGCGCTGTACGAAAGCTGGACGGTCCCGACCGCGGTGCTGCTGGTGGCCCCGCTGGGCATCCTCGGCGCCGCGCTGGCCAACACCCTGGCCGGCATGGGCCGCGATGTGTACTTCCAGGTGGCCATGCTCACCACGGTGGGCCTGACCAGCAAGAACGCGATCCTGATCGTGGAGTTCGCCAAGGCCAACCTGGAGAGCGGCATGGAGCTGATCGCCGCGACCATGCAGGCCGTCAAGGACCGCCTGCGCCCGATCATCATGACCTCGCTGGCCTTCGGCCTGGGCGTGCTGCCGCTGGCCATCGCCAGTGGCGCCGGTTCCGGAGCGCAGCGCGCCATTGGCACGGGCGTGCTCGGCGGCATGGTCGTCGGCACGGCGTTGGGCGTGTTCTTCATCCCCTTGTTCTTCGTGGTCGTGCAGCGCGTCTTCGTCCGGCGCAAGGCGAAGGCGGCTGTTACTTCTGGAGCCCCTGCCCATGACTAAGCCCCTGTTTGCACCGTTGGCCCTGGCCCTGGCCACTGCACTGTTCACTGGCGGCTGCGCCACGCTGGTCCCCGCGGTGCCCAAAGCTGAGATGGGCATTCCGGCCAAGTGGCCGCTGCCCGAAACAACCGCCGCTGCTGCCCTTTTGGAGGCGCCTGCCGCAACCGATCCGATCCCGGCCGACAGCGGCGCGTTGGGCCCTGCAACGCCTGCAACCCCTGCAGCGACCACAACCACGACGGCAACCTACAACGCTGCGACAAGCACGGCCGCCAATCCGACCAGAGAGGGCGGCGTCCCCGCCCTGCCGGTGGCCGACATTGGCTGGCGCGACTTCTTCGCCGATCCAAAGCTGGATGCGTTGATCGAAACCGCACTGGCCAACAATCGCGACCTGCGCGTAGCTGCGCTCAACGTGGAGCGCGTCCGTGGCCAGTACCGCGTCCAGCGCGCCGACCGCCTGCCGGCTTTGGGCGCCAGCGCGCAGCTGGAACGTAGTGGTGGCGACGTGCCGACCACGGAGGTGTACACCGCCGGCGTGGGGCTCTCCGCCTTTGAGCTGGACCTGTTCGGACGCGTGCGCAACCTCAGTGAGGCGGCCCTGCAACGCTACTTCGCCAGCGACGAAGCGCGCATCGGTGTGCAACTGAGCCTGATCGCCGAAGTCGCCAACGCCTACCTCACGCTCGCCGCCGACCAGGACCTGCTGAAAGTGGCGCAAGCCACGCTGGCCACCTACGAGGGCAGCCACGCACTGGCGGAAAGACGCCACGCGCTGGGTGCCGCCTCCGGGCTTGAGTTGAACCAGGCGAAAGCGGAGCTTGAAGGCGCGCGGGGCGACGTGGCGCGCTTCGAGGGCGAAGTGGCCCGCGACCTGCACGCCCTCCAGTTGCTGGCCGGCACACCCCTCGCCCCCGAGCAGCTGCCCGATGGGCTACGAGACGGCGCGATCGGCCTCCTGCCGCTGCCCGCCGGCCTGCCCTCGGAAGCGCTGCTGCGCCGCCCCGACGTGCGCGCCGCCGAACACCAGTTGCTGGCCGCCAACGCCAACATCGGCGCCGCGCGCGCGGCGTTCTTCCCGTCGATCTCGCTGACCGGCTCGGTGGGCGCGGCCAGCACCGAGTTGTCGGACCTGTTCTCGGCCGGCACGCAGGTGTGGAGTTTCGTCCCGCGCATCACCCTGCCGATCTTCCAGGGCGGCAAGCTGCGCGCCAACCTCGCCGTGGCCAAGGTGGACCGCGACATCGCGCTGGCGGAGTATGAAAAGGCCATCCAGTCCGGGTTCCGCGATGCCGCCGATGCCCTCGCGCTGTCCGAAACGCTGGCACGCCAGCATGCGGCGGCACAATCCCGAGTCGAGGCCGCGACGCAAGCCGACGTGCTGGCCAGGACCCGCCACGAGGCCGGACGCGACAGCTACCTGACACGGCTGGTCGCACAGCGCACACTGTATGCGGCCCAGCAAGGGCTGATCACGGTGCGCCAGGCCGAACAGGCCAACCGGGTGGCCCTGTACCGGGCGCTCGGCGGCGGATGGAGCGAAACAGGTCAATGAACGTCAAAGCCCGCAGCAGCAAGGCCGAAGCCCGGACGCAGGCGCAGCGCGAACGCATTCTCTGCGCCGCGCAGCAATGCTTCATCGAGTTCGGCTTCCACGCTGCGGGCATGGCCAAGATCGCCGAGACGGCCGGGATGAGTCCCGGCCTGATCTACCGCTACTTCGAGAACAAGAGCGCCATCATCCAGGCCATCGTCGAGCGCCAGCTGGAACTTTTGCGCGAGGACATCCGCCTGAGCCGCAAGGTCGACCTCGCCGAGGAAATGGTGGCCGGGTATGGCCGTGCCTGCGGCGATGACTCGCGGCGGCTCAGCGCCTCCCTGCTGCTGGAGTTGTCCGCCGAGTCCACGCGCGACCCGCAGATCGCCGCGGCCGTGCGCAACTTCGACGAGGGCCTGCGCCAGGCGCTTCACGACTGGCTGACGCGCAGCAAGGACGAGGGCGGGCATGCCCTGCCGCCCGAACTGACCCCGCCGCGTGCCCTGATCATCCAACTGTTGTTCGAAGGGCTGCGCGTGCGCGAGACCCGTGAGCCCAACCTCGACCGGGAACTGCTGTCGGCCGCCCTGCACGAGGTCATCCCACGTCTCCTGAAGCCCTGAGTGTCGGCTGCGAAGCCCCCGCAAGGCAGTGGTTGCCGGCCAGCCGCATCGTATGGAGCGCAAACCCACGGGGTGGATGGGGTGATCCCGCATTGCCATGCAACTTCTTAACCGATTCCGCGGTCTACTGGGCTAACTCATCTTTGATGTCGCCCGATGTCCCTGCGTGATGCCCTCCGGATTCCCGCCGCCCAGATCACCGACGAGGCGGTGTACCGCGACCGCCGGCGCCTGATCGCGGCCTTGGCAGCCAGCCCCGCGCTGGCCCTGTCTGGCTGTGCTGAGGCCGATCCACCTGCACCGCCAAGGGTCGCCCTCACGCCCCAGCAGGCGCGCTCGGGCTTGCGGACCGACGAAGTGCTGACCCGCATCGAAGACGTCACGACCTACAACAATTTCTACGAATTCGGCACGGGCAAAGCCGACCCGTCCAAGGCGCGCAAGACCCTGCGCACGTCCCCCTGGACGATCGCCGTCAGCGGTGAATGCGCCAGACCCGGCGTGCTCGACCTGACCGACCTGCTCAAGGGCCTGACACCCGAGGAGCGCATCTACCGCCTGCGCTGCGTCGAAGGCTGGTCCATGGTGATTCCATGGCTCGGGGTCCCGTTGGCCAGCGTGCTCAAGCGCTTCCAGCCGACCTCGAGGGCCAAGTACGTCGCCTTCACGACCCTGGCGGACCCAAGGCAGATGCCCGGGCTGGTGTATCGCAGCATCGACTGGCCCTACCGCGAAGGCCTGCGCATCGACGAGGCCATGCACCCCCTTACCCTGCTGGCCACCGGCCTGTACGGCAAGCCGCTGCCGCAGCAGAACGGTGCACCGTTGCGGCTGGTGGTGCCGTGGAAGTATGGCTTCAAGAGCATCAAGTCCATCGTCGAGATCCGCTTTGTCGAGAAGATGCCCCCCACCGCCTGGAACGACCTGCAGCCGGATGAGTACGGCTTCTTCTCCAACGTGAACCCCAACGTGGACCATCCGCGCTGGAGCCAGAAGACCGAGCGCCGCATTGCCGGCACGGCCAGCAAACTGTTCGCCGAGCGCATTCCCACCCGCTTGTTCAACGGTTACGCCGAACAGGTCGCCGGCATGTACAAGGGCCTGGACCTGAGGAAGTGGTTCTGATGGCGCCCTGGCGCCCCTCGCCCACGGCCAATGCGGCCCTGAAGACCGCCGTACACGCCCTGGCGCTGACGCCAGCGGCCATCCTCGCCGTGCAGATCCGCGAGGAACTCCTGACCGGCAGCGGCGCACTGGGTGCCGACCCGGTGGCCGAAATCGAACACCGCCTGGGCCTGTGGGCCTTGCGCCTGCTGATGCTGACCCTGGCAGTCACGCCGCTGCGCCAGCTCACCGGCCAGACGGTGCTACTGCGCTTTCGGCGCATGCTGGGCCTGTACGCCTTCGCGTACGCGACACTCCACTTCGCCGCGTACCTGGTGTTGGACCTGCGCGGCTACTGGATGCAGATCTTCGAGGAAATCGCCAAGCGTCCGTACATCACGGTCGGCTTCCTAGCGTGGCTGTTGATGCTGCCGCTGGCCGCCACGTCCACCCAGGCCGCCATCCGCCGACTTGGCCGCCACTGGGCGCGGCTGCACAAGGCGGTGTACGCCATTGGCGTGCTGGCGATCCTGCATTTCTGGTGGCTGGTGAAGTCGGACATCCGCGAGCCGCTGCTCTACGCCGTCCTGCTCACGGTGCTGCTCGGCTGGCGAGTCGCGCAGCGCTGGCGTGGCGTCAGCGCGCGCCGAAAAGCAACAGCAGGCTGAGCGATGCCGCCAGGAACAAGGCGGCCAGCAACAGCCATGGGATGCGACGCACCGACGTGGACATCGCTGCCCGACGCCCCGTGTTGACCAGGACCGGGGGTGCGTCATCCTGATCCGACAGCACCGTCTCTTGCAGGGCCTCGCCCAGCATGCGCATGGGGGCCTCCACCACGAAGCGGTGCACGCCATCGAACACGACCTGGTCGCCGACCTGCAAGAGCGCATGGCGCACAGGATGGCCGTTCACGGTACTGCCGGACTCAGACCCCATGTCACGCAGCACGACACCCGCCGGATCAGGTTCAAGCCGGGCATGGCGCTCTGCGAAATCGTGGTCGGAGATCACGATGTCCGAATCGGGCCTTCGGCCGACAATTCTCGGGCGATCCAGCGGAAAGGCGCGTCCATGGTGCGTGCCTCCCACGCCACGGAGCACGGCATGGAGGTGGCCCTCTTCGACATGCGCGTCGGTCGGCACCGGCAACGGCTCCCTTCCGACCAGCTGCAGCAGATGCCCTTCGAAGAAGACCGCATCACCTGCGCGCAACATCGCCATCCGGCGGACCGGGCGCCCGTTGACGTGCACGCCACGCGCGCCTTCGCGCAACTGGAGCCAGATGCCACGGCGATCGACGCAGAACTGCACGCGCGCATCTGCGCTGCCCTCCACCGGCTGCGGCCGGCCGTCGGCGTCAAGGCCAATGGCATGCACGCCCGGTGTCAGTACCAGGTCAAAGTGGTCACGATGCGGGAATCGGAGTCTGGGCGCGGTCACGTGCGTGGAATCTAGCATGGCATGGTCACTTGGAAGCACCCACGTTGGCCTCCACAATAGTCGCGCACCCTTTGGAGGCCCCGCATGTCGCACATCGCCATCGACCACGCCCACACCCTATCGCCCGCCAAAGCACGAGCCGTCGTTGACGAAGTAGCGCGGAAACTGCACGAACGCTTCGGCGTGGAGCACCATTGGAACGGCGACCTGCTGCATTTCACCCGCAACGGCGTGGATGGCCACATCGCCCTGCAGCCGGGCAACGTGCACGTGACCGCCAAGCTGGGATTCCTGCTGGGCGCACTGAAAGGCCCTATCGAAGCGGAAATCCGCCGCGTGCTGGACGAGCGATTCGCCTGACCTTCCGAGCGCCGGCCCTTGGGGCGGGTGCCCATCGCCTAGGCGTGTTCTCCGTCCAGCTCCAGCGGATCGCCAGCAAACAGGCGACGTGACAACAGGCGCTCGTCCCGCTCGATCTCGGCGATGAAGCCCTCCGGGTCGCCAAGGCGGGCGAAGGCCTCCACGCCACGCTCCAGGAACCCCTGCAATTCGGCCAACCCCGCGGCCTGCGCAGGCCCCCGGGACAGCTTCAACAGCATCCTGACGCCGGGCAACTCCAGCCCGCGCCCCAGGTCCGTGCCGACGCGGGCGATCAGGTCAATCTGGTGATCGCGCAAGCGTGGCAATCCGCACGCACGGTACGCCTCGCCGTACAGCCCACCATCCAGCCGACGCCGCCGAGGCGCCAACGACTCCAATACCCCGGCCATCCGCAGGTCGAAGGCATGGGTCAGCAGGCCCAGTTCGATCGCGTCGGCCACGCTGGCCAACAGGGTGTCAGGCAGCAGCTTCTGCATCAGCGGCACCACCCGGGCGATGTCCGCGTCGCGTCGGGTGAAATCGTGGTCGCCGTAGACGTCCGTGAGAAAAAATTCCGCCGCAGCCTGCCGCTTCGGGTCGTCCAGAAAGTGGGCGAAGCTGTGGCGCAGCCGACCGGCCTGCCACCGCCGCAGCTCCGGCAACCAGCGCAAGCGGTTGCGGGGTTCAAGCGAGGGATCCGTCAGCCGCTGGTGGCGCTGCAACAGGTCAGGAAGCCGGATGGACAGATCGCGGGTGCGGGCCATGGGAATGGATCATCGGCTCACAGGCCGACCGGCAGCAAGCGCGGCCTGGCGGCCAGTTGCCCCAAGGGCCATCACGCCCCCGGACCGCACCTCCTCGGCGTGTGACGACGACTCCAAAGCCGGCCAATTGGATTGGGCTACACTCGGGACAACCGATCCGTACTGCTGCGCATGCTGTCACTCCACACCGCCCGCCAACGCCGCGATACCGGGGCCAAGCCCCGCATTGGCCTGGCCATCGCCGGCGGCGGCCCGATCGGCAGCATGTACGAGCTGGGTGCGCTTCGTGCACTGGACGAGGCCATCGAAGGCCTCGACCTGAATCGCATGGACTGCTATGTGGGCGTCAGCAGCGGTGCCTTCCTCGCGGCCGGGCTGGCCAATCGAATTCGCACCGAGGAAATGTGCCGCATCTTCATCACGGGCGACAGCAACGACGTCGTCTTCCGTCCCTCGGATTTCATGCGTCCGGCTGTGGCCGAATACCTGCGCCGTGCCGTCGCGCTGCCGCGCATCGCGCAGAAATGGTGGCGCGACACGCTGAGGTCGCCGTGGGAGGCCAGCTGGTCAAGCTTCCTCATGCGCTTTGGCGGGCTGGTGCCGACGGGGCTGTTCGACAACGCGCAGGTCGAACGCTTCCTCCGCGACGTGCTGACCCGGCGTGGTCGCACCAATGACTTCCGCAAGCTGGACGTGCCGCTTTACGTGATCGCCGTTGACCTGGACAACGGCGAGGCGGTTCGTTTTGGCAGCGAACAATGGCGCGACGTACCCATCTCCAAGGCGGTGCAGGCCAGCGCCGCCCTGCCCGGCCTGTACCCGCCGGTGCAGATCCGCGGCCGCAGCTTCGTCGACGGCGCGCTGCGTCGCACGATGCATGCCTCCGTCGTGCTGGACCAGGACATCGACCTGCTGATCGGGGTGAACCCCTTGGTGCCGTTCAATGCCCAAGGCGAGGACGAAGGTCTTGAAGCGGGCGCCAGCCATTCCGGACGCCTGGCCCGCGGGGGCTTGCCCGCCGTGCTGTCGCAGACGTTCCGCACCCTCCTGCAGTCGCGCATGCAAGTGGGCCTGGCGAAATACGCCACCCAATACCCCAACATCGACCAGCTGATTTTCGAGCCCAACCCTCGCGATGGCGAGATGTTCTTTACCAACGCTTTCAGCTTTTCCGCCCGCGCGCGGATCGCGCAGATCGGCTACCGAAACACGTTGGCCGACCTGCGCCGACGCGCGGAGACGCTCCGGCCAATGCTGGCCGCACATGGGCTGGCCTTGCGTGACGACGTGCTCAACGACAGCCACCGCTCCATCCTCGATGGCCTGCCGCCCTCCCCGCGCGATTCAGACGCCACGGCGCGCCTTCGTCGCGCACTGGATGAGGTGGAAACACGCGTTTCACAGCAGCCCTCCCCATCGGCACCCCGCACCCGTCGTCCACCCGGCACCCGTAGCCGCCCTGACAAGTCGCGGCACCGCCCCGGGTAGATGCCCCCCCCCGGCGTGGTGTGAAAGCTCTAGACCCCCATCGCATCTTGGAACACAACCCATCCATCCCACGAGGGAACCATGGCCACGTTCAAGAAGTCCGCGAAGAAGTCCACGGCCAAAAAGACCAGCACCGCGTCCTCCGCCGACGGACTGAGCAAGACCCTCAGCGAATCGGCCCAACAGATCTGGCTCGCCGGCATGGGGGCGTTTGGACGCGCGCAGAGTGAAGGCACTCGACTGTTCGAGGCGCTGGTCAAGGAAGGTCTCAACCTGGAGCAGACCGCGCGCAAGCTCGCAGGCGGGCAGGCCGACGCGGTGCGCGACGCCGTGGAGTCCAAGGTCGGCCACGCGCGCGAACGCGCCGCGGACACCTGGGATCGTCTTGAGCGCGTCTTCGAGGATCGCGTCCAGCGTGCCATGAACAAACTCGGCGTCCCGGGCCGCGAGGATCTCAACGAACTGAGCCGGCGGGTGGATGCACTGACCGCCCAATTGCGCCAGTCCGGCACCGCGCGCCCGGCTGCGAAGGCACCCGCCAAGCGCGCCACCCGGTCCCAGGCTAAAGCCGCCAAGGCCCCCGCGAAGAAGACCGCAAAAAAGGCCG
Organism: Lysobacter olei; assembly: GCF_054777355.1. Lineage (NCBI taxonomy): Bacteria > Pseudomonadati > Pseudomonadota > Gammaproteobacteria > Lysobacterales > Lysobacteraceae > Lysobacter > Lysobacter olei. The sequence goes on along the minus strand of NZ_BAAHAT010000005.1, from coordinate 181,704 downwards.
CGGCCACGCGCACGCGCAAGACCAAGGCCCAGTCCGCGCCCCCCGCCGCGTCCTGACCCCTACCGTTCAAGCCCGCCAGTCCCTGTGGCCGTTGGCTCCCCTCCCCTTGCGGTTGTGGACTGGCGGGCTCCTTTCCTTCAGCGTTCCCGGTCCGGGCCGCCGCAATGCGACCTCGGTCGCATCGGGTACTGAAAGGCGTCGCCCACACCACGTATAGTTTGCGGCTGGCTGTCCATGTTCGGGGTGGGAATGTTCAACGGGTCGTTCGTCACCGTCACACTGCTGGTCGCCCTGCTGCTGGGTGGGTCGCTCATGGCCTACCTGCTCCTGGTCAAGCAACGGCAACTGATCGTCGCAGGCGGCATTGCCACGCTCGCGGGCATGCGCTGGCGTGAGTTCTCGCGCTTCGTCATCGAAGCCCTGCAGGCACAAGGGTTCGAGACCCATCCCGACGGATACAACCCCGACCAGACCGACCTGCGCCTGACCCGTGGCGGCCAGACCTGGCTGCTGAGCTGCAGGCAAGGCCCCGCCACGCGGATCACCCCGCACCAGGTCGGTGAACTCAACGATGCGGTACGCCTCAATGGGGCTGCCGGCGGGATCCTCGTGACACTGGGCACCTTCGAGCCACAGGCCCGTCGACTCGCGACAGACATCGATACGCTGGACGGCCAGGCACTCTGGCCGATGATTGGGCCGCTGCTTCCCCCCAGCGTCCACCAGAGCTTGCGGGACAAGGCCAAGGCAGCGGTTACTCGCACGGCCGCATTGGGCTGGGCGGGCGCCGTCGCCTTGGGGCTGGGCATGGCCACCGTGATTGCCCCGGAAGGCGGCAGCGCCACCACCGACACGGTGGCCTCCAACCCCACCCAGCACCAGCCCAGGTCTGGCGTCGCTGCAAAGGCACAGACAGCCGCCACACCGGCGTCCGTGGGAACCCCGCAGCCGGAAGCCACCCTCAGCGCGACCCAAATGCCCGAGGAAGCGCAACGCAAGGACGTCATCGAACAGGTCGGCAGGCTACCCGGCGTCGATTCCGCCATCTGGTCGACCCGATCCACGCTCCTGGTGCAGCTGTCCGAAGACGCCAGCCAGAAACGTGTCGACGAAATCTGCGCCGTGGTCAAGCGCTATGAAGTCGTGCGCACGTCGCGCCTGCACCTGCAGCCACCTGCCGGCAGCGAGGCGCGCGTGCGTTTCCTGCAGTGCGCCACCTTCTGACGTCGGGTCACCAATGCACGCCGCGCATCAGTGAGGCAAACGCGATCTGCTCATTGCTTGGCTGCTCGTCCCTGAGGGCCTTCTTGTCCCCCTTGGCCGCGGCCGAGTCCGGAAACAGCTCAAAGGCGGTGTTCATCACCACCTCATAGGCCTTGGGCGCCAGTGCGTTGATCAACGAGGCAAAAATGCCCAGCCGCGTAGCGATTCGGCTGGGACGCTCGATGATGCCCTTGACCACCAGGTCCGCCGCCTCCTCGGGCGTCAGCGTCGGCACACTGTCGTACATTTTGGTGGGCGCAATCATTGGCGTCTTTACCAGCGGCATGTTGATCGTGGTGAAGCTGATGCCCTTGCTGGAAAGCTCGCCCTGCGCACACCGGCTGAAGGCGTCCAGGGCCGCCTTCGACGCGACATAGGCGGAAAACCGGGGCGAGTTGGCCAGCACGCCAATTGAGCTGATATTGATGATGTGACCACGCCGCCGCTCGGTCATGCCCGGCAGGAATCCCATGATCAGGCGCAGGCTGCCGAAATAATTCAGCTGCATCGTGCGCTCGAAGTCATGGAAGCGATCGTAGGAGAGTTCGATGGAACGGCGAATGGAGCGCCCTGCGTTGTTGACCAGGATGTCGACCTTGCCGTGTTCCTCCAGGATCGTTCTCACCAGTCGGTCGCAATCGGCCATGTCCGCCAGGTCGGCTGTGTAAGCAAACACCTTCCCGCCTGCGGCACGCATCGCATCCCGGGCCTTGAACAACTCCTCCTCGCCCCGGGCCACGATGATGGTGGTCGCCCCGGCCGCCGCCACCTTCGCCGCCGAGCTCAACCCAATGCCCGACGAGCCACCGGTGATCACCACGACTTTCCCCCGGACCTTGCCCTTGAGCGAGCGATCGATGAACAGTTCCGGATCCAGGTAGCGCTCCCAGTAGTCCCACAGGCGCCACGCATAGGTGTCCAGCCTCGGCACCGTAATCCCGCTGCCGTTGAGCGCTCGCTCGGCCTGCCTGTTGTCGAAGCGCGTGGGATAGGTGAGGAACTTCAGCGTCTCCTTGGGCACCTGGAAATCGCGCAACAACATCCCAACGAAGCGCCGGACGGGCGGGAGGCTCCCCACCGCCGAGCGCACACCCCCGGGGATGAACGCGAACATCCGCGCATCCAGCCGCATGGTCATTTCCGGGGCGTGGCCCGCTCGGGCAAACGTGTTCAGCACCTCGCCCACGCGCATGGGCTCAGGATCGGTGAGGTGGAAGCACTGGCCGTCCAGCCGAGGCTTGTGGGCAATGCAGTCCATCGCGTCGACCACGAAATCCACCGGCACGATGTTGATGCGCCCGCCTTCCAGCCCCAGCGTGGGCATCCACGGCGGCAGCATCTCGCGCAACTTCTTCAGGAAGGTAAAGAAGTAGTACGGGCCGTCGATCTTGTCCATTTCGCCGGTCTGGGAGTGGCCGACCACCAGGCCCGGACGGTAGATGCGCCACTTGATGCGCTTCTCCGCGCGCACCAGCCTTTCCGACTCGTGCTTGGTGCGAAGGTAGGGGTCATCCAGGCCCTCCGCCTCCTCGAACATGTCCTCGCGGAACACGCCGGGATACAAGCCGGCCGCGGCAATCGAACTGGTGTGGTGGAAACATCCCGCCTTCAGTGCCGCCGCCAGGTCCAGCGCATGCGCAGTGCCGTCGATGTTGGCCTCGCGCTGCGACTCGGCGCTGGCGGTGAGGTCGTAAATGGCGGCCAGATGGAAAAAATGCTTCACCTTGCCCTGCAAGGCTTTGATCCTGGCCGGAGACACTCCACAGCTCGCGCGGGTCATGTCGCCTTCCACCGCCACGACGCGCTTCATGTCCCAGCCCATGCGCTGGCCGATGTCACTCAGCTTCTTGAGGGAGTCCTTGCGCACCAGCACGTACACCGGACCCTTGCGCTTGCGCATAAGGTTGGCGACCAGAAAGCGTCCGATGAAGCCCGTCGCACCCGTGACGAAATAGCCCATGCCCCTCTCCTGGTTGTGGTCGCGGCAAGTCCTTGGCGGGGCCGCCCCTCTCGCCCGATCCAGTCAGGCCACGGAGCCCCGCACGGCACCGTGTCGCCTACGTTGCCAGACTGGCGACCGCCTCACAATTCCCTGCCGTATTGACCCCCCACACCCTGCATGGTGTGATGAATGCACCACTTCGTGGCGCCTGGGAGGGCCCCATGTCGGACCTGCAAGTCGCATTCAAGCAAGCCGCCGAAGACATCAAGAGCCTGGCCGAACGGCCCGACAACGACACCCTGCTGCGCCTCTACGCGCTCTACAAGCAGGGCGCGGAAGGCGATGTCACAGGCGCCAAGCCCGGCTTCTTCGATTTCGTGGGCACCGCCAAGTACGAGGCCTGGAGCAAGCTCAAGGGCACCTCGCAGGAGGACGCCATGAAGAAGTACGTCGACCTCGTGAAGAAACTGCGCGGCTGAAGCCCCGCCACGCCAGGACGCCGACCACGTGGCCAAGGACACGCGCCAGAAGATCCTCGACACCGCCTTGGGCATGTTCAACGCCCAAGGCGAGCCCAACGTCACCACGAACCATATCGCCGACGAGCTGGAGATCAGCCCGGGCAACCTGTACTACCACTTCCGCAACAAGGACGACATCATCGAGCAGCTGTTCGCGCGCTTCGAGGAGCGCATGGACGCCGCATTGGGTGCGCCCGAAGGCCGCCTGCCGGGGCTGGAGGATGTCTGGCTGCAGCTGCATCTCGTGTTCGAGTGCATCTGGGACTACCGCTTCCTGCACCGCGACCTGGTGGAAATCCTCAGCCGCAACCGGCGTTTGCGGCTGCGGTTTGCGCGCATCCTGAAGCGCGCCGACGAACAGGCGCATTCGGTCATGCGCGGGCTTTCCCAAGCCGGTGTCATGCGCGGCTCAGCGGAGGAACTGGCGGCCACGGCGACCAACGTGTTGCTGATTGCCACCTTCTGGCTCAACTACTCGGCCGCACGCGGCGACAAGGACGAGCAGGCGGCCATCCGGCAGGGCATCGTGCAGGTCATGATGCTGATCGCTCCTTTCCTGCGCGATGCCGAGCGCATGCACCTGCACACGCTCACCCGGGCCTATCGCGACTGAAAGCGCCTACGGGTGTGCTGCCGACGGCGGGGTCGCGCCGGCGTCTTTGCCGGCCTGAGCCCGAATTTCACCAGCACCGGGGCCAGGCGGCGCTCGACCGCATCACTGAACTGCGTTGCTGCCGGATCAGCCGGGGTGCATGCCGCGTCGATGCCCCTCCTGACACCACTGAGGACCTCGGCCAGCCCTGTCACGGCGTCCTGCGGCATCTGGGATGCGCTGGCGAAAAGCCGCCCAGGCAGACCCACCGCCTCACGAACCGTAACCCTCGCCAATCCCAAGCCGGCCAGCCAGAGGTGTCGCCCCGTGGTTCGGCGCGACGTGGGTGGCTTTCGCTTCTTGGAAACCATTGGACGAACTCCATGGCCGGGCGGACTTTCCGGCTTCCCAAGGCCGACTCTGGTCCCCGCAAACCGAGCAAACACACTACCGGGGCCTCCCCACGTCTCCGCCGGGTCCAATTGCCAGCAAGCGGCATTTTGCGGATGCTGGGGCGTCACTGGATCGAGGGCACGTCATGGCAGGCAAGGCATCGTGGGCGGCACTTCCCAAGGCAATCCAAGGCTTTACCTTTCCTGGCGACGCCCTGAAGAAGGCTTGGCCTAGACTGCACGCCGGCGACCAGGAACCCTACCCCGACAAGAAGCGCGCGGCCGCACTCATCGCGGCCGCTGGCAAGCACGCCCCAAAGGGACTGGACGCGGACGCCCTTGCCCAGGCGTTGCAGGATGCCTGGCGCGCGTTCCACGAGGGTGACTTCAAGGCCGCCTATGAGGCTGGCGTGGCACTGGGGCCCGTGGGGGCGTCAGTCGCGGTGAAGGCCATCGGCATCCATGCGACCCACCTGGTCTATGACGAGGCCGAAAAGCTCAAGCGCTACGACCAGGCCGCCAAACTGGCCGAGGCCGCGGTCACGGTACTGCCCGAGGAGGCCAACAGCCACTTCCGGCATGCGTTCGCGCTGGGGCGCTACAGTCAGTGCATCAGCATCGTGAAGGCGCTCAAGGCGGGCATTGCCGGCAAGGTACGCGCCGCCCTCGATAACGCCCTCGAGCTATCCCCCAAGCACGCCGAGGCCCACACCGCGATGGCGCTGTACCACGCCGAGATCATTGGCAAGGTGGGTGCCATGATCGGCGGCCTGACGTACGGCGCCAAGGCCGCTGAAGCGGAAAAGCACATGAAAACGGCGCTCAAGCTGACCCCGGATTCGCCCATCGCCCACATGGAGCACGGCAACCTGTTGATGTTGCTGCACGGGGAGAAGAAGGAAGACGAAGCGGCAGCCGCGTACGAGAAGGCGGCCCAACTGACACCACTGGATGCCATGGAAGCGCTCGATGCCGCCTACGCGCGCGAACAACTCGAGTAACCACGACGCCGCCGCGCGCGATTGGATTGATACGGGTCAAGCGCCGCACGGCGCGAAGTACTAGGCTGAAACCATGGGCAGTCGCCGCCCTGCACCCACACAAGGAGCCCCAGATGCACATCCTCCTCGCCGTAGACGGCAGCCCGGTCGCCACCCGCGCCGTGAAGCACGTTGCGAAGCTGGCCGCCAGCATGACCAAACCTCCCAAGGTGACCTTGATGTTCGCCGACGAGCCGCTACTGCGTAGCGTGGCACTTTCGCTTGGCGCGCAGGGCGTGGAGAAATACCATGCCGACAACGCGGCCTACGCCACCCGCAGTGCACGCACGGCACTCAATCGTGCCAAGGTCGTCTTCAAGGAAGACATGCGGGTGGGCTCGCCGGCGCCGACCATCGTCAAGGCGGCCAAGGACCTCAAGGCCGACCTGATCGTGATGGGCTCGCGGGGCCACACGGCATTGACGAGTGTGTTCCTGGGTTCCGTCGCCACCAAGGTGATCGCAGAGAGCCCGATCCCGGTGACCGTCGTTCGCTGACGGCCCACGCGCACGGAAGGCGCCTTAGACCGCGCCTTCCGCCATGGGCTGCGATAGCGCTGCCAAGACCGGGTGGTTGGCCGGCAGCGCCTTGACCATGACGGCCACCGCCCCTTCGAAGTGCGTGGGACGACTCAGGTAGTAACCCTGCAGCTCGTCAACCCCGTGCTGCGCCAGCCAGTCCCGCTGGGCCTTCGTTTCGACACCTTCGGCCACGGTTTCCAACTCCAGCGCCTTCGCCAGTGCGATCACCGACTGGCAGATCGAACGGTCACTGGCGTTTTCCGCCAGATCGCGCACGAACGAACGGTCGATCTTCAACCGTCGGATCGGCAGCCGCTTGAGGTACGCCAGGCTGGAATAGCCGGTACCAAAGTCGTCCACCGCGATGCTCACGCCCAGGTGGGTCAACGCCTCCATGGTGGCGATTGCATGCTCAGGGTTGTCCATGATCATGGACTCGGTCAGTTCCAGTTCCAGGGCGCCGGGCCGCAGCCCGTACTTGGTCATCGCCTGCTGGACGTCCTCGTAGAGCGACTCGGCAAACTGCGCGGCAGACACGTTCACCGCAATGCGGAACTCACTCAATCCAAGGGCGGCGAGACGACTGTGGTGCTGGGCGGCCATCATCAGCACCCGGCGTCCCAGCTCGGCGATCATGCCCGACTCTTCGCACACGCTGATGAAACGACCCGGGGCGATTTCGCCCTGCTGCGGGTGGTTCCAGCGTACCAGCGCCTCCATGGCCACCGGGCGGCCATCGCGGTGGAACACGGGCTGGAAGGCCAGCACGAACTCGTCGCTCTCGAACGCTTCGCGCAACTCCTTGACCAACAGCAGTCGCTCGGACGTATTGGCATCGAAGCTGGCGTCGTAGCCAACCGCACGGTTTCGGCCCTGCCGTTTGGCCTGGTACATCGCCATGTCCGAACGCATCAGCAGCATGTCCGCCGAGCTGCCCGAATCCGGGTAGCACGCATGGCCAATGCTGGGCGTGATCGCATGCGCCACGCCGTCAATGATGATGGGCTGGGAAATGGCCTGGGTGATCCGCTCGATCACCACCCCACGCACGGAGGGATCCCCCTGGTCAGGCAACAGCACCACGAATTCATCGCCGCCAAAGCGCGCCACCGTATCGGTATCACGCACCAGTCCCGACAGCCGGGAGGCGACCGCACGCAGGACCTTGTCGCCTGCCGCATGGCCCAGCGTGTCGTTGATCAGCTTGAAGTCGTCCAGATCGATGAACATCACTGCGACCGAGGAACCGTTCCGGTCGGCCATGCGAATGGCCTGTTCCAGACGATCCAGCAGCAACTGGCGATTGGGCAGGCCGGTCAGGTCATCATGGGTCGCGCGATAGGCGAGCTGGTCCTCGTAGTGCCGCTGCTCGGTCACGTCATTGACGATCGCCACATGGTGGGTGATCTCGCCCGAAGGGGAACGCAGCGGCGTCAGGTGCAGGTCGTTCCAGAACAGGCTGCCGTCGCGACGGTAGTTGCGCAGGGTGACGCGCACATCGCGCCCGTCCTGCAATGCGCCCCGGATGGCATCCACCGGCGCCTGCTCGCGGTCGGTGCCCTGGAGAAAGCGGCAATTCCGGCCCATCAACTCATCGCTGCCGTATCCTGTGATGCGTTCGAATGCGGGATTGACGTAAATGATCGGCTTGTCCGGCAGCGTCGCATCCGTGATCACGATGCCGCTGTCGGTGGTTTCCACCGCACGTCGCAGGAGCCGCAGGTCGGTTGCGAACTGGCGCTTCTCGTCGTCCCAATGCGAGGCGGCATCGTGGGCGCCTTCCACGGCCAACGCCGCCACTCCCGACGTGCCGACGGCCAGAGGGAGCGCGGTCACCAGCAGGCACGGCGCCCCGCCAAATACCAGGTCGCGAACATGCAGGTGCGCCGACAGCGCCGGCCCATCGATGACTGGATGACTCCACCGCTCGCCTGCCTGCCGCTCCTGCGGCCTGCGCGTTGCGAGGGTATCCAACGTCCACGCCAGCGACTGGGCCACGGAACCGGCCCGCGGGGCCTCGCCTTCCACCAAACCGAAGGCCTCCCGCGCAGCGGCGTTGGCCGCCACGACACGCCCGAGCGTCGGACTCTGGATCCACATGGGGACCGGGCTGTCACCAAAGACCACCCGTTGTTGCTGCTCCATCCGGCGCAGGCGCTCGCGCGCCTGGATCAATTCGCCTTGGCCAATGGCCGCGGCGCGATCGGCCTCCTGCAAGGCGCGGTGGGCCGCCTCCAAATGGGTCACGTGAACCCGGTTGCGTCGAAGCAGGCTTGCCACGGCCAAGGACGATGCGGCCAAGACGAGCACCAGCACGGCGATCCCGCCCCACGGCCAAGCGCCTACGATGTGCAGTGTTTCCGCAGCCGTCACTTGCGCCTGCCTGTCGGTCCCCGGCCTGCCACCCTGCGTGGATTCAGGCGAATCGCCCGATCATGCCACATTCGCGTCGAGGAAACGTGAGGGCAGGCTTGGACGACTCAATGCGTCGCCGGTGCCTTCCCACGGATGCGGCTGACCAGGCTGACGACTGCAAGCACGACCGCACCGACCAGAACACCCACGACGACGTTGGCGAGCGAGGTGGCAATCGCCCCACCCCACCCCTCCGGCGCCATCGACTGCACGGCATGGTGGAGTGCAGGCACCGAGTGCACCAGGATGCCGCCACCGACCAGGAACATGGCCGCGGTACCGGCCACCGACAATGACTTCATGAGCCACGGAGCGGCGTACAGGATGCCGCGCCCCAGAGACGCGAGTGCCTTCCCTTTGCGCGACAGCCACATGCCCAGGTCGTCGATCTTCACGATCCCGGCCACGAGGCCGTATACACCCACCGTCATCGCCAGTGCGATGCCCACCAGGACCAGCACCTGCTGGAGGAAAGGCTGGTTGGACACGACGCCCAACGACAGCACGATGATTTCAGCGGACAGAATGAAATCGGTGCGGATTGCACCCTTGATCTTGTCCCGCTCCAAGGCAAGCAGATCGGTCGTGCCCTCCGCCAAATGGTCCAGGTGCTGGGCGTGGTGGCGTGCCTCTTCTTCCTTGGAGTGGAGGAACTTGTGCGCGAGCTTTTCCACACCCTCGTAGCAGAGGAATGCGCCGCCGATCATCATCAAGGGCGTCACCGCCCACGGAAGCCAGGCGCTGATGGCCAACGCACCGGGTACGAGAATGGCCTTGTTGACCATCGACCCCTTGGCCACGTTCCAGACGACCGGCAGTTCCCGGTTGGCCTGGACCCCCGATACCTGCTGCGCATTCAGCGCCAGGTCGTCGCCCAACACCCCCGCCGTCTTCTTGGCTGCAACCTTGGTGAGGATGGAGACGTCGTCCAGAACGCTGGCGATGTCGTCGAGTAGCGTGAACAGGCTGGCACCGGCCATGGGCACTTCCGATCAGGGCAAGGCCGCCATTCTTACCTGAATCCGGGTCGACGGGGAGTAGAGGGTGGAGCGCTCAGTGCTCCACCACGCCAAGCTCGTCCAGTGCCGTGCGCATGGCCTGCGCCGCCGACGCACTCAAGGCCTCGTTGTCCAGCGCGAAACGGATCGTGGCCTCGATCAGGCCCAGATGGCTGCCGCAGTCAAAGCGCGTGCCCTGGAAACGGAAAGCATGCACCGGCCGCTCCGCGAGCAACTTCTGGATGGCATCGGTGAGCTGGATTTCCCCCCCCTTGCCCGGCGGGGTGCGTTCCAGCAGGTCGAAAATACGGCCATCGAGCACGTACCGGCCCACCACGGCCAGCGTACTGGGCGCATCCTCCGGCGCGGGCTTCTCCACCATCGACCGGATCCGGCCAGAGCGCCCGTCAAACGCGGGTGCATCGACGATGCCATAGCTGCCCGTCATGGCGCGTGGCACGTCTTCCACCGCGACGACGCTCGCGCCCTCACGCTCGGCCAGGTCGGCCATCTGCTTGAGCGCGCCGTCTCCCTTGCGATTCCAGATCAGGTCATCGGGCAACATCACGGCAAACGGCTCGTTGCCTACGACCGGCTTCGCACACAGAACGGCATGGCCCAAGCCCAACGCTTCCGCCTGGGTCACGAAAACCGCACGCACGTGCGGCGGCAGGATGTTGCGCACCAGCGCGAGTTGCGACTCCTTCCCCGCCTTCTCGAGCTTCTGCTCGAGCTCGTAGGCTTTGTCAAAGTAATCGGCCACCGCATGCTTGTAGCGGTTGGTGACGAAAACCAGCGTGTCACAACCTGCCTCGATCGCCTCGTCCACCGCGTACTGAATCAACGGCTTGTCCACGATCGGCATCATCTCCTTCGGCACCGTCTTGGTGGCGGGAAGGAAACGGGTGCCAAGACCGGCTACCGGGAATACTGCCTTGCGAATGCGAACGCCCACGCGATCTCCAGTGTGACGGGACGCAGTGCCGCGCCCCCTTCCATCCCGCTCAGTTTAAGCCGCTGGCACTTCGATCAGCATGACAGTCAGCGCCCGTAGACATCCTCATAGCGAACGATGTCGTCCTCTCCCAGATAGCTGCCGGACTGCACCTCGATCAACTCCAACGACACCACGCCCGGATTCTCCAGCCGGTGCTTTACTCCCAGCGGGATATAGGTGCTCTGGTTCTCGGACAGCAGGACCGACTCGTCGCCACGGGTCACGCGCGCGGTGCCACTGACCACGATCCAATGCTCGGCACGGTGGTGATGCATCTGCAGACTCAGCGACGCACCGGGCTTGACCGTGATCCGCTTGACCTGGAAACGCTCGCCAAGGTCGATCGAGTCATAACTGCCCCAAGGCCGGTACACCTTCCGGTGCCAAGTGGGCTCCTGACGCCCACGCCGCTTGAGTTCGGCGACGATGTCCTTGACCTCCTGCACCTTGTCCTTGTGTGCCACCAGGACGGCGTCGGCCGTATCCACTACCACGACATCCTTCAAGCCCAGCAGCGCCAACAGGCGACCATCCCCCCAAGCCAGGGTGTCATGGCAATCGTGCGCCAGCACGTCCCCATGGTGGGCGTTGCCGTCGCCATCCTGTTCGGCCACCTCCCACAGGGCAGACCAGCTGCCCACGTCACTCCAGCCCACGTCAACGGGCAACACCGCCGCGGCCTGGGTGCGCTCCATCACCGCATAGTCAATCGAGTCCGATGGCGACGCGGCAAACGCCGCCTTGTCGAGTCGAACAAAGTCTTCGTCACGGCGCGCGCGCGCCAGTGCGTCACGGCAGGCCGACAGCATCGCGGGCTGATGCGCCGCCAATTCGCCCAGGAACGCTGACGCGCGGAACAGGAACATGCCGCTGTTCCAGAAGTAGTCGCCGCTGGCCACGTAGCCCTTGGCCGTCTCCAGGTCCGGCTTTTCCACGAACTGCTCGACCGTGCGCACACCGTCACCCGCCTGGGCCAGGATGTAGCCGTACCCGGTCTCCGGCCCGGCAGGAACGATGCCAAAGGTGACCAGGGCGCCGTCCGCCGCCGCTGGCGACGCCGCTTCCACGGCCTGGCGGAAAGCCTCGCCATTGATGATGACGTGATCGGATGGCAGCACCAGCAACAGGGGGTCCTCCCCACCCTGCATGGCCTCCAGCGCTGCCGCCGCGATGGCGGGCGCCGTATTGCGTGCAATCGGCTCCAGCAGGATGGTCGCGCCAAGGCAGCCCGCCTCGCGCAACTGCTCAGCCACCATGAAGCGATGGTCTTCGCCGGCTACCACGATGGGACCAGCCGCAGCCAGCGGCGCCACCCGGCGCCACGTGGCCTGCAGCATCGACTCGTCGCCCACCAGGCTCAGGAACTGCTTGGGGAACGCCTCGCGCGACAGCGGCCAGAGCCGCGTGCCGGAGCCACCGGAAAGGATGACAGGGATCATGCTGGCGATGTACTCCTCAAACGCGCAATTCCAATAGCCTAACGGCACGGCGTCGATCGCGCAGCACCGGCGCGGGGCTCGGGGCGGCCGATCGAAGGGCTCAGACCTTGTAGTAGTCGCGATACCAGTCGACGAAGTTCGCAACGCCCTGCTCGACAGGCACGACCGGCCGATATCCCACGTTGGCGACCAGGTCCGACACGTCCGCTTCGGTGTCCGGCACGTCGCCAGGCTGCAGCGGCAACAGCTCCATCTGCGCCTCCCGCCCCAGGCACTGCTCCAGCACCTGGATATAGCGCAGCAACTCCACCGGCTGCTCGTTGCCGATGTTGTACAGGCGATACGGCGCGACCCCGCTGGTGGCGGGATCCGGGGCATCGCCACGCCAGTTGGGATCCCGTCCGGGCACCGTGTCCAGGCTGCGGATCACGCCTTCCACGATGTCATCGACGTAGGTGAAGCTGCGCTTGTGGCGCCCATGGTTGAAGACGCGGATGGGCTGTCCTTCCAGGATGGCCTTCGTGAACAGGAAGAGCGCCATGTCGGGACGACCCCACGGGCCGTAAACCGTGAAGAAGCGAAGGCCCGTGCAGGGAATGCCGTACAGATGGGCATAACTGTGCGCCATCTGCTCATTGGCCTTCTTGGTCGCCGCATACAAGGTCAGCGGGTGCTCGGCGGAGTCGTGTTCCGAGAAGGGCATTTTCGTGTTGGCGCCGTAAACCGAACTGGTCGACGCATACACCAGGTGCTGAACCTCGTGATGGCGACACCCCTCCAGCACATGCAGGAAGCCGGTGACGTTACTGGACACATACACATGCGGATTCTGTGCTGCATACCGTACACCCGCCTGCGCCGCGAGATGCACCACGCGCTCGGGCTTGTAGCGGGCGAAAACCGCTTCCACTGCCGCCCGATCCGCCAGGTCGGCCGTGACATGGGTGTACCCCGGCTTGTCCATCAGCAGCGCCAATCGCGCGTGCTTGAGGCTGACGTCGTAGTAATCGTTGAGACTGTCGAAGCCGACCACCTCATCGCCTCGGGCCAGCAGTCGCTGGGCAACATGGGAGCCGATGAAACCGGCGGTGCCCGTGACAAGAACCTTCATCGAGAATCCTCAAGTGCGGCGGCGCGCGCCGCCAATGACGAAAGACCGGACCCGCCGATCACGTCCCGTATCCGTGCGGGTTGGCCGATTGCCATGCCCACGCATCCCTGCACATTTCACCAAGTCCGCGACGCGCGCGCCACCCCAGCGTCGTTTGCGCGAGCGTGGGGTCGGCCCACAGCGCGGCAACGTCGCCAGCGCGCCGACCGGTGATTTCAAACGGGATTGGGCGACCGCAAGCCTTTTCGAACGCGCGCACCATTTCCAGCACGGAATACCCCGTACCGGTCCCCAGGTTCAAGGTGATGGCGCCACGCGCCCCAAGGGCATGCTCAACTGCCGCCACGTGCGCCTCGGCCAAATCCATCACGTGGATGTAATCGCGCACGCCGGTCCCATCGGCGGTCGGGTAGTCGCCTCCGAAGACCTGCAATCTGTCCCGCCGTCCGACGGCGACCTGGGCGACGAACGGCATCAGGTTGTTTGGCACTCCGTTGGGATCCTCGCCAATGTGCCCGCTCGGATGGGCTCCAACCGGATTGAAATAGCGCAGCAACACGCCCGCCAGGTCCGGATTGGCGACGCACGCATCGCGGATGATCTGCTCGGACATCAACTTGCTGTGGCCGTACGGATTGGTCGCCCCGGTTCGCGCCAATTCGTCAATCGGCAACCACTCGGGATTGCCATACACCGTCGCCGAAGAGCTGAAGACGATGGCATTCACGCCCGCTTCGCCCATCGCCTTCAGCAAGGAGATGGTCCCACCAACGTTATTCGCGTAGTAGGCAAGCGGCTGTTCCACGCTTTCGCCCACCGCCTTCAAGCCCGCGAAGTGGACCACGGCGTCGGCACCCTGCAGCACACCACGCATTGCGCCCTGGCTGCATACATCCTGGACGATCAGGTCGATCTTCTGACCTACCAGCGCGGACGCCCTTTCCACGGCCATGGGGGAAGCATTGACCAGGCTGTCCACCACGGTCACCTCGTGCCCCGCATGCGCCAGCAGGACACAGGTATGGCTACCGATATAGCCGGCACCGCCTGTGACTACGATTCGGGCCATCGGACAATTCCCCTTGAATGGCTGAAGGGAGGAACCGGCGCATCCCGTCCGGGGTCAGAGCCGTCCGTCCACCAGATCCCTGGGCAGCACGTATTTGACGTCATACACCACGTTGCCCGCCGGCTTTCCGAAGGCCCGGATTCCCTCGGCCCCGAGCCGCCGGAACTGGTCATGCCCCACCGCCACGATGATGGCGTCGTAAGTCCCCTGCGCAGGATCGGAGATCGGCTCCAAACCGTACTCATGCCGGGCCTCCTCGGCGCTCACCCAGGGATCGTGCACGTCGACCTGGGTGCAGTACTCATGGAGGGCGTGGACGATATCCACCACGCGGGTATTACGAAGGTCGGGACAGTTCTCCTTGAAGGTGAGTCCCAACACGAGGATCCGGGATGACACTGGGTTGATGCCCTTGCATACCATCAGCCTGATGACCTGCCCCGCCACGTAGCCGCCCATGCCATCGTTGGTGCGCCGCCCCGCGAGGATGACATCGGGGTGGTGCCCCACTTCCTGCGCCTTGTGGGTCAGGTAATAGGGATCGACGCCAATGCAATGGCCACCCACCAGGCCCGGCCGGAACGGGAGGAAGTTCCACTTGGTACCGGCCGCCTCCAGCACGTCCAGCGTGTCGATGCCCAGCTTGTTGAACAGGATCGCCAGATCGTTGACCAGCGCGATGTTGAGGTCGCGCTGGGTGTTCTCGATCACCTTCGCAGCCTCCGCCACCTTGATGGTGGGCGCCTTGTGGGTACCCGCGGTGACGATCCGACGATAGAGGGCATCGACATACTCGGCGACCTCCGGGGTCGAGCCTGAGGTCACCTTGCGAATGGTACTGACCCGATGCTCCTTGTCGCCCGGGTTGATGCGCTCGGGGCTGTAACCGCAGAAGAAGTCCTGGTTGAACTTCAGCCCGGACCCCTGTTCCAGCAGCGGCACGCAGACTTCCTCCGTGCACCCCGGGTACACGGTGCTTTCGAACACCACCACGTCCCCTGGCCTGAGGACCTGCGCCACCGCCCGGCTGGCGCCTTCCAACGGGCGCAGGTCCGGACGCTTGGCCTGGTCGATCGGCGTCGGGACCGTGACGATGTAGGTATTGGAGGAAACCAGATCCTCAAGACGGGTCGTGAAGCCCAATCGCGAGGCCTGCTTCAGCTCCTCACTCTCGACTTCCAGCGTGCTGTCCCGCCCCTGCCGCAGTTCGTCGACGCGAGCGGCATTGATGTCGTACCCCAGTGTGTCGAGTTGCTTGCCAAACTCCACGGCCAAGGGAAGCCCCACGTAGCCCAGGCCGATGATCGCGACCCGGGCACCTTCCACATCCATCGAGAACCGCATCCGCTCCTCCTCTGTTCGACCGGGGTATCAGATCGCCGCCCCATCAGGCGACCAGTGCATGGCACGGGGACTATTCTGTCAACGGATCGCGCCGCCTGGCGCGGCCGTTCACCCTTTCACTGGTCCTGGGTGCCATCCAGCATCGCCCCACCTTGGCGCAGGGGGGAGACCGCCGCGTCTCGAGTATCCGCTAACCACGTCCATCGAGGGCGCTGGAGCCCGTCAATTTCGTTCAGCCCCCTTGGCAGCCTGAAATTACGTGCGTATACTGCGCAGCCCAACCCGGGCGGTTAGCTCAGCGGTAGAGCATTGCCTTCACACGGCAAGGGTCGCAGGTTCGATCCCTGCACCGCCCACCAGTTTCAAGCACCAAGCCGGCCCTGTGCCGGCTTTTTGCGTTTGGAGGATTTCGCGATGACCGACCTGTCCAACGTGACCCGCCTGTACCACAACGCGCGCTGCTCCAAATCACGTGGCGCATTGGAACTGCTCGAGGCCCGCGGGCTCGCACCGGAGGTCGTCCATTACCTTGACAGACCGCCTTCGGCGGCTGAGTTGCGCGCGCTGTTGGCCCTGCTCGGCCTGCCCGCCCGCCAACTGCTGCGCACCGGCGAGTCCGAATTCAAGGAACTGCGCCTCGAGGACCCGTCGCTGGACGAAGCCACGTTGATCGCAGCCATGGCAGCCCACCCTCGCCTCATCGAGCGGCCGGTGTTCGTGCACCGCGGCCGGGCCGTCATTGGACGCCCCCCAGAGAAGGTGCTGGAACTGCTCGATTGACGGGCCTCGAGCCGCGGCACCTACACCAGCTTGGACCTGCGCAGGGATTGCACGCTGGCAGGGGCTGAAAAACTTTCACTGTCAGCTGCAGCCCAGAACTGCTGGAACACCGCATGCGCGGGAATGCGACCCACCAGGTCGCCCGGCTTGAGGAACGCGTAAAGCGCGGCGAGCGACCGCACTTCCACCGCCGACACGCGCCGCAGAATGTGCTCGGGCCCCAGCTGGTCGGGATGCTCCAGCCCCGCGGCACAGAGCAGGTCCCGCAGCGCCTTCATCGTGTTCTGGTGAAAGTTCAGGACCCGCTGCCCCTTGTCGGTCACATCCAGATGCTTCCAGCGGGCGTGATCCTGCGTGGCGATCCCGGTCGGGCAATGGTCAGTGTGGCAGCTCAGTGACTGGATGCAGCCGAGTGCGAACATGAAACCTCGCCCGGCATTGCACCAGTCCGCCCCCATGGCCAGCGTGCGGGCGATGTCGAAGGCGCTGCTGATGCGGCCCGCCGCTCCGATGCGAATGCGATCGCGCAACTCCAGTCCGACCAGCGTGTTGTGCACCAGCATGAGCGCCTCATGCATCGGCACGCCGACATGGTCAATGAATTCCGCAGGCGCGGCGCCCGTCCCGCCTTCCGCCCCGTCGATCACGATGAAGTCCGGCAGGATGCCGGTCTCGGCCATGGCCTTGGCGATGCCGAACCATTCCCACGAATGCCCGATGGCCAGTTTGAAACCGGCCGGCTTTCCACCGGAGAGTTCACGCAGGCGCGCCACGAAAGCGAGCAACTCCTTTGGCGTGCTGAACGCACTGTGGCGCGAGGGTGAAATGCAGTCGATCCCCTGCGGCACACCGCGCGTGGCCGCGATCTCCGCATTCACCTTGGCCGCCGGAAGTACACCCCCATGGCCCGGCTTGGCGCCTTGGGAGAGCTTCACTTCGATCATCTTGACCTGCGGGTCCCGCGCATTGGCGACAAACCGCTCTTCGCTGAAGCTGCCGTCATCGTTCCGGCAGCCGAAGTAGCCGGAGCCGATTTCCCACACCAGGTCGCCACCGTGTTCGCGATGGTAGGGCGAAATCGATCCCTCGCCGGTGTCATGGTAGAAGTTGCCCAGCTTGGCGCCCTTGTTGAGCGCGCGGATGGCATTGGCCGAAAGCGCCCCGAAGCTCATCGCCGAGATGTTGAACACACTGGCCGAATACGGCTGCGCGCACTGCTCGCCGATGATGATGCGAAAATCGTGGCTGCGATGCGGTGTCGGCGCCATCGAATGGTTGATCCATTCGTAATCGTGCGCGTACGCATCCTGCTGGCTGCCAAAGGGAAGTACGTCGTTCACCGACTTCGACCGCTGGTAGATCAGTGCGCGCTGCTGCCTTGAATACGGCACTTCCACGGTATCGGACTGGAAGAAGTATTGACGCAGCTCGGGGCCGATGGACTCCAGGCTGTACCGGAAATGCGCCAGCAACGGGTAGTTGCGCCGCAAGGTACTGCGCCGCTGCAGCACATCGGCCGTTCCCAGCGCGGCAAGACCGCCAAACAGCGCCACACCGACCCACCACAACCCGCCCATGCGCACGGCCAGATAGCACGCCAGCGCGGCAAGCACCACGCTGATGGCGTAAGGGGCATAACGGGTCATGGACACTCCCTATCGTCACGGTATCCCGTGAGGATACTGCCCGGATCACCGAATTCGTAATCCAAGGACCGGAAGGAAATGCGGGTGTGCCCGGAGCCGGGATCGAACCGGCACGGAGTCGCCTCCGAGGGATTTTCTTACCACTTCGGCTTTCGCCGCCAGTGCAAGCACTGTTCGTGGTCTGGAGCACGCCTTCACCGTAGCCTTGCAGCCGTAGGCGTCCGCCGTCTGCTCTCTACACCTTCCCTTGGTTGCCCAAAGGCTTGGCTCGGCGTTGGCTCGGCACTCAAGTGACCAGGGCGTTCGCCGACTTTGACGGAATGCACCCCTGGCGTTTCCCCCAGAGGGCTCAAATTGTTCAAGTCCCTTGTGTCTACCAGTTTCACCATCCGGGCAGATGGAGCGCGGCGCGCAAACACGCCGGCCGCATGGATTCTACACGCGCCTGAAGTGCAATTCGACCGGGCAGCAGGGCCGCAGCGGACGGCCTCACGCAGCAGCGTCGACCGCGTGGCGTGGCAATGCTACAGAGACTAATGCCGCAAGCCCAACTAGGACCGCGGAGACGATCAGGCACGCCGACAAGCCATGGGCCTGGAATACCCACCCTGACAACACCGTGCCCAGCAAGCGACCCAACGCGTTGGCCATGTAATAGAAGCCCACGTCCAAAGACACTCCATCCTCGGTTGCGTAGCTGACGATGAGATAGCTGTGCAAGGAGGAATTGATCGCGAACACGGCGCCAAAGACTGCGAGACCGACCACCAGCACGGTCTGCGGGGGCTGCCCCTGCGCAAGCAGAAATGCCATCGCCGCAGGGATTCCCGCAAGCAGGATGGCCCACGCGAAGGCGGCCCGCCCATCCGGCACGTGACCGCCACGCTTGCCCGTCAGGTAAGGCGCCAGCGACTGGACGACGCCGTAGCCGATCACCCAAAGCGCCATGAAACCGCCAATCGTCCAGAAGTCCCAGCCAAGGTTGGTGGCCATGAACACGGGCACCGCCACGACGAACCACACATCCCGAGCACCAAACAGGAACATGCGCGCGGCAGACAGCAAATTGATCGCCCGGCTTTTCGACAATACGTCGCGAAACTTCGGTTTTGACTTTGCCACGCCCATGTCGCGGTTCAGCCGCGCCAGGCTGAAGCCCCATACAAGCAGCAGCGCCCCGGCCATGATGGCCACGGCTTCCGTAAAGCCAACGGAGGCCAGCAGCGCGCCGCCAATGAAGAACCCAACGCCTTTCAGCGCATTCTTCGACCCCGTGAGCGCGGCCACCCATCGGAACAATGTGCCTTGCGCCCCCTGCGGCACCAGCAGCTTGATGCTGCTTTTGGCACTCATCTTGTTGAGGTCCTTGGCGATGCCGGACAAGGCCTGTGCGGCCATCACCCAGGGGACGGTGAGCCATCCCGCCGGCACCATCAGCATCGACAGGGCGACCACTTGCAGGCCCAGCCCGAGGTTCATGGTGCGGTTGAGACCGATGCGGGCCCCTAACCACCCGCCAACCAGATTGGTGATGACACCAAAGACCTCGTAGAACAGGAACAGCAACGCCACCTGCAACGGGCTGTACCCCAGCTGGTGGAAGTGCAGCACCACCAGCATGCGGAGCGCGCCATCGGTCAGCGTGAATGCCCAGTAGTTGCCCGTGACGAGCAGGTACTGCCGGACATCCTGGGACAGCCGCGAGCGCATGGCTTCAGCCTGCCCTACCGACAAGTTGCACAAGCTCGGCGGTACGGTTCACGTAGCCCCATTCGTTGTCATACCAAGCATAGATCTTCACCTGCGTCCCATTGGTGACCATCGTCGAGAGCGCATCGACAATGCTGGAGCGCGGATCGTGCAGGAAATCGATGGAGACCAAGGGCCGTGTCTCATAGCCCAGTATCCCGGCGAGCTCACCCTGGGCCGCTGCCTGCAACAGGGCATTGACCTCTTCCACGGTGGTCGGACGCTCGACCTCAAATACGCAGTCGGTCAGCGACGCATTGGTGAGCGGAACGCGGACGGCATGGCCATTCAACCGCCCCTTGAGCTCGGGAAAGATCTCCGCAATCGCTGTGGCAGAGCCCGTCGAGGTGGGAATGAGGCTGCTTCCGCACGACCGCGCGCGGCGCAGATCCTTGTGCGGCGCATCGACGATGACCTGGGTGTTGGTTAGGCTGTGGATCGTGGTGAGGCTGCCATGGCGAATCCCGAGCCCTTCGTGGATCACCTTGACCACCGGCGCGAGGCAGTTGGTGGTGCACGAAGCCGCCGAAACGATGCGGTGGCGTTCCGGATCGAAGCGCTGGTGGTTCACACCCACCACAACGTCGAGCGCGCCCATGGATTTGACGGGCGCCGTGACGACGACCCGCTTCACCCCCTGGTCCAGATAGGGCTGCAGCACGTCGGGTTTGCGGAACTTGCCGGAGGCCTCGATAACCACGTCACAACCTGACCAATCGGTGGCGCCAAGCTCCTTGTTGCGCGTCACGGGGATACGGCGGCCATCGATGCGGATCGCGTCGCCTTCCGCGGTCGCCTCATGCGCCCAACGACCGTGGACGGAGTCGAAATTGACGAGGTGCGCCAGGGTTACGGCGTCGCCCGCTGGGTCGTTGATGTGCACGAACTGAAATTCAGGGTTGCCCCAGGCCGCACGCAATGTCAGCCGACCCATGCGGCCAAAACCGTTGATACCCACGCGGATGGTCATGATGCTTCGAGCTCGGTAATGAAGTTGAGGGGTGTTGGGGCAAGGAGAAGACCGGTCGATCAGCCGGCACGCGACCTCACGCGGACCGTGCTCGTCGGCACCCGGCCGTCTGGAGCGCATCTGGAAGGGTCGCCGCCACAGCAGTTCTGGGTCAGGAAATCGACCAGCTCCTGCATTGCGCGAAAGTTGGCCTGATAACGAATGTGACGTCCTTCGTGCCCGGCCTCGATCAGGCCCGCCTGCACGAGATTCTTCAAATGAAACGATAGCGTCGCAGCCGGCAAATCGAATGCCTCGCTCAAGTCACCGGGAAAGGCGCCCTCCGGCCCCAGCTCCATCAGCTGGCGAAAGACAGCCAGGCGAGAGGGGTGCGCGAGGGCGGACAAGCGACTGACGGCATCTTTTATTTCCATCTTTCTAGCATTGTCGAAGCATAAGCTAAAGGCAAGTGCCTTGGCGACAGGCCAAACACCTATCCGCGCCCTTTTCCGGCATTAAGATCGCGCGCCAACCGAGCCCGGAACGAAGCAGACCGACCCCGAAGCTGACTCGGGACGTGACTCTGGGCGGGAAAACGACAAAGCCCCGCGAGCGCGGGGCTTTATGTGGGGTGAACCCCTGAATTTGGAGCGGGAAACGAGACTCGAACTCGCGACCCCGACCTTGGCAAGGTCGTGCTCTACCAACTGAGCTATTCCCGCGTGGTCCGCTATTCTACAGCAAAAATCCTGTTTGTGAATAGCGTCTGCTGCATTCCTGTCATTCAGTCCGACTGGACTGCAACGCCAAGCCACCAGGTCGCAACAGGCATCCATCCGAACAAAAAAAGAACCCCGCCGAAGCGGGGTCCTGAAGTTGGAGGCCGAGGTCGGAATTGAACCGGCGTACGCGGATTTGCAGTCCGCTGCATAACCACTCTGCCACCCGGCCGGATGACGTTCGCTTTCGCGACAGGCCACAGCATACCGCCTGCAGCCACGATTGCACCATTCACACGATGCAATCGCTGAAAAAACAAAACCCCGATTCCGGGGCCTTGTCTCGGGGTAAAACCCCTTGAAACTGGAGCGGGAAACGAGACTCGAACTCGCGACCCCGACCTTGGCAAGGTCGTGCTCTACCAACTGAGCTATTCCCGCAGAGGAAGCGCCATTTTAGGCATGGAACGCAGTATGTCAACTGGTTTTCACATCCGCGCGCAGGCTGGGCCACGCGGCACGCAGATAGGCCATGCCCGACCACAACGTCAGCAACGCGGCGACAGCCAGCATCCAGTCACCCAGCTTGAACAGCAGCGTCAGCGGATCGCCCAATCGATCGGGCGCCGAGTACAGCAGCACGGTCAGCGCCACCATCTGCACGACGGTCTTGAGCTTGCCGATCGTGGCTACCTTGACCTTGGCGCGCTGCCCAAGCTCCGCCATCCATTCACGAAGCGCGGACACCGCGATCTCGCGGCCGATGATCACCGCGGCCCACAACGCCATCCACGGCGTGGGGTGCTTCTGCACGATCAACAGCAATGCCGTGGCCACCATCAACTTGTCGGCGACGGGGTCCAGGAACGCGCCGAAAGCGGAGTGCTGGTTGTAACGCCGCGCGATCCATCCATCCAGCCAATCGGTGATGGACGCAAACGCGAAGATGAAGGCAGCGGCGAAACCGGTCCATTTGTACGGCAAATAAAACACCGCGACCAAGACCGGGATCATCACGATCCGCAGCAGGGTCAGGATGGTGGGTACCGTCAACTTCATCATTCGCTCCGCGATTCCAGTCCGTGCAGGGTCGCATAGATCCGCTCGGCAAGGGCGGCATTGACGCCCTCGACCCGGGAAATTTCCTCAACGCCGGCGGCCTTGAGCCCCCCCAGGCCGCCAAAGTGCTTCAACAGGTTAGCGCGTCTGCGGGGGCCGATGCCGGGGATGTCCTCTAAACGGCTGACACTCCGGGCCTTCTGGCGACGGCCCCGATGCCCGGTAATGGCAAAACGGTGCGCCTCGTCACGCACTTGCTGGATCAGTTGCAGCGCGGGCGACTCCGCGCCGGGACGCACCGAGCGGCCGTCCGGGAGCAGAAGTTCCTCATCACCGGGGCGGCGCTCGGGCCCCTTGGCGACCCCCACCAGCAATACGCCCTCGACCCCCAGCTCCTCGAGTACGGCCCGGGCCTGGGCGACCTGCCCTGCCCCGCCGTCGATCAGCAGGATGTCCGGAAGAACCCCCAGCTCGGAGGACGCGCGCGGGTGCTTGCGTGACGGTGCCTTGGCACCATTCACGCTGGCCTCGCCCGTCGCCTCCATGACGTCGGCCCTCCATGGGACCTCGGCTCCTTCTGCTTGGCCGCGCGCCTCCGCTCCGCGCGTGCCCTCCAGCACGGATGCCCGCTCCTCCATCGCACGCCTGAAGCGGCGATAGATGGCCTGGTGCATGGCCGCGTAGTCGTCGCCGGGCTCGATCCCGGTGATGTTGAAACGGCGGTACTGGCCGCGCACCGGCCCCTCGGCATCGAACACGACGCAGGACGCCACGGTCGCCTCGCCCATGGTGTGGCTGATGTCGAAGCACTCGATGCGCTTTGGCAACTCGGGCATGTCCAGCAGTTCACGCAGTGCCTGCGCGCGCGCATGCTGGGCGGCGTGGCTGGTGCGTTCGGCGGCCAGCGACATCTCGGCATTGCGCCGCGCCAGGTCGACGTAACCGGCGCGTTCGGCGCGCACGTTGTGACGGATCTGCACCCGCCGGTCGCTGGACGCAGACAGCGCCTGTTCGATCATCTCGCGGTCGGGGATGTCACGGTCCAGGATGATCTCGCGCGGCGGATTCTGCTCGCCGTAGTACTGCGAAACGAAGGCCGCGAGCACTTCTTCCGGGTTGTCACTGCCGTTGGTGCGGGGGAAGAACGCACGGGTACCGAGGTTTCGACCGTCGCGGAACGCCAGCAGCAGCACGCAGGCCTGGGCGCCGTGCATGGCGATCGCCAGCACGTCCAGGTCGGCTGCCCGGCCATCCACGTACTGGCGCGCCTGCAGGGTACGGATGGAGGCAATGAGGTCGCGCAAGCGCGCCGCGTTCTCGAAATCCAGCCGTTCGGAGGATTCCTCCATGGCCTTCGTCAATTCGCCGGTCAGCTCATCGCTGCGACCTTCCAGCAGCAGCGTGGCGCGGCGAACGCTCTCGGCGTAATCGCGCGCCTGCACCAACCCAACGCACGGTGCGGTGCAGCGCCCGATCTGGTGCTGCAGGCACGGTCGCGACCGGTTGCGAAACACGCTGTCCTCGCAGTTGCGAAGGCGGAACAGCTTGTGGATCAGATTGAGCGTGTCGCGGACCGCCATCACGCTGGGGTACGGGCCAAAGTAGCGACCCGGCACGGCACGCGGACCACGATGCATCGCGATGCGTGGCCAGGTTTCATTGGTCAGCAGCACGTACGGGTAGCTCTTGTCGTCGCGCAGCAGCACGTTGTAGCGCGGTTTGAGCGACTTGATCAGCTCGTTCTCGAGGATCAATGCCTCGGCCTCGGTGCGCGTGACCGTGACCTCCATGCGCGCTACTTGCGACAGCATGGACATGATGCGCGCCGACTTGGGCGTGGCATTGAAATAGCTGGACACGCGGTTCTTCAGCGCGCCCGCCTTGCCGACGTACAGCACCGATTCATCGCCCGCGATCATCCGGTACACGCCTGGCGCGGTGCTGAGCGTTCGAACGAAGGCCTTGCCGTCGAATGGAGGCACGTCGGTGGTCATCGGGTCCTGCATCGATACGTCATCTGGGGCCGATTATGCGTCAGGGCAAGCATCCGGCAGCCGGTGCGTGCCGGACTCAGCGCCATTGCCCCTGGCGGCCCAACAGGCGCGCGATGGCGCCATCGGCGGCGCGCTCCAGCAGGGACCAACTGTGCTCGAACTCCATGGTCCCGCCCGTATAGGGATCGGGGACTTCGTCCGCTTCGGCCACCCCGCTCCACTCCAGCAACAGCGCCGTTCGTTCGTGCAAGGCGGGATCGATGCGCGCCCGGACGTCGGACAGGTTGTCGCGGTCCGCGCACAGCAGCCAGTCGAACGCCTCGGCGTCGCGGCGACGGAACTGCCGCGCACGCAGGCCACCGATGTCCACGCCATGGCGCGCGGCCGTCGCGATCGCCCGCCGATCCGGCGGTTGACCCACGTGCCAATCGCCGGTTCCGGCAGACTCCACCAATACGCGACCACGCAAGGCTGACGCCTCGATGCGGGCCCGCAGGACGCCTTCACCCATCGGTGACCGGCAGATGTTGCCGAGGCACACCACCAGCAACCGCACGGGTTCGCTCATCGTCAGTGGCTCCGGCTGGTGACCAGCGCTTCGGCCCGGGCCAGGTCTTCGGGCGTGTCCACGCCGGGCGGGAACGGCTCAGGGGTCATGGCCACGGCAATCCGGTGGCCGGCCTCGAGCACGCGAAGTTGTTCCAGCGACTCCACTTTCTCCAGCCGCCCTTGTGGCATCGCGGCAAACTGGCGCAGGAAGCCCGCACGGTAGCCATAGATGCCGATGTGCCGCATCCACACGTCGTCGTCGGGCAGGAACGTCCGGTCTTTGGCGAAGGCATCGCGCGGCCACGGCAGGGGCGCCCGGCTGAAGTAAAGCGCATCGCCACTCTGGGCCGTCACCAGCTTGACGGCGTTGGGGTCGAACAGTACTTCGACGTCGGTGATCGGGGCCGCCAACGTACTCATCGGGGCGCCGCTGTCGCGTACCAACTCGGCCACCAGGCGGATGCCGCTCGCGGGCGCGAATGGCTCGTCACCCTGCAGGTTGACCACGATGGTGTCGTTGGACCAACCCGCGATCGTGGAGCACTCGGCCAGGCGGTCGGTGCCCGAGGCATGGTCGACTGAGGTCATGGCCGCCTGCACGCCACAACCCTCCAAGGCAGTGGCGATGCGTTCGTCATCGGCAGCCACCCAGACCTCGCGTGCGCCAGCAGCCAGTGCGCGGCGGGCCACATGCAGCACCAAGGGCTCACCACCCAGCAGGCGCAACGGTTTGCCAGGCAAGCGCGAGGCGGCGTAACGGGCGGGAATGGCGACAACGAAATCGGTCATGGCGCGGCTTGGTGATGGGAAGTGCGGGCTTGGGAAAGGCGATTGAGCAAGGCCACCCAGAAGGCCTCGGGTAACTCGGCGTCGATCGGCACGCTGTAAAACAGGTCGCTACCGAATTCCGCGCACTTGACCGCGTCCTTCTCTGTCATCAGCACCGGCAGGCGGCTTCCGAACTCGAAGTCCGCGCGGGTGTAGCGATGGTGGTCCGCGAACGCATGGGGCACGACCGCAATGTCGAAGCCACGCAGCATGTTGAAAAAGCGCTCTGGATCACCGATGCCGGCCACGGCATGCACGCGCTGCCCCGCGAAGTCGGACAGGTTGCGAGCCCGTCCGCCGGCGAGCGGAATCGCACGTTCGGCACGCAGACGCATCGGCCACTCACCAAAGCCGGTTTCCCCGTTCAGCGTGGGGGTGCCGGGTCCGCCGAGGTTCACCACCCGGAAATCGCACAGGCGCGCCCGCGCGGGCCGTTCGCGCAATGGACCGGCGGGCAGCAACTGGCCGTTGCCATAGCGCCGGCGCGCATCGATGACCTCGATCTCGACGTCGCGCTGCAATCCGTAATGCTGCAATCCATCGTCGCAAACGACGATGTCGCAGCCGGCCTTCGCCAGCGCCAGCGCCGCCTCAGCGCGGCGCGCATCGGCGCGCAGGCGAACCCCCGTCCGGCGCACGATGAGCGCGGGCTCGTCGCCCCCTTCCCGCGGCGTTGTGCCGGGCTCGACCCAGAGGGCCCGCCGGGGGTTGTCGCGACCGTAGCCGCGGGTTGCCACACCCGGGTTCCACCCCTCGGCACGCAGGCGCTCGACCAGCGCAATCGTGAGCGGCGTCTTGCCAGCCCCACCGACGGTAATGTTGCCCACCACCACGACAGGGATACCGGGGTGACGGCGGCGCAACAACCCCATGCGGTAGAGGCGGCGGCGCAACGCCCCCACCACGCCATACAGGGCGGCAAAAAGTCGGGCATGCAAGGGGACGGGCGTGTCGCCATACCACCACGCCGGATGATGATCGCGGGGCGCGCCTTGCGGTCCGCTCATTGCGCCTCTCGAAACTGCATGCGGTGAAGGTGGGCATACAGCCCGTCGCGGGCCAGCAGTTCGGCGTGGCTGCCGCGTTCCACGATGCGGCCCTCGTCCATCACCAGCACCTGGTCGGCGTGCTCGATGGTGGACAGGCGGTGCGCGATGACCAGCGTGGTGCGGTTCGGCATCAGGTGTTCCAGCGCGTCCTGCACCAGGCGTTCGGACTCGGTGTCCAGCGCGGCGGTGGCTTCGTCCAGGATCAGGATGGGCGCGTCCTTGAGCATGGCCCGGGCGATGGCGAGGCGCTGGCGCTGGCCGCCGGAAAGGCGACCACCCTTGATGCCGATGGACGTCTGAACGCCCTCCGGCAACCGCTCGACGAACTCCATGGCGTTGGCGCCGCGGATGGCGCGCTCCAGCCCTTCGGGCGGTGCCTGCTCCATCTCACCATAGGCCACGTTGGCCGCGACGGTGCCGTCGAACAGCATGACCTGCTGGCCTACGAGCGCAATCTGACGGCGCAGATCGGCCAGGCGATAACGTTCGACCGGCTGCCCATCCACCAGGATCTGCCCGGACTCGGCCTCGTAGAAACGGGGGATGAGTTTGATCAGGCTGGACTTGCCGCTGCCGGAACGGCCCACGATGGCGGTCACGGTGCCCGGGCGCGCGACGAAGCTGACATTCGCCAGTGCCGGCTGCGCTTGCCCCGGGTAGCGGGCGGTGACATCACGGAACTCCACGAGGCCCTGCGCGCGTGCGAGCGCCTGGGTGCCCCGGTCAGGCTCGTCCGGCGCATCCAGCACCGAGAACAGCCGCTGCGCCGACGCCACGCCGCGCTGCAGCATGCCCTGCACGTTGGTCAGCTGCTTGATCGCCGGGATGATGGCCATCATCGAGGTCATCAACACCACGAAGCCGCCTGCGCTGAGGCGTCCGGCCACGGCCTCGCGGCCGGCCATGAACAGCAACGCGGCGAGCCCCACGGAGCCCATCAACTGGACCATCGCCGAGGAGATGCTGCGGGTGGACTCCACCTTCATGCTCAGGCGCAGGTGGGTGTTGGCCTGCCCGGCATACCGGTTGAGCTCCGCGTCCTGCGCACCGTAGACCTTGACCTCCTGCTGGTTGGACAAGGACTGGTCCGCCAACTGCAGCAGTTGCCCGCTGCTCTCCTGGATGCGATGACTGATGCGGCGGTAGCGGCGGCCCACGTTGTCCATCACCCAGGCCAGCGGCGGTGCCAATACCAGGATGGCCAGGGTGACCTTCCAGCTGGTGTGCAACATCACGGCCAGCATGAAGAGCACCTGCAGTGCCTGCTGCATCATCACCTTCATCGCGTCGATGGCGGCAGCGGCCATCTGGTCGCTGTCCGATCCCAGGCGCGTCAGCATGGACGGCACAGGCTCGCTGTCGAAGCGGAGCCCGGGAAGGCGCAGGTACTTGCCCAGCACCTGCACGCGCAGGTCGCGGGCGATGCCACGACTGGAACGCGCCATGCTCATGTCGGTGATATAGCCCGCGATGCCGCGCACCACGAACAGGCCCACGATCTGCAGCGGCAGAATCAGGCTCAGCTGGGCATTCTTGCTGATGAAGGTCTCATCGACGATCGGCTTCATCAGCATGGTGAATGCGCCCGCGGCGGCCGCTTCCACCAGTGCAGCCACGAGGCCTACCAGCAGCAACACCCGGTACGGCCGGGCGAAAGAAATCAGGCGTCGATAGGTCTCCCACGACGAAGACGCGTCGCTCATTGACGCGCCCCAGCGGGTGCCTTGGGCGTGGGCGCGGTGGCGATCATCACCTTGCGGAAGCCCAGTTGGCCGAGTGCGTCGTACGCCGTCACCACCGCCTGGTGCGGGGTACGCGCATCGGCACGCAGCAGCACGGGTCGCTCGCGGTCGTTGCCGGCGACTTCCGCAATCGTGGCTTTCAGCGAATCCAGATCATCGCGCAGCACCTCGCGGTCGTGCACGAAGTACCGGCCGTTGGCGTTCACGAGGATGGACAGCGCCTGGTTGGAGTCGCTGGCCTCGCCGGTGGCACGCGGCAATTCCAGCTTCAGCACGCTGCGTGCGTCGAACGTGGCGGTAACCACGAAGAAGATGATCAACACCAGGATGACGTCGATCATCGGGACCAGGTTGATCTCCGGCTCGTCGTCGGCGCGGTGGTCGCGAATCCGCATGCGTCAGCTCGCGCTCACCGGCGGGGTGATGCCGTGGGCGCCAGGCGCCACCTTGGCCGAGGCCGGACGCGGCTCGATCGTGTCCAGTAGCGCGATGGCCTCGGACTCCATGTCGACGATGTATTCGGCGATGCGGCCACGGAACCAGCGGTGGGCGACGAGCGCCGGGATCGCCACGATCATGCCGGCCGCGGTGCACACCAGCGCCTTGCCGATGCCGCCGGCCAGCTGGTTCACATCGCCGATGCCGTGGTCGAGGATGCCCAGGAACATCTGGATCATGCCCACGACGGTGCCGAACAGGCCCAGGAGCGGGCCGGCGGCGGCGATCGTGCCGAGCGTGTTTAGGTAGCGCTCCATCCGGTGGACGAGGTGGCGGCCCACGTCCTCGATGCGCTCGCGGATCTGGTCACGGGGACGGTTGCGCACGTCCAGCGCCGCGGCGAGCAGCGTACCCAGCGGCGAGGTGCGGCGCAGGGTGTCGATGTGGGTGGGGTCCAGCTTGCCGCCGCCGGCCCAGTCACGCACTTCCTTGCCCAGCCCCGGCGGAATCACGACCTTGCGGCGCAGGGTCCATGCGCGTTCCACGATCAGGGCCAGCGCGAGCGCCGACAGCATCAGTAGCGGGATCATGGGCCAACCGCCTGCCTTGACCAGTTCCAGCACTCGCAAACCTCCGGCACGCGGCCGTCTCAATCCGACCGATAGGATAGCCCAGCCCGGCCCTGCTCCAAGCGCTGTTCGGCGTCCCACAGGCGACGGTGTGTTGCCCGTCGCGTTTCGGGCACGGGCACACCTTCGCCCAACCTGAATGTGATCGCGCCCGTGCGGGCGCTGTCCCACACCGTGGCGCCCGCGTCGCGCCAGCGCTGGACGATGGCGGGCCGCGGGTGCCGGAACAGGTTGCCGTGGCCAGTGGACATGATGGCGTGCCGGGCCTGGGTCGCCTTGACGAAAGCCGGATCGGAAGAGGTCTCGCTGCCGTGATGGGCCACGACCACCACGTCGGCCACCAGCGCCGAGGGCTCACGGCGGACCAGTTCGCGCTCGATGATGTCGCCGATGTCACCGGTGAGCAGCAGCACCCCCTGCCGGGTCTCCATGCGCAGCACGCAACTGGAATCGTTGGCCAGGTAGGGAAAGTACGGAGTCGGGTGCAGGAAGCGAAAACGCACGCCGTCCCAGTCCCAGCTGTCCCCGGCGACGCAATTGCGGGCACCTTTGATGCCGCTGCCTTCCGGCCCCAGCAGTGACGGCAACGGGTAGGCCGCGCGGACCGCCTCCAGTCCACCCGCATGGTCATTGTCCCCGTGGCTGAGCACGGCCCGGTCGATCCAAGACACGCCCTTGGCACGCAACGTCGGCAGCACGGCCCGCTCGCCGGCGTCGAAGCCGTCCCTCATGGCCGGGCCGGTGTCGTACAGCAAGCTGTGGCTCGCCGTCCGCACCAGCACCGACAGGCCTTGGCCCACGTCGATGACCGTGACCTCGGCCACCCCGTGGGCCGGCAACCGCCGGTCGGGCCACAACAAGGGCAGCCAGAGCAGCAGGGCAAGCGGCTTACCGGGCACACCGCGCGGCAGCAACAACCAGAACGCCCCCAGCAACGCCAGCGGCAGGGCGAACCAGCGCGACTCGGCCACCCACCACAACGCAAAAGGGCTGTTGCCCAGCCATTCAAACAGCGGCCAACTGAGGTCAAAGCACCAGGCCGCGGCCCGCAGGGGCCAGACGCCCAGCCCGGGAAGCAACGATTCCAGTGCGCCCCCCATCAGCGACAGCGGCACGACCACCAGGCTCCACCATGGCACGGCCACCAGGTTGGCCACCGGTCCGGCCATCGAAACCTGCCCGAACAGCAGCACGGCCATCGGCAACAGGCCGATGGTCGCCACGCCCTGCGCCGACAGAAACTCCCGCACCGGCTGGCGCCCTCCCTGGGGAAGGCACCACATCAACCACGCGACGCCCATGAAGCTGAGCCAGAAGCCCGCTCCCAGCACCGACAGCGGGTCATACAGCACGACCACAATCCCCGCCAGCGCCAAGGTATCGAAGGGCGACACCCGGCGACGTCCGCCCAGTGCCAGCGAGACAGCCGCGATCATCAACGCCGTTCGCACCGTGGGCACCGCAAAGCCGGCCGCGGCGGTGTAGGCCAAGGCACCCGCCGTTGCCGCGAGCGCGGCCGCCACCCGACGGGGCAGAAATACCCCCAGCGCAGGCAGCAGCCACCACAAACCAAACGCCAGCGCCGCGAAGAACCCCGAAACCACGGCGACGTGCGAGCCCGAAATGGCGATGAGGTGGGTCAATCCGTTGGCCCGGAGCAATGCCCAGTCGTCATCGCTGATGGCACGGGTGTCGCCAATCGCCAACGCACGGACGAAACGGGATGTGTCACCGGGAATGGCTGCGGCGATACGCATCGACACCCGCTCTCGCCATGCCTGCAAGCCCACCGCCTCTCCCAATCGCTCGGCGGTCTTCGGGTGGCGCACCTGGGCGTTGGCGGTAATGCGCCACGCGAATGCATGCTTCTCGGCATCCGAACCCCCGGGATTGCGCAGACCACGGGGCGCCTTCAACCGCACTCTCAGTCGCCAACGCTGACCCGCCTGCACACTGCCTCGCTGGGTGGCGTCGGCGTCGCTCCAGGACACGCGCAGCCGACGCCCGCGCAGCGGCTCCGGCTGCGACACGTCGCGATCGACCTTGAACAGAAACCGCGTCTGCCGCACTTCGTGCTCGGGCAGGTCGTCCACGGTCCCGGTGAGCGTCACCACCCGCTTCTCCCATGCCGCAGGCAATTGTTCGGTCAGCACCTGCGTCGCATGCGCGCCAGACAGGCCGATGCCAACCAGCAGGGCTCCGACCCAACGCCACTGCGCCGCTTTCCACCACAGCGCGCCGCCGACCAGCAGCGCGAGCACGCTCGGGCCCATGCCAAAGGCGGTTGGCCACAACAGCGCTGCGGCGGTACCGCACACCAGCGCGGCCGCGGTGGTGACTCCGAAGGGCGGCGTCCTTGCCGCGAATTCCATGGTCGACTAGACCTCGTCTGGCGCCAGTTGCCGGAGCTTCCCTTCGTGCAGCTCCATCACGCGGTCCAGGCGACGCGCCAGGCGGCGATCATGCGTGACCAGCACCAGGCTGGTGCCCTGCTCCCGGTTGAGGCCCAGCATCAGATCGAAAACGGTGGCGGCCGTCTTCTCGTCCAGGTTGCCGGTGGGCTCGTCGCCCAGCACGCAGGCCGGATTGTTGACCAGCGCGCGTGCCACTGCGGCCCGTTGGCGCTCACCACCGGACAGTTCGCCTGGCTTGTGCTGCAGCCTGTGGGCCAGGCCCACGGCCTCCAGCAATGCAGAGGCGCGCTTGCGCCCCTCCGCCACGTCAGCGCCGCTGAGCAGCACTGGCAGCATCACGTTTTCAAGCGCTGTGAATTCGGGCAGCAGGTGGTGGAACTGGTAGACGAAGCCGAGCGCGCGGTTGCGCAGCGTGCCGCGTGCCTTGTCCGACAGGGTGCTCATCTGCTGGCCGGCCACGAACACCTCGCCCGCGGTGGGCTTGTCCAGCCCGCCCAGCAGGTGCAGCAGCGTGCTCTTGCCAGCACCCGACGCGCCAAGGATGGCGACGGTCTCGCCCTTGCGCACGGCCAGGTCCAGCCCGTCGAATACCGGGGTGCGCATCTTGCCCTCGGCATAGGTCATGCCAAGACCCTGGCACATCAGCACGGTATCGGCGGAGGACTGGTTCATCTTCGATGCGCTCACGTTGTCACTCATAGCGAAGCGCCTCTGCAGGTGCCGTGCGCGCCGCACGCCACGCGGGGTAAATCGTCGCGAGGAACGCCATGACCAGCGCGATGGCCGCGATCATGATGACATCACTGCCCTGCAGATCCGTTGGCAGCCCGGTGACGTAGTACACGTCGGCAGGCAGCAACTGGTAGCCGGTCAGCATCTCGATGCCGAACAGGATGCGCTCCAGGTTCAACGTCAACAGCACGCCACCCACCACGCCCAGCACCGTGCCGATCACGCCAATCAGCGAGCCCTGCACCATGAACACCTGCATGACGCCGCCCGGCGAAAGCCCCAAGGTACGCAAGATGGCGATGTCAGCCTGCTTGTCGGTCACCAACATCACCTGGGAGGACACCAGGTTGAAGGCGCCCATCGCAATGATCAGCGACAACAGGACCGCGATGAGGGTCTTCTCCATCTTGAGCGCGCGGAACATGTTGGCGTTTTCGCTGGTCCAGTCGCTGACGCGGTAGACGTCGCCCAGGTTGAGCGCCAGGTCACGCGCCACATTCCACGCCTGGTCCATGTCATGCAGCTTCAGGCGCACGCCGGTCACGCCGTCGCCCATGCGCAGCACGCGCTGCATGTCCTGCATGTGGACGAAGGCCATGCCCTTGTCGTACTCGTTGTAGCCGGCCTCAAAAAGGCCGCTGACCGTGAAGCGCTTCAGCTGGGGCAGCGCACCCATCGGAGTGCTGCGGAAGTCGGACGTCATCATCGTGACCTTGTCCCCCACCCCAACGCCCAGCCACAGCGCCAGCTCCTTTCCGAGGATGATGTTGAAGCTGCCCGGCTGCAGCGAGCCGAACTTGCCCTGGGCCATCCGGTCGGCGATGACCGAGACCTTGGGTTCTTCCGCGGGTACGACACCGCGCACCATCGCGGGTTGGTTGCGAGCGCCCGTCAGCAATGTCTCTTTCTCGACGTAGGGCGCTGCACCGGCGACCCGCTTGTCCGCGGCGGCCAACTTCACGGCGTGCTGCCAATCATGCACCGGCTCGCCGTACCCGCTGACCGTGGCGTGGGCGACCATCTGCAGCATGCGGTCGCGAATTTCGCGCTGGAAGCCGCTCATCACCGCCAGCGTGGTGATCAGCGCCGCCACGCCCAGCGCAATGCCGAGGATGGACGCCAGCGAGATGAAGGAGATGAAGCCGTTACGGCGCTTGGCGCGGAGGTAGCGCAGGCCGATGGCAACGGGGATGGGCTTGAACATGGCGGCTATGGTGCCACCGAAGGGCGTGACGGCGAAGTCTCGCGATCACGCAGGGCCAGCCGGAGTTCACGGCGACTTGCCCCTTGGGTGACGTCGGGCCACAGCACCGTCCGGAACGGTCGCCCATCCTGCCCCCGGCACCGCAGGAAGGCAGCCGCGCCCCGCCAACGGACCTCCAACGCGATCAACGGATGCCCGTCCAGCGTCGGTGGCTCCAGCGGGCCAGCCTCTTCCCCTTGCCGTACGGGCGGCAACCCTGGGACCTGCAACGTCCGCCACGGCTTGCGCAACTCGCATCGGGCCAACCAGGCGGCATAGGCCAGCGCCAGGGGCGCCCCCAGCCAGGCCCACCCTCGCGGCAGGTCGCTTGCAAGCAGCGCCACCACCGCAAGCCCACCCAACAGCAGGAGCATCAGCGCCAGCTGGCGCGACGGCCCCCACTCAAGGTGGCAGCTGGCGAATCCGTTGGACGAGCGTGTCGAGTTCCGTGTCACTGGCGGCCTCGTGCCCCATGAACCAGTGCCACAGCCTATCGTCCTCGACTTGGATCAGCCGTAGGAAGACCTCCCGCTCGGAGGTAGGCGCCTGCCGCCATGAGCGGGTCAGGTAGCGGTCGAACATCTGGTCGAGCTCGCGCATGCCGCGGCGGCATTTCCAGCGCAGGCGGCGCAGTTCGGCGTCATCGTCAGCGAGGGGGGTATCGGTCATCTCAAGTTCCAATCAACCGGTCAGGAGGCCGATCGCCAGATAGGCCCACAGCAGCCATAGCGCCATGCCGCCGGCAACATACGCGATGAAGCGATGCATGACCTTGTTGTAGGTCACGTGGATCGCACTGTGCACCACGCGCAGCGCCACGAAGATCCACGCCATCCCCAGGCTGATGCTGTCGACCATGCCGATACGGTCGGCCACCACCAACGCCACGTAGAACAGCACCGGCAATTCGAACAGATTGCGGAAGTTGTCAGCGGCACGGCTGTCGGTCAGCAGCGCGGTGGCCTGCGCGGAGGTGGCCACCTTCTGCGGATGGATGCGATCCCGCTTCATCTGCCCGATACGCATGAAATACATGCGCCACCAGACCACAAACGTCAGCGCGGCCATGGCCAGTGCGGGAAGGAAAATCGCGCGGTCATCCATCGCTGCTCTCCGTGGTTCCATGATCGGGGCGACCATGCGTGGCAGGACTATACCCGCACCGCGCCACGGGAGTGCCCCTTGGCTGGCGGATCTGCCGACCGGGACTTGCTGGGCTTTCCATCGCCCCAAAAACAACCGGGCCCGCACGTGGCGGGCCCGGAGCACAACAGGCGGTTTGCGTCAGACTCGACGCGCCAGCATCAGCTTCTTGATCTCACCAATGGCCTGCGCCGGGTTCAGCCCCTTCGGGCAGGTGCGGGCGCAGTTCATGATGGTGTGGCAGCGGTACAGCTTGAACGGATCTTCCAGGTCGTCCAGGCGGGCACCGGTGTCCTCATCGCGGCTGTCGATGATCCAGCGGTAGGCCTGCAGCAGGATGGCCGGGCCGAGGTAGCGGTCACCGTTCCACCAGTAGCTCGGGCAGCTGGTCGAGCAGCAGGCACACAGGATGCACTCGTACAGGCCGTCGAGCTTCTTGCGGTCTGCCGGCGACTGCAGGCGCTCGCGGTCGGACGGGGTCGCGCTCTGCGTGCGCAGCCACGGCTTGATCGACGCGTACTGCGCGTAGAAGTGGGTCAGGTCCGGAACCAGGTCCTTGACCACTTCCATGTGCGGCAGCGGGTAGATCGGGACCTCACCCTTGCCGCAATCCTCGATCGCCTTGGTGCAGGCCAGCGTGTTGGTGCCGTCGATGTTCATCGCGCACGAACCGCAGATGCCCTCGCGGCACGAACGGCGGAAGGTCAGGGTCGGGTCGATCTCGTTCTTGATCTTGATCAGCGCGTCCAGGACCATCGGACCGCACGTCGCCATGTCCACCTCGTAGGTGTCCACGCGCGGGTTCATGCCGTCGTCGGGGTTCCAGCGGTAGACCTTGAAGGTGCGCGGCTGCTTGGCACCGGCGGTCGGCCAGTGACGGCCCTTCTGGATCTGCGAGTTCTTCGGGAGGTTGAATTCGGCCACGGGTGTGCTCGCTCCAGATCAGTAAACGCGCTTCTTCGGCGGGATGACGTCGACGTCGCCGCTGAGCGTGTACATGTGCACCGGACGGTAGTCGATCTTGGTGTTGCCGGCTTCGTCCACCGAGCACAGGGTGTGCTTCTGCCAGTTGGCGTCGTCGCGGTCCGGGAAGTCCTCGCGGGCGTGGGCGCCGCGCGATTCCTTGCGGTTCTCGGCCGAGACGATCGTCACCAGCGCCTGGTCCAGCAGGTTGGACAGCTCGAAGGTCTCGATCAGGTCCGAGTTCCAGATCAGCGAACGGTCGGTGACCTTGACGTCGGCGAAGGACGCGTGGATCTCGCGCATCTTGGCCACGCCCTCGGCCAGCGTCTCGCCGGTGCGGAACACCGCGGCGTCGGCCTGCATGGTGCGCTGCATCTTGTCGCGGATGACCGACGTCGGCGTGCCGCCGTTGGCGTTGCGCAGCTTGTCCAGGCGGGACAGCGCCTTGTCGCAGGCGTCGCTGGCCAGCTTGGCCTGCTTGCCATCGCGCTTGACGGTCTCGGCGGCGCGGTTGGCGACGGCGCGGCCGAACACCACCAGGTCGAGCAGCGAGTTGGAGCCCAGGCGGTTGGCGCCATGCACCGACACGCACGCGGCTTCACCAATCGCGTACAGGCCCGGCACCACCGCGTCGGGGTTGCCGTCGCGCAGCTGCACGACTTCGCCGTGGTAGTTGGTCGGGATGCCGCCCATGTTGTAGTGCACGGTCGGGATCACCGGGATCGGCTGCTTCTCGACGTCCACGCCGGCGAAGATGCGCGCCGACTCGGCGATGCCCGGCAGCTTCTCGTGGATGACCTCGGGGCCGAGGTGGGTCAGGTCGAGCAGGATGTGGTCCTTGTGCTCGCCGACGCCGCGGCCTTCGCGGATTTCGATGGTCATCGAGCGGCTGACCATGTCGCGCGGGGCGAGGTCCTTCACGCTCGGGGCATAGCGCTCCATGAAGCGCTCGCCGTTGCTGTTGCGCAGGATGCCGCCTTCGCCGCGCACGCCTTCGGTGATCAGGCAGCCCGCGCCGTAGATACCCGTCGGGTGGAACTGCACGAACTCCATGTCCTGCATGCCCAGGCCGGCGCGCAGCGCCATGCCGCCGCCGTCACCGGTGCAGGTGTGGGCCGAGGTTGCCGAGAAGTAAGCGCGGCCGTAACCGCCCGTGGCCAGCACCGTGCCCTGGGCCTTGAACAGGTGCAGGGTGCCTTCGGCCATGTCGAGGGCCAGCACGCCGCGGCAGGCGCCGTGCTCGTCCATGATCAGGTCGAGGGCGAAGTACTCGATGAAGAACTGCGCGTCATGCGCCAGCGACTGCTGGTACAGGGTGTGCAGGATGGCGTGGCCGGTGCGGTCGGCCGCGGCGCAGGTGCGCTGGGCCGGCGGGCCTTCGCCGAAACGGGTGGTCATGCCACCGAACGGACGCTGGTAGATCTTGCCGTCGTCGGTGCGCGAGAACGGCACGCCGTAGTGCTCGAGCTCGATGATGGCCGGAATTGCTTCCTTGCACATGTACTCGATGGCGTCCTGGTCGCCCAGCCAGTCCGAACCCTTGACGGTATCGAAGAAGTGGTAGCGCCAGTCGTCCTCGCCCATGTTGGCCAGCGCCGCGGCCACGCCGCCCTGCGCTGCCACGGTGTGCGAACGGGTCGGGAAGACCTTTGTGATGCACGCGGTCTTCAGGCCCTTCTGGGCCAGGCCGAAGGTGGCGCGCAGGCCGGCGCCACCGGCGCCGACAACCACCATGTCGAAGGTGTGTTCCTGGATCTTGTAGGCGGATGCCATGGATCGGTGTCCTCTAGCTAGGGCGGCGACGGCTTAAAGGCCGCCCAGCGCGATGCGGATGACGGCCAGCACGCTGGCGATCGCAGCGAGGGCACAGACGAAGCGGATGAGAAGCTGCGTGACCACGGCCAGGCCCGGCGTGTGCACGTAGTCCTCGGCGATGACCTGCAGGCCCAGCTGGGCGTGCCAGAACATCGCCACCAGGAACGCGACCAGCACGGTGGCATTGAACGGGTTGGCGACGGTGGCGCGCACGGTGGCATAGTCGGCACCGGCGTTGAACACGACCAGGCCGAGCACATACAGGCCCAGGAACACCAGCGCGACGGCGGTGATGCGCTGGACGATGAAGTGGTGCGTGCCGTCCTTCGCGGAGCCGAGGCCACGCGCGGTCTTCAGCGGGTTGCGGAGACGGGACTTGTGGGCGCTCATGCACCACCTCGCTGCATCATGGCGACGATCCAGATCAGTGCGGTAACCGCGAGGCTGCCGAAGATGCTGGTCCAGCTGCTGCGGACGAAAGCCTCGACCTTGTAGCCGTAGCCGGCGTCCTGCACCAGGTGACGGATGCCGTTGAGCAGGTGGTAGGCCAGCGCCCAGCTCCACCCGAACAGCACCAGGAAGCCCAGCGGCGAGGTCGCGCAGGCGGCGACTTCGGCCCACTGCTCGGGACCAGCGGCGAGCTTGAGCAACGCGCCCATGATCAGCAGGCTGCCGACGAAAAGGATGACACCGGTGGCGCGGTGCAGGATCGATGTCACCATCTGAACCTGCCAGCGGTAAACCTGCAGGTGTGGCGACAAGGGACGTTCGCGAACGCGTGGGTTATCGGCCATGAGCGTGCGGTGTCTCTCGGCTGGGCGGCGGGGCCGCGTGGCAAGACGATGGATCGGCGGGAAGTGCGGGATGCGGGTCGGCGTCAGAAGTCGATGCAGCGGCCGCTCTTTTCCCAGTCGCCGTAGCGGACGGGGTCAAGCCCCTCGCGGCCGCCGTGCTCCACTGGCGTGGGCTTGGGCGTGTCCTGGGTCGTGTCGGGCTTGGTGACCGGCTCGGCCGTGGGCGAGGGTTCGGAAGCTGCGTCGTGAGCGCTTTGACCTATCATCTGAGCCCTAAATGTTAAGCCTCGAACCCATGCCAGACAAGTCGCACGCTACGCCTGACGGGCTTTGTGCCCTCTCCAACCATCGTCTTATAACCCTTTCGGGGCGGGACGCCGTGGCGTTTGCGCAGGCGCAGTTCATGAACGACGTGACCCTTCTCGCCGATGGGCAGTGGCAGTGGAATGGCTGGTTGACCCCCAAGGGGCGCGTGGTTGCGCTGTTCGCCCTGCTGCGCGTGGACGCGGAAACGCTGTGGCTGGTGGTGCCGGATGCGGACCCTCGGCCGCTTGCCGATGCGCTGAAACGCTTTGTGTTCCGGAGCAAGGTCGCCATTGCGTTGCGCGAGGATCTGTACGTCGCGGGTCGGCTGGATGCGCCTGTCGTCGCATCAGCGGCGATGGCGGCCGTCACGACCGACGCGACGGGCGGTGCGGTGGGAGCGGAACTGGACATGAGTGGCGAAGGCGGCCCGAGGACGCTGTCCATCTCGGCATCGCCGCGCACGCCCTCGCCGACCTTCGATGCCGCATGGGCGGCGGCAGACCTGCGCCATGGCCTGCCCCGCCTGCCTGCGAGCCAGGCCGAACACTGGACGCCGCAGCAACTGTCGCTTGAGCGCCTGAAGGCCTTCAGCGTCAAGAAGGGCTGCTACCCGGGCCAGGAGATCGTCGCGCGGACCCACTTCCTGGGCAAGGTGAAGCGTGGGCTGATGCTGGTGGAGAGCACTGCGTCGCTGGATGCAGGCGCCGAGTTGCTTGCGGCGGGCAGTGCGCTGGGCACTGTCGTGGCCTCAGCTCGCGATGAAGCAGGATCGATCGGATTGGCGGTGGTGCCCTTGGAGCGT
This sequence comes from Lysobacter olei, assembly GCF_054777355.1. Taxonomy (NCBI): domain Bacteria; kingdom Pseudomonadati; phylum Pseudomonadota; class Gammaproteobacteria; order Lysobacterales; family Lysobacteraceae; genus Lysobacter; species Lysobacter olei. The sequence continues at coordinate 141,717 of NZ_BAAHAT010000005.1, read as the reverse complement.
GACGCATCCGCCGCGCTGACCTTGGGCGCGGCGCCCGTCACGGAGGCCGCGCTGCTGGGAGGCTTGGCCCGCTAGCCTCAACGCGCTGCTGACGCGCCTGGCAGTTGACTGCCCCAGGCACCGCGGCGTCGACCTGCAGGCAACCGGCAACCCGCCCTACCCGGGCCGCGGGTTGCCTTGCTGACGACCAGCACCCAACGGCAGGCGACGCTATCCAGGCCGCCAGCCGCAAGTCGCCTCAGACCAACCGGTCAGCCGCCGCGACGATGTCGTCATCGGCCGGAATGACCAGGAACGCGGCACCCGCCAGCGGGGTGTAGGTGTCGACCCCCACCACGCGCTGGAACGGACGCGCGCTGTAGCCGCCCTCAGCGATGGCGGTGATGACGCCCTCGCCCACGCCGGCGCTGTGGCGGCCTTCGTCCACGATCAGGATGCGCTTGGCGGTTTTCGCCTGCTCGCGGATGTACTGCTCGTTGAGCGGCACCAGCCAGCGCAGGTCCACCACCCTCGCCTTCCAGCCGTGCTTCTGTTCGATGCGCCGGGCGGCGCGCAGGCTCATTGGCACACCATTGCCGTAGCTGAAGATCACCAGGTCGTCGCCATTGCCACCGCTCTCGGGCAGGTACACGCGGCCTTCGCCCAGCGTCATGGCCTCGCCTGGTGCCGGATACTGCGTCAGCCACTGGCCGTCGCCCGCTTCGTACAGGTCCTTGGTCATGTACAGCGCGATCGGCTCGAGGAACACGCTGACGCGGCCATCGACCTTGGACAGCGCGGTCAGGGTACGCAGCATGGTCGCGGCGTCATCGCCACGCGACGGGCAGCCCACCACGAGGCCCGGGATGTCGCGCAGCGCGGTGATCGAGTTGTCGTTGTGGAAGTGGCCACCGAAGCCACGCTGGTAACCCAGGCCGGCGATGCGCACCACCATCGGGTTGGCGTACTGGTTGTTGCTGAAGAACTGCAGGCTGGCCGCCTCGCCGCGGATCTGGTCGCAGGCGTTGTGGAAGTACGCGAGGTACTGGATCTCGGGGATGGGCAGCATGCCGACGTTGGCGAAGCCCTGCGCCATGCCCAGGATCATTGTCTCGTCGAGCAGCGTGTTGAACACGCGACGGGCGCCGAAGGCCTTCTGCAGACCCTTGGTGACGGTGTACACACCGCCCTTCTGCGCCACGTCCTCGCCGAACAGCAGCGTGTCGGGGTACTTGGCGAAGATGTCGTGCAGCGCCTGGTTGATCTGGATGGCCAGGTGGCGCGGCGGCTGGTTCTCCGGCAGCTTGGCCTCGCTGCCAAACGCGGCCAGGCGGCGGTCCGCATAGTCGGCGCGCTTGGCCTCGGCTTCGACCTTGGCCGGGGTGTACGGGGCCAGTGACGCGACCACGTCGGCCAGGTTGTCCAGCTTGGGACGGCGATCGGCCTCTTCGGCCGCGGCAAAGCACTTCTGGCGGGTGGCCTCGTACAGCGCCAGCACCTCGTCCTTGCTCATCAGGCCCGATTCGATGGCGATGGCCGCCGAGCGCAGCAGCGGATCGGTGGCTTCCACCGCACACAGTTCCTCGACGCTGCGCCACTCGATCTCGAAATCGGTGCCCGCGTGGCCCATGATGCGCGTGGTGCGCAGGTGCAGGAAGGTCGGGCGACGTGTGCGGCGGCAATGCTCAACCGCGGCCTGCACCTGGCCGTAGCCGTTGGCCAGGTCCAGGCCATCGGCGAAGAAGTAATCCAGGTCGGGGCGATTGCGCATGCTCTCGGCAATCCAGCCGGTCGGCGTCTTGACCGAGATGCCGATGCCGTTGTCCTCGCACACAAACAGCACGGGCGCCGGCAACTTCTGGTACGCGGTCCACGAGGCCGCATTGAACGCGGTCTGGGCGGTGGCGTGGTTGGCCGAGGCGTCACCGAACGAGCAAATGGTGATGCTGTCGTCGGGAATGGGCAGCTGCGTGCCCAGGCGCTTGCCGGTCTCGATAGCCACGGCGGTGCCGAGCGCCTTGGGCAGGTGCGAGGCAATCGTCGAGGTCTGCGGCAACACCCACAACGGCTTGCTGCCCCACACCTTGTGGCGGCCGCCGCTGGCCGGGTCGTCCTTGCTGGCCGCGAACGACAGCGCCGAGTCCATGATCGGATCCATGCCCGGCAGCTTGCGGAAGCGCTCGGCCATGAAGCCGCCGGAACGGTAGTGCAGGAACGCGGGATCGGTGTGCCGCGCAGCGCGCGCCACCATGGCGTTGCCCTCGTGGCCCGAGGAACCGATCGTGTAGAAGACCTTGTTCTGCACACGCAGCACGCGCGCCATCAGGTCGAGGTGGCGGCTGATCAGCTGCGATTCGAACAGCTCGCGAAACCCCTGCGCGTCCAGCGCGCTGCCGTCGAGGATCGCCTCGCCCGGCGCCGGTCGCGCCTGGCGCTGGCCGTCCCACGCCTTCACGAATTCCGTGAAGTTGACGTCGCAGATCTCGGCGCGGTTGAGGCCCTTCATGCGGGCCGGAATGGGGTTGGGAACAGTGGCGAACATGCGGAAGAGGCTCGGTAAGGCGCGCCTGCCCGCACGTCGCAATGGCCGTGCCGGCGCGGGGCGCAGGTTCTTGCCCGCGCCTCGCCGGCGCGGGCCGGGAATCAGAACGCGTTGATGCCGGTCAGCTCGCGGCCGATCACCAGCTGGTGCACCGTCTCGGTGCCTTCGTAGGTGATGACCGACTCGAGGTTGAGCGCGTGGCGGATCGCCGAGTGCTCGGTGGTGATGCCGGCGCCGCCCAACAGGTCACGGCACTCGCGCGCGATGTCGATGGCCATGCGGCAGTTGTTCCACTTCGCCAGCGACACCTGGGCCGGCTGCATGGTGCCGGCATCCTTCAGGCGACCCAACTGCAACACCAGCAGCTGCGCCAGAGTGATGCGGCGGGCCATTTCGGCCATCTTGATCTGCGCGCTCTGCGTGGCCGCCACCGGGCGGTCGAACAGGATGCGTTCCTTGGTGTAGCCCAGCACTTCCTCAAGGCAGGCGATGGCGGCGCCGATCGGACCCCAGGTGATGCCGTAGCGGGCCTGCGTCAGGCAGCCCAGCGGACCCTTCAGGCCCTTCACGTTCGGCAGGCGGTTGGCCTCCGGCACGCGCACGTTGTCGAAGAACAACGCGCTGGTGACCGAGGCGCGCAGCGACATCTTGTGCTTGATTTCCTGCGCGGTGAAACCGGGCATGCCCTTCTCGACGATGAAGCCCTGGATACCGTCGTCGGTCTGCGCCCACACGATGGCGATGTCGGCCAGGTTGCCGTTGGTGATCCACATCTTGGAGCCGTTGAGCACCCAGTCCGCGCCATCACGCTTGGCGTTGGTCTTCATGTTGCCCGGGTCAGAGCCACCGTGCGGCTCGGTCAGGCCGAAGCAGCCGATGACCTTGCCCGCGGCCATGTCCGGCAGCCAGCGCATGCGCTGTTCCTCGGAGCCGTAGGCGTAGATGGGGTACATGCACAGCGAGCTCTGCACGCTGACGAAGCTGCGGATGCCGCTGTCGCCACGCTCCAGCTCCTGGCAGATCAGGCCGTAGCTGACGCCATTGAGGCCGGCGCAACCGTACTTCTCCGGCAGCGAGGAACCCAGCAGGCCCAGCTCGGCGATTTCCGGCACCAGCTCCTTGGGGAAGCGGCCCTGGTCGAAGGCGTCGCCGATGATCGGCAGCACGCGCTCGTTGGTGAAACGCGCCACGGTGTCCTGCACGGCGCGCTCTTCTTCGGTGAGCAGGGAGCGGACGTCGAACAGGTCAAACGGGTTCAGGGCCATGGACGCACTCGGCAACGGGCAATGGAAGGTTGCCATTGTAACGGTGCGTGAAGGCGGACGGCACCCCGCTCCGGGCCGCAAAACAAAACGGGGCCGGATGGTCCGGCCCCGTCTGCGGGGAGGGTCTTGCTGCGGGACGGCCCTCGTCCCGCAGCCGCCCGCGTTACCGGCAGGACTCAGCCGTTGCTGTTGGAGCCAGCGGCGGCCGCGGTCTGGGTGACGACCTCGCCGTTGACCACCGGCAGGCGGTCGCCGGCCGGGCGCTCATCCATGCGCACGGTCTGTTCCTGACCCTGGTAGCGGTAGGTGACGTCGTAGCCCACCACGGCGTTCTCGCTACCCAGGGAGATGCGGCTACCCGGCTTGCTGCTCGTGCGCATGGTGCCCGTGGTGCCGTCCGGGTTCCGGTACGTCACGTTGTAGGCCACCACCTTGGAGGACTGCGACGTGTCGGTGACCGTGTGGCACTGGCGCTCGGTCCGCGAGGTCACCTTGCCACCCACGTGGTTGCGGTCGACGCGGTTGCCGACGTAACCGCCGGCGACGGCACCGGCCAGCGTGGCGGCCTTGCGGCCATCGCCGCCGCCCACCTGGTTGCCGACGGCCGCGCCGATCAGCGCGCCGGCGACGGTACCGCCCACGTTGCCGTCGCGTTCCGGGGCGCGGTCCTGCACCACCACGTCGTTGCACACTTCGCGCGGCGTGTTCGTGGTGCTCGTCTCGCGGATCGCCTCGGTGCCGAGGACAGTCGCATACTGCGCCTGCTTCTCGTTGATTGGCTTCACGTTGAGCACGTCAGCGTACTCAACCTGGTTGGGATTGATCGCACCGTCTGCGTTGGCGTCCATGCCAATGGACGGTGCAGGCTCGCCGGTTGTCGCGGTGGCGAACTGGGCGTCCTGCGGGGCGTCGCTACGGAAGCTGTTATAGGCTGCCACGGCCACGCCGCCGACCAGCAGGGACGCAAGTGCAACTGCAAGCATGTTCTTGTTCATGGAGCCTCCTGCGGCGGGACAAGCCCGCGGTTGTGTTGGGCGCATTGCATCACCCCGAACCTGAACAAGTACATAGCCAGCGCCGTCAGGCTGTCGCAAATGTGAACGGGGCACGGATGGCGTGATAGCGTGCGCACAAACTCGTCGTACAAATGCGCCATGGCCAACCCCCTACTCCTTCCGCTGCTCGGCTGGGCCCGCAAGCTGCGCTATCCCACCTTGTTCAAGGTCACCGCCTTCGCTTTCGCGATCAGCGTGCTGTGGCCCTTCGATCCAATCCCGCTCGTCGACGAGATCGTGCTTGGCTTGGGCACCTTGCTGCTGGCCAATTGGAAGAACCGCAAGGCGAGCAACGGCCTGTCCGCGGGCTCGCCCCGGGGCTGATACCGCCATGCTGGTCGATACGCACAGCCACCTGGATGCACCCGAGTTCGATGCTGACCGCGAGGCGGTCATCGCACGCGCACGCGCGGCCGGCGTTACACGGCAGGTGCTGCCCGCCGTAGACGCGGCCAGTTGGCCCAAGTTGCGCGACATCTGTCGCGACCATCCGGGATTGTTCCCGGCGTATGGCCTGCATCCGATGTACCTGGAATCCCATCGCCCCGCCCACCTTCGGGAATTGAACGACTGGATTGAACGCGAGCGCCCGGTGGCGGTGGGAGAGTGCGGGCTGGATTTCTTCGTCGAAGGGTTGGATCCCACCGCGCAGGCCACCTTCTTCGAAGGACAGTTGCGACTTGCTCGCGACCATGACCTGCCGGTGATCGTGCATGCCCGTCGGGCGGTCGACCAGGTGATCGCCGCGATCAGGCGGTTTGGCCCCTTGCGCGGCGTGGTGCACAGCTTCCCGGGCAGTCGCGACCAGGCCGACCGGCTATTCGCGCTCGGGTTCCTGGTCAGCCTCGGTGGCCCCATCACGTATGAGCGTGCCAATCGGCTGCGGACCCTGGTCGCCACCTTGCCCGTCGAAATGCTGATGCTGGAAACCGATTCTCCGGACCAGCCGGACGCAGGCATCCGGGGCCAGCGCAATGAGCCGGCTCGGCTGGCCAGCATCCTGGAAGCGGCGGCGGACCTTCGTGGCGAGTCGCCGGAAGCGCTGGCGGCCGCGAGCAGCCGCAATGCGGAACGACTTTTCGGTTTGCCCCAGACGTCTTGACCCCCGGGCGCCACGCGAGCGAATGACGCCCTGCCGGGGCGCCCCAGGTCAGGCCGCCTTCGCGCGTCCTTTGAGCAGGATTTCCAATGCGCGGCCCACGGCCGCAAATGCAAACGCACCCGTGATGTGCGTCGCCGCTCCTAGGCCCGCGCCGCAATCAAGCTTGAGCGCGGCATCGCCGGCCACCTGCGGACGGAGGCCACACACCGTGCCGTCCGCCTGCGGGTACCGCACGTTCTCCAGCGAATAGATGGCCGAAACGCCGAAGTAACGGTCCTTGTTCTTGGGGAAATTGAACTCGGCGCGGAGCTTCTTGCGGATCAGCGCGAGCATGGCATCGTGCTCGGTGCGCGACAGGTCACGCACGCGCACCAGTGTGGGGTCGGTGCGACCGCCGGCAGCGCCGACGACAATGACCGGCAACTTGCGGCGACGGCACCACGCGATCATCTCGACCTTGCTGCGGAAGCTGTCACACGCGTCCACCACGAGGTCGAAACCCTGGTCCAGCAGTTCGGACTGGTTTCCAGCCGTGAGAAAGCTTGCAACTGGCGCCACGTCGATGTGCGGGTTGATGGCGCGGCAGCGCTCGGCCATCGCCTCCACTTTTGCACGGCCGAACTGGCCGGCATGGGCCGGCAGCTGGCGATTCGTGTTGGAGACACAAATGTCGTCGGCGTCGATCAGCGTGAGATGGCCGACGCCGGTCCGGGCCAGGGCTTCCACCACCCATGAACCAACGCCACCCATGCCCACCACGGCCACGCGGCAAGCAGCGAAACGGGCCAGCGATCCGACGCCATACAAGCGGTCGACACCGGAAAAGCGGTCCGTCCAGACCGGGTCAAGAACAGGGGTACTCATGCCTCCTATTGTAGCGGGCGCCAATCTCGGCCCCGCTAGGCCCGTGCTATCGTCCGGGCAACTTCGCCCATGGAGAGACGACGGATGAGCACCCCGACCCCAACGCCTGCAACCCCGGCCAAGAGCAGCCAGGGCGCGCGCTACCTGTTCCTCTTCCTGGTGGGCCTGATGATCGGCGTGGTAGCCGCGGTGATGGCGCTGCGGGCGTTGAATGCGCGCAAGGACCACTTCCCCGAGGCCGTGATGTTCGTGCAGCAGTGGCACATGGGCCAGCTGAAGGCCAGCGTTGACCAGAACCGCTGCGGTCCGACCGACACCCTGCCGCATGTGCAGTCGCTGCGCACGCTGGCCAACGACCTGGAGCCGGCGTTCCCGGGCCTGCGCGATGACGCACGCTTTGGCGATGCGGCCAGCAAGATGCGCGGGACCCTGGACGCCGCGCTGGCCTCGCCGCCGCTCAATTGCGCGGGCGTGCAGACCCTGATGAAGGACGTGGGCGGCGCCTGCAAGGCCTGCCACCAGGACTTCCGTGGCTGAACCCCGGATGGCCGCACGCTGAACCGCTTGCGGCCGCGGTGGCCGAATTGAAGCGATGTTCACTCCCCTCGGCCTAGGTTACGGCTGCACGGCACCGGCCGTGACCCGATCCCCAAGGCGAAGGAGTGAGCAATGAACACGGTCAATCTGAAGTTGTTGGGCGCGGCGGCATTGGCCGTGTCGGCGCTCGCGGGCTGCGCCACGTCTCCCGGCTACAGCACGAGCGCGCCGCCTTATGGCAGCAGCACCGCAAGCTGCTATGACTGCGGCACCGTGACCCGCATCGAAATGGTCTCTGGTAGCCGCGCTCCGAACGCAACGGGCGCCGTGCTTGGCGGCATCGTGGGTGCAGCCGCCGGACGCGAGCTGGCCGACGACGAAAGCAAGGGCCGGCAGAACACAGCCACCGTCGCGGGCGCCGTTGCCGGGGCCGTGGCTGGCAACGCCATCCAGAACCGCGTCAGCGGTGCACGCTACAACGTCTACGTGCGCATGAGCGATGGCCGCTCCACCGTCGTGACCCAGAGCGATGTCTCCGGCATTCGTGAGGGGACGTACGTGCGCGTCTACAACGGTCGCGCCTGGGTGCGCTGATCGACAGGCCGAAAGGGCGCGCGTTACGCAGGCAGGATGAAGTGAAACGCGCGCACGCAGGCACCTCCCTACCCTGATGGCGGTCAGAGCAAAGATCCGGCCGCGACATTGAAAAAACAGGCGCATCCTGCTGCATTGCAGGGTGCGCCTTCTGTTGCCAGTCGCTATCTTCGGCGATGTCCGCAACCGCGGACGTCCATACTTCGGGAGAGACTGGATGAACCTTCGTATCGCACCCCTCGTGGCCGGGACGGCCGTGCTTGCCGGTGCCATTGCCGCGGCCACGGCTGCCTCGCCAAACGCCACCAAGAACCCGCTGCGCGTCAGCATTGCCGCCGCCACCGGCAGTGCGGCCGACTTCCTTGGAGCGGTTGAAGTCTCGGTGACCAACACCAGCGGCCACACGGTGCGCGTGCCCAGGTGGCAGCTGCCGTCGGACTTCATCGAGGCCAAGGTGTTTGAAGTCACGCGCGACGGGCAGCCCGTGCAGTACGAAGGCCCCATGATCAAGCGTCCGCTGCCGGCCGCGGCAGACTTCGCCATCCTGCGTGCCGGTGAAACCTTGCGCGTGGTCGTCGACCTGTCGGCAGCGTATGACCTGTCGAAGACCGGCGATTACACCGTGACGTACAAGGCGCCTCTGCAGTTCGCGTCGCTTTCCACTGGCGAAATGCTGAAACACCCCAATGGCCACCCGATGATGGCGCAGAGCGTGCCGCTGAAGCTGTGGGTGGACGGCAGCGACCAACTCGGCGCGATGAAGGCAGGCACCAGCGCGAAGGGCAAGCCGGGCGGCGGCGGCGGTAGCGTGGTCAACGGCGTCAGCTACGCCGGCTGCTCCACCACCCAGATCAATACCCTGGGCGGTGCGATCAACGCCGCGCGCAATTACTCCGAGAATGCCAAGGGCTATCTCAATGCCGGAACGGTGGGCCCGCGCTACACGACTTGGTTTGGCGCCTACACCACCTCGCGCTACAACACGGCGGAACAGCATTTCGTCGACATCGACGCGGCGATGGACCAGAGCAGCGGGCAGATCACCATCAACTGCGGCTGCAACCAGAGTTACTACGCGTACGTCTACCCGACCCGGCCGTACGAAATCTTCGTGTGCCGTGCGTTCTGGAATGCCCCGCTGACCGGCACCGACTCCAAGGCCGGCACGCTGATCCACGAAATGAGCCACTTCAACGCAGTGGCCGGCACGGACGACGTGGTCTATGGACAGGCTGGCGCGAAGAACCTGGCATCGACCAATCCAGATGGCGCGCTGAACAACGCCGACAACCACGAGTACTTTGCCGAGAACTCGCCGTCGCAGAACTGATGTTTGTCCGGCTGCGGGAGCTGCCCTGGTTGCTCCCGCAACGCTTACGCCGAACGTTTCGCAAGCAACGCCCCGCACGGGGCGTTGCTTGCTTCTGGCAGCTGCTACATGGACCGTGGCAGGCACAAAAAAACCCAGCCGAAGCCGGGTTTCGATCGCCGGGCGCCGCGCGAACGCGACACCTGGGCGGTGCGCCGAATTACACCGGCTGCACGGCGTCGGCCTGCAGGCCCTTCTGGCCCTGGACGACCGTAAAGGAAACCTGCTGACCTTCCTTCAGGCTCTTGAAGCCCTGGGTCTGGATGGCGCGGAAATGCACGAACACGTCTTCGCCATTTTCACGGCTGATGAAGCCGAAGCCCTTGGCATCATTGAACCACTTGACGGTACCTTGTTCACGCGACATTTTCACTTGCTCCCTGAAACGAGTTGGTTGGTCCATCACCTTTCGTGACGTGCTGGTTGCAAGGAGGCGCTAGGTGCAACGATGTAGCGGATCGAACGTGCAGGTCGACAACGTCCACATCGACTTGCAGGTCTGATTGATCTACCGCATCGGGCCACGGTTAACGGTGACCCTTGGCAAACACAGCGCCCGAACGGTACCCCGCCGAAGATGAAATTACAATCTCACCGCAACTAGCGGCCTACCCCCTTAAAAACCCCGAGGTTCCAATTGGATACGCAGACGATCCTGTACCTGATGGCCGCCGTCCTGATGCTGGTGGGACTCGCCGGCACGGTGCTTCCCGCATTGCCAGGAATTCCGCTGGTGTTCGTGGGCATGGTGCTGGCCGCATGGGCGGGTGACTTCCAGTACGTCGGCTGGGGCTGGCTGCTCGCCCTGGGCATCCTGACCCTGCTGTCACTGGGCATCGACCTGCTCGCCGGCTCGATGGGGGCCAAGCGCGTGGGAGCGAGCAAGTGGGCGGTGGGCGGTGCGTTGCTCGGCACCTTGGCCGGACTCTTCTTTGGCCCGCTCGGGCTTTTTGCGGGGCCCTTCGTGGGTGCATTGGTAGGCGAACTTGCCCACCGTCGCGACCTGGGGCAAGCCGCCAAGGTCGGCGTGGGCACCTGGTTTGGCATTCTGCTGGGCACCGTCCTCAAGGTGGGACTGGCCTTTGGGATGCTCGGACTGTTCGCGTTCGCGTGGTGGGTGTAACGGATGCACGGCCGGTGGCGATGCAGGTCATGAACAGCCGTCATGCCCGCCTGCTGCGCGGAGGTAGCTACGCGATGGCGCTGAGCGTCGCGTTGTCGCCGGGGCTGGCCTCAGGTTTGGAGGCCTCCTCGGACGTGGAGGCGGGAGCACCGCCCTCGCCCGCTGCCTGTCTGTCCATCGAATCTGACGCCGATCGCCTGAAGTGCTACGACGAGGCGATGGGACGCGGGAAGGTCACCCCGAGCACGGCTGACCAGGAAGCCGCCGAAGCGCGCCTGACCAAGCAGCGCATCGCGGAATACGACCGCGTCGAACGCGAGGCGGCGGCGCAGCGTGAGGATGGCCGTCGCATGCTCAGCGAGCTGTTCCGCTCCGAGCACGACTCGATCTTTGACAGGCGCATTGCCAATGCGGGCAAGGGCTCGATGCTCGATGGTCGCTGGGAACTGGCCAAGGATTCCAAACTGGGGCTGTTCAATCTGCGTGGCTACAAGCCCGTGTACCTGTTCCCGGTGTTCTGGACCAGCCGCGCCAACACGCAGCCCACCTCCTCGCGCGCGGGTGAACAACCGGGCGCGCCACTGGCGTTGGACGACCTCGAAGCCAAGTTCCAACTCAGCTTCAAGACCAAGGTGGCGGAGAACCTGTTTGGCGATAACGGCGACCTGTGGACCACCTACACCCAGAGTTCGCGCTGGCAGGTCTACAACGGCGAGGAATCGCGACCCTTCCGGGAGACCAATTACGAGCCCGAAGTGATGCTGGTGTTCCGCAACAACTACTCACTGCTGGGCTGGCGCGGGCGGATGTTGGGCGTGGGCGTCAACCACCAGTCCAATGGTCGGGCAGACCCCGTTTCCCGCAGCTGGAACCGGTTGATGGTCAACATCGGGCTGGACCGGGATGACTGGGCCCTGACGGTGCGACCGTGGTGGCGCATTCCGGATGGGGCGCGCGAGGACGAGAACCCCGGCATCGAGAACTATATCGGTCGTGCCGACGTCACCCTGGTGCGTCGCTGGAGCGGCCACGAATTCGCGTTGATGGGACGCCATTCGCTGCGCTCGGGTGAGGATGCGCACGGCGCCCTGCAATTCGACTGGGGCTTTCCGATCAGCCGCTCGTTCCGCGGGCACGTGCAGGTGTTCGACGGATATGGCGAAAGCCTGATCGACTACAACCACCGCGCTACCTACGTGGGCTTGGGCATCTCGCTGCTGGAATGGTATTGAGCGGCCTGCGAACTGGGCCAGGCCGTCAGGGCATCTCGCTGTTCGTCCGATGCATCCATGGACTTCGAGGGAATGGCTTTCCGTTGGAATACCGGGGCCCGCAGCGGGAATAGCCCGCCATGAAAAAGGGCCGGCACGGCTGCCGACCCTTTCGCACTTGCCCTTGCAGCGGGGTCAGGCCACGACCACCGGAATCTTGCCGATGCGCGCCTGCCATTCCTTCGGACCGGTGTTGTGCACCGAAGTGCCCTGCGAGTCGACCGCCACCGTCACCGGCATGTCCTGCACCTCGAACTCGTAGATGGCCTCCATGCCGAGGTCGGCGAAACCGACGACCTTGGCAGCCTTGATGGCCTTCGACACGAGGTATGCGGCACCGCCCACGGCCATCAGGTAGGCCGACTGGTGCTTCTTGATCGCATCGATGGCGGCGGGGCCGCGCTCGGCCTTGCCGACCATGCCCATCAGGCCGGTCTGCGCCAGCACCTGTTCGGTGAACTTGTCCATGCGGGTCGCGGTGGTCGGGCCAGCGGGGCCGACGACTTCGTCACGCACCGGATCGACCGGGCCGACGTAATAGATGAAGCGGCCCTTCAGGTCGACCGGCAGCGGCTCGCCCTTGTTGAGCATGTCGACCATGCGCTTGTGCGCGGCGTCGCGGCCGGTGAGCAGCTTGCCGTTGAGCAGCAGCACTTCACCGGGCTTCCATGAAGCGACTTCTTCCTTCGTGACGGTGTCGAGGTTGACGCGACGGCCCTTGGACGCGTCGTAGGTCAGCTCCGGCCAGTCGGCCAGCGACGGCGGATCCAGCATCACCGGGCCGCTGCCGTCGAGGGTGAAGTGCGCGTGGCGGGTGGCGGCGCAGTTGGGGATCAGCGCCACCGGCAGGTTGGCGGCATGGGTCGGGTAGTCCTTGACCTTGATGTCGAGCACCGTGGTCAGGCCGCCCAGGCCCTGCGCGCCGATGCCGAGCGCGTTGACCTTCTCGTACAGCTCCAGGCGCAGCTCCTCGGCGCGGTTGGATGCGCCGCGCTGCTGCAGCTCGGTGATGTCGATCGGCTCCATCAGCGCTTCCTTGGCCAGAAGCATCGCCTTCTCGGCGGTGCCGCCGATGCCGATGCCGAGCATGCCCGGCGGGCACCAGCCGGCGCCCATGGTCGGCACGGTCTTGAGCACCCAGTCGACGATGGAGTCGGACGGGTTGAGCATGGCGAACTTCGACTTCGCCTCGGAACCGCCCCCCTTGGCCGCGACGATCACGTTCACGGTATTGCCCGGGACGATCTTCACGTTGACCACGCCCGGGGTGTTGTCCTTGGTGTTGATGCGCTTGCCGGCCGGATCGGCCAGCACCGAGGCGCGCAGCTTGTTGTCCGGATGGTTGTAGGCGCGGCGCACGCCCTCGTGGACCATGTCCTCCAGCGCCATGGTGGCGTCATCCCAGCGCACGTTCATGCCGACTTCGAGGAACACGGTCACGATGCCGGTGTCCTGGCAGATCGGGCGGTGGCCCTCGGCGCACATGCGCGAGTTGATCAGGATCTGGGCGATGGCGTCCTTCGCAGCAGGCGACTCCTCGCGCTCATAGGCGGCGGCGAGGTTCTTGATGTAGTCCACCGGGTGGTAGTACGAGATGTACTGCAGGCCGTCGGCGATCGACTGGATCAGGTCTTCCTGCTTGATGGAGACGGGCGGGAAATCGGCGGGATTGCGGGAGGCGGGGCTGGATGCGGACACGGCGGGCTGTGGCTGGCAGTGGGGGCGTCATTTTAGCGCCCGCGGGACCTCCCCCGCGCATCGCCCATGGAACGGACCGGTTCGGGCGTTCGCTTTGCCGGTGGGGCCGCCACCGCGGCGGCCCCGTTACGCCACTCATCCGCCATTGCGGGCGGCCCCTACACGGTACTCAGCCGCCACAGCGGGCGGCTCCCGGCATTGCACTCAGCCGCCACACCCGCCGCAGCAGGTGCTGCCCTCGCCGCTGTGCGGCGGCGCCTTGGTGGCGAAGTGGCCGGCACCCTGCAGCGCGTCCAGCGCCTGCTGCTCGGTGATCAGGCCCTCGACACGCACGCATCGGTTGGCGAGCTGCACCGTGATTTCGGCAGTGGGATCGCGGGCCAGGATGGCCCGGGTGATGTCACCGGCACTGGCGTCATCCTTCAAGGTGGCGATATCGAACAGCATGGCGGTCTCCGTCAAATGGGGCCGGCGTAGGGCCGGAGGTCGTGGCCATGCTCATCGCACGGGCGCTCAAGTGCCTTGACCAAGGTCAGGCCAACCGCATCGACGGGAAACCAACGCTATGCTGGCCGCAACCACAGCCCGGCCCGGCTAAACGTTCCGAGGAAAGTGACATGCGCCATACCGTGATCCGCCTTGCGACCTGCACCGCTCTGCTCGCTCCCCTGGCCGCGTGTGGCGCGCGGGAAGACGCACCGGCGCCTGCCGCCGAGCGGTCCGCCCCGGCCGCTCAGGAGCAGTCCGAGCTACCCAGTGCCGCAGGCCCCTACCGGGTGACGGAGATCGCGCGTGGGCTGGCTCACCCTTGGGCCGTGGCCCCGCTCCCGGAAGGCGGCTTCCTGGTCACCGAGCGACCGGGGCAATTGCGCCGGGTCTCGGGCGCGGGCGCGGTTTCGGCGCCCATCAAGGGCGTCCCGGCGGTGTACGCGCACGGCCAGGGCGGCCTGCTCGACGTGGTACTGGCGCCCGACTATCCGAAGAGCCACCGGCTCTACCTGAGCTACGCCGAGCCGGGCGAGAACGGCACGGCCGGCACCGCCGTGGCGACGGGCATCCTGCAGGGCGATACGTTGTCGGATGTGCGCGTGGTGTACCGCCAGGCGCCGAAGCTCGAAGGACCCAACCACTTCGGCTCCCGCATCGTCTTCGACGGCAAGGGACACGTGTTCATCAGCCAGGGCGAGCGCAACGACCGGCCCACGGCGCAGAAGCTGGACATGCTGCAGGGCAAGCTGGTGCGGCTGAACCTGGACGGCAGCGTGCCTGCTGACAACCCGTTCGTCGGCCGCAAGGACGCACGCCCTGAAATCTGGAGCTATGGCCATCGCAACATGCAGGGCATGGCCGTGGATCCGCGCAGCGGCAAGGTGTGGCAGAGCGAGCACGGGCCACGCGGCGGCGATGAGATCAACCTGCCCGAGGCGGGCAAGAACTACGGCTGGCCGGTCATCACCCACGGCATCAACTACTCCGGTTTGCAGATTCCCGAGGCCGTGGGCACCGCCGCGCCGGGCATGGAGCAGCCTTACCACGTGTGGGAGAAGTCACCGGCGCTGTCGGGCATGGCCTTCCACGTCGACCAGCCGGCCTCGAAATGGAACAACAGCCTGTTCCTGGGGGCGCTGTCGGGCCGCGCGCTGATCCGTCTGTCGCTGGATGGCGAGCGCATCACCGGCGAGGAACGGCTGCTGACCGAGCTGGAGCAGCGCATCCGTGACGTCCGCGCGACACCTGACGGACTGTTGTATGTGGTGACGGACGAGGATGACGGCCGACTGCTGCGCATCACACCGCCCGGGGTACCCGCCGCGCGCTGACCCGCCGTTGACGCCCCTTCCCGCACGCTGGTGCACGCAGGAGGTGGACGTGAGCAAGCCCGACAACAAAGTGCCCCCCACGGCTGACTGGCGGCAACGCGCCGGCCAGCTGCTACGCGAGGGATTCATCGCCGGCGACGACCGGCTGGACGCCGCGAGGCAACGACTCCGCGCGCGGCTGGGGCTGGGCGCGCCGCTGCACATTGCCGCCTATCGCGGGTACGGCGACGAGACCGCGGTCCATGTCATGGGCCGGGTCCTGGCGGACAAACCAGAAGGCGGCCCTATGGAGGATGCCGGGTGGTGGGACAACCTGCTCGACACCTGGCGCCGCTTCGAGAGCGATGAGGTGCCGGGGGCGGCCCTGCGCGTCCGCCTGGGCGCAAGCGAAGTTGAAACCGCCTCGGACCATGAGGGTTACTACGAAGCCACCCTCTCGGGGGTCGGCGCCCCGGACGGACTGTGGGACAACGCGACCGTGACACTGACAGACGGCGCACTCGTCACGCCGCAGCCGGTGTTGCGCGTGTTGCCCCAGGCGCGCATCGGGATCATTTCCGACATCGACGACACCATCCTGCACAGCGGCATCACCAACTGGAAGGTGGCCGCGCAACTGACCTTCCTCCACAACGCGCGCACCCGCAAGCCATTGGCCGGCGTGGCAGCGCTGTACCACGCACTACAGCGTGGCGTGGGTGGTTCGGGGCCCAATCCGTTGTTCTACGTCTCCAGCTCGCCCTGGAACCTGTACGACCTGCTCGAAGACTTCATGGAGCTCAACGGCATTCCTCCGGGACCGATCTTCCTGCGGGACCTTGGCACCGACACGGGTAAGTTCCTGAAGACGCCGGGACATGGCCACAAGCTGGAACGGGCACGCAACCTGATCCACCGGTTCCCCCACCTGCGCTGGGTGCTGCTGGGGGACTCGGGACAGGCCGACGCCGAACTGTATGCCGAGGCCGCGCTGGAGTTTGGCGACCGGATCGCCGCAATCTACATCCGCGACGTCGACCCGGACAGCGACTCGCCGTTCGATACCGTGGTCGATGGCCATCTCCAGCGCATCGCCGGTACACGCGTGCCCATGCTGCGTGTTGCCGAAAGCGCGGCCATTGCACGCCACGCCGCCGATCTCGGACTCCTGGCAGGCGAAGACATCGCGGCGGTGGAGCGGGAGGTGCTGCGCGACAAGCAACGTCCCGGACAGGGCGAGGCCGCGCTGGCCGGCGCCGTTGGGGCCGGACCTGCACCGACCGCCACCGGCGGGCCGCCCGAGGCCGGTTAGCAGCCGCCCGAGCAGCTGGCGTAAAATGGGGGGTCATCCGCTGTCCCCCACCTCTCCCCATGTCATCTGCTTTCGGCACCGAGACCGTGCTGGACGTCCGCCACTGGACGGACGCCTATTTCAGCTTCACCACCACCCGCGATGACGGTTTCCGTTTCGAGAACGGGCAGTTCGTCATGATCGGGCTGGAAGTGGACGGCAAGCCGCTGATGCGTGCCTACTCCATCGCCAGTGCCAACTGGGAGGAGCAGCTGGAATTCTTCAGCATCAAGGTGCAGAACGGGCCGCTGACCTCACGGCTGCAGCACATCAAACCCGGTGACACGATCCTGATCGGTCGCAAACCGACCGGCACCCTGCTGATCTCCGACCTGCATCCGGGCCGAAACCTGTACCTGCTGGGCACCGGCACCGGGTTTGCACCGTGGCTGTCGGTGATCAAGGACCCGGAAACGTACGAACGCTTCGACAAGGTGATCCTGTGCCACGGCGTGCGCGGCGCGGACGACCTGGCCTACCGCGACTACATCGTCAACGAACTGCCGCGCCACGAGTTTCTCGGCGAAACCATCGCCGCCAAGCTCAAGTACTACCCGGCGGTGTCGCGCGAGCCGTTCACCTTCAATGGCAACGACCAGCGCGGCCGCCTGACCGACCTCATGGCCGATGGTCGGATGATGGAGCACTTGGGCATCGAGCCGCTGGATGCCGAGCACGACCGCGCCATGATCTGCGGCAGCCCGCAGATGCTGGCCGATTTCCGCGCGCTGCTCGACAGCCGTGGCTTCACTGCGGCACCGCGGATCGGCACGCCAGGCCAGTACGTGTTCGAGCGCGCCTTCGTCGAGAAGTAAGCGGCCACGACGCAGCCGCCCTATGACGCAGGCAGCGCCAACTGAGCTGCGCCTTTGATCAGGCGAGTGCTGCCTCGATGTCAGCCGCGATGGATTCGGGCTTGTCGTTCGGCGCATAGCGCTTGAGGACCTGGCCGTCGCGCCCGACCAGGAACTTGGTGAAGTTCCACTTGATGGCGTCTATGCCGAGAAAACCACTTTTCTCGTCCTTCAGCCATTTCCACAGCGGATGGGCGGTGTCACCGTTCACGTCGATCTTGGCGTACATCGGAAACGAGACGTCATAGGTCAGGGAGCAGAAATTCTTGATTTCGGCCTCGTTGCCCGGCTCCTGATGCCCGAACTGGTCACACGGAAACCCCAGCACCACCAGCCCGCGCGAGCCGTAATCACGCCACAGCTTCTCCAGCCCGGCGTATTGCGGCGTGAACCCACACTTGGACGCTACGTTGACCACCAGCAGCACCTTGCCTCGATACTCGGCCAAGGCGCGGGCTTGTCCGTCGATGTCGGTGGCTGAGAAGTCGTAGGCGGTCGTCATGGCACTGTCTCCCGTGGGGTGTTCCAGCATACGCCGCCGGCGGCGGCCCAAAAAAGACGCCAGCGCGGAAACCCGCGCTGGCATCCAGTTTCGCGACCGTCGAACGGCTTAGAAGTTGGCCTTGAACTCCAGGCCGAACAGGCGCGGCTCGTTGATCATGCCCGTCAGGTTGTTGAAGTCGATGGCACCGACGACCTGCACCTCGTCGGTGATGTTGCGGCCGTACAGCGCCACGTCGTACTTGCCGTAGCCCCAGGTGTAGCCCACGCGCAGGCCGCCTTCGACCAGCGACTTGGCGGTAAACTCCTTCGACTCGTACAGGAAGAAGTTGAGCTCGCTGCGATACACCCAGTCGGTGAACGCGTAGAACTCGCCACCGTTGTCGGTCGGGAGGCCCCAGCGCAGGGTCAGGTTGTGGGTCCAGTCCGGGGCCTGCGGCAGCGGGTTGCCATTGATCAGCGCCTTGCCATTTCCATCGAGCGGGTCGGTCACGGTGCACTGCGCGCACACCGACACGGCCAGGCCGTCGTCCTTGATCTCGGTGTCGTTGTAGCTGCTGCCCAGCGTGAACAGCAGGGTATCGGTCAGGTAGGTCTGGAAGTCCACCTCGAAGCCACGGCCCGTCGCCTTGTCGGCATTGAGCAGGATGTTGGCGTTGGACGAACCGCCCACCGCGGTGAGCTGCTGGTCCTTGACCTCATAGAAGAAGACGCCGGCATTGATGCGCGCGCGCTTGCCCCAGAGATCGGCCTTGACGCCCGCTTCGAACGCGGTCGACGTTTCCGGCTCGGCCACCGACTTGGCATTGAACGCGCCGGCCGCCTGGATGCTGCTGCCGCGATAACCGGTGGCGACGCGACCGTACAGGTTCACGTCGTCATTGACTTCATACGTGGCCGATAGGTCCCAGCTGAACTTCTTGTCTTCCGGATGTGCCGAGAGGTCGCCGTCCGGCTCCTGGGCTGCCAATTGCGCCAAGGTGCACTTGCCGGCCAGCACGCAGGGCACGAAACCGGTGTTCCAGTATTCCTCGACCGTCAGGTCCTTCTTGTCCCAGGTGTAGCGGGCACCCGCGCGAAGCTCGAGCTTGTCGGTCGCCTCCCAGGTGACGGCACCAAACAAGGCCCAGGCGTCGTTCGTCTGGTTCACGCGCTCGTAGCCGTCCGGCTGGTTGCCGGCCAGCGAGTCGTAGCTGAAGCTTTCGACGTCGTAGTCTTCATTGAAGTAGAACAGGCCACCCTGCCAGTTCCACGCGCCGTCGTAGTTGGACTCGATGCGGAATTCCTGGGTCCACTGCGAGTGGTCGGGGATGCCGTCGGCCGTTTCCGACGCAAACGGGATGAGACCCGGCCCCGACGACGGCAGGAATGCCGCGCCAAAACCGCCGTCGATGTCGCCGCGGCTGAAGGTTTCCACCGTCTCGTAGCCGGTGATGGAGTACAACCGGTAGCCGTTGCCCAGCTCCCAGCTCAGGCGCGCGCTGGCGCCGAAGCTGTCCAGCTCGGCATGGTTCACGCCATCCAGCGAGACCTTGTCCTCGTCGAATCCGTCGACCAGGTCATTCGTGCCCGGCTTGATGATGTTGGCGCGGAACAGGCGCGCGGTGCCGTTGAGGTGGCGCGCATGCACGTTGAACAGCGCGTCGAAACCCTCGCCTTCGTACAGGGCCTGCAGGCGCGCGGCGGATTCGTCATACCCTTCGAACCCGTCGTTCGGACCCGGGTAGGTGTTGTCGACCCAATCGTCGCGGCGCTGGAACAACACCGAGGCGCGCGCCGACCACTGGTCGCTCAGGCCACCGCCGACCGCGCCCTCGACGTTCCACATGTTGTCGCTGCCCACGCCGACCTTGCCGTAGCCACCCAGCTCCTGCGACGGCCGGACCGACTCGAACTTGACCACGCCGGCCGGGCTGTTGCGGCCGAACAGCGAGCCCTGCGGGCCACGCAGCACTTCCACACGATCCAGGTCGAACACCGGGAAGCCCTTCAGGATCGGGTTTTCCTGCACGACATCGTCATAAACGAGGGACACCGGCTGCGACGTATTGAGGCGGAAATCGGTGTTGCCGTAGCCACGGATGTAGAAGCGCGGGAAGGCGCGACCGAACGATGACTCGATGTTGAGGCTGGGCACGCGACCGGACATGAAGCGCACGTCATTGCCACCCGAAGCCAGCACGTCCAGTGTCTCGGCGCTGACCAGGGTGACGGACACCGGCACGTCCTGGAGATTTTCGACCTTGCGGGTGGCGGTCACCTGCACCGCATCCAGGGTCTTGGCGTCGGACTCGGTCTGCGCGGCGGTCGGTTCGTCCTGCTGGCTGGCGGACTGGGCCAGGGCCTGGAACGGCAGGAGTACGGCAACGGCAGCCGCCAGGGCGCTGCGACGGAGGGTGCGGGTGCTCGGATGGCGTGCGGACATGGGCGATCTCGCTGGAGGGGGTGGCCGCGGACGCGGCGCTACCCGGAGGGTCGGAGGAATACGGCTGAATGGAGCCGTCCCATGACGGCCCGGCGCCCCCGGCCGGGGCGCGTGGCGATTCGCTGAGCAGGCCGATGTTACAACAACGTTAACGAGCCCGTACTCGGCGGTCTGGTCGGGAGCGTCCCTGCCCAGCCCCAAACGACCGGAGGCGCAGCGCCACCACCCAAAACCCCACTACGCCCTGGGCCCTATTGCAGGGTGGCCAGGAACCGGGCGCCCCCGGACCCGGGGCTCGGGAGCGGTCAACGGTTGTCAGCGCGCGGTGCGGGTGGCTGTCACCGGCTCGGCAAACGGCTTGATCCCCAGGGCGTCGTGGATTTCGCTTGGGTAGTAGGCGACGTCGCCCTTCACCACCAGCGCCACCTTGCGGATATCGGCGATGTTGGCCAGCGGATCACCGTCGATCAGCACCAGATCGGCGCGCTTTCCGACCTCGATCGTGCCCCGGTCCTCCAGCACCCGCGAGACCTTGGCGGACGTCCAGGTGGCGCTTTGCAGCGCTTCGCCCGGGGTCATGCCGGCCTGCACATACAGTTCAAGCTCCCGCTGCAGGGTGAACCCCGGGATGGCATCGGTGCCGGGCACGATCGGCACGCCGGCACGGTGCATCCGGCCGACGAATTCGATCATCTTGGCGTAGGAGCGGTTGTAGCGCTCTGCCGTGGCGTCGTCCGGAATCTTCATCTCGGCGCTGCGTAGGCCACGCTGGATATCCGGCGGCATGTGCGAGGCGACGGACGCGTAGGCCTTCGACATCTCACCCGCCCGCTGGCGGAGGAAGTCGAAGGTGGTCAGGGTCGGGTCGACCACGGTCTTGTGCTTGGCCAGCAACGCGATGAAGTCCTGCACGGCCGGGCTGTCGAAATCCAGGTCCGCGACCTTTTCGGCCGGCAGGTAGAAGCGCTCCAGCGTGCGGGTGTCGGTGGTGTCCTCCACCAGGAAATTCAGCAGCAACTGGTTGATGTGCTGGATCTCGTCATAGCCCTGCTCCACCACGTCGCGGGCGCGCATGAACACCGGCACGTGGCCGCTGACGCGCAGTCCCTTGTCGTGCGCATACGCTACGGTTTCGCGCAGCAGCTCCTTGGGGAAGGAGTTGTAGACCTTGATCTGCACGTAGCCATGGGCGGCGTACCAGTCGACGGCTTTTTTGGCCTCTTCGAGGGTCTTGATCACGAAGCCGTTGCGTGCCGACATCGGGCTTTCGCCTTCGAGGAAGCCGGCGGCCACGACGCGGGTGGCCAGCAGCGTGCCCGCCTTCTCCTCGGCAATGATCTGCTGCAGCGTGGCGTTGTCATTGCCCATGTCGCGCACGGTGGTGACACCGGCGGCGAGGTTCAGGCCGCCGTCCCAGCGGCCCATGTGGCCGTGCATGTCGAACAGGCCCGGCAACAGCACCCGGTTGGCGGCTTCCACGGTCTGGTCCGCCCTGGCCACGCGGCCCCCCGCGGCCTGGATCGACACGATGCGGCCGTCCCGGACCAGCACATCCGAAGCCGCGCCCAAGGTGGCCTTGGCGCTGTCGAACAGGCGGGCATTGCGGATCAGCGTCGTGCCCTTGAGCGGGTGCGAGACGCGCGCGTTGAGCCCGGACAGGTATTCGGCTTCCGCCTGCTTCTGGCGTTGCTCAAGGGCCGGGGCATTCGTATTCCAGCCCTCCTCGATCAGCTGCATCCAGCCCGGCACGATCGCGGCGAACAGGCGCGGCTGGGCGTCCGCGGTGGCCCACACGAACTGCGGCACGAGGCCGATGCCTGTCAGCGCCATCAATTGCACGCGGCGGGTCTCCTGCCCGCGCCTCACGTCCATCTCGGTGACCTTGCGGGCGGACAGGGTGCCGCCCGGGATCAGCGGCAACTTGCCATCGGGCCGCTTTGCCAGCGCCGCCAGGCTGACCGATGCCATCGCCGGCGAACCGCCCAGCGGGGCGTACATCGCGGTGCCCGACACGGATTGCTCACCCTGGTCGGACGTCGATTTCCAGGAGGCCTGCCCCCCCTGGCGTGTGAACGACTCTTCGACGGGCGCGCCGAAGGTGCTGCTGCCGGTCACCTTGTAGGTGGCCAGGGTGTGGTCCGGGGCCAGCGTGAACGTCTCTTTCAGCTCGGGCCCGCGGCCGTTGTCCTTGAAGATGAAGTCGACATGCGTCACCCCGTCATCGCCGGTGGTGACCACCTGGCGCCCCGCCTGCTTGTCGCCGTCCACCAGCACCACGTAGCGGGTTGTCTCCGCTGCCAGCACGTCCATGGCCATCACCGCCAAACAAGCGGCCAATCCGGCCGACCATGCCGATCTTGACTTCTTCATGCTCTCTCCCGTCCTGTGAGTGGTATTGCGGTCCAACGCGGTTTTCGTCTCCGGCGGGCCCGTCGACAGGCTTTCCCGGCATGCGCGACCGAGTCTAGCCCGTCCCAGGACCGGTCCACCCTGCCGGAAGTCCCGCTGAACGGGTGGACGCCCGTGCCATTCGTCACGGGCCCCGGGGCCCCTGCTTCCGGTAGGCTTCGGGTTCCGTTTCCGCCCTCGAGACACCACCCAATGAAGCACCCTCTCGCGCTTGCGCTCGCCGTGGCGCTGACCTCCGTCACTGTCACCGCGTGCAAGCCGTCCACCGACAAGCCCGCCGCCACTGAGACCGCCGTGAAGCAGGAAGCCAACCCGTTCTTCGCCGAGAGCACGCTGCCGCTGCAGTACCCGCACTTCGACAAGATCAAGGACAGCCACTTCGCCCCCGCCTTCGAGCGCGGCATGGCCGAGCAGCTGCAGGAAGTGGCGGCCATCGCCAACAGCACGGAAGAGCCGACCTTCGAGAACACCATCGTGGCGCTGGAGAAGTCCGGGCGCCTGCTGAGCCGCGCGGCGGCGGTGTTCTACAACCTGGTCGGTGCGGACACCAACCCGGAGCGCGAGAAGCTGCAGGCCGAGTTCGCGCCCAAGCTGTCGGCGCACAGCGACGCCATCCGTCTCGACCCGAAGCTCTTCGCGCGCATCAAGGCGCTGCATGACAAGAAGGACACGCTGGGTCTGGACGCCGAAGGCGTGCGTCTGGTCGAGCGCTACTACACCGATTTCGTCCGCGCCGGCGCCAACCTGTCCGACGCCGACAAGGCCAAGCTGAAGGAAATGAATGCCGAGCTGGCCAAGCTGGGCACCCAGTTCAGCCAGAACGTGCTGGCCGAGGTCAATGACTCGGCGGTGATCGTGGACACCAAGGAAGAGCTGGCCGGCCTGTCCGACGAGGCCATTGCCGCCGCTGCCGAGGCTGCCAAGCAGCGCAAGCTGGACGGCAAGTACGTGCTGGCCCTGCAGAACACGACCGGCCAGCCGCCGGAAACCTACCTGCATAACCGCGCCCTGCGCGAGAAGCTGCACCGCGCCTCGGTCGCCCGTGGCAGCCGCGGCAACCAGTACGACAACACCGAGATCGTGGCCAAGGTGGTGAAGCTCCGCGCCGACCGCGCCGCGCTGATGGGCTACCCGAACTACGCCGCCTACGTGCTGGAAGACGAGACTGCGAAGTCGCCGGAAGCCGTCAACGCCATGCTGGGCAAGCTGGCGCCGGCCGCCGTGGCCAACGCCAAGGCCGAGGCCGCCGAACTGCAGGCCATGATCGACAAGGAACAGGCCGCCAAGGGCGAGCCGACCTTCCAGCTGCAGCCGTGGGACTGGGCGTACTACAGCGAGAAGGTCCGCCAGGCCAAGTACAACTTCGACGAGTCGCAGCTCAAGCCGTACTTCGAGATGAAGAACGTGCTGGAGAACGGCGTGTTCTTCGCCGCGACCAAGCTGTACGGCATCACCTTCAAGCAGCGCACCGACCTGCCGACCTACCACCCGGACGTCACCGTGTATGACGTGTTCGACAAGGATGGCCAGCAGCTGGCGATCTTCCTGTTCGACCCGTATGCCCGTGCCTCCAAGCGCGGCGGTGCGTGGATGAACTCGTACGTCGACCAGAACGGCCTGTTCGGGACCAAGCCGGTGGTGGCCAACCACCAGAACATCCCGAAGCCCAGCGACGGCAAGCCGACGCTGCTGACCTGGGACGAAGTCACCACGATGTTCCACGAGTTCGGACATGCGCTGCACGGCATGTTCTCGAACGTGCAGTACCCGTATTTCTCGGGCACCAACGTGCCGCGTGACTTCGTCGAGTTCCCGTCGCAGGTCAACGAGATGTGGGCCGACTGGCCGGAGATCCTGGCCAACTACGCCAAGCACCACCAGACCGGCGAAGCGATGCCGAAGGAACTGCTGGACAAGGTGCTGGCCGCGTCGAAGTTCAACCAGGGCTTCGCCACGACCGAGTACCTGGGTTCGGCGATGCTGGACCAGCGCTGGCACCAGATCACCGCCGACAAGGCGCCGACCGCCAAGGACGTGGTGGCGTTTGAAGTGGCCGCGCTGAAGCAGAACGGCACCGACTTCGACGCCGTGCCGCCGCGCTACAAGACCCCGTACTTCAGCCACATCATGGGTGGCTATGCGGCTGGCTACTACGCCTACATCTGGTCGGAGGTGCTGGACGCCAACACCGTCCGCTGGATCAAGGACAACGGCGGCCTGAAGGTCGAGAACGGCGACCGCTTCCGCGCCACCCTGCTGTCGCAGGGCGGCAAGAAGGACGCGCTGCAGCTGTTCAAGGACTTCACCGGCGCCGAGCCGAAGATCGAGCCGTTGCTGGAGAAGCGCGGCCTGACCGGTGGCACCGCAGCCGCCGGCAAGTAACACGCGTCCTCGTCAGACGTGAAGGGGGGCCGCCCGGAGCAATCCGGGCGGCCTTTTCTTTTGTGTGTTGAACCGGACTCGCGACGGACTAGTGAAGTGCGGGGACCGGCTCCGCAGCACCCAGGGCAGTGGCCAGCTGGGTGGCGTCGAAAGGCTTGGGCAGTATTGCCCCCATTGCGCCACGTTCGAGTAGCGTCGCCGGGTCGTGGCCGCTGACAAAGACGATGCGAACGGGAATATCGCGCTCGCGGACCTTCCGGGCCAGTTCGATACCCGAGAACAGTGGTAGCTCCACGTCGGTCATCAACACGTCCCAGCCCCCTTCGGCCAACCGTGCCAGAGCCTCGTCCGGCATGGCGACGGCAACGACCTCATGACCCAATGACTGCAATTGCGCCTTGGTAAGGAAACGCTCGTCCGGGCAGTCATCCACCAACAGGATGCGGAGTGGGTTCGCAGGCCCCTTTGGAACCTGCGAATCCAGCAACTGGCGCACGCGCTGGGCCAGCACGTCCATGCGATAAGGCTTCTCGAGCAGTTCGTCACCGGACTCCAGGCCGCCGTCCCTCGCCAGCGCCTCTTCGGCGAAACCGGACGTGAACAACACCTGCACCTGTGGATGTCGCGCGCGCACATAGGCAGCCAGTTGCGTGCTGCGCATCGGCCCGGGCATCACCACGTCGGTAAACAGCAGGTCGGGGACGATGCCACGATCGATCAGCGCCCGCGCGGACGCGGCGTCGGCCGCCTCACAGACGTCGTAGCCCAACGTACGCAACATCTGCACGGAGCCGGCGCGGACAGCATCGTCGTCTTCCACCACCATCACCCTCTCGCCGTGGCCGGGACGTGCGTCCCCGGACTCCGGCGCCACGGGTGTGGCGGGCTTGTCGGACAATGGCAGGGACAGGGTCACGGTGGTGCCCTCGCCCTCGGTGCTTTCGACGCGGACGTCGCCGCCGCTCTGGCGCATGAACCCGTAGACCATGGGCATGCCCAGGCCCGAACCGCGCCCCACCTGCTTGGTGGTGAAGAACGGCTCGAAGATGCGGTCGAGCACCTCCTGGGGCATGCCGCGACCGGTGTCACGGACCACCACCTCCACCATGGGCTCACCTGGGCGTCCGACAGAGGCGCCGTCAGCGCGGCGGCAACGAATCGAAACGCGCCCAATGCCGCGGATGGCATCGCGCGCGTTGATCGCCAGATTGAGCACGGAGTTGTCGAACTGCACCGGGTCGGCTTCGACGTTGCCGACGGCAGGATCGATGTCCAGGTCCAGGGTGATGGCAGTGCCCTCGCCCAGAGTGCGCTGCAGAAGGTCGCCAAGGCGCTGCAGCCGGTCGCCAGCATCGAACACCGTGGGGTTCAATGGCTGCTTCCGCGCGAATGCCAGCAACTGCGACACCAGACGCGCGCCCCGCCGGACGGCACGCCCGGCGGCATCCAGTCGTTCCTTCACCGGCGCGGACAGCCCCTGGTGGCCAAGGGCAAGGTCGAGGTTGGCTCCCACGACCTGCAACAGGTTGTTGAAATCGTGCGCGATCCCGCCCGTCAGCTTGCCGACGGCCTCCAGCTTCTGCGCCTGCAGCAGCGCGGCTTCGGCGGCGCGGCGCTCGGCCTCGCTGGCATTCAGCGCCTGCGTGCGTTCTTCCACCAGTTCGGTGAGGTCGGCATGGTAGCGCGCCAGTTCCTGCTGGGCGGCCGCCTGCGCGGTCATGTCGATGCCTTGCACGACGATGCCCGTCACCCGGCCCTCGGCATCCAGCACGGGCTGGTAGACAAAATCGACCACGATCTGCTCCACCCCTCGCTCGGGGGTGCGCTGGAGCTCCAGCCGCATGCCCTGCCCCAGGAAGGGCTTTCCGCTGGCGAACACCTCATCCAGCAGGCGCAGGTAGCCCTGCTCCGCCGCTTCAGGCAGGCATTCGACCAGCGTGAGCCCGACCAGTCCGCGGTCGCCGATCAGTTGCGAGTAGGCTTGGTTGACCAGCATGAAGCGGTGTTCGGGGCCATGCAGGTACGCCATGAAACCGGGCGCCTGCTCGAACATCTTCATGAGCTGCGTGCGCTGCTCTTCCAGTTGCGTGTTGGCCGCCTGCACCTTCTGGGCACGCTGGAATACGCCGCCCTCCAGCCTGTCCAGTCGCGCGGCTTCGTCCTGCGGCATTGTCGCGGCACGCAGGGCTTCCTTGAGGCGCTGCAACTCGGTCACGTCCACCGTGTGCTGCAGCACGCGGGTGGTACGACCCTCGGCATCCACCAGCGGAGTATGGGTCGCGGACCAGTAGCGGTCTTCCATCACCGGGCCGTGGGCCGACTGGCGCTCAATGCCGTACCGGATCAGTCCCAGCGTGTCAGGCTTGCCCGTGTCCAGCACCTTGCGCAGCGACGCTCGCAGCATGCGCGCGTTCTCATCGCCCAAGGCCGTGCCATCGCCCGGGAAGGCGTCGAACACCGGGACGCCGAGCAGCTGTTCGCGGCTGCGACCGGTCACGTCCAGGTACGCCTGGTTCATGTCCACGTAGCGCAGGTCCCGATCCAGCACCATGTACGGGTTCGGGGACTGCTCAAATAGTTGGTGGTAGTCCATCGGTCCCCGGTGCGAAGGCGTAAGGTGGCCCACTGCCCCCAAGCCGACCTTGCATAACAATGCACCTTAACAGGGTGTTGGCCGCGTGAAGCCCGCGTGGTGACCACGGGCCCGCCCCATCGCGCCGCGCGGCGGTGTTCCCTCGCCCAACCGCTCAGGCGGCGGGCGCCGCGCACCCATTGAACAGGTCTCGCCCGGGGTTGTACTCGCGCGTGCGCACTTGGAACAGGCCCAGAACCGAATGGAACAGGTTGTCGTGGCTCGCCGGTTGCCGGGACCTCGCGCGCATGCATGCCAGATCGATGCCCCGGCTGGCCGCCATGCCGGACGACATCCACATCACCATCGGCACCTTGATCTGGGTGTCCGGCGCGATCGCGTAGGGCACGCCGTGCAGGAACAGCCCCTTCTCGCCCAACGATTCGCCGTGGTCGGACAGGTAGACGAGCGCCGTGTCGCGGTCCTTGCGCGAAGCCAGCAGTCGGATCGCCTTGGCCAGGAAATCGTCGGTATGCAGGATGGCATTGTCGTAGGCATTCACCACCTGCTGCGGGGTGCAGTCGCCCAGTTCCGAGGTCTCACAGGCCGGGGTGAAGCGCCGGAAGCCCTGCGGGTAACGCGCGTAGTAGCTGGGGCCATGGTTGCCAAGCTGATGCAGCACCACCACCGCATCCCGCGGCAGGCGATTCACCTTGTCCATGAGCCCGCTCAACAACACGTGGTCCATGCACCCATCAGCGGTGCAGTCACCACGCACGGTGCCGTGCTCGAACGACTCGAACGGCAGCCCCTCGCACACACCTTTGCACCCGGTCTGGTTGTCTCGCCACAGGGTGGCAATGCCGGCGTGTTCGAGCACATGCAGCAGGGATTGCGAATGCTTGATGCGATCCTTGTCGTAGTCCGCACGGCCCCACGGCGAGAACATGCAGGGCAACGACACTTCGGTCGCAGAGCCACACGCGGTCACATCGGGAAAGTTGAGCGGCGCGAGTGCGGCCAGCTGGGGCGTGGTCTGGCGCGTGTAGCCGTTGAGACCCCAGTTCTGGGCACGCACCGTTTCGCCCACCACCAGGACCAGCAGACGCGGCTTGGCACTCGCCGGACGTCCCACCACCTTCGCGTCCAGCCCGATGGGGGCACGCGGCTTCGCGGGGCCGGCATGGTCCTCCAGCGCGACCTGGGTCAAGGACACCAGGTAGTTTCCAGGGGCGATGAGGTAACGCAGCTCCTTGTGGTTTCGCATCAGCGCCGACACGTTCTGGAACGACGCCAACAGGCCCACGGTGGCCACGACCGCGACGCCCGCCATCCACAAGGTGCGCCGCCAAAGTGCCTGCGCGATCGGCCGGCGCTCGATGCGCACGCGCCATAGCGCCACCGCGGGCAATACGCCGGTGGCGGCCACCCACGCCAGCATGCCCGGGGCGAACAGCTCGCGGGATTCCTTCGTGTCGGTATGCAGCACGTTGCGCACCATGTCCGCATCCAGGAACACGGTGTAGGCGCTGGCGAAATAGGCCGCGGCGCCGGAAACCACAAGTAGCACGGAAAGCGTCGGCCTGGCCGTCCACCGATTGAGCAGAACGCCCAACAGCAGCGCGTGCAACGCGGTGATGGCCACGAACATCGACACGCCGGTCAGCACGCCCCCGCCGCCGTGCAGCGATCCGGTGGCGAGAACGGCGCGCCAGAAGGCCACATTGAACAGCAGGGAGAAATACAGGCTCGCCATGCAGGCGAGTCGCTCGATCGTCACGACCGGTCGCGCCGCCAGCCAGCGCCACGCCCCGGGGCGGCCGCGGGACCACGCCACTGCGTTCATGCCACGCCCCCAGGTCGACCCGCCAACCGCCAGACAACCACTGCAGAAGTCCAGCACAGCAACGCTGCCCAGACGTCATGGGAGGCGAAATGCGCGCCTCGCAGCTGCTGCGACAATCCAAAGACCAATCCCATCACCACCCCTAAAGCCAAGCCCAGCCAGCGCCAGCCCGGACGCGCGCTCGCAAAGAAGAAATAAAGTGCCACCCACGCATACCCGGCACTGGCATGACCGGCAGGGAAGCAGCGGTTGTGGCCGAGTGCGGCGGGCCTTGGCTCAAACAGTCCGACGAAGGGCCGATGCCCGCCGTACTGCAACAGGTCCCATGGACAGTCCATGTCGGACCACGACTTGACCCATGCCACGGCAAGCGTGCCTAACAGCACCGAGATAGCCAGGATCCCGAGCGGACGCCGGAGGTGCTGATAGGCCGGCCGGCGCCAGGCCATGACCCACGTGGCGACCACTCCCAACCATGCCAGGGTGGACAGACTGCGGCCACCCCGGTG
Organism: Lysobacter olei; assembly: GCF_054777355.1. Classification (NCBI taxonomy): domain Bacteria; kingdom Pseudomonadati; phylum Pseudomonadota; class Gammaproteobacteria; order Lysobacterales; family Lysobacteraceae; genus Lysobacter; species Lysobacter olei. The sequence goes on along the minus strand of NZ_BAAHAT010000005.1, from coordinate 111,670 downwards.
CACCAGCGTCTCCGTCAGGAATGCGGACTTGAGTGCCCAGCGATGCCCTTCCAGTGCGTAGAGCCAGTTGGCCCAGCGAAAGTCGAAATCGCTGGCAGCCATCGCCCACAGCAAGGCAAGGCCCAACAGCCACACACCCCACAGTTCAGGCCAAGGCAGCCCCGCGCGGCGCGCTGCCTGCGAGCCGACAGCGTGCGCCACCACCGTATCCAACCGCGGATTGCGTCCCTCGGCAGCCAACTGCCGTCCACCGGATCGGCGGCGGTATGGAATAAAGGACGGGGGACCCAAGGTGTCGATCCGATGCAAGGTTCGGGCAATGGTGGTCTCCCGCGCGTCGGAGTTACGTCGGAGGCTTGTAAACGCCCTGTTATGCGCCGGGCGACGTGGTTCACGGAATGGGCTTGCCCTGGGCTGCTCGCGCGATCGTCCCCGCTTGCCGCCACCGCGGCCGACGCCCACCATGTGGCCGTTGCGGGGCGTCCGGACATTGTTCCGACATCCACCCCCGCAGACTGCCCGACCGACTGTTGCATGCGCCTTGGCGCGAGGAAGCCCGCACCCATGCGGATATTGGTGGTGGAAGACAATCGCAGCCTGGTGGCCAACCTCTTCGAGTACTTCGAAGCACGAGGCCACGTGCTCGACGCCGCGCCCGACGGCCGCACCGGCCTGCACCTGGCCCTCAACCACCCCTACGACGCGATCGTGCTGGATTGGATGCTGCCGCGCATGGAAGGTCACGAGGTGGTTCGTGCCCTGCGCGAGGCGGGTCGCGACATCCCGGTGCTGATGCTGACGGCCCGCGACGACCTGCCGGACAAGATCGCAGGCTTCCGCGCCGGTGCCGACGACTACTTAACCAAGCCCTTCGCCCTGCCCGAACTGGAGGTGCGGTTGGAGGCGCTCGTGGCTCGCGCCACGGGTCGCGGTCGTACCCGCGTGTTGGAGGTCTCGGACCTGCGCTACGACCTGACCACGCTGGAAGTCTCGCGCGCCGGTCGGGCGCTCCACCTGTACCCGGCGTGCCGCAAGCTGCTGGAGGTGCTGATGCAGGCCAGTCCCGCCGCGGTGACCCGCGAACGACTGGAACAGGCGCTCTGGGGGGACAGTCCTCCCGATGGAGACATGCTCCGCTCGCACATCTATGAGCTGCGCCGGAGCGTCGACGGCAGTGCCGCGGTCAAGTTGATCCACACCCTGCCCCGTGTTGGCTACCGGCTGGGGCCGGGTAGCGAGAGCGCAGAGCCGACGGGGGAAGCAGACCATGGCCGGGGCTAACCTGCGCCAGCGCATCCTGCTGGGGATGCTGGCCTACCTCACCTTGCTGACCCTGGCGGTCATGGCCTACGGCGCCATAACCAACGAGTACGCCGAACGCCTGGTGTGGCGCGCTGTGCTGGAGTCAGAGCTGGACCATCTGGCCGAGCGACGCGCGGAAGAACCCGGCTACGCGTGGCATGACACCGCGTCGATGCGCCTGTATGACGGCAGCTTGGGAAGGGAGGTCCCCCCCACGCTGTTGGCGCTGTCCCCGGGCCTGCACGACGACATGACACTCGACGGGCGGCCCATCGCCGCGATGGTCCGAGAAATCGCAGGTCGGCGCACCGTGCTGACCATCGACATCACCGACTTCGAGCGCCACGAGGTACATCTGGCGTGGGTCGTCATGGGCGCCGCGCTGGCGATGACCGTGCTACTGGGGCTGGCCGTGTCCCTCAGTGTGAATCACCTGGTGCGGCCCTTGAGCGCCTTCACGCGGCAAATAGGGGATCTGCGGCCCGACCAACCTGGCCAGGAGGTGACCCTGCCCCGCGGCGCCAGCAGCGACCTGATGGCCATTGCCGACGCCCTCAATGGCTACCTGCGGCGAAACGAGCACTTCGTGGAGCGTGAACGGGCCTTCATCGACAGCGCCAGCCACGAGTTGCGCACCCCGATCGCGGTGATCGCGGGCGCTGCTGAAATCGCGCTTGCGCAACCGGATACCACACCCGACGTGCACCAGCGGCTGTCCCGCATCCAGCGAACCGCGTCGCACGTGGAGCAACTCATCTCCCTGCTGCTGGTGCTGGCGAAGGATCCGGCACAACTGGGCAAGGCCAGCGACCGCATCGCGCTGGATCAGTTGCTGCCGGAGATCGTGGACGACCACCGCCACCTGCTGGACGACAAGGCGCTATCCGTGCAGGTGGGCCCCCTGGTGCCTTCGCAGATCCAGGCCCCTCTGGTCATCGTGCAGGCGGCCATCGGCAACCTGCTGCGCAATGCCATCGAGAACAGCGACCGAGGCGAAATTCGCGTTCGACTGGAAGCCCCTGCGACGGTGATCATCGACGACCCGGGCCATGGCATGAGCCCGGAGGAAATCAGTGCCATCTACGCCAAGCTCGCGCGCGGTGGCGGCGACCGGGGCGGTGGCGGCATCGGCCTGGACCTGATTTCCCGCCTGTGCGAGCACCTGCACTGGACGCTGCGCTTCGAGTCCGCCCCCGGCCGCGGCACGACCACGACCCTGCGGTTCTAGGATCGCCCGGTCAACGCACGGCAGCCCAGCCACCCGGCACACCCCGCGGTGACATCAGGACCTGCCACAACTGCGAGCGCCGACTGCGGAACGTGGCCATCGATGCCGCGAGATAGAAGCGCCACATGCGGCGGAACCGCTCATCGTAGTGCGAGGGAAGTTGCGACCACGCCGCTTCGATGTTGGAACGCCACGACTGAAGCGTGAGGTCATAGTCAGGCCCGAAACCGTGCCAGTCCTCCAACACGAAACGGCGTTCGCAGACCGCGGCGATCTGGGCGGCGGACGGCAGCATGGAGTTGGGGAAAATGTAACGGGCGATCCAGGGGTCGGTATGTGTCACCGACTCATTGCTGCCGATGGTGTGCAGCAGGAACAGGCCGCCCCCGGTGGCAGGGTCGTCACGCAGGCACCGCCGCACCACGTCGAGGTACGTGCCGTAGTTGCGCACGCCCACGTGCTCGAACATGCCGATCGAGAAGATGCGGTCGAAGGGCTCGTGCAGCTCCCGGTAGTCCTGCACGCGGATCTCGATGGGTAGACCGGCGCACAGCTTCCGCGCATGCGCCGCCTGCTCCTTTGAAATGGTGATGCCAACACCCACGACGCCGTAACGCTCAGCCGCGAACTTCAGCGCTTCGCCCCAGCCGCAACCGATGTCCAGCACGCGCATGCCGGGACGTAGGCCCAGCTTGCGGCAAACCAGGTCAAGCTTGGCTTCCTGTGCGGTATCCAGATCGTCGGCAGGCGCCCAGTAACCGCAGCTGTAGACCATCCGGCGGCCCAGCATGGCGCGGTACAGGTCGTTGCCGAGGTCATAATGACGCTCACCCACTTCGCGGCTGCGCCATCGCGTCTGCAGGTTGGTCACGTGCGCGCGCAACCCGTCCAGCAGCCAATGCCAGCCGTGCACGCGATCATCCAGGCGCGCCTGCAACAGGCGGGTCAGCAACCCATCCAGGTTGCGGGTATCCCACCAGCCCGCCATGTAGCTCTCGCCCAGGCCCAAGGATCCGTCGGCCAGCAAACGCGCGAACAGACGGGGGTTGTGGACCTCAATATCCCAGTCGCGGTCGCCGCCCACTTGCACGTCGGCCAGCGCCAGCAAGCCGGACACCCTGCGCTCGAACGGATGCAAGGCCGCCATCGTCCACGTCCTCGGTGGGCATTGCGGGGAGCATACCCCGGCGGGACTTACGGGGTGAAAAGGTCTCGGTATTCCGGGGCGATGTAAGGCAGTAGCGCGGCGGCCGGCAACTGGACGGATTGCACACCGTCAGAGTACGGCCCCACCTGGTAAGGCGGGAACACGAACTTCAACCCCGACAACTTGCCGCCTGGCCCCGGCACAGGCTCGAACTGGGCGAAATTGGACGCATCGGGGACAGTGCCCGCGTCGATCATCTTGCCGGCGTTGCGCGCCATTTGCGCCCGATCCGCCGGAGGCAGCGCATCGGCATCCAGGCGCTGGGACAGTGCGGTGTGGAGCTGCTCACGCACCAGGTCGGAGATGGGCTTCCAACTCGACGCGTCCGGCACCAGCCGTTCCGCCGTCAGCCGCTGGTTCTGCTTCGGCAACCACACGAAGCGCGCCAGCAACGGGTTGCCGTGGGCCCCGCCGGTATAGCTGCTGCCATCGGCGGCCACGGCCACCACGTCGGGGGTCTCCATGACATCAGTAAAGGTCAGCGACAGGTCATACATGTCCCCGGCGCTCCCATCGTTGCCCCGTCCCTGGGCGGCCTTCACCAACTCGGCGCGGGCCGCGTCGGCATAGGCCTTGATCTCGGCCGCCAGCCCCGGATAGCGCGCGGCCGACTTTGGAAACGTGATGCCCACCATGTACCCCGGCTGGCTTTCCACCACGTCCTGGAGGGCTGACGGAGCGACGGCAACGGGCTTGGGCGGGACGGTCGCAGCGGGCGGAGCCACGGCGGCCGGCTTTTCGCGCTCGCACGCGGCCAGCGCTGCAACCAGCAAGGGGGCGATCAGCAGACGATTCATGGGAGGCAGTCCGTTGTCCAAACCAGCCGGAGTTGCGCCCGACCTTAGACGTCGGGATGTGATGAATGCATACAGACAGTTGCCGCCGGCCATCGTGGCCAACGGCCTGAGCGTGACCCGTCGGTCACCACTCGGTGCGGTTGGGCAACAGGCCGCGCAGTTCCGCGTCGGTGAGATTGCGCCACTGGCCGATCTTGAGATGGCCCAGCTTGACGTTGCCAATGCGCACGCGCACCAGCTTCTTCACCCGCAAGCCGAAGTGCGCGGCCATCAGGCGGATCTGGCGGTTGAGGCCCTGCACCAGCGTGATGCGGAACCCGAACTTGCCCAGCCGCCCGGTCTTGCATGGGAGCGTGGTCTGGCCGTGCACCGGCACGCCGCGGGCCATGCCGCGCAGCACCTCGTCGGTGATGGCGTGGTTCACCGCAACCAGGTATTCCTTCTCCAGCTTGTTCTCGGCGCGCAGGATCTCGTTGACGATGTCGCCGTTGCTGGTGAGCAGGATCAGGCCTTCGGAGTCCTTGTCCAGGCGCCCGATCGGGAAGATGCGCTTCTCGTGCCCCACGAAGTCGACGATGTTGTCCTTCACGTCGGACTCGGTGGTGCAGGTCACGCCGACCGGCTTGTGCAGGGCGATATAGACGTGCTTCTTCTGACCCTTGGCCGCGACGCGGACCTGCAGCTTCTGGCCGTCGACCAGCACCTCGTCGCCCTCGCCCACTTCCGCCCCGATCCGGGCGCGGATGCCGTTGACGGTGATCCGACCCTCGCCAATGAGGCGGTCGGCCTCCCGGCGGGAACAGAATCCGGTGTCACTGATGTACTTGTTCAGGCGCATGGGGGCGGCGGCCGGGAACGGGATTGGGGCGCGCATGCTGGCACAAACCGCGCCCGGCTGCATGTTTTGGGGGTGGGCCCGCTTCGGGAAACACCGGGTTGGCAGGCGGCGGCGCGGCGCACGCCGGCGTGATCAGGCCAACAGAGCGCCCACCGTCTCGTGGTGGCGTCTGGCCCAGACGTCGGCGTAGGAGCACTCCGGGCGCACCTTCAGGCCGCAAGCCCGGGCGTGGTCGAACGCGGCCTGGACCAGGTGGCTGGCAATGCCGCGACCGCCGATGGCCGGCGGCACGATGGTGTGGGTGATGACCAGGACCCCGGCCTCCACTTCATAGTCCAGCCGTCCGTCGACCCCGTCGACGGTGGTGACGAAACGGTGGTTGGCGGCATCGTGGCGGACGACCGGCGCGGAACGGAACATGTCGGCTCCTGGGACAGCGGAGGGGTACCAGCGTACCGTGGCACCCCACGGGTGACCACGGCGTGCAGCGCCTCGGTCAGCGCAGGAACGCAGGGTTGAATAACCGCTCCATGAACACCGCGATGACACGCGGTTCCATCAACAGCATGAACAAGACCCCGTAGATCGCGCCCGACAGGTGCGCGCTGTGGTTGACGTTGTCCGTGCCCTGGCGATCCATCCAGAAGGAATAGCCGACATAGAAGACGGCATACAGGATGGCCGGCACCGGCAGGAAGAACACGAAGATCAGCGACCAGGGATTCAGCAGAACGAACGCGAAGAGCACCGCCGACACGGCGCCGGACGCCCCGAGGCTGCGGTAGCGCGCGTCATGCCGGTGCCGGAGGTACGTGGGCAGGATCGCCACGACTATCGCCGACAAGTAGAACAACACGAACCCAAGTGGGCCGATCAGCTCGCTGACCACCTGTTCGATCACCCGCCCGAAAAAGAACAGGGTGATCATGTTGAACAGCAGGTGCTGCCAGTCGGCGTGGATGAAACCGTGGGTCAGCAACCGGTCGTACTGGTGCTTGCGCTCGATGGCCGGCGGCCACAGGATCAGGCGCTCCAGCAACCGTGGCCGTTCGAAGGCCAGCCACGACACCAGGACGGTGACCGCGATGAGGGCAAACGTCAGCATCCGGTCAGGCCGCCGGGCGGTAGTTGTCCACCAGCGGATAGCGCCGCGCGTACCAGCCGAAGGCCAACGCCGCCACCAGCGCGAAGCCGGCGAAGAAGAACATCAGGAACGATGTCTCGCTGAGCCCCGTCTGCGCGATGCTCCCGGTCACCGTGTCGTTGCGCACGGCAGCGTTGGACAGCAGCACCCACAGGTTGCCGATGGTGGTGGTGAGGTTCCAGAAGCTCATCACCACGCCCTTCATCGACAGCGGTGCCTGGCTGTAGGCGAACTCCAGCCCGGTGGCCGACACCAGCACCTCGCCAAAGGTCAGCAGCGCGTACGGCAGCACCTGCCAGACGATGGACATGGGCGTACCGCCGTCCATCTTCAGCTGGATCAGGCCGACCACGATCCACGCCAGGCCGCTGAAGGCGATGCCCGCAGTCATGCGGCGCAGCGCGGTCGGCTCCATGCCGAAGCGGCGCAGCGCCGGGTACAGCACCAGGTTGTTGAACGGGATGAGGATCATGACCAGCGCCGGGTTCAGCGCCTGCATCTGCGAGGCCACGAACCACTCCGGCTTGGCCATCGCGTTGCCCTGGATGACCCAGGTGGAGGCCTTCTGGTCGAACAGCGAGTGGAACGGCGTGACCAGCGCGAAGATCACCAGCAGGCGCAGCACGCTGCGCACGCCGGCGATGGCGGCGTCCGGATGAATGCCGCGTGCGCGGTCGAGCTGCAGCCACGCGCCGCCCCCCACACCTGCCACCAGTACCACCAGCGCCAGGCAGAAGGTGATGACGAAACCAAAGCCCTTCGGCCACCAGGCGGCCAGCCCCAGCGAGGACAACGCCCAACCCAGCACCATGCCCACGGCTACAGTGACACCGGCAAAGGCCAGCGCCCGCCCCGGCGCACCCTCGCCTTCCCGGCGCGTGTTGAGCGCGGTGCGGATCACGTTGCCAAAGGAATTCGGGTCGCGCGTGCGCGCCGGCGGCACCATCACGTACTTCTTGCGACCCAGCCACAGCACGAAGGTGGCAACGAACATCAGCAGGCCCGGGATGCCGAACGCGACGCTGGGACCGTAATTCTTGAGGAACAGCGGCATCAGCAGCGACGCGAACAGCGAGCCGAAGTTGATGATCCAGTAGAAGGCGTCGAACACGACCTTCGCCAACTTCTCGTTGGACTTGTCAAACTGGTCACCGACGAAGGAGGCCACCAGCGGCTTGATGCCGCCCGCGCCCAGCGCAATCAGGCCCAGCCCGGTGAAGAACCCCGTGCGGTTCTCCTCGAAAATGGCCAGGCACGCGTGACCGGCGCAATAGATAAGGCTGAACCAGAGGATCGTGTTGTACTTGCCGAAGAAGCGGTCGGCCAGGTAGCCGCCCAGCAGCGGGAAGAAGTAGACCCCGATCATGAACTCATGCATCAGGTCCTTGGCGGCCAACTCACGCTCGCTGCCCGCCGTGATGTGCTGCAACAGCAGGCCGGTGATCAGGAACTGCACCAGGATGTTGCGCATCCCGTAAAAGCTGAATCGTTCGCAGCCTTCGTTGCCGATGATGTAGGGAATCTGCCGCGGCATGCGGCCGGTGCCGGCGGTGGCAACGGTGCTGGTGGTGGACGACATCAAACGACCCTGTTTCGTGCAAAGGGGCCAAGCCTAACCCATTGGAGGGGGGCGATTCCCGTCCCAGCCCCATTCATGTTTCCGTTGGCCTCGGCCGGTCAAGTGTGATCGACCGTATCAGGCCTCTCCGTGGCAACGCGCGCCGATGGGCCGCATCCGCGCCTGTGCGGCCCCGTTGGCGTCCGGCTTCTGCCGCCCGACTGCCCCTCAGCCATGACCTCCAGCAGGGGGTCCCGTTCCGCCCGCCCTTTACCATCGGCGATTGCCTTTCCCATGGACCCGCCGCATGAAGCCCTCGCCGTTGCTCGCCGCCCTCCTTGCCTGCGTCTCCGCGACGGCCGCTGCAGCGCCCCAAACTACCGACCTGGTGACGCTTTCCGAGCGCTCCGGCTTTGTCCGCACAGGCCGCTACGACGAAGTGATCCGCCTGTGCGAGGCATTTGCCCGCGCCTACCCTGCCGCGGTGCGCTGTGAGTCGTTCGGCACGACACCCGAGGGCCGGCCGATGCAGGTGCTGGTGGTGTCGAAGGCCGGCGCCTTCTCCCCGGAAGCTGCGCGGGAGAAGGGACTGCCGGTGACCCTGATCCAAGGCGGCATCCATGCGGGCGAGATCGACGGCAAGGACGCCGGCTTCCTGGCGCTGCGGGAATTGCTGGAAGGCAAGACCGGGAAGGGCGTGCTGGACCGGCAGGTACTGCTGTTCGTGCCGGTGTTCAACGTGGACGGGCACGAGCGGTTCGCGCGTTGGAACCGTCCCAACCAGCGCGGGCCGGAGGAGATGGGCTGGCGGACCACCGCGCAGAACCTCAACCTCAACCGCGACTACGTGAAGGCCGACACGCCGGAAATGCGGGCGATGCTGGCGCTGGTGAACCGTTGGGACCCGCTCGCCTACGTGGACCTGCATGTCACCGATGGCGCCAAGTTCGAGCACGACGTGTCGATCCAGGTCGAGCCGTTGCACGGCGGCGATGCGGGCCTGCGCAAGGCGGGCCTGGAATGGCGCGACGGGGTGATTGCCGCGCTGGCCAGGCAGGGCTCGTTGCCGCTGCCGTTCTACCCGTCATTCGAGGAGAACGACAACCCGGCCTCGGGCTTCGTTGACGGCGTGGCGCCGCCGCGCTTCTCGCAGAGCTACATCGCGCAGCGCAACCGTCTGGGCATGCTGGTGGAGACCCATTCCTGGCGCGAGTACCCGCACCGGGTGAAGGTCACGCGCAACACCATACTGTCGGTGCTGGACCTGGTCGCCCGGCACGGCCGGCGCTGGCAACGCGAAGCCCATGCTGCGGATGCCCGCGCCTCCGCCGTCGCCGGGCAACCGGTCGCGCTGGATTACAAGGCCACCGACAAGACCCGCACGATCGACTACCGTGGCTATGCGTACACCCGCACGCCGTCGGAGGTGTCGGGCGCGCTCATGACCCGGTACGACGAAACCAAGCCGCAGATCTGGCGCCTGCCGCTGCGCGATGAGGTCGTGCCGTCCCTGAAAGTGCCGGCGCCGGGGGCCGGTTATGTAGTGCCGCTCGCGCATGCTGCTGCAGTGGCGCGCCAGTTGGACGTCCACGGCATCTCCTACCGCCGTGTGGGCACCGTCAGCGCGCAAGCCCAGGTGCAGGCGTTCCGCGCCACCAGCACCGAGGCCGGCAAGGGCTCCGTCGAGGGCCAACAGCGGCTCACGATCCAGGGTGCCTGGGCCGCGGAGCGCATGGACATTCCTGCCGGCGCGTTGTTCGTGCCCATCAACCAGCCCAAGTCGCGGCTGTTGATGGCACTGCTGGAGCCGCAAGCCCCGGACTCCATGGCCGCCTGGGGTCGGTTCAACAACGCCTTCGAGCGCAAGGAGTACATGGAGGACTACGTGGCCGAGGAAGTGGCCCGGGAGATGCTCAAGGACCCGGGGGTAAAGGCCGAGTTCGAAGCCCGCCTCAAGGCGGACCCGTCGTTTGCGGCCAGTCCGTCCGCACGCCTGGAGTTCTTCGCCCGACGCCATTCCTCGTGGGACGGGCGCTTCAACCTGTATCCGGTGCTGCGGGTGGACCAGGCCCCGCGCTGAGCGGCGCGGCCGAAGGACGTCCCCTCTTGCCCCCGCCCTGCGTTAGGTGACTGCAGGAGAGGAGGAGAACCCCAATGGCAGACATCGGCACCAAGGAGCGGCGGCGGACGGCGAGTGCGCCTGCATCCCTGCTGCGCACGCAGCTCAACGAGGCACAGTTGCTCACCCTGAGCGAGTTGGAGCGCTTTGGCTGGGAGATCCAGTTCGTGCGCCGCCCGCTGTTCCAGGATCCGGTCCCGGTCCTGGTGGATGGCGACCGTCGGAGCCACGCGGTACTGACCCCCGAGGGTGATCTGGACGAGTCACCGCGGTTCAACATCAGGCAGCGCTGAAGCCCGCGCAACCCGCGTTGGAAGCCTCACCTCGCCAGCGGCCACGTGCCCAGCGACGTGTAGGCCCCTTGGACCTCTGGTGCGCTATGCATCAGGGAGAACGCCTCCACACGCCACTCGATCGAGGGCGTGACCACGGTGGCGGGCAACACCGTGCGGGCGTCGCGCACGATCGTGACATGGGGGCGGAATCCCTTCCCGTCCGCCACGTGCACGCCTGCACCGGCCAGGGCCTCGCCCAGTCCGTGCCATAGGGCACCCAAGCCCGGGGAGTCCACGCCGGGACCGAGCCACCAGGGAATCGCCCGGTTGCGGAAGCTCCCGGCGTGATCCAGCGACAGGGTGAACGGAGCCGCGCGTACGCGGGCGGCGGCGGCGCGGGCCTGCGCCACGACCGCCGTCGGCAAACCGTCGAATTCGCCAAGGAACTGCAGCGTGAGGTGGTAGCGCCGCGGATTGACCCACCGTCCACGCGTGGGTTGCGTCGCCTTCAACTGCTGCGCCGCCTCGTGCAAGTGTTCACGGGTGGCGTCGTCGGGCATCAGGGCGAAGAACAGACGGTGCGCCTGGGCCGCTTTCGCCGCCCTGCCCGCACCGGACTGGCCACCCGGTTGCATCACCCCTGCCTCATCCGTCCAGTTCCGCCCAACGCGCATAGGCCGCGTCCAGGGACTTCTGGGTCTCGCCCAGACGTGCGGTGTGCGTCGCCACGGTCGCCGCATCACGCTGGAAGAACGCGGGGTCGCCCATCTGCGTGGTCAGCGCCTCCAGCTCGGCTTCGAGCTGTTCGATGCGCGCGGGCAGTTGCTCCAGCTCGCGCGCATCCTTGTAGCTAAGCTTGCGCTTGGGCGGTGCGGCCGCGTTGCCCGCCGACACGGGCACGGCCTGCGATGTCGCAGCGGGAGAAGCATCGCCTGCAGCCGCCCCAACTGCTGTCGAAGCGGAAACCGGCTGCACGTCGCCCGCTGCAACACGTGCACCGGTCGGCGCCTTGGCGCCTCCGATCGTGCGCGCCTGGGTCGGGCCCGCCTGGCGCAGCCAGTCGCTGTAGCCGCCCACGTACTCGCCTACCTTGCCATCGCCCTCCATCACCATCGTGGAGGTCACCACGTTGTCGAGGAAGTCGCGGTCGTGGCTGACCAGCAGCAGCGTGCCTTCGTACTCGCCGAGCAGCTCTTCGAGCAGCTCCAGCGTCTCCACGTCGAGGTCGTTGGTCGGTTCGTCCATCACCAGCAGGTTGGAGGGCTGCGCGAACAGCTTGGCCAGCAACAGGCGGTTGCGCTCGCCGCCGGACAGCCGCGTGATCGGCGCGCGGGCGCGCTCGGGCGTGAACAGGAAGTCCTGCAGATAGCCGATGGCGTGCTTGCGCTTGCCGTTGATCTCGACGAAGTCGCGGCCTTCGGCCACGTTTTCCAGGGCATTCCAGTCTTCGCGCAGCGTGGAGCGGTACTGGTCGAAGTACGCGACCTGCAGGTTGGTGCCCACGCGAACCTCGCCCGATGTCGGCGCCAGTTCGCCCAGCAGCACCTTGATCAGCGTGGTCTTGCCGCTGCCGTTGGGGCCGATCAGGCCAATGCGGTCGCCGCGCATGATGGTGGTGTCCAGCGCCCTCAGCATCGGCTTGCCGCCGTAGTCGAAGGACACGTTGCGGGCCTCGACCACCTTCTTGCCCGAGGACTCGCCCTGCGCCACTTCCATGCGCACGTTGCCCTGCTGTTCGCGGCGCTGCGCGCGCTCCACGCGCATGGCCTTGAGCCGGCGCACGCGGCCTTCGTCGCGCACACGGCGGGCCTTGATGCCCTGGCGGATCCACACCTCTTCCTGCGCCAGCAGCTTGTCGAAGCGCGCGTTCTCCTGCGCCTCCGCGTTCAGCCGTTCCTCGCGGCGGCGCTCGTAGTTGGCCCAGTCGCCCGGCCAGCTGGTGACCTGGCCGCGGTCGATCTCCACGATGCGGGTGGCCAGCGCGCGCAGGAAGCGGCGGTCGTGGGTGATGAACACCAGCGCGCCCTGCCAGGCCTTGAGGAAGCCTTCCAGCCAGTCGATGGCCTCGATGTCGAGGTGGTTGGTCGGTTCGTCCAGCAGCAGCACGTCGGGCGCGGAGACCAGCGCACGCGCCAGCAGCACGCGGCGCTTCATGCCGCCCGACAGGCCGGCGAAGGCCTGCTCGCCATCCAGTTCCAGCCGGGTCAAGGTTTCGACCACGCGCTGGTCGGCGCTCCAGCCATTGGCGGCTTCGATCCGCGCCTGCACGGCCGCCAGCTTGTCGGTATCCAGTTGGTCGGCGTGGCTCAGGTGGTGGTATTCGGCCAGCCACTGGCCCAGCTCGCCCATGCCGGCGGCGACCACGTCGAACACATCGCCCCCAGCATCGGAGGGCACCTCCTGCTCCAGCCTGGCGACACGCACCCCGCCTTCCACGCGCACCTCGCCATCGTCCGGGCGCAGGTCGCCCGACAGCAGCTTGAGCAGCGTGGACTTGCCCGCGCCGTTACGGCCGATCAGCGCAATGCGCTCGCCGGGTTCAATGGACAGCTCGACATTGTCGAGCAGCAACGGGCCGCCAATGCTGTAATCGACGTTCTGCAGGGTGATCAGGGGCATGCGCGCATTGTACCGGGATGCGCGCCCTGCCCCGCGTCAGCCGTCAGTGAAGGTGGCGCAACTCGTCACGGATGCGGTCCACGCTGGCGTCGGTGATCTGCTTGTCCAGCGCATGGGTCACCATCCGGGCGACCTGCGGGTCCAGTTCCGACCGCACCGAGCCAAGGAACGCCGGCGCGGCCATCAGCACGAGCTCGTCGTAGCGGTGGGCCACGCGGGCCTCATTGAGGAAATCCGACAGCTCCGCGGCGAACTCGCGGGCGATCTTCTCCTCGGATGAGGTGCGCGGCTCGATGCCGTGCCGGGCGCCACCCACGCTCTGTTGGGCGCGGGGCAGGCGGTCACGGTGGCCGCGATCGGCGTGGTGCGCGTCGGGGTGGACGAAGTCGGCGACTTCCAGCAGTTCGCCGTCCATGCGCTCACTTTCGAACAAGCGGGCGCGGGCTTCGTCGGCGACGAGAATCCAGGTCTTCATGGCAGGTCCCTTTGCGCGGCCGGACCCGCGCCGGGGTAGCCCGGTGCCCGGACGTGCGTTCACCGCAAGGCGGCTTGGTTACGAGCATGCGACGGTACGCGTTAAACGATGGTTACCGTCAGCGCGATCGCGCGTCGACTTCCACCCAGATTTGCTCGGCCCACCAGTCGTTTCCGGATGGCCGCGCCTGCACGCGGATTACGTCACCGCGCTCCAGTTGCTCGGGCCGGAGGAATTGCCCGCGGTACTCCACGCGGGTGCGGTCGTCGTAATGCACCCGCTGAGGGCGACCGGCATACCCGCCTTGCGTGATTTCGATCACCCGTGCACGCGTATCGACATAGGTAACAGACCCCCGCAGGTCGCCTGCGTAGTAGTTGCCATTCTGGCCGTCGCGCACGTTGTGCACGACCTCGATGCTGCGCGCCCACAGTCGGCCATCCGAGCGCTGGGCATCGACACTGATGCGGTCACCCCGCTCCAGCCCGGCCATGTCGACCTGGCGCCCCTGGTAGTACAGGCGGGTGCTACGGTCGAAGAACACGTCCACGTACGAGGCGCTGCCATAGCGATAGGCGTCTGCCGTGAGGACGATCCGGTTGCTCCGCAGGTCTAACTCCTGCACGGTGCCCAAAACGCGCTCGTTGCCATAGCCTTGGCCGTAGCCGTCACCGGGGTAGCCGGAGTAGTTGCTGGAAGGCGTGACGCATCCGACCAGCGGCAACGTCGCCATCAGCACGGCCAGCAGGCCGGGGTGGAGCCGGCGCCAGCCGGTCGTTGAAGGACGCAATCCAGTCATGGCGGATGTCCAGGAAGCCACGGGGGCAGACCACCGGAGCATGCGGCGCAAGGGGTGAATCGCGTGTAAGCGTCCCGGGGGACGGTCTCTCAGGACGTGGCTGCGGCCCGGGAAGGACAGCCCCGCGTTTCAGGAACTGCAGGACAACATCGAGCAGCCGGCACGGGTACGTGCCCACTCAGGACGCTTCGCAGCGAACTGCGCGCGGCCCGGCTGGTCCACGTAAGGGTGGCGAAGCACGTCAAGCAGCTCGGTCACGCCTGATGCATCGCCCTGCGTGGCCCGGTCGATGGCCTGCTGGGCAAGGTAGTTGCGGAGGACGTAGCGCGGGTTGGCGGCATTCATGCGGGCGCGACGTTCCGCCGGAGGCAACGCGTCGGCCTTCACCCTGGTCGCCCAACGCGACAACCAGGCCACCATCGCCGGCTCGACCTCGCCGCGTTTGGCGTCGTCGTAGAACGTCTCCTGCAACGGCGCCAAGGCTGGCGCGGCCGGGTCTACGTCGGCCAGGCCGCGGAAGAACAGGGTCATGTCCACCTCGCCTTGCTTCAACAGCACGCGCAGGTCCTGCATGAGCTCGATGTCCTCGTCGCGCGCTTCCACCAGCCCCAGCTTGCGGGCGGTGGTATCGCGCTCGGCCGCGTCCCAGGCCGCGACGTAGCGCTTGAGTCCGTCCTGCAGCGGCTCGGTGGAACCGAATAGCGGCGACAGCGCGCCCGCGAGGCGCCCCAGGTTCCAGTACGCGACCTGCGGCTGTTGGCCGAAGCGGTAACGCCGGCGCTGGGCGTCGGTGGTGTTGGGCGTCCAGTCGGGGTCGTAGTCGTCCACCCAGCCGTACGGCCCGTAGTCAATGGTCAGGCCCAGGACGGACATGTTGTCGGTGTTCATCACCCCATGGACGAAGCCCACGCGCATCCAGTGCGCCATCAGCACGGCCGTTCGCTCGCACACCTGCGCGAACCAGTCGGCGTAGAGCGCCTCGCCCTGCCCCTGCAGCCCGGGGAAATCGCGGCGGATGCAGAAATCGGCCAGCCGCCGCAGCAGGTCGAAATCGCCGCGCGAGGCCGGCAACTCGAAGTTGCCGAAGCGGATGAACGACGGCGCCACCCGGCACACGATGGCGCCGGGCTCTAGCTCAGGATGGCCGTCGTAGAACATGTCGCGGACCACCCCCTCGCCGGTGCCCACCAGGCTCAGCGCGCGCGTGGTCGGCACGCCCAGGTGGTGCATGGCCTCGCTGCACAGGAATTCGCGGATGGAGGAACGCAGCACTGCACGGCCGTCAGCGGTGCGTGAGTAGGGCGTCGGGCCTGCGCCCTTGAGCTGCAGTTCCCAGCGCTCCCCGGCGTCATTGAGCGCCTCGCCCAGGGTGATGGCACGGCCATCGCCCAACTGCCCCGCCCAGTGGCCGAACTGGTGCCCGCCATAGTTGGCGGCATAGGGGTCCATGCCCGGCAACAGCGCGTTGCCGGCAAAGACCCGGGCGAACGCCGGATCAGCCAGATCGGCGTCGCTGAAGCCCAGCCGAGCGGCCATTTCCGCCGAGTGGGCGAGCAACACCGGGGCCGCCACCGAAGTGGGGGCCACCCGTGACCAGAGGGCGCCTTCGACCTGCCGGATGCGCGGGCCAACCTCCGGGTCACCGGGCAGTTCGCGCAGGAAGGCATTGTCGAAACGGAGCTGGCGCATGCGGGACGGGTGTCGAAAATACGTGCCCCACAGTGTCCCACAGCAGGCCAAAACCCCGGCTGCACAGGCCTTTGCGTGGCCGGCGTAACGGCCGGGGCCCGTCTGCAGAAGCAGGCGTGTCCGCGGCCGCGGGCTGCCGAATAACACGCCCTGTTCAGCAGACAGGTAAACTGTTCGATCCCCGACCGGCGCTGCGCCGGCGCCAACGAGACTTATGCGATGAGCGCCGAGACGCCCGCAACGCCCGAATCCCCGAATTCCGCCGACGCCCCCACCGTCAAGTTCACAGACCTCGGCCTGCCCGAGTCGCTGCTCAAGGCCCTGTCCGACGTCGGTTACGAGACGCCCTCGCCCATCCAGGCCGCGACCATCCCGCCGCTGCTGCAAGGCCGCGACGTGCTCGGCCAGGCCCAGACCGGCACCGGCAAGACCGCTGCCTTCGCCCTCCCGGTGCTGGCGCAAATCGAGCCGAAGCAGACCAAGCCGCAGGCTCTGGTGCTCGCCCCGACGCGCGAACTGGCCATCCAGGTGGCCGAGGCCTTCCAGAAGTACGCGGTCAACCTCCCGGGCTTCCACGTACTGCCCATTTACGGCGGCCAGAGCTACTACCCGCAGTTGCAGGCGCTCAAGCGCGGCGTGCACGTGGTGGTGGGCACCCCGGGCCGCGTCATCGACCACCTGGACCGCGGCACCCTGGACCTGTCCGAGCTGCGCTGTCTCGTGCTGGACGAGGCGGACGAGATGCTGCGCATGGGCTTCATCGACGACGTCGAGAACGTCCTCAAGAAGACCCCGGAGACCCGCCAGGTCGCGCTGTTCTCGGCCACCATGCCGGCGCCGATCAAGCGCATCGCCCAAACCTACCTGAAGGACCCGGTCGAGGTCGCGATCAAGGCCAAGACCACCACGGCGGCCAACATCCGCCAGCGTTACTGGTCGGTCAGCGGCGTACACAAGCTGGATGCCATCACCCGCATCATCGAGGCGGAGCCGTTCGACGCGATGATCGTGTTCGCCCGCACCAAGTTGGGCACCGAGGAGTTGGCCGAGAAGCTGTCGGCGCGCGGTGTGTCCGCGGCGGCGATCAACGGCGACGTGCAGCAGGCGCAGCGCGAGAAGACCGTCCAGAACCTCAAGGACGGCAAGATCGACGTGCTGGTGGCTACCGACGTGGCCGCCCGCGGGCTGGATGTGGAGCGGATCAGCCACGTGCTGAACTACGACATCCCCTACGACACCGAGAGTTACGTCCACCGCATCGGCCGCACCGGTCGTGCCGGTCGCAAGGGTGAGGCGATCCTGTTCGTGACTCCGCGCGAGCGCGGCATGTTGCGCGCGATTGAGCGCGCCACCCGCCAGCCGATCGAGCCGATGGAGCTGCCGAGCATCGAGACCGTCAACGAGCAGCGCGTCAACCGCTTCCTCGGCAAGATCGGCGAGGCGCTGGAGAGCAGCGAGCTTGGCCTGTTCCGCGAAATGATCGAGCGCTATGAGCGCGAGAAGAACGTGCCGGCGATCGAAATCGCTGCGGCACTGGCCAAGCTGTTCCAGGGCGACACGCCGCTGCTGCTTGCCGCGCCGACGCGACCGGAGCGCGCGGCGCCGTTCGAGCAGCGCGGGCGCGAGTTCGGTGACCGCGAGCGTGCCCCCCGTCCGCAGCGCGAGTTCCGCGAGCACGACGAGCGCCCGGCACGCGAACCCCGCGCTTTCGCCGAGCGCGAGCGCGCCCCGCGCCACGCCGAGCGCCAGTTCACGCCGCCCACGCACCACGCGCCGACCAACGTCGGCGAGGCCATGTTCGACGACCACGGCGACGCCGCACCGGCCCCACGCCACGAGCGCGAATTCGACGCGCCGCGCACCGCCGAGGCGGGCATGGAGACCTTCCGCATCGAGGTCGGCCACGTGCACGGGGTCAAGCCGGGCAACATCGTCGGCGCCATCGCCAACGAGGCCGAGCTGGAAAGCCGCTACATCGGCCGCATCGACATCCGCGACGACCACAGCCTGATCGACCTGCCCGAGGGCATGCCGCGTGAGGTCATGGAGCACCTGAAGAAGGTGCGCGTGGCCGGCCAGCAACTGCGCATCAGCCGTCCGGGTCAGGGTGGCTGGCGCCAGGCGCAGCACGGTGGGCACGACGAGGGCCGTCCGCCGCGCGCTCATGACGAGCGCCCGCGTGGTGGGCACGGAGACGACTTCCGTCCGCGTGGACCGCGCCCGCAGGGTGCCGGTGCCCGTGAGGGACGCCCGCACGGCGCGGGTCCGCGTGACGGCCGCCCCGGCGGTCGCCCGCACGGTGCAGGCCCCCGCAAGCCGTTCAAGCCGCGCTGATGCCGTGATCGCCCCCGTGGCTGACCGCTGGACCGCGGGGCGTCGATGCATCTGATCCTGGCCAGCGCGATCTGCAGCGTGCTGGTCTCCGTGCTGCTCAAGCTGGCGCCGCGGCACCGGCTGGACGTGGCCCAACTGGTCACGTGGAACTATCTCGCCGCCACCGCCTTGTGCGCGTGGCTGCTGCAGCCCTCGCTGGACAGCCTGCGCGCACCGGATGCGCCGTGGGCGGCGCTGCTGGGGCTGGCGGTCGTGCTGCCCTCGTTGTTCCTGGTGCTCGCGGCTTCGGTTAAAGCCACCGGCATCGTGCGCACCGACGTGGCCCAGCGGCTGTCGCTGCTGCTGTCCCTGCTGGCGGCGTTCACCCTGTTTGGCGAGCGCTTGGATGGTCTGCGCCTGGGCGGTCTGGGCTTGGGGTTGCTGGCCGTGGCCGGGATCGTCATGCGGCCGGGGCGCGAGTCGTCTGCCAAGGGCGGCTGGGGTCTGTTGCTGGGCGTCTGGGTGGGCTTCGCGGTGGTCGACGTGCTGCTCAAGCGCATCGCGCAGGCGGGCACGCCTTCGCTGGCGTCGCTGCAGGTGGCCTTCGCCATCGCATTCGCGCTGATGTTGGCGTGGCAGGCGTTCCGTCACTGGCGTGGCGAGACGCGACTGGACCTGCGCCACCTCGCGGCCGGGCTGCTGCTGGGCGTACTGAACTTCGGCAACATCGTGTTCTACGTTCGCGCGCACCAAGCACTGCCCGACAATCCGTCGGTGGTGTTCGCCGCGATGAACATCGGCGTGGTCGTGCTGGGCACGATGGTGGGCGTGCTGGCGTTTGGCGAGCAGACCAGCCGCTGGAACCGCGCTGCCATCGGCTTGGCCATTGTCGCCATCGTCCTGATTGCGATGGCGCCGAAGGGGTGACATTGTCGGCCCCTCATGCCCATCTGGCATAAGCCAGCAACCGGGCGTTATCCAACCCTACCCGCGGACTTGGCATAGTGGCGTCAGTACGCCACGCCCGACCCCATGTCCCGCCTCCTCGTTTTCCAACACGTCGCCGCCGAGCCACTGGGCACGCTGGACCCGCTGATCCGGCGGCGCGGGCACCGCATCCGCTTCAAGAATTTCGAGCGGCACCCGGACACCCAACCCAACGTGGACCGCTATCGCGGCCTGATCGTGCTGGGCGGGCCGATGAACGTGGAAGACCACACCCACCGCGCCCACCTGCTGACGGAGATGCGCGCCATCGAGCGGATGCTGGAACTGGGCCGCCCGGTGCTCGGCATCTGCCTGGGCGCGCAGTTGCTGGCGCACGTGCTGGGCGCGCCCGTGCAACGCCACCCCACGCCGGAAATCGGATGGCACCGGCTGCAGCTCACCGACGCCGGCAAGGCCGATCCGGTGCTGGCGCCCCTAGGCGAGGCGGCACCGGTGTTCCAGTGGCACCGCTACAGCTTCCAGGTGCCCCCGGGCGCCAAGCACCTCGCGCGCACGGACGACTGCGAGCCGCAGGCCTTCCGCCACGGTGACAACGCCTACGGTTTCCAGTTCCACCTGGAGATGGACCAGGCCCTCATCGAACGCTGGCTGGCCAATCCCGCCTACCTGGCGGAACTGGCCGCGCATGGCCACGCCACGGATGCCGAGGCCATCCGCGCCCACACCCGCGCCCACATCGCGCCGATGCAGGCGCACGCCGATGCGGTGTTCAACCGTTTCCTCGACCTGGTGGGCCGTCCGCAGCGCCGCTACACCCTGCCCTCACGCGAGTGGGTCTAGCCGGAAGCCGCTTTCGAAGCGTCGCGTCCGCCCGTCGATCGGATCGGCGAATTCCAGCGTGCGCGCGAGCAGCTGCAGGGGCCGGCTGAAGTCATCCTCGCGCTGGGGCCGCACGTCGGGGTATGTCGCGTCGTTGGCGATGGGGGCACCCAACGCCGCCATGTGGACACGCAACTGGTGTTTGCGCCCGGTGATGGGCTCAAGCCAGTAACGCCAAAGGCCTTCACTGCGTTCGACCACGTCGATGTGCGTTTCGCTGTTGGCCGCGCCCGGCACCTCGCGCATGCGGAAGAACGGCTCGCCCGCTTCCAGCCGCGAGTGATGCACCCGCGGAAACGCCAGTCCGGGCAACGCCGGCGCCAGCGCCTCGTAGCCCTTGGTGATCCGCTTGTCACGGAACAGGGCCTGATAGACCGCCCGCGAGCCCGGATTCGCCGAAAACAGCACCAGCCCAGCCGTGTCGCGGTCCAGTCGATGCAGCGGCACCAGATGGGGATTGTCGAGCCGCCGCATCAATCGTCCCAGCAAGGTCTCGTGCACGTGGCGGCCGGCCGGTGCCACGGGCAGGAAATGCGGCTTGTCGGCCACCACCAGGTGCGCGTCAACGTGAAGCACGACTTCCTCGAACGGAATCCGCGGTTCGTCCACCACCTCCCGGTAGTAGTGGATGTCGGCCCCCAGCCTGTACGGCGCATCCGCCGCCAGTGCGTGACCGGCGGCATCCAGCACGCGCCCGCGTGCGAACCGATCGCGCCATGTCGCCTCCGGAATCGCCGGAAACAGCGCGCACAGCGCCTCCAGCACGGTCTCCCACGCGCCTTCGGGCAACTGGATATG
Organism: Lysobacter olei; assembly: GCF_054777355.1. Taxonomy (NCBI): domain Bacteria; kingdom Pseudomonadati; phylum Pseudomonadota; class Gammaproteobacteria; order Lysobacterales; family Lysobacteraceae; genus Lysobacter; species Lysobacter olei. The sequence goes on along the minus strand of NZ_BAAHAT010000005.1, from coordinate 90,682 downwards.
GCTGGCCGGAAGGCCATCGATGGCGGGTGGACGCGGGCGCATGGCCTAGAATGACCGATTCTCTTTCCCGGCGTCCGCCGGCAGGCTCCCATGGCACTCAAGGCCACCGTCGTCAAAGCCGAGCTGCAGGTCAGCGACATGGACCGGCACTACTACGCGTCCCACAACCTGACCCTCGCCCAACATCCGTCGGAAACCGACGAGCGCCTCATGGTCCGGCTGCTCGCGTTCGCCCTGAACGCCGACGAGCGGCTGGAGTTCGGCAAGGGCCTGAGCAGCGATGATGAGCCGGACCTGTGGCGCCGCGACTACACCGGTGACATCGAGTTGTGGATCGACCTGGGCCAGCCGGACGAGTCGCGCATCCGCAAAGCCTGCGGCCGCTCGCAGCAGGTGCTGGTGGTCAACTACGGTGGCCGCGCCGCGGACATCTGGTGGGACAAGAACGCCGCTGGGCTGGGGCGGCTGAAGAACCTCAGCGTGATCGACATCGACGCCGCCAGCGTCGAGGCCGTCGGCGCGATGCTGGAACGCAGCATGCGCCTGACCGCCATGATCCAGGACGGTGAGCTGCAGCTGATGAGCGAGAGCACCAACGTCGCGCTGCGACCGCGTGCCCGCATGCTGTCAGCCGCCATGGCGGCGGGCGGGATGTCCGGGCTGCAGATGGCCTGAGCCAGACGAGCGTACGGGCATGCAGCACTACGACGTCATCATCATCGGCGCCGGCGCCGCCGGGCTGATGTGCGCGATCAGCGCCGGGCAGCGCGGACGTCGCGTGCTGGTGATCGACCATGCCAATCGCGTGGGAAAGAAGATCCTGATGTCGGGCGGTGGGCGCTGCAATTTCACCAACACCGGCACGACCCCGGCCAACTACCTGTCAGCCAACCGGCACTTCTGCAAGTCGGCACTGGCGCGCTACACGCCATGGCACTTCATCGAGATGGTGGAGCGCCACCGCATCGCCTACCACGAGAAAGAATTGGGCCAGCTGTTCTGCGACGAGTCTTCCAAGCTCATCGTGAAGATGCTGCTGGACGAGTGTGCGAGCGCGGGCGTGCGCATCGAGACGAGTTGCAGCATCGAGCGCGTGCTGCACGGGGAAGGGACGGCCGAGGCGCCCTTCCGACTGCACACCACCCACGGCGCGTTTGTCGCGACATCGCTGGTGGTAGCCAGCGGCGGGCTGTCGATCCCGAGCATGGGGGCGAGTGGCTTTGGCTACGAATTGGCGCGGCAGTTCGGCCACGAAGTGCTGCCGACCCGGGCGGGCCTGGTGCCGCTCACGCTCAGCGGCAAGCACCAGGAGCGGCTGGCCGACCTCAGCGGCGTGGCATTGCCCGTCACCGCCACCTGCAACGGGCAGAGCTTCAGCAACTTCATGCTGGTGACCCACCGCGGCGTCAGCGGCCCGGCAATCCTGCAGATATCGTCGTACTGGCAGCCTGGGGATGAGCTTCACCTGGACCTGCTGCCGGGCCAGGATGCGCTGGACACGCTGCAGCGCTGGCAACGCGAGCGCCCGGCCGCGGAACTGAAGACCGTGCTAGGCGACGCACTGCCCAAGCGCTTCGCCCAACGCCTGTGCGAACACTGGGTGGTCAACCGCCCGATGAAGCAATACAACCTGCCGGAATTGCGTGCCATGGCAGACGTGCTGCAGCACTGGTCGTTGGTGGCCAGCGGCACCGAGGGCTACCGCACGGCAGAGGTGACCTTGGGCGGGGTGGACACCGACGGCCTTTCCTCCAGCACGATGCAGTCACGCGCGGTGCCCGGGCTGTACTTCATCGGCGAAGTGGTGGACGTCACCGGCTGGCTGGGCGGCTACAACTTCCAATGGGCGTGGGCGTCGGGGCACGCCGCGGGTGAGGTGGCCTGACCCGCCGCGCTGACGCGATCGATCGTGTCCTGCGCTAGACCAGCGCCGGCCAGCCCAGCATCGGGGCCAGGAACCAATAGAGGCCCGAAAGCACCAGGCCCCACATCAGCAGCTTCAGCGCGAACCCGGCCACCTTCAGCGCCAGATACACGCAGACCACCACGATCACGATGCCAATCCAACTCATGCACTTCCCCGTTTTTTCGTTTCGGCAGGGTAGTTGCCGTTTGACGCCCACGGCAAGGCGCACTGCCTGCGCGCTTTCCGGCTAACCTCTACCCCGCCACCGCACGGTCTACACCACGCCTTCGATTTCCGAGCCTGCCACCGGCCACGCCCCCCAACCCAGCCGGTTGCCCGGACGTTGACCCACCTGATCGAGCTCCCCTGCATGACTTTGATCCGCCCATTGCTCGCCGCCCTGCTGGGCCTTGCCCTTACCGCCTGCACCGAACCCGGCCCGCCGCCGGGCGGCACCGTGTCCGAGTTGCAGCGCATCGACCAGCGCGTGGGCAGCGGCGCCGTGGCCGTGTCCGGCAACGACGTCACCGTGCACTACACCGGCTGGCTGTATGACGAGCGCCGGCCCGACAAGCGCGGCGAGAAATTCGACAGCTCAGTGGACCGCGGCGAGCCATTCACCTTCCTGCTCGGCGCCGGGCGCGTGATCCGCGGTTGGGACGACGGCGTTGCGGGCATGCACGTGGGCGGCAAGCGCACGCTGCTGATTCCGTCGCACATGGCCTATGGCCGCGCTGGCGCCGGCGGCGTGATTCCGCCGAACGCCTCGCTGGTGTTCGAGGTGGAGTTGCTCGCGGCAAAGCCGCATTGACTCCGTAACGCGACGAAGCGCCTCCACGCGTTCTGTCAGAACGGACAATCGCACGTGCCGCGAGGGCACGTGCCCGCCAAGCAGTTCGCGAAAGGCGGGGCAGCCCGGCCCCCTCCCCTCGCGTGGGTTCAGCCCTTGGCCGCCTCCGCCTTGACCGGCACCAGCTTCAGGTCGTGGAAATCGAAGCTGAAATCCGTCTGCGGGGAGATGGCCTTGATGCGCGCCTCGGCCACGTTGCCGTCGGCGTCCAAGGTGAAGGTCACGAACGCATCGGCATTCAGCCAGCGCTCGTTCCAGCGAACGATGAACGTGTCGTGCTGCCAGTGCGACAGCGTGCCCACCAGCGATTTCGTGCGACCGAAGCGCATGACCAGCTTGCCGCCCTCCTGCGCGATGGCCACGTCGCCGTACCACGCGTCGCGGTAGGTGCCGGCGTACCGGGCCAAGTGCAATGAGGGCTTGGAGCGCGTATCACGCGCCTTCACATGCGCCTGCCAGCTTTCGTCTGCCTTGGCTTCGGCCTTGGCCACCGCGGCAGCATAGGCCGCGACCCAGTCGGTGCGGGGCGCATCAAGGAATGCGTCCAGCGCGCGCATCGTCACCGCATTGAATGCAGCGCCCACTTCGGCGCTGGTCAGCACCACCACGCCAAGCTTGTGCTCGGGCACCAGCGTCAGGCGCGAGACCATGCCCGGCCAGCCACCGGTGTGCCACACCAGCTTGCGGCCCCGATAATCGGACAACTGCCAGCCCTCGCCGTAACCGAGGAAGTTGGGCTTGGCCGCCGCCAGATCCGGCACGGACGCCTCGGCGATATTCATCGGCGTGATCACCGACCACATCGCCTTCTGCCGCTTGGCGCTGAACAGCCGCTTGGCATTGTCACCTTCGCCAGAGATCACGCCGCCATCGAGCTGCACGCGCATCCACTTGGTCAGGTCGTGCACGCTGGCATACAGGCCGCCGGCACCGGACACGTTGTGCCAGGTCATCGGTGCGACCGGCTCAAGATCCTTGAAATCCGCCTTGGCGTGACCGGTAGCGACGTTGTCGCCGGGCTTGAGATGGTCGCTGTTGTAGCGCGTTTCGACCATCCCCAGCGGCGTGAACACGCGCGTCTGCAGGAAGTCCGCGTAGGACTGCCCGCTCGCCTTCTCGATCACCAGCTGCGCCACGCCGTACAGGATGTTGTCGTAGGCGTACTGGCCGCGGAAGCTGCCGGTCAGCGGCACGTCCTTCAGGCGCCGCGCGACTTCCTCGGTGGTGTAGTCGGTGCCGGGCCAGTACAGCAGATCGCCCGCGCCCAGGCCGAGGCCGCTGCGATGCGCCAGCAGGTCGCGCACGCGCATTTCGTGGGTCACGTACGGGTCGGCCATGCGGAACCACGGCAGGTGGTCGATGACGCGGTCGTCCAGCGACAGCTTGCCCTCGTCGGCCAGGATCGACAGCGAGGCCGCGGTAAAGGCCTTGGTGTTGGACGCGATGGCGAACATGGTGTGTTCGTCGACCGTGGCGGCCTTGCCCATCTCGCGCACGCCGTAACCGCGCTCCAGGACGACCTGGCCGTCCTTGATGACGGCCACTGCGATGCCGGGGACGTTGAACTGCTGGCGCACGCGTTCGACGTAGGCGTCGAAGTCACGCAGCTGTTCCGGCAATGCCGTCGCGCTGACCGCGTCCGCCCCACCCTGCCCGGCACTCACGGCCACGCTGGTCGTGGCCGGGCGTTCGGCCCAGGCGGGAACGGCTGCGGCGCACAGGGCGATGGCCAACAAAGCGGCGAGGCGGTGGGTTCGCATCGGATCGTATTCCTTGAAGTGGGCGCGTCGTGCCAGCCGGCGAAGATACCGCACCGGCCGCACCCACGGAGTCGCACTGGTGCATACCAGGGACGGCACGCGGGGCCTTCCGCGGCATAATGGCGCGCCTACCCGCGCGCCCCGACCATGCCCGACTCCCGCTACAACGCTCCCGGCCTGGTGATCATCGGCGGCGGCCCCGCCGGCCTGATGGCGGCCGAAGTGGCGCGCGCCGCTGGCGTGGAGGTCGACCTGTACGAGGCCATGGGCTCGGTGGGGCGCAAGTTCCTGATTGCCGGCAAGGGCGGGCTCAACCTCACCCACGCCGAGCCCCGCCCCGGCTTCGACCGACGCTACCGCGGCCGTGCGCAGGCGGTGGGCCGATGGCTGGACGAGTTCGATGCCGACGCGCTGCGCGCGTGGGCACGCGGGCTGGGCGTGGACACCTACGTGGGCACGTCCGATCGCGTGTTTCCTCTGGACCGCAAGGCCGCCCCGCTGCTCCGTGGCTGGGTCCGTCGCCTGCGCGAACAGGGCGTGCGCTTCCACGTGCATCATCGTTGGTTGGGTTGGACCGACGACGGCGCGCTGCGCTTCGCCACGCCCGATGGCGAGCTGGCCGTCGCCGCGCCTGCCACCGTGCTGGCGCTGGGCGGCGGCAGTTGGCCGGAACTGGGTTCGGACGGCGCCTGGGTACCCGTGCTGGCGGCGGAAGGCGTGGAGGTGGCGCCACTGCAGCCCGCCAACTGCGGCTTCGACGTGGGCTGGAGCGAGCACCTCGCCCAACGCCATGCGGGCGCGCCCCTCAAGCCGGTGATCGCGCACTGGCACGACGCAGAAGGCGTTGAACACACGTTGCAGGGCGAGTGCGTGCTCACGGCCACCGGCATCGAGGGCAGCCTGATCTATGCGTTGTCAGCGCCGCTCCGCGAGGCCATCGCGGTCAATGGCGAAGCACGTCTGTGGTTGGACCTGGCGCCCAACCGCGATCTGGAACAACTCAAGCGCGACCTGGCCAAGCCGCGCGCGGGCCGTAGCATCAGCGAACACCTGCGGCGACAAGCCGGCATCACTGGTGCCAAGGCGGCGCTGCTGCACGAGGTGCTGGGCCGCGATGGCATGCAGGATCCCGACGCCATCGCCACCGCGATCAAGCGGTTGCCGCTGCTGCTGACCCAACCACGTCCGCTGGCCGAAGCCATCAGTACCGCCGGCGGCGTGCGCCTGGAAGCGTTGGATGACGGGCTGATGCTGCGGCAGCACCCCGGCGTGTTCTGCGCCGGTGAGATGCTCGACTGGGAGGCGCCGACCGGTGGCTACCTGCTTACCGCGTGCTATGCCAGTGGATTGCGCGCGGGTCGCGCGGCGGCGGCCTACTTGCAGTCACGCAACCTGCCCGGGGACTGAGCAGACCCTACCCTCAGGCCACGACGGGGCCGGATGGTCCGCCTGTCCTCGCCTTGCTAGCCACTGCACTGGCACCCATCGCCGGTCGCCCGCTGCCCTACGATCCGCCGAATCTAGCTTTCGAACAAACAGCGATTCGTTCACTCGACTGCAGCGGTCACCACGATCTCGACCTTCCACGCCGCGTCGGCCAAGTGCGCCTGCACCGTGGCCCGCGCCGGCGCATGCCCCGGCACCACCCAGGTATCCCAAGCGCGATTCATGCCGGCGAAGTCGGTCATGTCGCGCAGGAAGATCTCGGCCCGCAGCAGGCGGCTCTTGTCGCTGCCCACCTTGGCCAGCAATGCGTCGATTTCCGCCAGCACCTGACGGGTCTGGCCCTCGATGTCCTGCGTGGCATCCTCGGGAATCTGCCCGGCCAGGTACGCCACGCCGTTGTGGACCACGGCCTCGGACATGCGGGAACCGGCATCAATACGTTGGATCATGGGTTGCTCCTCAGGCCGCGGCATCCACCAGCGGCAGCAATTGCGGGTCAAGCGCCACGCGCTCGTCGAACACGAAGCAGCGGCCATCGTAGTGCGCGCCACCCACCTGCTCGAAATAGCCAAGGATGCCGCCGTCCAGCTGCAACACGTTGTCCATGCCGTCGGCCTGCATCCACAGCGCCGCCTTCTCGCAGCGGATGCCGCCAGTGCAGAAACTGACCACGGTGGCATCGCGCAGGCCATCGCGGTGCGGGGCCAGCGCGTCGGGCAGGTCGGTGAAATTGTCGATGGGCAGCGTCATCGCGCCGGCAAAGGTGCCGTACTCGAATTCCTCGCGGTTGCGCGTGTCGAGCATGACGATGCGGCGGCCGCCGTCGTCATGGCCCTGCGCCAGCCAGCGCGCCAGCACCTCGGGCGTGACGGTCGGTGCGCGCCCCACCAATGGCGATGCGTTGTCGCGCCGGAACGCGATGATTTCGCGCTTGAGCTTGACCTTCAGCCGCGCGAAAGGCTGCGAGGCGCTGTGACTGTACTTGACCAGGATGTCGGCGAAGCGGGCATCGGCGCGCAATTGGACGAGGAACGCCTCGATGGCCTCCGCGCTGCCGGCGAGGAACACATTGACGCCCTCGGGCGCTACGAGCACGGTGCCCAGTAGGTCACCCGCCTCGGCCCAACCCCGGACGGACGCGGCCAGCGCCGCGGGGTCGTCCACGGTGGCGAAGTGATAGGCGGCGATATTGACGGTCATGGGCGTATTTTACGCCGCCGAAGGCCAGTGCCGCAGCCGATACGGGGGAGGCGCCCCGTTGAGCTCGGGCACCTCAGCCGCCTCAGCCCCTGCCGCCATTTCCACCTGCTACTGGTGCGATCCCTTCGCCCCAGCCTCCACCTCGACCCTCCCGCGCCGGCCGCACGGCCAACAACGCCAGCAGCGTCAGCACCGACGCCACAGCCAGGTACAGCCCCACGGACGCCAGCCCGAACCGCCCGGCCAACCACGTCGCCACGTACGGCGCGAGCGAGGCGCCGAAGATGCCCGCCAGGTTGAAGGCCAGCGACGCCCCGGTGTAGCGCACCGCGGCCGGGAACATCTCCGCCAGGATGGTGCCCACCGGCCCGTAGGTCAGGCCCATCAGCGCCAGCCCCAGCGACAGGAACAGCAACGTGCTCCAGACGCTGCCGGCCACGAACAACGGCGCGAACAGCAGGCCGAATACCAGGATGCCCGCCGTCGCCAGCAGCATCGCGCGCCGCGCACCCACCCGGTCGGCATACAGCGCGGACACGGGAATGGTCAGGGCAAAGAAGACCACGCCCACCATCTGCAGCCAGAGGAACTGCTCGCGTGAATAGCCCAGCTTCGACGTGCCCCAGCTGAGCGCGAACACCGTCATCAGGTAGAACTGCACGAACGTCGCCATCGCCCCGAATGTACCTGCGAGCAACGCGCGCGGGTGAGAGGCCAGCACTTCCAGCATGGGCAACCGCACCCGCTCTTCTCGGTCCAGCACGCGCTGGAAGTCGGGCGTCTCGGTCAGGCGCAGACGTATCCACAAGCCGACGAACACCAGCACCGCGCTGCCCACAAAGGGGATGCGCCACCCCCACGCGAAGAACTGGGCATCGTCCATCACTGCGCCCAGCAGCAGGAAGATGCCCGTGGCCATGAAGAAGCCCAGCGGCGCGCCCAGCTGCGGGAACATGCCGTACCACGCGCGCTTGCCCGGCGGTGCGTTCTCGGTGGCCAGCAACACCGCTCCGCCCCACTCGCCGCCCAGCCCCAGCCCTTGGCCGAAGCGACACAATGCGAGCAGCGCCGGCGCGACCAGTCCGATGCTGGCATACGTGGGCAGCAAACCGATCGCCACCGTGGACAACCCCATGGTCAACAGCGCCGCCACCAGCGTTGCCTTGCGCCCGATGCGGTCACCGAAATGCCCGAACACCGCCGAACCGATCGGCCGCGCGAAGAACGCCAGTGCAAACGTGGCCAGCGATTGCAGCGTCGCCGTGGCCGGGTCGCCCGCCGGGAAGAACAGCTTGGGGAACACCAGGACCGCGGCGGTCGCGTAGATGTAGAAATCGAAGAACTCGATGGTGGTACCGATCAGGCTGGCGAACAGCACGCGCGCCGGCGAGTTTCCCTGCTTGGCTGGAGTCATGGGTGACGTGACTGGTGGGTGGCTTCCGCACCCACGGCAACCCGGCATGTGCCGAAGGCGCCCCTCCCGGGCCGGATGTCGCCACCATAACCGCGACGCTCCCCTCGCGCACAGAAAAAGACGCCGGCGGACGTCGCGTGCCATGGGGGGAGGAGGGGCACGGCGGCATCGGCCGGTCGTCTTTGTTGATTCAAACGGGGCAATGGGTCCCCGGGAGGACATCATTGCCCACCCCCGCACGGGGGATGCCGCTACGCCAACGCGGGCAACGGCCGGGCCACTGAGGCGTAGAGGTCCACCACGCGCGTCATCAGGGCGTCCGTGCTCCAGGCGCGAGCGTCCAACGGTCCGGCATCGGCCAGCGCGCGCCGCACGTCGGGCGCGCGCAGCAACGTGGCGACATGCTCGGCGAACGCGGCTTCGTCCTCGTCACTGACACGCGCGCTCCGCGCATCGCGCAACACCGTGGCCGTACCCATCACCGCGGTGGACACGATCGGCGTGCCCAGCGCCATCGCCTCGATCAGCACCAGCCCCTGGGTCTCGGTCGGCGAAGCAAACACGAACACGTCGCCGGCGCGGTAGGCGTCCAGCAGCGACGTGCGGCGGTCCAGGTTGCCGAAGAAGCGCACGTTGTCCTGCAATTCCAGCGCGGCCACCAACTGGCGCAGCCGTCCGGCGTCCGGCCCCTCCCCCGCGATCAGGAACTGCAGCCCGGGAAACTCCGGAACCAGTCGACTCACCACCCGGATCAGGAAACCGATGTTCTTTTCCAGCGACAGGCGGCTCACGGTCACCAGCGTCGGCACATCGTGGTCGATGCCATGGGCGTCACGGAATCGCGCACCCTCGCCACCGGCGAATTCCGCCAGGTCGATCCCGGTCGGAATCACCGTGCGCGGCGTGCTGATGCCATAGCGCTGCAGCACCTCCTCCATCTGCGCGCTCGGCACGATTAGGTGGTCCACGCCGTGGCACAGGTACCGCGACGCACGTCGCGCACCCCATCGGGCCAGGCCGGCGGGCAGCCACGGCAGGTAGTGACCCACGTACTCCTCAAAATAGGTGTGGTATGTCTCCACCACGGACACGCTGGTCAGCCGTGCGAGCCGCACGCCGAGCTGGTGGGCTCGGAACGGGGTGTGCACGTGGATCACGTCCCAGTCACGCATGGCAAGCCGGCGGGTGATGTCTGCCAGCGCACGGCCCTTGATCAGTCGGTCCTCGGGGTCGAAGAAGATGACCCGGGCGGGCAGGCGAATGATCTCGAAGCTGCCGTCGTCGTCGTGGTGGTCTTGCCCGCTGCCCGGACCGTAGTCCGGCGCGACCAGGGTCACTGAATGCCCCATGCGCACGAGTGCCTGGGCAAAGGTGCGGATCGACGTGGAAACCCCGTTGACGCGGGGGAAGTAGACGTCCGAGAGCATCAGGATGTTCATCCCGATGCACGCTAGGTCAGGCAGATGACGGTTTCATGGCGCGCGCCAGGGCCGGCGTGGCCAGCGCTGCGATACTGGCCACCACCGCGCCCATCCAGAAGGCCGCCGGCGGCCCTTGCAGGTCCCAGAGCCCGCCCGCCGCGGCGCTGGCGATCAGCAGGCCGCCGCCCGACACCAGGTTGAACACCCCGAAGGCCGTGCCGCGATACGCCGCCGGCGCCACGTCCGCCACCAGGCTGGCGAGGATGCCTTGGGTCAGCCCCATGTGCAGCCCCCACAGGGCGATGCCGACGAATAGCAGACCCAATCCATCGGACACCGCTAGCGCGATGTCGGCCACCGCCAGCACGGCCATTCCCAGGGCAAGGAGAGTCGTGCGCGACAGTCGGTCCGACAGAAGGCCCGCAGGGTACGCCGTGAGCGCATACACGGCACTCATCACCACCAACACCATCGGCACCCACGCCACTGGCAGCCCGCGATCGGTCGCGCGCAACACCAGGAAGGCTTCGCTGAACCGGGCCAGTGCCACCACCAACCCCAGCATGACCAGCCACCAGAATGGCCGACCAAGGTGCGCCAGCCCCTCGCGGGTGAGCGGCAGGCGCGTCGGACTGCGTGTGCCATCCGCGGGCTCCGGCACCTTGAGCAGCAGCAAGACTGCGACCACCCCCGGCACCACCGCGAACCACAGCACGGTCTGGATGTCATTGGCGAACACGTGCATGAGGAGCACCGCGAGCAGAGGCCCCAGGAATGCACCCACGGTGTCCATCGATTGCCGCAGCCCGAAGGCGGCCCCGCGGATTTCGCGCGGCACCAGGTCGCTGACCAGCGCGTCGCGGGGGGCGCCGCGAATGCCCTTGCCGAAGCGGTCCAGCAGCCGCGCCGTCGTCACGGTGGTCACTGAATCGGCCAGCGGAAACAGCGGTTTCACAGCCGCCGCGAGCCCGTAACCCAACAGCACCAGCGGCTTGCGCCGACCGACGGCGTCGCTGATGTAACCTGAAAACACCTTGGTCACCAGCACCAGGGCCTCGGCCGTGCCCTCGATCAGGCCAATGACCAGCGCGCTGGCGCCCAGGCTGCCGGCCAGCAGTACCGGCAGCAGGCTGTGCACCACTTCAGAGCCCATGTCGGTGAACAGGCTGACCAGCCCCAGCGCCACGATCGCGCGCGGCATGGCGGGACGCGACGCGTTGGGTGCGGGAACTGTCACGCAGATACCACCATGCAAAAACGTATGGCGACGATGTTATTCGTTAGTCGTGACGGTCTAGCCAAGGCGCGTCCTGAAGGCGTAGGTTAAGGCCGTTTCATGGAGAATAATGACGCCATTCCCCGCGTCGCGTGTTTCATGACAAAACCTTGGCTACCGCTGCTGTTGGCGACGGCATTCACCACCTGCGTGGCGGGGTGCTCGGGCTCTGCGCCAACCGCGGAGCCATCCGTTCAGGCGCCGGTGGTCACGCTCGGTGAGGACCGCAGTGCAGCCCCGGTCGCCGGCCTGCGCGCCACAACCCCGGCTCCGGCCACGCCGGACTTCACCTACTGGCCGCCCGCCACGTTAGACAGTGGCACCGCCCGCGTCAGTTGCCACTACGACTACGACCAGCAAGGCGACGGCGAGCGCATCGGCGCGCTCGAGTTCTTCAACCTGGTCGACGTGCTGTCCGAGTGCCGCGAGGCCGGCATGGTGCGCCTGCGCTACCGGGGCAAGATCGACGCCGGCTTCACGGCGCTGATGGCGCGCGTCACCGAGATTGCGGACCGCATGGAGATCCGCAACCGGGTACTCGACATCGACTCGGCTGGCGGCCAGGTCGAGGAGGCGATCCGCGTGGGCGACCAGATCGCCGAATCGCGCTGGTCGATCTGGGTGCGCGAGGGCTCGCTGTGCCACAGCGCCTGCGTGCTGGTGCTGGCCGCGGGGGACACCCGCTCCATTGCCGGCAAGGTGGGCATCCACCGTTTGATGCGACTGAAGTCCACGGCCACCACCCGCGTGGAACTCAATGACGAGCTGCGCGACATTACCCAGCAGTTGCGTGACTACCTGTCGCGCAATGGCGTGGGTGCGGACCTGGCCGACCGCATGATGACCATCCCGGCGCGCAACTTGCTGCTTCTCGACCAGGCAGAGTTGCGCCAGTACGGGCTGTCCGGCACCAACGCCGCCCAGGAAGACCTCGACCGCATCCGCGTGGCGCGCAAGTGCGGCGAGGACTTCGCCCGCCGGCGCGATGCGTTCGGTCGCGCCTTCGACAACCAGTGCATGCAGCCGGGCGCGGCGTTCGAGGCGCTGGCCGATTGCGGTCGTGCGCTGCGCGGCGAGTTCGGCTTCCCGGACAAGCGCTGCCCTGACGAGACGCCACTCGCGCGCTTCGACACCGCCACAGACACGAGCCCGCCTTCGCTGTTGCGACAGTGACGTCCACTCACACGTCGCTGCCTGAGTGGACGACCGCGGCCGGGACCGCTTTCGATACCAAAGGCGCATCGTGCCGGGCCTGCAGGCACGGCTATCCTGACACGATGAGCACGCTCCCCGACCCTGGCCTCAGCCACGTCATTGGTGACCGCAGCGTCCCGCTCATCGAGGAAACCGTCGGCGACATGCTCGCGCGCGTGGCCCGCACTTGGCCACGGCAGCCGGCACTGGTCGTGCCCCCGCAGCAGGTGCGCATGGACTACGCCGCATTGGATGCCGCCGTGGACCGCCTGGCAGCCGGCCTGCTGCAACTGGGACTGGCGCCCGGCGACCGCATCGGCATCTGGTCACTGAACCGGGCCGAATGGGTGCTGCTGCAGTTTGCCGCGCCGCGCGCCGGCCTGGTGCTGGTCAACATCAACCCGGCCTACCGCACCCACGAGTTGGCGTTCGCGCTGCGCCACGTGGGCTGCAAGGCCCTGGTGCTGCCGCGCCGCTTCAAGACCTCGGACTACGTCGGCATGTTGCGCGAGCTGGCGCCGGAGTTGGATACGTCCACGCCCGGCGCATTGCATGCCGCCGCCCTGCCCGACCTGCGCCACGTGCTGGTCATGGGCGACGGCGAATCGGTGCCCGGCACCCACGCTTTCGACGAGATCGCCGCGTGCCAGGACGCCGCCGCCCTCGCCCGCATGCGCGAGGTGGCCGCCACACTGTCGCCCAACGACGCCGTCAACATCCAGTTCACTTCCGGCACCACCGGCTCGCCCAAGGGCTCGACCCTCACCCATCGCAACATCGTCAACAACGGCTTCTTCATCGGCGATGCCATGAGCCTTACCGAGCAGGACAAGCTGTGCATTCCGGTGCCGTTCTACCACTGCTTCGGCATGGTGCTGGGCAACCTGGCTTGCGTGACCCACGGCGCGTGCATGGTGATCCCTGGCGAAGGCTTCGACCCGCTGGTCACGCTGGAGACGGTGCAGGCCGAGCGCTGCACGGGCCTGCACGGCGTGCCTACCATGTTCATTGCCGAACTCGAGCACCCGCGCTTTGCCGAGTTCGACCTGTCCTCGCTGCGCACCGGGATCATGGCAGGCTCCAACTGCCCCATCGAGGTGATGAAGCGCGTGGTCGAGGCCATGCACCTGTCGGAGATCACCATCACCTACGGCATGACCGAGACCAGCCCGGCCAGCTTCCAGACCACGCGCAACGATCCGCTCGACCGGCGCGTGGACTCGGTGGGCCGCGTGCACCCGCACGTGGAGGTGCGCATCGTCGACGGCGAAGGCCGCACCGTGCCACGCGGCACCACCGGCGAGCTGTGCACCCGCGGCTACTCGGTGATGCAGGGCTACTGGAACGAACCCGAACGCACCGCCGAGGCCATCGACGCCGAGGGCTGGATGCACACCGGCGACCTCGCCACCCTCGACGCCGACGGCTATTGCCGCATCGTCGGGCGGGTCAAGGACATGCTGATCCGCGGCGGCGAGAACATCTACCCGCGCGAGGTGGAGGAGTTCCTCTACACCCACCCCGCCATCGCCGACGTGCAGGTGTTCGGCGTGCCCGATGCCAAATTCGGCGAGGAAACCTGTGCCTGGGTCCGTCTGGCCGAAGGCGCGACCTGCGATGCGGAGCAGATCCGCGCGTTCTGCCGGGGCCGCATCGCCCACTACAAGATCCCGCGCTATATCCGCTTCGTGGACAGCTTCCCAATGACGGTGACCGGCAAGGTGCAGAAGTTCCTGATGCGGCAGGCCATGGTCGACGAGCTGAAGCGCACCCAAGCCGACAGCTGAGGCCGTACAGTAGGGCCATGGTCACGGCCCCTGCCCCCTTGGACTCACCAGCCCCGGTGTTCCGCGCGCGCGGACTGACCAAGGTCTATCGCATGGGCGACGTGGACGTGCATGCCTTGCGCGGTATCGACCTGGACCTCTACCCCGGCGAATTCGTGGTGCTGCTGGGAGCCTCCGGCAGCGGCAAGTCCACGCTCCTGAACATTCTCGGCGGGCTGGACGCGCCCACCAGTGGGGAGGTCGAGTGCGAGGGCCACCCGCTCACCGGCGCCGATGAGGCCGTGCTGACGCGATTCCGCCGGGAGCATGTCGGATTCGTCTTCCAGTTCTACAACCTCATCCCCAGCCTGACCGCACGCGAGAACGTGGCGCTGGTCACCGAGATTGCCGAGCAGCCGATGGCGCCCGAAGAGGCACTGGCGCTGGTGGGGTTGAAGGAGCGCATGGACCACTTCCCCGCGCAGCTCTCGGGCGGCGAGCAGCAGCGCGTGGCCATCGCCCGCGCCATCGCCAAGCGGCCCGCGGTGTTGCTGTGCGACGAGCCCACCGGCGCGCTCGACTCGGCTACCGGCATCCTGGTGCTGCAGGCGCTGGAGCGGATCAACCATGAGACCGGCGCGTTGACGGTGGTCATCACCCACAACGAGGTCATCGCGCACATGGCCGACCGCGTCATCCGCCTCAGCGATGGCCGCGTCATCAGCCAGGAGCGCAACGCCCACCGCGAGCCGGCCTCGGGGTTGCGCTGGTGAGTGCCCTGCACCGCAAGCTGCTGAGGGAATTCCTGCAGCTGCGGGGCCAGGTGCTGGCGATCGCGCTGGTCATGGTCGGTGGCATCGGCACCATGGTGATGACGCTGGGCAACTACAACGCGCTGTCCCGCACGCGGGCGCTGTTTTACGCCGAGTACGGCTTTGCCGACGTCTTCGCCCAAGCCAAGCGCGCACCGTTGCCGCTGGTGGAGACGGTGCGCGCCCTGCCCGGTGTGCGCACCGTGGAAGCACGCGTGCTGGGTTTCGCGCCGCTCGAGCTCACGGGGTTCACCGGCCCGATCAACGCCGAACTCATTTCGCTGCCCGCCGCGGGCCACGGCGGACTCAACCGGCTTTACCTGCGTTCGGGCCGGCTGCCCAGCCAACCCGACGAGGCCGTGGTGGGCGAAGCCTTTGCCGAAGCCCACGGACTGCACGAGGGGGACCGGCTGGTCGCGATCCTCAACGGCCGCCGGCAGGAGCTGAAGATCTCTGGCATCGGGCTTTCCCCCGAGTTCATTTACCAGATGAAACCCGGCGATGTGTTCCCGGATTTCGAGCGCTTCGCGGTGCTGTGGATGCCGCATGCCTCGCTCGCCCGGGCCTTCGACATGGATGGCGCTTTCAACAGCCTGGTGGTCACGGTCCAGCCGGGCGCGCGCGTGGCCGACGTGATCGATGCCATCGACCCACTGCTCGCCCCGTACGGCGGCACGGGAGCTTCCGGACGCGACCTGCAGCCGTCGCACCGCTTCCTGGACGAGGAGTTGCGCCAGTTGCAGATGATGGCGCGGATGTTCACCGGCATCTTCCTTGGCGTCACTGCGTTCCTGCTGAACGTGGTGCTGGGGCGGCTGGTGGCCTCGCAACGCGAGCAGGTGGCGCTGCTCAAGGCCTTTGGCTACACCCGCCTGCAGGTCGCCGTGCACTACGGGCAGCTGGTGCTGATGATGGCCGCGGTGGGGGTCGTGCCTGGCCTCGCGCTGGGCACCTGGTTCGGCCACGCCATTGCCAACATCTACCGCGAATACTACCGATTCCCCTACCTGACCTGGTCGCTGGATCCCTCCTTGCTGGTGATGGCGATGGCGTTCGCCGTCAGTGCCGGCGCACTGGGTACGTTTGCCGCACTTGCGCGCGTGCATCGCCTTGCGCCGGCGGAAGCCATGCGGCCGGAGGCGCCCGCGATCTTCCGCCCGCTGCTGATGGAGCGCCTGGGCCTCGGCCGGCTGCTGGACCCGGCGGCCCGCATGGTGCTGCGCAACCTCGAGCGACGTCCCCTGCGCACCCTGCTGTCGGTACTGGGCATCGGCATGGCCTGCGGCATCCTGGTCATGTCGCGGGCCATGCCTTCGTCGATCGAACACGTGATCGACGTGCAGTTCGGCTTCGCCCAGCGCGATGACTTCGCCGTGGGTTTCAGCGAGCCGGCGGGCCGCCGGGCGGCCACCGAACTGGCCGCGCTGCCCGGTGTGCGGGCGGTGGAGCCGTTCCGGATGGCGGCCGTCACGCTGCGCCACGGGCACCGCACGTACCGCACCGCGATCCAGGGCCTGCCTGCGCAGGGCGACCTCAAACGCGTGCTGGACGCGCGGATCGAGCCGGTGCCATTGCCACGCGCAGGCCTGCTGCTGACCGACTACCTTGCCGAGATGCTGCAGGTCCGGGCTGGCGACACCTTGCAGGTGCAGTTCCTTGAAGGCCACCGGCGGACGCTGTCGGTGCCCGTGGCTGGCACCATCAAGGAATACCTGGGCGTCGGTGCCTACGCGCAGCATGCCTATCTCAATACCCTGCTGAACGAAGGAGACGTCGCCTCCGGCGCCTGGTTGTCGGTGGATGCGCGGCATCGCGAGGCGGTGCTGGCCGAGCTACGGCGGCGTCCCCGCGTGGCGTCCGTCACCGACCGCACGGCCATGGTGCAAAGTTTCCGCGACACCATGGCGCGCAGCCTGTCCACGTTCACTTTTGCCATCACCCTGCTGGCCGGCGCCGTCGCGGTGGGCGTGGTCTACAACGCCGCCCGCATCACCCTGGCCGAACGCGGGCGCGAACTCGCCAGCCTGCGGGTGCTGGGCTACACGCGGGCGGAAGTGCGCGGCCTGCTGCTGGGCGAACTCGGCGCACTGGCGGTGATGGCCCTGTTGCCGGGATTCATCCTGGGCGTTGGCATGGTCGCGCTGCTCGCGCGCGGCCTGCAATCCGACCTGTTTCGCATCCCGGTTGCGCCCAGCGCGACCGGACTGGCCTTTGCCGGGCTCGTCGTGCTCGCCGCAACGGTACTATCTGGGGCACTGGTGCGCCGCCGCCTGGATCGTCTGGACCTCGTGGCGGCCCTGAAGACCAAGGAATGATCCCTCGATGCCGGTATCCACTCGCGCCCGTCTGCTTCGTTGGTTGCTGGCTTTGCTGGTCGTGGGCGCCCTCGTGACGCTGCTGCTGTGGCCCAAACCGGCGTTGGTGGATACGGCACGGGTAGCCCCCGGCACGGTGCGCGACCTGGTCGAGGCCGAGGGCCGCACCCGCTTGCGCGACCGCTTCGTGATCACCGCGCCTATCGCCGCCACCGCCCGGCGCCTTGAGCTTGAGCCGGGCGATGCGGTGCAGCCCGGACAAACCCTGGTGACGCTGGAGCCGCTGACCGCGCCTGCGCTGGATGCCCGCGCCCGCGCCGAGGCCCAGGCGCGCATCGCGGCCGCGCGCACGCGAACGGCCGCCGCCCGCGAAGTCGCGGCTGCCGCAACCGCGCAGGCGCGACAGGCGCGGGCCGATGCCGAGCGACTGCAGCGCCTCAAGCGCGACCAGATGGTGGCCGCTGCCACTGCGGAACAGGCCCGCGTGGCCGCCGAGCAAGCCGAGCGCACAGCCAGCAGCGCCCGCTTTCTTGAGGCCACGGCGCAGCACGAGTTGAGCGCCGCACAAGCCGTACTCGCCCATGGCAGCGGGGAGCGCGGCAACGCCGTGCTGCGACTCACCGCCCCCGTCGCGGGCGTGGTGCTGCGCCGGCACTACGAGAGTGCCCGCCCCGTGAACCCCGGCGAGCCGCTGCTGGAAATCGGTGACCCGGACGGACTGGAAATTGAAGTGGACGTGCTGTCGTCCGATGCCGTCCGACTGCGCCCCGGCATGCACGTTGAGCTGGTGCGCTGGGGCGAAACCCAACCCCTGCAGGGCCGCGTGCGTCGTATCGAGCCCGGTGGGTTCACCAAGGTTTCCGCACTGGGCGTGGAGGAACAGCGTGTGTGGGTGATCGTGGACATCACCAGTCCACACACGCAGTGGCAGCAGCTCGGCGAGGCTTACCGCGTCAATGCGCGCTTCGTGTTGCGCGAATCACGCGACACCCTGCGTATTCCCGCAAGCGCGGTGTTCTTCCATGACAATGACGCCGCCGTGTTCCGCATCGAGCAAGGAAAGGCACGACGCACGCCGATCACCACGGGCCTGCAGGGCGAAGGGTGGACGGAGATCCGCCGGGGCCTCAAGGCCGGGGATATCGTGGTCGTGCATCCGGATCGTGCACTCGCCGACGGCGACCGCGTCCATGCCAGGGGCAACTGACACCCGCGCGTGTGAGTGCAGGCGCCTTCCTGTCCAAACGCCAACCGCCAGCTGAACCTTTTCTTCACGCCGCTGGCAGGACCCGGCTGACGTCAGTGCCCGTTCATGCGTCTTCACGCCAACTGCACATCAGGGGCGCGGGCGGTCCGTGACCCATCCTGGAGAGACACAATGAACGGTTACGGCCAGCGAATGCTTCTCGCGGTGGTGATCGGCACCTTGCTTGCCATGGCGGCGCCCGCAGGCGCGCAGCAGGCGCAAGGCGACGACAAGAACGAGCAACCCCGACGCGGCGAAGGCCGTCGCGCACGGGATGAGGACCGGAAGGAAGACCGCGGCCCCGCCCCTGGCCAAGCCAGGGAGTCCCGCGAGCAGGCGCGTGGGCGCCGCGCCGAGCCGCGCCCAGCCGCAGAACGCGGCGCCCGCGGACCGCGTGCCGAGTCGCAGCGGCAATCAGGCCCGGAACCCAGCGAAAGCGGACGCCGCTGGCAGCAGCAGTCCGTACGCGAGGGCCGCGATGCCCAGCGCGAGCAGCGTTGGTCCGAGCGCGTGGCCCAACAGGGTCGCGAGCAGGCTGACCGTGAGCAACGCGAGCGCAATGAGCGTGCCCGCGCCGAGCAGGCGCAGGAGCGTGGGCGAGCGCAGGAACGCGAGCGGGCCGAGCGTGCGCGCGCGATGGAGCAGCAGCAGCGTGAGTTCGCGGAGCGCGAGCGTGCCGCGCAGCAGCGTCGCGCCGAGTCCCGGCGTGAACGACAGGAAGGGCAAGACTCGCGACCTGATCGCACCTTAGAGGATAAGCGTCGCCCGCAGGACCGCGTGGTCCGCCAGGACAATGACCGCAACCCGGCGTGGCGCGATCTGGATCGCGTGGCCCAGGAGCGTCGTGACGCCGACGACCGCGAACGCCGTGCAGAAGCCCGCCGCGAGCGCGTCGACCAGCGCCTGTCGGACCAGCAGCAGCGCCGTCTGATCGAGACCCAGCGACGCCAGGCGGAGGATTACCGCCGCTCCCAGCGCGAAAACGATCGTCGCGCCGAACAGTACAGCCGCACCCTGCGTGACCAGCGTCGCACGTCGCAATACCGCTACCAGAACGACTACATCCGCCGTTCGCGCGACCATTACCACCGCTACAGCACGCGGCGTTGGGACTACTACAACGAACCGTTCTTCTACACCCCTGTCAGCTACCGCTATTACTTCAGCGGCTACCGCTACGACACCAATCGTTACGGCGCCGACCTGCTGCGTGACGCGGTGCGCCATGGCTACGAAGAGGGCTACTGGGCTGGCCGCGCCGACCGCATGGATGGCTGGCGTCCCGATTACCGCAGTTCCTACGCGTATTCGGATGCGAGCTACGGCTATTACGGCTACTACGTGCCGTACGACGCCTACCGGCACTACTTCCGCCAGGGTTTCCGTCGCGGGTACGACGATGGCTACTACGGGGCCTACCGCTACGGCACCTACCGCCGCGGCACCCCGGCCATCCTGCCGGCCATCCTGGCGACCATCCTGGTGCTGGAGGCACTGGACTGATCGCACTGCCATGACGCGGGGCCATGCCCCGGCCCTTCAGAAGACGCCCGGCTTGCCCGGGCGTCCTTTTTTCCAGTCACTCACTGACCTCGTCGATCACGCGGCTCGGTGCGTTTGTCCACGCACACGACCGACGCTCAGCGCCCCCCGCCACTCCGCCAGATCGAATACACCAGCCACGCCCCGGCGACCGCGGCACCCAGGAAGCCCACCAGGCCAAACACTGGCAACCCAAGCAGGGTCGGCCCCCCTTCCACCGTCAACGTGATGGACGAGCCCACGATCAACGCGGCCAGGACCACGCCCACCGTCAGCCGGTTGGCGGAGTGGTCGATCTGGGCACTGAATTCCTTGAGGTGGTCGATGTCGATATGGACCTTGAGCTTGCCGCCGCGCACCACCCTGACGATGCGCTGCAGGTCGCGCGGCAACCCCGCGAGGAAGCGCGCCGTATCGCCCAGCACATGCCAGCCCTGCCGCGCCACTGCGCGAGGGCGATAGCGCCCGAACATGACGGCGCGGAGGAAGGGCGCGGCCTCCTTGGCCATGTCGAAATCGGGGTCGAGCTTGCGCCCCAGCCCTTCCAGCGTGATGAACACCTTGACCAGCAGCGCCAGCTCCGAGGGCAATGCCAGCTTGTGCGTACGCAACAGCGCCGTGACTTCCAGCAGCATCGCGGCGAGGTCCAGGTCTCCCAGGCGCACACCGTGGTACCGGTCGACGAAGGCATCGATATCCTGCGTCAGCTGCCCCTCGTCGGCCTCGGACTGGCCCGTCCATTCCAGCAGCACATCGCTGACGCGATCGGCGTCGTGGTCCACCAACCCGCGCAGCAGCGACACAATCTGGTCGCGGCGCGCCGTCGACAGCCGGCCCACCATGCCGTAATCGATCACCGCGATGCGCGAGTCCGGCAGCACGAAGACGTTGCCCGGGTGCGGGTCCGCGTGGAAGAACCCGTCTTCCAGCACCATCTTCAGGATGGTCTGCGCGCCACGGCGCGCGATCAGCTTGCGATCCACGCCCGCCGCATCCAGCGCCGCGGTATCCGCCACCGGGATGCCGTCGATAAAGTCCTGCACGTTGACGCGCTCGCTGGTGAAATCCCAGTGCACCGGCGGCACCACGATCTCGGGATGGCCTTCGAAATTGGCAGCGATGCGCTCGGCGTGCCGACATTCCGCCGCCAGGTCCAACTCCAGCATCAACGATTGCCGGAACTGCTTGACCACGCCCACGGGCTGGAACTGTCGCCACTCGGGGAACTGCGCTTCAAACAAGTGCGCCGCACGATGCAGCAGCCGCAGATCCGCTTCGATGACCGGACGGATTCCCGGCCGACGCACCTTGACCACCACCTGGCGGCCATCCTTGAGCGTGGCGCGGTGCACCTGGGCAATGGATGCAGCCGCCATCGGCGTGGTGTCGAACTGGCGGAACACGTCGTCCGGCGCGCCGCCCAAGTCCTCCACGAGTTGCGCGTGGATCGCGTCGTACGGCACCGCGGGGGCCTGGCTGTGCAGCTTGCCGAATTCGTTTATCCAGTCGGGCGGGAACAGGTCGACGCGGGTGGCCAGCACCTGCCCCAACTTCACGAACGTCGGGCCCATGTCCTCCAGTGCGCGCCGCACCCGCACCGGCGCCGGCAGCGCGGCCGATTCCGACAACTGCGCCAGGGGCAGCACCTTGCCGGCGCGCGCCACCACGGCACCCAATCCCAATCGGCGGACCAGGTCGCCAAAACCGTAATGCACCAGGATCGAGGCAATGTCGTGGACCCGTCCCAGGTCACGCACGGCGGTCAGGTGCTCCCACATGCTTCGGGCTCCTTCGGTGTCGTCCTTACCCTAGCGCGAAGCGGGCCTCATGGCACCGGCCACCGCTCCTGTCGCAGCCGTACCTCGCCCTGGGCCGGGATGACGACGATCATGGCACGGTCGTATTCGCTTTCGTCCATGTCCGCCACGCCCTGCGCACCCAGCGCCCGCGCCAGATCAGGCAGCGTGTTGCTATGCCCCACCACCAGCACCTGCTGGCCCACATGGCGGGTGCGCAGCACGTCGGCAAGCGACGCCGCGGGCTCCCCCGCCGGTCGCACGGTGATCGTCAGCCCGCGTGCCTTGGCGACGGGCCACGCGGTCAGCTGTGTGCGCCGGAACGGCGTGGCGTAAACCGCCGCGATGGGCAGGTCGGCCACCCGGTCCACCAGCGCCCGCGCACGGTGCCAGCCCACCTCGGTGAGCAATGGATCGCGCGAACCATCGGACATCTTTTCCGCGTGCCGCACCAGCACGACCACGGTGTCCGGCTTGGGCGCCGCCGCCAAGGGCGCCGCCAGCAGGCACAACCCCAACCACATCGATCGCACGCGTTTGCCTCCGCCGTCACTCACCCACGAGGTTTGCAACGTAGCATGACGCCATGGCAACGCCCGCCCCTGCCCCCCTCGATCCCGCGCACCAGTTGGCCGCCTGGATGGACCAGCACCGCAACGTGTTCGTGCTTACCGGCGCGGGCTGCAGCACCGGCTCGGGCATTCCCGATTACCGGGACGAGGATGGTGCGTGGAAGCGCAAGCCGCCGGTCACTTACCAGGCCTTCGTGCAGGATCCCCTGACGCGGGCGCGCTACTGGGCGCGAAGTTTCATCGGCTGGCCGCATATTGCCGACGCCCGGCCCAACGCCACGCACCTCGCCCTCGCGCACTGGCAGGCGGAAGGCGGCATACGTGCGCTGGTCACGCAGAACGTCGATGGCCTGCACCAGCGCGCCGGCAGCGCGGAGGTCGTCGACCTGCATGGGCGTCTGGACGAAGTGGTATGCCTGGACTGCAGGGAACGCACGCCACGCGAACGGCTGCAAAGACGGCTCGACGGGCACAACCCCAACTGGCGCCACCTCACGGCGGCCACGGCGCCCGATGGCGATGCTGACCTGGAGCTTGCCGACTTCCATCGATTCCGCGTGCCCGATTGCGAGGCCTGCGGCGGCCTGCTCAAGCCGGACGTGGTGTTCTACGGCGAAAACGTGCCGCGCGACCGGGTGAGCGCCGCGCAGCAGGCCTTGGCCAACGCCGATGCCATGCTCGTGGTGGGCTCATCGTTGATGGTCTATTCGGGCTACCGCTTTGCCCGCATGGCACGCGAGGCCGGACTGCCCCTGGCCATCCTCACCCGCGGTGTCACCCGCGCCGACGACCTGGCCACACTGAAGCTCGCCGCCGACTGCGCGGACACGCTTCCGCGCGCCCTGCGGATGCGCAATTAACTGGCCGGCGGCGCCCCTCAGCGCCGCCGGCCGACCTCCCCTGCTTCAAAGCTATGACCGGGCCTTGCAGGTGTTCATGCCAAGCAGCGCATACAGCGGGCAGAAGTTGAAGACACCTGTCAGCAAGGGCACCACGCCAATCCAGGCCCACACGGGGCCACCGGTGGCCGCCCACGCAATGAGCGCCACGCCGATCACGATCCGCACCAGCTTGTCCATGCCACCCACATTCGCTTTCATGCCGCACCTCCGTCTGGACGTCGTGGCGCAACGTTACCCGACCCGGGCCGCCGCGACTTGATCGACCGCAAATGGGGCGACGAACGGCTGACCGGGTTGGCGGGCTCAGGCCGGCAGCTCTTCCCAGCGATAGAACCGGCGGTTGGCCAGGTCGAGCATGGCCTCGTCCTCATGCGTATCGCCGTAGGCATAGACGTCGGCGTATTCGCCCAGGCGGTAGCGGTCCAGGATCAGCTGCGACTTGAACGGGCCGCGATCGCCTTCGCGCAGGCGCCCCGTCAGGCGGCCGCCCTTGGCTTCCAGCTCGTTGCAGATCAGTTCCAGGCCGTGCATGCGGCACCACGCCGCGAGGTACACATCGAGCGAACACGAGACCACCACCACCCGGTCGCCACGCGCCTTGTGCCACTGGATGCGCTCCAGCGCCTGCGGCCGCACGAAACGATGCAAGTGCTCGCGTGCGTAAAGCTCGCCCGCCGCGCGCACCGTCGCCTCGTCCTTGCCTCGGAAGGCGAATGCGCTGACCAGGGTACGAATCAAGGGGGCGGACACGATGCCGAGCTTGTAGCCCGCCACCACCGGCGCCAGCACGATCCGGCCGAGCAGGATGTGGCGCCGCGACAGGGCATGCGGCAGGAACGCGGTGAACGTGTCATTGACCGTGATCGTTCCGTCGAAATCGAACAGCGCCAGGTTCATCGCATGCATCCTGCAAGAGGTCGGGGGCCACCGGTGCCGTGGCGCGCGCCAGAATACCCCTGCGGGCACGCGCCGCGCAGCGGGACTTTATCGCAGTTGGCTGTCCTTGCTGCCGCGGCGGTTGTAGCCGCTGAAGCCCGCTTCTTCCTGGTCGTGCGCCTCCTGGCAGGGCACGCACAGACGCACCCCGGGCATCGCCTTGCGGCGTGCCTCCGGGATCACCGCGTCGCACTCCTCGCAGCGTTCGCGTCCCGGCCCCTGCGGCAACTGGCGACGCGCCCGCTGGATGGCGTCCTTGATGGTCGCGTCGATCTGGTCCTGCACGGCGCCGTCGCCGGCCCAACCGGTGGCCATGGCTGTCTCCGGGTCATGGGGTCTGGAGAATTCAAGCATACGACGCCAGCCCAAACCGCAATTGAACCGGGAGCGGGATGCCGGGCGGTGCGCGCGGCCCGGTACGGGCGCCGGACCCAAGCCGTCGACTCCAGGCTCACGCCTGTCCGGCCACGGTAAGGCCTCCCGAACCGGAGATCCTCATGACGCGCGTGTTGACCCTCATGGCCTTCGTGGCGCTTGCCGGCTGTTCGGCGCAGCCGGATACACCGATCCCGACCGAACCCGCCTCCGAGGAGCGATCGACGCCGGTCGCACCCGAAGCGTCCGCCCCGCCCTCGCCAGGAGCGCCCGGGAGCGACACGCCGCCACCGCCCGCGACGCCGCCCGTCTCTGACCCGCCTTCCCCGCCGGGGCCGCCGTCCAGCACCGGCGTGCCGCCCCGTTTCCAGGGCACTTACGCCCTCGATGACAAAGCGTGCGCCCAGCCCGGCCACGAAAGCCGCCTCGTGCTATCCGACGCCCGCATCCAGTTCCACGAGAGCAGCGGACCCATCGAGCAGGTCCAGGTAGACGGCGACACGCTGGGCATCAACGCCCGCGTCACTGGCGAGGGCGAAACGCGGCAGGCGGTGTACCGTTTTGCCCTCTCGGCAGACGGGCGCCATCTGCGCGACCTTGAGCACGGCATGGTGCGCGTGCGCTGCCCCTGACCGTCAGCCGCGAAAGCTGTGCAGGTGGATGCTGGTCTCGGTCGCACTGACGCCCTTGATCCGCCGGATCCGCTCCAGCGCCGCCGACAGTTCCGCCAGCGAGCCCACGCGCAATTCGGCCAGCAGGTCCCAGCGGCCGTTGGTGTCGTGGAGTGCCGCGACGCCGGGCTCGCCCAGTAGCGCGCGGATCACGCCCTGCTGGTTGCCCTCGACGGCGATGCCGGTCCAAGCGTGGATCTCGTCGGGCGCTGCATCCGGGCGCAGCCGCAGGGTGTAGCCGACGATGATCCCGTCGCGCTCCAGCCGCGCGATGCGGTTGGTGACGGTACCGCGGGACACACCCAACCCCTGCGCGAGTTCTGCGATGGACAGGCGTGCGTTGTGCCGCAGCTTGGCGATGAGCCGGTGGTCGAGATCGTCCATTTGCGAATAATGGCAGGCAACCATGTCATTTTGCCAGCTTCCTGACACTTATCTGCCATTTATGCTGTTTTGTACTGACAAGGACCTCCGCACAATGCGCCCTCGCCCTTGGGTCGGAGAACCGCCATGACCACCCTGCTGACCACCCGCGATGTCGCCCGCATTGTCGCCACGCACGGTCTCCCGCAGGTGCTGGCGCGGATGGTCGACTACCTCGAAGCCGACTTCCGCCGCTGGCCGGACTTCGAGAAGTGCGCGCGTCTGGCGTCGCACTCCGACGTGGGCGTGATCGAGCTGATGCCGGTCTCCGACGCCACCGAGTACAGCTTCAAGTACGTCAACGGCCACCCCAAGAACACCCGCGAGGGTCTTCCCACCGTGATGGCCTTCGGCGTACTGGCCGACGTGGCCACCGGCATGCCGACCCTGCTCAGCGAGCTGACGTTGACCACGGCGATGCGCACCGCCGGCACCTCGGTGATGGCCGCCAAGTGCCTCGCCCGCCCGGACAGCAAGGTGATGGCACTGGTCGGCAACGGCGCGCAGAGCGAATTCCAGGCGCTGGCGTTCCATTACCTGCTGGGCGTCGAACAGGTGCGGCTGTACGACGTGGATGCCGACGCCACCGCCAAGCTCACCGCGCACCTGCAGGCCGCCGCGCCCGCCCTGCGCGTAACCCACTGCAGCAGCATCGGCGAAGCGGTACGCGGCGCGGACATCGTCACCACCGTCACCGCCGACAAGACCAACGCCACCATCCTGACGCCCGAGATGCTGGCGCCGGGCATGCACGTGAATGGCGTGGGCGGCGACTGCCCCGGCAAGACCGAACTGCACCCGGGCGTGCTGCAACGCTCGCGCGTGTTCGTCGAGTTTGAGCCGCAGACCCGCATCGAAGGCGACCTGCAGCACCTCCCGGCCGACTTTGCCGTGACCGAGTTCTGGCGCGTGCTGACCGGGCAGGCCGACGGCCGCCGCGATGCCACCGAGACCACGGTGTTCGATTCGGTCGGTTTCGCGCTGGAAGACTATTCGGCCCTGCGCCTGCTGCGCGACTGCGCGCGGGAGCTGGGTCTGGGCGTCGATGCCGGGATCATCCCGGCACTGGATGACCCGAAGGACCTGTACGGCCACCTGGTCGGTGCGCCGTCCGCGCAACAACAGGCTGCCTGAGCGCCCCCGGCGCCACCCTGACCCGAAGAAGGACGACCTAGCCGCAAGGATGCGGCACCTTTTCCCCGGCAAGGCCGCATCGCGCAGGATGCTGATGCGGCCTTGATCCGTTCGGCGGTATGCTGGGATCCGTTGACCCCGCCAACGCGGCACGGAGCCCCCAATGGAACATCCCGTCCACCCCTTTTCCGAGCTGTTCGCACAGTTGGGGCTGCCCAACAGCGATGCGGACATCCGCCAGTTCCTCGCCACCCATGCCCCGTTGCCGGATGGCGTACGGCTGGAAGAAGCCCCCATCTGGACGCCCGCCCAAGCGCAACTGCTGCGCGAGGAGCGTGTAGATGATGCCGACTGGATCGTGGTGATCGACCAGCTCAACGCGGCCATGCACGCATCACCATCCGCGCACTGAAGCAAAGCGGTCGGCGGTCGGCGGTCGGCGGTCGGCATTTAGCGACTAGCGATCGGGCCGATTTTGAAGGGTCTGCAGCGCAATCCACCCAGGCGTCCATCCGCCCGGACGCGCGGGTGCGCCCCCTGTAGTCCTTTTAGCCGCTGCAACCGCCGCAGCAGATCGAAGGCAACTGCTCCACCTGGGGTGGCGAGACCGGACAGCCGGCCTGACGCAGCAGCATCAGCACTTCCACGCCTGTGAAAGCGCCTGCCACGCGCAAGGTTTCGCCCGTGGCATCCAGGTCAACGAGTGCGGCCGGGTCAGTGCCGAGCACGGCGGCCTCGATGGCGCGCAGGTCAGGCCTGGCGCCCTCCAAATGCACGTGAAACTCCATCGCATCCTCCTGTCATTCGCCATGCCACATTGGCAGCATGCGACTGTGGCCGTTCGCGCGCCCTGACGCGGGTCAAACCGGACGCGACGGCATGCGTGGCCGCAGACGGCCAACACCGGGCGTTCAGCGACTGGCGTCCGTCAGATCCAGCGCCGCCACCGGGCGACCACCAGCGCCACGGCCGCCAGCACGAGCATCCCGGCAAACGCCAGCCAGAATCCCCGCCCGCCCGTGTCAAAGAACGGAGCAGCAAAGTTCATGCCCAGCGTGCCGGCCACCACCGACAAGGTGCCGAGCAGCACCGTCACGAACGTCAGCGTGCGCATGGTGTCGTTGGTGCGCTCCGCGCTCCGGGTGGCGAACAGTTCGAAGCTTCCTACGACCAGGTCGCGGGCATTCTCGACGGCATCCATGGCCCGCTCGAAGCGTTGCTCCAGCGCACGGAAGTGCTTGTCCGCCAACCCCCCTTCGTCGGGGCGGAAGTCCGGGCGCGCCATGGCGCCGAAGACATGGCGATGCGGCGCCAGCATCCGCCGCAACCGCGAGGCGCCCCGCCGCAGCGCGGCAAGGTCACCTAGGCATTCGCGCGGCGCCCGGGCCGAAAGCACCGAGACCTCGAGGCGATCCACCGCGGCCTCGAAGTCGGTCACCGCATGCAGGTAGCTGTCCACCAGCCAACCCAGCAAGGATGCGGTGAAGCTCTCCGCGCTCAGCGTGCCCAGACGGGTATCCGCCCGCTCGCGGCCGCGAAGCTCCTCCAGGAATCGCAGCGGACCGCGATGCAGGCTGACCACGCGATTGTCGCCACATGCGATGGCCAAGCCACGTCCCTTGAAGCGCAGGCCACCCTCGTGTTCCACCGCCACTGCCTGCGCCAGGAACCAGTCGCCGAAACTGGTCAAATCGGCGCGGCCGTCCAATGCGCACAGGACGTCGCCCGCTTCGGGGCCGAGCTGCAGTTGGTCGACCACCTGCCGGACCACGCCATCCGCGTCGCAATCATCGGCCGCATCCACGTCGACCCACAGCAGTTGGCGCTCGGTCAACGTATCGACGCGCACCTCCGACAACGTCACTTCCCGGTCCGTGCCTTCGCTGTCAAACAGGAAGACGCGGACCTTGATCGAGTTTGGCTCTGGGTCGTTCGAGTGGTCGGGGGAACTGCGCATGGGAAATGAATGGCCTTACGACGACTCCATGTTCGGGTAGCGATGCGAAGACGCGGTGAATGCGGGGCCCAATCACGGCTGAATGACACTGTTCCGTAGACCTGGCGTGCACGCGGCGCCCACTAGCGTGGCAGTGGATTCCCCTGCTCATGATAGTGATGACGGCCGACATTTCCTCCAACCATGTCCCGTGGTGGCACGTGCGACGCAGTGATGACTGTGTTGTCGCCACGGCCATCCATGACGGACACGGCCTGCGCGATGCGGTACGTGCCGCCATGGCGCTGGATGATGCCGACAGGTTGCGCGAGGAAGACCCGTACACCGGCGAAGCGGTGCGGGATGTACCCACGCACGTCATTGCCAATCTGTCGCGCTTTGAGTGCGACCTCAATCGTGGCGAAGATGAAGCCGTTTATGCCACACCGGAACAGTCCTGGGGCATGGACGTGTGGCGACAACCACCGACGTCGGCGCTGATCGAGGACTCGCTTCGTTACCATCGCGCGTTCTACGCCATGATGCGCCAGATGCTGGATGAGCTGGCTTCCCGCGGACCGTTCGTACTGCTGGACGTGCACAGCTACAACCACCGACGCGGCGGCCCGGCCGAGCCGCCCACCCCAGCGGCGCAGGCACCGGACATCAACATCGGCACGTTCTCCATGCCGCGTGAGGACTGGACGTGGCTGCTTGACCCCGTGATGGAAGCCATGCGGGAGTTCGACTTCCTGGGGCGGCGACTGGATGTGCGCGAGAACGTGGCCTTCCAGGGCAAGGGTGCGTTAACGCGCTTCGTGCACCAGCACTATCCGGGCGTTGGCTGCGCCATCGCCGTCGAATTCAAGAAGTTCTTCATGGACGAATGGACGGGCCAGCCGGACCGCGAAGCGGTGGCCGCAATGCGGCACCTGATCACCCACGTGGCCGATACCAGCCGCAGGCTGTTGCTGGGCCATGCATGACGTCCCCGTCCGCCGCCAGACGCCGGCTTTCGCGCCACAGTTCCCCGGTGCGGAAGCCTACCGCCTGGAAACCACGGGCGTCCGGTTGCACCTGGACCGTCCACTACCCTTCGCGGTGCTTCATCGGAAAGTCGCCGATGCAGGCGGGCTGGCGCTGCGGCTGGCCTCGATCAGCCCCGCGGGCCTGATCTGGAACGGGGATCCGGCGAACGATGCCGACGCCATGGGCAGGCTGGACGCGTTGCTGACATGGTCCGAAGCTGCCTTTCCCGCCTCCCTGCTGGTGTCGCTGTACGACCTGCCGGCGGATGAGCGCATCGAGGAAGACAGCCCGCGGCTGGAGCGATTCCGGTTCCTGGTGGGTACCTCACCCGGTGAAGCCGGCCACGCGGCATCCCTCGCGCTAGCGGAATCGCTGGCGACCCTATGCTTGGACGATCGGTTGGCGAAGATCGAGTCGGTCGAATCCCCCGTTGTCGAACCCGGGGTGGCAGCGGTGCTCGAGCGTCATTCGGGTACGGCGCACCTGTCGCTGGGCGTGCCGCAGGTCTATCGGGTGCCGCACAGTCAACGGAAGTACCCGCAACTGTTCCAGATGCTGGAATCGGCGGTGTTCGATGCCCTGCTCAAAGCGTTCGCCGCGTTCATCGCAGCCACGGGCGCACCGGCGCCCCACCCGCGTTCACTCGGTCGAAGTTCCTTCGACGATGCCGCCTTGGCCGCGGACGAGGCGCTCGACGCCATCAGCCGCTCGTTCGACTTCCTGCTGGGGGTTTCGCCGATCAACAGCAGCGATGCATTCGCGGGTTTCATGGCGGACAAGGGACGGACGCCACCCGTGTTCCGATATCGCCCGCTTTCGGTAGACGTCGACGAAGCCAAGCGTGCCGTGTATTCGATCGACCTGCGGGCGGTCGAGGACCCGGTACTGGAGTCCGTCTTCCGCGAGAAGCAGCACGAGCTTGACCTGCAACTGACATTACTGCGCGCGCGCAACACCGCCGAGTTCCGGCACGCGTCGCTCATGCTCTACGGCGGAGTAGACAAGGCATTGCTGCAGCTGGCCGAAGCGGTGCTGGAAGGCGTCACCGAAGACCGCGCCACCAACCCGACCATGATTGGCCCGCCGCGCATCAAGGAGGCCGCGGAGGCGCTGGTGCGCGCATACCAGCAAACGGCACCGGCATTCGGTGCGCAGGTCGAGGTCCGCGACGACCTTGGGCCGGGCTTGATGGTCTCCGGCACCACGCTGCTCATTTCAAGCGCCACGCGCATGCCCGCCACGCGCCTTGATGCGCTGCTGCAACATGAGGTCAGCGTTCACGTGCTGACCTGTGTCAACGGACGGCAGCAGGGCTTGCAGGTGTTCGGCAATGGCCTTGCGGCCTATGAGGGCATCCAGGAGGGGCTGGGCGTGTTCGCCGAGTACGCCGCGGGCGGGCTGACGCGCGCACGCATGCGCCTGCTGGCCGCGCGCGTCGTGGCGGTGCACGCCATGCTGGAGGGCGCCGAGTTCATCGACACGTGGCGCCTGCTGCGCGATCGCCATGGCTTCCAGCCGCAGACCGCCTTTTCCATCGCCACGCGGGTGCACCGCTCGGGCGGCCTGACCAAGGATGCGATCTACCTGCGCGGCATGTCCGAGGTGTTCGACCTGGTGAGCAAGGCCCAGGACCTGACGCCCTTCTGGTGCGGAAAGATCGCGCCTCGGCACGTCCCAATCGTCGACGACCTGCGCGCGCGCGGCATCCTCCGCGCACCCCTGGTGGTGCCCCAGTTCCTTTCCCGCCCCGACAGCCAGGCGCGCATCGCCAGGATTGCCGAGGGCATCCCCTTCATCGACCTGCTGAGAGGCTGACCGCCATGCTTGTTGCCTTTTTCGTCAACACCATCAAGGACGAATATCCCCGCTTTACCACCACGGTGCTGGCCTACGAGGCCTCGCGGCGTGGCCACGACGTCTGCTACATCACGCCCGGCGATTTCGTGCTGAGTCCGGATGACGCGCTTCGGGTTCACGCCCGCTTTGTGCCCGCCGCAAAGACAAAGACGCGGACGCTCGAGAAATTCTTCAAGGACATGCAGGCCGCCTCGAAGAGGACCCGCCTGATCGACATCGACGACATCGACGTCCTGATGCTGCGCAACGACCCCTCGCGCGATGCCAGCGAACGGCCGTGGGCCCAGGACGCCGGCATCCAGTTCGGGCGGCGCGCCATCGAGCGCGGCGTGCTGGTACTGAACGACCCGGACTCGCTATCGCATGCGATGAACAAGCTGTACTTCCAGTCGTTCCCGCGTGAGGTGCGCGCCGAAACGCTCATCACCCGCATGCCAGACGACATCAAGAAGTTCGCGAAGAAACACGGCGGCAAGGTTGTCCTGAAGCCGCTGCAGGGCTCGGGCGGACAGGGCGTCTTCCTGGTGAACGCCAAGACGGCGGCCAACCTCAACCAGATGATCGATGCCATCAGCCGCGACGGCTACGTCATCGCCCAGTCGTACGTGAAGGAAGCTGAAAAGGGCGACATCCGCTTCTTCCTCATGAACGGCCGACCGCTGTGCGTGGACGGCAAGTACGCCGCCATGCGCCGCGTCAGCTCCAAGGACGACATCCGCAGCAACATCCACGCCGGGGGCAAGGCCGTGCCGGTGAAGATCACCGAGCGCGAACTGCGCGTGGCGGAACTGATCCGGCCCAAGCTGCTGGCCGACGGCATGTTCCTGGTGGGCATCGACATCATCGGCGACACCATCCTCGAGGTGAACGTGTTCAGTCCGGGCAACCTGCAGTCGTGCAGCGACATGGCCGGGGTGAATTTCGCGACCACCATCCTGGAGTCGATCGAGCGCAAGGTGCAGATCGCGGAGGAGTTCCCGGGGCATTTCACCAATCAGGCGCTGGCGGTGATGTAGCCGCCCGTGGAAGCCCTTGGGCATCGGCATCGGCATCGGCATCGGCAAGTCCAGGCCGGTCGCAGGTGAGCGGGACGCCGCTTCGATGCATTCCTTTGCCCGGACCGGTACGTTGCGCGCATGCATGTCCGTCGTTTCGCACCCCTCCTCCTGTTGGCCAGCCTGTTCGGGCTGGCCTCCTGCTCCAAACCCGAGCCGCAAGCCACACCCGCCGAGATCCGCGCGCAGGTGAACCGGTTGCTGCCAGTGACCCTGCGTGACCGCGCCGGCTGGGCGCAGGACATCCAGGTGGCTTTCACCTCACTGGGCATCCGGCCGGTGCCACCCAACCTGTGCGCGGCGCTCGCGGTGATCGAGCAGGAGACCGGCTACAACGCCGACCCCGCGGTGCCTGGGCTCGCCCGCATCGCGCGCAAGGAGATCGAAGACCGCGCTGCCAGCGTGGGCGTACCGCGCTTCGTCGTGGCCGCGGCGCTGGCCATGGATGCGCCCGACGGTCGTCCCTACTCGGAGCACTTGGCCGCGGTCCGGACCGAACAGGACCTCAGCCAGCTGTACGAGGGCCTGATCGCGAAGGTGCCGCTCGGCAACCGCCTGCTAGGTCGTGCCAACCCGGTGCGCACCGGCGGCGCGATGCAGGTGAGCATTGCGTTTGCCGAAGCATTTGCCGATGCCCGGCCCTACCCCTACACCATGACGGGCTCGATCCGGGATGAGGTGTTCAGCCGCCGCGGTGGCGTGTACTTCGGCATTGCCCACTTGCTGGCGTACGAGACTTCCTACCCGCACCTGCGATACCGATTCGCCGACTTCAACGCCGGGCTCTACGCGAGCCGAAACGCGGCGTTCCAGAACGCGCTCAGCATCGCCAGTGGCATTCCGCTCGATCTGGATGGCGACGTGATCGCGCACGGCCAGGGCCGCGACGAAGCAGGTCAAACGGAACTGGCGGCGCGCACGCTGACGCCCGTGCTGGGCCTGGACGATGCCGCGATCCGGCGCGCGCTGAAGCTGGGGCATGCCCTGCGCTTTGAGGACACGGAGTTGTACAAGGGCGTTTTCGCCATGGCCGAACGCCAGACCGGCAAGCCGCTTCCGCGCGCGATGATGCCGCGCATCCGCCTGCACAGCCCCAAGATCACCCGCCGCCTGACCACGGAATGGTTCGCCCAGCGCGTGGAAAAGCGCTATCGGCAGTGCATGGCCCGCGCGGGCTGATCCCGCAGCCAATTGTGCGCCCGGGTCGCCGCGACGGCGCCGTGCCCCATGGCCACGCTGATCTGGTCCAGGCCTTCGACGATATCGCCGGCGCAGTACAGGCCGGGCACGTCCGTGCCCAACGGTGAGGTCGCGGCCACGCATCCGGCCTCGCCCAGTGCCACGCCCAACTGCGCGGCGAGTTCGGTCCGTTGTCGGACGCCGAGCGCCGGATACACCACGTCGAACGCGATCGGTGTGGCTTCGCCTTCCAGGTGAATGTCGAAACCCTCGGCGTGCGGGGCGTAGCGCGCCACGGGTCGGTCCTCCACCTGGATGCCCGCCGCGGCGAGCTCGGCGCGACGTGCCGCGGACAACTCGGCCTTGGCCCGGGGCAACAGGGTCAGATGTGGGGTGTACTGGCGAAGGAACAGCGCCTCGTCCGCGCCGTTGGCATCGCAACCGATCACCGCGATGCGCCGGTCGATGTGCTCGTATCCATCGCACACGGGGCAATATCGCAGCACGTTGGCGCGGATGGCGGCCTCATGCACCGCGTCGGGCAGCGGGATCTGGTTGAGGCACAGGCCGGTTGCCAGGATGAGGGCGGCGCCTGCGACCATGTCGCCAT
The DNA here is from genome assembly GCF_054777355.1 of Lysobacter olei. Classification (NCBI taxonomy): domain Bacteria; kingdom Pseudomonadati; phylum Pseudomonadota; class Gammaproteobacteria; order Lysobacterales; family Lysobacteraceae; genus Lysobacter; species Lysobacter olei. The sequence goes on along the minus strand of NZ_BAAHAT010000005.1, from coordinate 56,059 downwards.
CGGCCGTATGCAGCACGAAGTGCCCGTCGGTCCGCTCCACGCGCACGACTTCGGCCTGCCGTAGCACCGCGCCATAGCGGGCCGCGTGCTCGGCCATGCGCTCAAGCAAGGCCGGGCCTGCAATGCCATCGGGAAAGCCAGGAACGTTGTGCGTCAACGGAATGCGGGCGGCACGGGCCTTGCCATCGTGCAGCACCAGTACGCGCCGCCGGTAGCGGGCCAGGTACAGCGCGGCCGACAGACCGGCGGGGCCGGCACCGACGACCATGCAATCCCAAGGGGTTTCCAAGGTGGCTCCACCACAGCCTCGAACGGACTCCACCGTAGCCAAGCCCGCGTCAACGGCGCGTCCAGCCGCTTCGCTGGGCTGCCCACTTTGCGGCGTCACCCACCTCACCAAAGCAAAGGGGCCGCTTTCGCGGCCCCTCGCCGGTCACCGCCCGCGCATCACCAGATGCGCACGCGGTCCTTCGGGGCCACCCACAGCGGGTCGGCCTGCGTGATGCCAAACGCCTCGTACCACGCGTCAATGTTGCGCAGCGGCGCAAACGCACGGATGTGACCCGGCGAGTGCGTGCCGTTGACCAGCTGCTGACGCAGCGCATCGTCGCGCCACAAGGTGCGCCACACCTGCGACCAGCCCATGAAGATGCGCTGCTCGCCCGTGAAGCCATCGATCACCGGGGCCGGCTGGCCACCCAGCGAGCGGCGGTAGGCTTCCAGCGCGATGGTCAGGCCACCCAGGTCACCGATGTTTTCGCCCATCGAGACGCGGCCGTTGATGTGCATGCCTGGCAACTGCGGGAACGGATAGGCCTCGTACTGCGCGCCCAGCTTGGTGGCCTGCGCTTCGAAGCGCGCGGCGTCCTCGGCGGTCCACCAGTCGCGCAGCACGCCCTTGCCATCGGACTTGCGGCCCTGGTCGTCGAAGCCGTGGATGATTTCGTGGCCGATCACGCCACCGATGCCACCGTAGTTCACCGCCGGGTCGGCCTTCGGGTCGAAGAACGGCGGCTGCAGGATGGCGGCCGGGAACACGATCTCGTTCTTCACCGACGAGTAGTAGGCGTTGACCGTCTGCGGGGTCATGCCCCACTCGGCCTTGTCCACCGGCTGGCCGATGCGCGCGCGGCGGTAGTCCCACTCGAACTGGCGCGAGCGCTGTGCATTGCCGAACACGTCGCCATTGGCGATGGCCAGGCTGCTGTAGTCACGCCACTTCTCGGGGTGGCCGATCTTCAGACCGAAGTTTTCCAGCTTGGCCATGGCCTCGGTCTTGGTGGCCGGGCCCATCCACTCCAGCTTTTCCAGGCGCGCGCGCATGGCGGCCTTCACGTTGGTCACCAGCGCGTCCATCTTGGCCTTGGACTCGGCCGGGAAGTACAGCTGCACGTAGTCGCGACCGATGGCCTCGCCCATCGCGCCCTCGGCGAAGGCCACGCCGCGCTTCCAGCGCGGGCGCTGTTCCGGCTGGCCGGACAGGAACTTGCTGCGGAACTCGAACTCCGCGTCCACGAAGGCCTTGGACAGCAGCGGCGCGGCTTCATCCGTGGTGCGGAATGCCTGCCATGCCTTCAGGGTGTCCAGGTCAGTCTCGGCAAACACCTGCGCGATCTTCGGGAAGGCAGTGTCCTGGCGCAGCACGGCGCGCTCGGCGCTGTCCACGCCGGCCGCCTTGAAGAAGGTCGCCCACGGGAAGCCCGGCGCCTTGGCGTCCATCTCGGCCAGCGTGGCCGGGTTGTAGGTCTTGTCGCGGTTGCGGCTCTCGGCGCGAGTCCAGTGGGCCTGCGCGATGCGGGTTTCCATCGCCACGATCTTCGCGGCGTTGTCCTTGGCCTTCGGCCAGCCGGCCATGGTCAGCATCTGCTCGACATAGGCCTGGTAACGCTCGCGCTGCGGCGCGAACTTGGCGTCCAGGTACATCTCGCGGTCGCCCAGGCCCAGGCCCGACTGGCCCAGGTACAACGCGTACCGGTCGGGGTTGCGCGCATCGTCGGAGACGAAGGCGCCGAAGAAGCTGCCGCCCAGGCTGGCGCTGGCGCGGCCCATCAACTCGGCCATGGCGGCCTTGTCCTTCACCTTGGCGATGGCCGCCAGGTGCGGCTTCAGCGGCTTGGCGCCCAGCGCCTCGATGGCCGCCTCATCCATGAAGCCGCGGTACAACGCGGCGATCTTGGCCGCGTCACCGTCCTTGGCCGGGTCGCCCAGCGCATAGCCTTCGACCAGCGAGCGCACGCGCGCCTCGGACAGGTCGCGCAGCACCATGAACGAGCCGTAGCTCGAGCGGTCCGACGGGATCTGGGTGTTCTTGGCCCAAGCGCCATTGACGAAGCCGAAGAAATCGGCGCCCGGCTTCGCGCTGCGGTCCATGCCTGCGGTGTCGATGCCCCAGCTGCCATAGCGGGTGGCGTCGGCTGCCGGCGTGGCGATGCCGCCCCCGGCAGCATTGTCGGTCGCGAACAGCAGTTCCTGTTCGCAGGCGGCGTCCATGCAGCCGTCGGTCTCATGGGCGGCCAGTGGGGCCGACAGGGCCAGCGCCAGGGTGGTGGCGGCGCAAAGCAGGGTCTTCTTCAAGGGATACCTCCGGGTGGACGGGACGCGCCGCCCACTTGCCGGCGGGCTGGCGCTTGGCCCTTCACAGGGCCGTTCGCCGTTTTAGCCCGTCTCTTGGTCCGGGGTACAGTGCCGGTGGTTGGGTGCAGGCACGAAGACTTTGCCGCAGTTGGCGTTTCGGGGGCTGTCGCCTCAGGGGTCGGTAGCCGCCGGCAGGCCGAACAGCCAGCGGACGGCCCCCGGAAAGGCCTCGCGCCAGGCTGCCTCGTTGTGTTCGGCTTCCGGGGCCACGCGCAAGGTCACGTTGTCGGCCAAGCCCCCCTGGTCGCGCAGGAGCTGATCCATGCGCTGCACCAGCGGCACCGCCTGCTCGCCTTCCCGGCCGCCCATGAACAGGTAGACGCGTGTATCCGGGGGCAATGGCCTCGTCGCCGCCACGTTGAACGGCTCCTCCGATACCCAGTAGGAGGGGGAAAACACGCCCGCTCGGGAAAACACGTCCGGATAGCGGTGGATGGCATAGTCGGCCGACAAGCCACCCAGCGAACTGCCGATGATGGCGGTGTCCAGCCGCCCCGGCCGTGTCCGGTAGTTGGCGTCGACGAAGGGCTTGACCGTCTGGACCAGGTCTTCGACGAACCCGCTCCCCAGGTTGGGCAGGAAGCGCACGTTCCAATACGGAATCAATTCCTGGAAGCGCGCCTCGTTGCCGTGGTCGATACCCACCACGATGGCGGAAAATCCCTGCTCCCGGGACAGCCGGTCCAGGCTTTCATCCACGCCCCACTCGCCGGCGTAACTGGTGGCGTCATCGAACAGGTTCTGGGCATCGAACATGTACAGCACCGGATACCGGCGCAGGCCCGTCGCGTAATCCGGCGGCAGGTAGATCCGCAATCGCCGCGGATAGGCCAGCGTCGCCCACCGCAAGGGCGGCGTGAACACCCGCACCGAGGCGCCGGCGCTGGGCGCACGCGCGGGAGCGGCGGCCGGCGCGGCCAGCGGCACGCAGAGCAGCAGGGCAATCAGCAGTCGTCGCAGCACGGCGGGCGTCCAAGGGGGCCAGGCTGACACCATGCCGGTCGGCGGCCGACGTTACGCCCCCCATCGGTCATGACGGTCTCGCCCGTTACGGCGACTTGGGCGCCACGCGCTCGTGCAGCTCCGGCAGCATCATGGCGCCGGCCGAGCCATACCAGCGGTGGTACTCGGCCACCATCTCGCCATTGACGATGACCGGGTCGGTTTCGGTCAGGCGCCGTGCTTCATCCAAGTCGTCGACCGCCAGCAGGAACAGGCCACGCCAGCCCGAGGGATCGCTGGAGAACGGCCCCGCCATCACCAGGCGCCCTTCCTTCACCAGACGGTCCATGTTCGCGAAGTGACCCGCGAACATGGCCTTGCGACGCTCCGCATCTTTCACCGGGGTCGGCCCGGTCTTGAGGATCACCAGCACATAGGCCCGCATCCCCCGCTCGTCCGCCCCCAGCCGCTTCGCGAGCGCGGGGTCGAAGCCGGTGGCACCGCCCACGGCCTCTGTCGTGCGGGCGGGGGGCTCGCCCGGGTTGGCCCCGGCCAGGGGCACCATCAACAGCGCAGCGAGTACCAGCCCCATTCCCGTCGGTCGTGCCATGCGTGTCCCCTTGAAGTGATTCCCAATGCCGCCGCCCTGCCGAAAGCCGGCCTGCCGGGATGCAGCCACAAGGTTTACAGTAAACAACAAGCGCGACGCTTCAGGCGACCACCCGATGGAACCCAAGCTGCCCCCGCTGGACGAGCTGATGAACCTGCTGCTCGACGCGGTGTGCGTGGTCGATGCCCAAGGCCGGTACGTCTACGTCAACGCGGCCTTCGAACGCATCTTCGGGTTCCGCGCCGAGGAAGTGCTGGGCCGCCCGATGATTGACCTGGTCCACCCCGACGACCGGGAACGCACGCTGCGGGCCGCAAGCAACATCATGGCCGGCGAAGCGCAGTTCAATTTCCAGAACCGCTACCTGCACAAGGATGGCCACGTGCTGCACCTCCAATGGTCGGCGCACTGGTCCGAACGCGATGGCGTGCGCGTGGCGCTCGGCCGCGATGTCACGGAACTGAGGCGCGCCGACGCCGTGCAGTCCGCGCTGCTGGACATCTCCGAGGCCGCCCACGCGGAATCCGACCTGCAGTCGCTCTACGGTCGCATCCATCGCACGGTTGCCCGGCTGCTCCCGGCCCGCAACTGCTTCATCGCATTGCGCCAACCCGGCCATGACACGGTCGAGTTTCCCTACTTCGAAGACGAATTCGACGCATCCCCGGGCACGCTGCCCTTGGACGCGCCCACGCTGTCCAACCACGTGATCCGCAGCGCCGCGCCGCTGCTGCTCACGCCCGAGACGCGCGTCGGCATGCCCGCCCACCTGCATCCGCCCCTGGGCCATCGCGCGACCAGTTGGCTCGGCGTACCCCTGTCCACGGCCGGGGGCGTGATCGGGGCCCTGGTCGTGCAGAGTTACGACCCCATCACCCGTTACACGTGCCAGGATCTGCAGTTGCTGCAGTTTGTTTCGGCCCAGGTGGCGGCCGCCATCGAGCGCACCCGCAACCGCACCTGGCTGGCGTTCCTTGCCAGCCACGACCCGCTCACGGGCCTGCCCAACCGCAGCCATTTCCACGACCAGCTGCAGCTGGCACTGGCGGCCCCGCCACGCGAACGCCATCCGCTCGCGCTGCTGTACCTCGACCTGGACGGATTCAAGGCCGTCAACGACCGCCACGGCCATGAGATTGGCGACCAGCTGCTGCGCGAAGCCAGCGAGCGCATTCGCCATTGCATCCGCCACACCGACACCGTGGCGCGGCTGGGCGGCGACGAGTTCGTGGTCATGCTGCATGGCACCGCGCGGGCGGACGATGCCATGGAAGTGGCCGAAGCCCTGCGCGACTCCCTCGCCAAACCCTTCCACCTGGGCGGCCATGCCCTCTCGATCAGCGCCAGCATCGGGGTGGCGCTGCACGGCGACGGCCTGGCTAACCAGGACGGGCTACTGCAAAGAGCGGACAAAGCCATGTACGCTGCGAAGCGACAAGGCGGAAATCGGCTGGTCCTGTCGGGGCCCCGCCCTCCGTCGCGGCACTGAGGCCCTGGAAACCCCGCCCATTCGCCCCCCGCCCCACTGACCGCCCCGATGTCCGCCGTCCCCCAAACCGCACTCCCTACCGCTTTCGGCCACCTGGCGGAAACGCTCGGGCGCGCGCGCACCCTCGAAGAGCTGGTGCGCCCGCTGCTGGAAGCGCTGGAGGCCATCACCGGGATGGAGTCCACCTACCTCACCTCCATCGACGAAATGGCCGGCCGGCAGACGGTGTTGTTCGCGCGCAACACGCAGGCCATGCAGATTCCGGAGTCCCTGACGGTGCCGTGGGGGGACACGCTGTGTCGGCGTGCGCTCGACGAAGGCCGCATGCACACCGACGACGTGCCGTCGCTGTGGGGTGACTCCGAGGCGGCCCGCACGTTGGGCATCCACAGCTACATCAGTGCGCCGGTGCGGATGGAGGACGGGCACCTGTACGGGACGCTGTGCGCGGCCAGTGCGCGGCCATACGCCATCAGCGACGAAGCCCGCCAGGCGCTGCAGCTGTTCTCGGGCCTGATCAGCCAGCAGCTGGAACGCGAACGCTTGGTCCGCGATCTGCAGGCGGCCAACGCTGCGCTTTCGGCCAGCCTGCTCATCGACCCGGTGACCACCCTGCCCAATCGCCGTGCCGTGCTCGAAGACCTCACCCGTCGCCTCGTCCACGGCCACCGCTCGCAGGAATCGGTGCTGGTGGCCTTCCTGGACCTGGACGGCTTCAAGGCCATCAACGATCGCCACGGCCATGACGTCGGCGACCAGTTCCTGGCGGCCATGGGCGCCGCCCTGCGCCACGGCCTGCGGGCCGATGACTTTGTCGCCCGCATGGGTGGCGACGAGTTCGTGGCCGTGGCCTCGGTGCCTGCCGAGGGGGTGCCCCACGCGCTGGAGGCCTTCCGCCACCGGCTCGCCGCCTGCACGCAGGGCCAGTTCGCGCTGGGCACCGTGACGTTGGATTACGCGGGCCCCAGCATCGGCGTGGTGGCGGCCAATGACGCGGACACTGACGTCGAGGCCCTCATTGCTCGCGCCGACGCGGCGATGTACGCCGCAAAACGGACGCGTCGCGCGGGCTAGTCCCGCTCGCCCTGGGCATCGCCAGACAGCCCGCCGGCCCCGAGCCCCAGACCCAACCCCGCGCCGCCGGCCGCCATGCCTCCGCCGCCTGCGCCACCGCCGCCGCCCATCCCGCCGCCCCGGCCACCGCCATCGCGCCCCCCGCGGCCGCCGCCTCCGCCCGCCGAAGGACGGGTCGGACCTTGACGGGGCAGCACCAGATCTTGCGGCACTGGCTCCAGGTCCAGGACCTGCCGGATGAAGTCACGCAGCGATACCACGAGTTCGGCGGTGTGCACCCGCCGCCCGGCCACCAGCTCCGATGCCGCCTGCGCGGCCAGCCGCACCTGCGCGTCGGTGCCCAGCAACAGGATGTCCGAGAGTGCCGCCTCCACGGCATCGCGAATACGCCGCGAGCGGTCGGAACTCCCGGCCAACACTTCGGCCAATGCCTCGTCACCCTCGACCACGGCATCAGCGGGGTCACTGGACCGCCCTGGCCGCTGGCGCAGCTCGCGCAGGTGGGTGGGATCAACTTCCAGATCGCCGGTGAACGAACCGCCCAGCGTCTTGTACGCCGCAATCAAGGTGCGCAAGCGCTCGTTGATCTGCCGGTTTTCGCGTTGCCGCCGCTGCTGCACGGTCTGCATCACCAGCAGACGGATCCCCACGCCGACCAGCGTGATCAGCGCCAGCGCCAAGACCGTGGACAGCAGGCCCTGCCAGGAACTTACATCCAGATAGCGCATGCCGCGCCCCTCGTGCCGAACCAACTGCGACCCTGCCGTGAACGGTGTTCACGGCATGTCGAGGGATCGACCGAGGACCAGCCTATCGTCCCAGCTCGTACAGGTAATCCACGAAGGACATCACCGCGCCATCAAATCCCTGCACCTTCGGATTGCTGGATTCAATGACGAAGAATTCATCGGGTGCGTGTGCGCCGCCGCCGTGGCCAAGACCGAAATGGGCGGATGGCAGCGACAAGGGCGGCTGGGTGAAGACGAAACCCGGGTACGAGCCCGCCAGGCGCGGCCACATCAACGGTGCCAACCCCGCCCGGCGCAGCACCGCCAGTTGCGCCTGCACCAGCCGCGTGTCCGCGGATGTGCTGGTGGGGTCATAACCACCACTGACATTGACGGCGATGTCGGCAAACCCACGCTTGGCCAGATGGGCCTTCAGCGCTTCCACCGCGCCATCGCGCGTCATCGGGGGTACCAGTCGCATGTCGATCTTGGCCACCGCGCGATGCGGCAGGACCGTCTTGCCGCCGGGCCCGGTGTACCCGCCCACCAAGCCCTGAATGTTGACGGTCGGCTGCGACACCAGGCGTTCGTTGGCCTGCAGCCACGGCAGGTCGTCGATCCAGTGCGGCACGCCGAGGCCCTTCTTGGCCTTGGCCTCATCGCGCGCCCCGACCGAGCGGGCAATCATCGCCCGCTCCTCGGCGGTCAACGGCGCAGGCTTCGGCAAGCCGTCAATGGCAACGGTGTTTCCATCCTCCGACACCAGGGTGTCGAGCGCCTTGACCAGGCGCCATGCAGGGCTGTCGACCATGGCTTTCAGCGAGGAATGCACGTCCTTGGACGGGCCCCGCCCCCACGCCGCGCCATCGGCGACGAGTTCCAGCTCCACGACGCCCTTGGCCCCGAGGTTGACCGTCACGCCGCCATCGGCGTCCTGAAGCCCCATTGGCATGAACACGCCAATGCTCTTCTTCAACGCGGCCTGCACATCCGGACGCAGCACGAGCTTGGCGATGTTGGGCGAACCGATCTCCTCTTCGCCTTCCGCGACCAGCACCAGGTTCACCGGCATCGGCTGCCGCGCATCACGGATCGCATGGAGCGCCGCCAGGAGGGCCATCTGCGGCCCCTTCTGGTTGGTGGCCCCGCGCCCCACCATCACGCGCCCCAGTCCGGGCTTGTCCACCAGCCGGGCCTCCAACGGTGGCGACGTCCACTCGGCCGGGTCGAACTGCTTCACGTCATACATGAAGTACAGCCCCACCGTCGTCGGTGCGCCTGCGTCGTAGGTCGCGAAGACGCCGGGCTTGCCCCCGGTGTCCACGACCTCGACATGCTGGAAGCCCGCCTCGCGCGCCAACGCGGCCATGTACTCGGCGCCTTGCGCGGCATTGCGGTTCTCGGCCGCGATGGACGGCAGCGCGATCCAGTCCTGCAACGCCCGCACGGACGTATCGTGGCGCTTGACCGCGTGCTGGCGGATCGCGTCCCGGTTCGGTGTGGCGGCGTGCGCCGCACCTACCAATGCCAAGGCCAACCCGATCGCGCGGCACCCGCGACCCAGCACTTCACGCCCTGCGAAACCCGACTTGCCCATACGGCGCTCCAAAAGGTTGGCGATAGACCCGAGTCTATCCGTCTATACGCAATCGTGATCGACCGCGTGCTAGTGTGCGTGCCCGTCGCCCAAGTCCACCTACCCATGCCGACCCAAAGGCCTGACTCTGAATTCCTGCTTCGAGGTGTCGCTGGTAGCGCCTTTGGTCGGAGTTTTCCAGTGCTTTCGCGAGTCACGCTGGGCCGCTCGCCGGAGTCTGACCTTTTCCTTGATGAGGGGGGTATTTCACGGCAGCATGCACGCCTGCGGCCACTCGACTGTGGCCTGGAGGTGGAGGATTTGGGCTCCACGAACGGCACCTTCATCAATGGGCACCGTATAACGCTTGGCATCGCATGCGTTGGCGATGAAATTGCGTTTGATCAGGTGAGGTTCCGACTGGACGCCAAGCGGGAAACGCGACCAAGCGACACAGCGGAAGCCTCCCCCGTGGATCATCCCGCCCCAGCAAAGCAGCATTGGATCGACACAATTACCGGGCTTTTTCTGGGACGCAAGGACCGGGCAAGATAAAAATACGCAACAGCCGCATCATGCAGGCTTCAGCCCCGCCACGCCCAAGGTCGCCAGCAGTTCTACCGTCCGACGGTACTGAAGAGCGGACACTTGGCGTACACGTATCTTGGCCTCGAGTTGCTCGACGGCAGTGGCTGTGCCGGCGCTAGACCTTTCGCGACTCCACCATTCTCCGAGTACGCCCCCCATCAGCAACCCGCCAACGGTCGAGGTCAACCACATAATTCCTGCGATTGACAAGGAAGACGTCGACTCGTGAGAAACAGCGCCACCGCCCAAAAAAAGGGCAACAAAGGCAATTCCACTTGAAATAGCCCCAACCAAGGCCGCAACACCATGTTTGTGCAGCAGGTAGCCCATCGCTTGCGTTCGATCGGGCGCCGATAGCTCACGTAAGGCCATGGCTTCGGCCGGCACAAATTCGATTTGCGCTTCACGCAGCCCAACCTCCGAAACCAGCGCGGCGGCTGCCATCCTGGCCACGCGCCAGGAATCAAATACCGCTGTTACCGTTCGATTTGCGCACCGCGCACTCATCGTTCTCGGGCTCATAGAAAGACCTGACATTCAATTACCTTCAGGCTTGCAGAGGCTGCGTAAGCGATCGATGAACAACGCTCCTAAACATCGGCGAAAGCTGAATGGAACGATGGAAAACGTTGGGTCACATTCAGCGACCGGCGCGATAGCCTCGTGGTTTATGAAGCCGACATTCCATGCATGCCGCGCACCCTGCAACATCCGACTTGCAGTTCCATACCACCGAATCGCTGAGATCAGTTCCCGCCCGCCTGCTTGGCTGCCTTCAACCGCTCCAGCTCCATCAGCTCGCGCGTATCCTGCTGGCGGCGCAATTCCTCCCGTCGCAAGGCTTCCACCTCTTCGGGGCTGGGATCTTCGTGCAACGCCAATGACGAACCCGCCACCATGGCCGGTTCACCGCGGCTGCTCTTGAGTTTGATGTTCAATCGCAGTTCGTTGGCCGAATCCGCGTTGCGCAGGGCCTCCTCGTAGGAAATCATGCCCTCGTTGTAGAGCTCGAACAGCGCCCAGTCGAAGGTGCGCATGCCCAGCTCACGCGAACGGTTCATGATGCCCTTGAGCTCGTTGAACTCGCCCTTGAAGATCTTCTCGGCAATGGTCGGCGTATTGATGAGGATCTCGATCGCCGCCACACGCCCCTTGCCATCTTCCGTGCGGATCAGGCGCTGGGAGACGATCGCCCGCAGGTTGGCCGACAGGTCCATCAGCAACTGCGTCCGCCGTTCCTCCGGGAAGAAGTTGATGATGCGCTCCATCGTCTGGCTCGCGCTGTTGGCGTGCAGCGTGCTCAGGCACAAATGCCCGGTCTCCGCGAACGAGATCGCATGCTCCATCGTCTCCGCATCGCGGATCTCGCCCACCAGGATCACATCCGGCGCCTGACGCAGGGTGTTCTTCAGCGCGTGGTGCCAACTGTGGGTATCCACGCCGACCTCGCGGTGCGTGACCAGCGACTTGCGTGATACGTGCGCGTACTCGACGGGGTCCTCGACCGTGATGATGTGGCCTGCTGACGTACCGTTGCGGTGGTCGATCATCGCGGCCAGCGACGTCGACTTGCCCGAGCCGGTGCCGCCCACCACCAGCACCAGCCCGCGCTTTTCCATGACCACGTCTTTCAGTACCTCGGGCAGGCGCAGCTTCTCGAAGTTGGGGATCTCCGCGGCGATGGTGCGCACCACCATGCCCACCTGGCCCTGCTGCACGAACACGTTGACGCGGAAGCGCGAAACGCCCGGCACGACGATGGCGAAATTGCTCTCCATCTCCTGCGCGAATTCCGCCCGCTGCTTGTCGTTCATCAGCGACTCGGCCAGTTTGGCCGTCACCGCACCGGTGAGTTTCTGCTCGGTCAACGGCGTCATGTGGCCGTTGGACTTCATGCTGGGCGGAAAATCGTGCGCGATGAACAGGTCCGAGCCGCCCGCCTTCACCATCGACGCCAACAGGCGGTGCATGTAGTCGCGGGCTTGTTCAGGCGTGAGGGACATGGCGCGTTCAGGGTGAGGAGGCGGCCCATCTTGCCATCGCGTTCACGCCCGCCCGATGACCGAATTCCCAAACTGCGACGCAGCGCAAACCCTGAACGTCAGGTGGCGCGCTTACGGATGGACCAATGCGTAATGCAGCGCCCCGCGCACCGACGCGGCCTGCGCCTCGTCACACTGCGCCGGGGTTGCACGCGGACTGTCCGGATAAACCTCGGTCGTGGTGCGGTAACGCGCATTGGTCACGCCACCGCACAACCCCAGCGAGCGGTACGCGTACTCGATCACGCCGGGCGCCACCACGGGCGAGCCGATGATGGTGCCGTCCGGATCCGCGGGCGCAATGTGAGTCACCTCGGCCACCGCAGCCAGCACCGCCTGCTGGAACGCAGGCTCGGGCGCTTCGCTGTCGGCACACAGATAGAAGCCATCGGGAATGGTGCCGGGTTCAAACGGCTTGCCATCTCGCGCCGCCAGCGCCGGGCGGAACTCGGTTTCATCCGTGTCCGTGGTTTCGTGCAGATCCACATGGACGACGATGCGATCGCGCAGCGGCGCGACCAGTGCCATCACGGCCGCCGACTCCGCCGCGGGACTGCCCGCGCGGAACGAGCGGTTAGGGTCAATGGCGTTGGCATTCCAGCGATGGATGCGCTCGTAGGCCCAGGGACTGACACACGGGGCCACCAGCACGTTGATGCGGCCGGCATAACGATCCGCGTCCTGCGCGACAAAACGCAATGCACCGTGGACGCCACTGGTTTCGTAGCCGTGGACGCCCCCGGTCACCAGCGCCACGGGCAGGTCGTCACGCCAGTTACGGTTGCGCAGGGCCAACAGCGGATACCGGTCGGGCCCGTATTCAATCTGGCCGTATTCGACCACGTCAAAACGGTCGCGGAGGCCGTCGATGACGCTCAGCACCTCATCGGCGTAGCTGCGCTGGCGTACCTGTCGCGCCAACCATTCCGCTCGCTCCGCATCGCCCCAGGGACGACCGGGAGTGCCAACGGGGTAGAAGGACGGCGTGTTCATGCGCGGGCTCACGGGTAGACGGCTGGGTGGGGCCGACAATCTAGCATCCCGTCCGGTGTCCGTCGGCACGACCTTCCGCGACCTTGACACTGGCTTACACCCTGCGGAGTACAGTCGGCCGCGGTGAAAACCGTGGAGACGTTCACATGAAGTTGCCGCACTTGATGCTCACCGCCGCATGCACGCTGGGATTGGCCGCCTGCAGTGAACGATCGCCGCCACCAGCGGCAGAGACGACCCCCGCACCGGCCGCCGCCCCCGAGCCTGCGCCGGTCGAAACGCCGCCGGCCACCGCTCCTGCACCCGCACCTGCGCCTGCCGCGACGGACAAACCCGCCGCTGTGGTCAGCAACTGTGCCACCGAGATCGAAGGCGACGATGCCATGCAGTACAACGTCGGCTCGATCGTTGTCCCGGCATCCTGCAGCGAGTTCAAGATCACGCTGAAGCACACCGGCAAGATGCCGGTCGCTGCCATGGGCCACAACGTCGTCATCGCCAAGGCCGCCGACATGCAGGCCGTGGCCGCCGATGGGATGGGCGCCGGCGCCTCCGCCGGTTTCGTGAAGGCGGGCGACGCGCGCGTCATCGCGCACAGCACCCTGGTCGGTGGTGGCGAGACGACCTCGGTCAGCTTTGCTGTCGCCAAGATCAAGGACGGCGGCCCGTACGAGTTTTTCTGCAGTTTCCCGGGTCACGCCGCCATCATGAAGGGCACCATCAGCGTCCAGTAAGCCCGGCGCGGCACGGCAGGTTCCGGTACCCTGCACCCCTTTCCAGATTCCGGATCCCCCGCCGTGCCGCACTACACCGGCCCCCTGCTGACCCGCCCGCTGGCCGAGGCGCTGCTGGCCGCGCGTGACGGCGGCGCCGATCGTTGGAGCGGCTCGCTCGACCTGGGCCGCACCACCACGGAAGTAATGCTGGCCGCGGATGCGTGGCACTGGCACGGCCAGGCGTTTCCGTACCCGCCCAAGCTCAAGGACCGCACCATCTATTACTGGGATGGCGAGGCGTTCGAGCCGGTGGCGCGCTATTCCGGGTCGCTGATCAAGCTGGTCCCCACCGAATGGGGCGCGCCTACCTTCGAGATTGATGGCATCAAGATGCTGCCGACCTCCAAGGCATCGCCGGTGGAGGATGCGCGCCGCAAGGTCGCCCTCGTCCAGCCGCTGGGCAAGGTCGTGCTGGACACCTGCGGTGGCCTGGGCTACTTCGCCGCCTGCTGCCTGGAAGCGGGGGCGGCTCGCATCCAGTCGTTTGAGAAGAATGCCGACGTGCTGTGGTTGCGCACGATCAACCCCTGGTCACCCGATCCCGAGGCCAGTGACGGCCGGCTCGAGTTGAGCCACGCCGATGTTTCGCAGGCCATCACCCAATTGCCGAATTCCTCGGTGGACGTGCTGTTGCACGACCCGCCGCGTTTCGGCATCGCGGGCGAGCTCTACTCCCAGGTCTTCTACGACCAGTTGGCTCGCGTCCTTCGCCGCGGCGGCCGGTTGTTCCACTACACGGGCACCCCCAACGCCCTGACCAGCGGCCGCGATGTGCCGCGCGAAGTGGCCAGGCGACTGGAGAAGGCCGGCTTCAAGCCCGAACTGGCCCTGGACGGCGTGCTGGCCGTGCGCCGCTGATCCCTTGGCCCACCCGGCGTCACAACAGGCCACGGTCGTTGTCGGTATGGGGCGCACGGTCTGCGGGCTGGGACGTTGGCTACACTGCGCGCCCTGCCTGCCGCAATTGAATGATGGAATTCGCCCCTGAGGCCCTTGTTTTCCTGATGGCCGTCGCCTTCGTGGCCGGCGGCATTGACGCCATGGCCGGTGGCGGTGGCCTGTTGACGATTCCCGCGCTGCTGGCCGTGGGCGTGCCTCCCGTGGCCGCGATCGCCACCAACAAGCTGCAAAGTGCCCTGGGCACCACCAGTGCCGTGGTCGCGTTCGCGCGCCGCGGCCACATCGATTTCCGGCGCTTCGCCCTGCCGGCCGCGGGCGCCTTCGTCGGCTCGGTGGGCGGCGCGTGGCTGCTGCAGCGCATGAACCCCTTGGTGCTCTCAGGCGTCATTCCGGTGCTGCTGGTGGCGATGGCGAGCTACTTCCTGCTTGCCCCGCGCATGCGCGAGGATGATTCCCACCATCGCATCGGCCCGATCGCGCTGGCCGGGGTGATTGCACTGATTGGCGCCTACGACGGCTTCTTCGGTCCTGGCACCGGCTCGTTCATGACCACGGCGCTGGTGGCCCTCGGCGGACTGGGTCTGGTGCGCGCCACCGCACAGACCAAGTATTTCAACCTAGCCAGCAACCTGGCCGCGCTCACCGTCATGATTGCCGGAGGTCACGTGTTGTGGGTTGCTGGTCTGGCCATGGCCGTGGCCAACGTGCTCGGGGCACAACTGGGCGCACATGCCGCCATGCGCTTTGGCGGACGCGCCGTGCGTCCGGTGCTCGTCGTGATGTGCCTGGCATTGACGGTCAAACTGCTGTCGGACCCGGGCAATCCGCTGCGCCTGGCCGTACTCAACGGCGACGTGACCCGACTGGTGCAATGACGCGCGCGGACGGTGGAAGCGACGCCGTCCGGCCATCGAAAAACTAACGTTCAGACGGGCGTTCAAGGCATTGCTTCAAACGCCTGTACCAACGCGCGGTGCTAGAATCGTGCGCGACACAGCACCCCCGCACGCCCGTCGGACGATGCCGCCCCGGGTCTCGTGTCCCGTCCTTCATGGAGGACGCCAAGATGACCCTGCATTCTGGCGCACTGCGCACTCACCCCGACCACGGGGCCTCGCACATCGCCCCTGGCGAGCCGTTCCAATGGCTTGCCAACGGCATCGGCGATTTTCGCCGCACGCCCACGGTTGGCTTGATGTACGGCTTGATCGTGGCGGTGATGGGCTGGCTGGCTTTCACCTTGGGCAACCACCCCTATTTCATTGCCGCCGCGGCAACCGGTTTCCTGTTGCTGGGGCCAATCCTGGGCGCGGGTCTGGTCGAAACCTCACGCGCGATCAGCATCGGTGAGACACCCACGTTCGACACCTCGCTGCGCGGGCTGGGCCCACATCGCAGCGACCTCGAACAGTTTGCGCTCGTGCTCCTCGTCCTGGCCGCCGCATGGTTCCTGGTGTCCGGCTGGGTGCTCAACGCCACGATGGGACCGATCGCGCCCAACGTTGAGCTGTCGCTGTGGGACAGCGCACTGGCGATGATGTCCGCTGACCAATGGCTCGCTTGGGCGATCATTGGCGGTGTCCTGGCCGCGCTGAGTTTTGCCGTGTCGGTCATCACCGTGCCGGCGATTCTCGACCGCGACACTGGCGCCAGCGAGGCGATCCGCACCAGCCTGCGGGCGATTGCGCGACATCCGCTGGCCTGCGCGGAATGGGCGCTGATCATCGTGCTGCTGACGGCAATTGGCATCGCCACCGCACTGGTGGGACTGGTGGTCATCTATCCGGTGCTGGGTCATGCCAGTTGGCACGCCTACCAAGCGCTGCGCGACTGACCTCCCGCTCGGATGACAGTAACTGCAGCAACGCGACCGGCCCACGCGGCTGGCCCGGTCGCGTAATGGCCCCGTGTGGGCCCACACCCAAGCGGGTGACTTCCAGCCTATTTTTATCGTATTTCGATATGCCTATTATCGCTATACGATAATTTCGCAGGACTGCCGCCATGACCCGAACCTCTGCCCACGCCCTTGCCGTGGCCCGCCCGGTCATCCAGGGGCTGACCCTTCTCAACGTGATTTACGCCGCCGGCATCTCGTTTCTGCTGGTGTGGAGCTTCTTCATCGAAGGCTGGCCACAGCGCCCGCTGGGCTTCGACCTCGTCAACATGCACCCGCACGCGCCCAATGGCCTGCGCGTCATCGTGGTGATCGGAATCATCGGGGCGGTGATCGTGCACGGCATCCTGCGACGCGTGCTGGCCATCGTCGACACCGTCCGTGATGGCGATCCCTTCATCCTCGAAAACGCGCGTCGCCTTGAGGCCATTGCCTGGAGCATTCTGGCGCTGGAAGTGCTGCGCATGATCGTCGCCGCCATCGCCGCAGTGGTGTGGGAGTCAGGGCGTGTGGACGGATTCTCCATCGCATCCTGGTTCGCCGTACTGCTGGTGTTCGTCCTGTCCGGCGTATTTGCGCGCGGCGCCGGCATGCGTGCCGACCTGGAAGGCACGGTCTGACATGGGCATCCTCATCCGGCTCGACGAAGTCCTGCACGCACGTCGCATGACGCTCACCGAACTTGCCGCCCGTGTGGATATCACCGTTGCCAACCTGTCGATCCTCAAGACCGGCAAGGCCAAGGCCATCCGGTTCTCCACCCTGGAGGCGATTTGCGCCGTGCTGGACTGCCAGCCCGGCGACCTGCTGGCCTTTGATCCGAATGCCGTGTCCGGCGATTAGTCCAGCCGGCAGATTCACGCACCAGCGCACGTTTCTGGGGAAGGATTGCAGCGCCGTTCACTGACGCCGGTTACCCTACGCAGCTGCGTCGTAGCCGACCCGGCACGCGCGCCTACGCTCCCCAACGGACCCCATTCCCCATGCGCAAGCTTGCCCACGTCGCGGTCTTCGCCGCTTGTTTTGCCGCCACTCCCCTGGCCCATGCCGGCGACTTCTTCATCAACGGCCAGGCAGGCCAGATGGCGCTGAATGGCGATGACTTCGATGGTGACGACAGCAGCCTGGTGCAGGCCAGCGCCGGTTACCGCTGGGGCATCGGCATGGCGCAGGTGGGCCTGGAGGGCGGCGTTGGCAAGCTGGGCCAGCAGGAAGACAACAGCCGTTTTGACTACACCGGCGGCTATGTCGACCACAGCTACACGCTGGACACCCGCTACGCCTTCGTGGGCCTCAATGCACGCATCAAGCCGCCGGTGGTGCCGGTGTACGCCGTGGGCCGCGCCGGGTATGTCGGCTTCAGGCACGAGCTGGAAGCCACCTCGGTGGACCACCCCCTCAACACCTCGCCCGTCACGGACCACCGCGCGTTCGACGACCACGACGGCGGCACCTACGTGGGCGTCGGCGTCGGCACCACGATCCTGCCGTTGCTGGACGTCGGCCTGATGTACAACCAGTACCGCTACTCGCAGGTTCAGTACAACCCGGTCAACGACGAGTACGAATTGTCGAACGACAAGCGGGACGCGCGCAGCGTGAGCCTGACGGTGGAATACCGCTTCTGATCCACGGTCGCATCCGGGCGGGGCGGCCTAGCCGCCTTGCCCAGCCGCGGCTCGCGTAGCAAGCCAGTCCTCGAAGTCGCTGGCCGCCATGGGCCGCCCATACAGGTAGCCCTGCACCAGGTCACAGCCTTCGGCGCGCAGGAAGTCGCTCTCATGCGACTGTTCCACGCCCTCGGCCAGCGTCTGCATCTGGAGGTTCCGGGCCAGCGCGATCACCGTGCGGCAGATCTGTTCGTCATCGGGGTCATTGCCAATGCCGCTGACGAACGCGCGATCGATCTTCAGCCGCGCCCGCGGCAGGCGCTTGAGATACGCCAGCGATGAGTGGCCGGTACCGAAGTCATCGATGGCCAATCGCACGCCGGAGGCCGTCAGCGCCTGCAGCACCGCGACGGCCCGCTCCGGGTGGCGCATCAGCACGGACTCGGTGATCTCCAGCTCCACGCGATCGGGGGCCAGCCCCACCGATGCCAGCACCGCCGCCACCTGTGCAGGCAACTGATCTGCGTCCAATTGTTTCACCGAGCAATTCACGGCGACGGCAGGGACGCGCAGGCCACTTTCATCCCACGCTTTCAACTGGCGACAGGCCGCCTCCAGCACCCACATCCCCAACTCGTCTATCAGGCCGATTTCCTCGGCAATGGGGACAAACTCCAAGGGCGACAGCAGGCCCCATTCGGGATGCTGCCAGCGCACCAGCGCCTCCACACCCACCAACGTGCCGTCGCGCAGGTCCAGTTGCGGCTGGTAGTGCAGTCGCAACTCACCGCGTACCAACGCCAGCCGAAGGCCATTTTCGATGGCCAGACGGTGCACCGCACCGGTGGACATCGCCATCTCGAAGAACGCATACCGGCCGGGACCCAAGCGCTTGGCTTCATACAGCGCCAGCTCGGCGTGCTTCAACAGCGCATCGGCACCCTCTCCATCCTGCGGGAAGATGGCGATGCCCGCACATGCGGTCATCACGACCGGATGCTCGGCGACCAACAGGGGCTGTGCGCACGCGTCCAGCATCGCCTGGGCGCAGGCGGCGGCACGGTCCTCGTCGCCGCCGGGCAGCACCAGCACGAATTCACCGCCGCCCAACCGCGCGAGGAAGCCGCCTTCCGGCAGGATGCCCGTCAGCCGTTTCGCTGCCGCCTGCAGCGCCTGGTCGCCAATGGCATGGCCCAACGTGTCGTTGATGTTGCGCAACCGGTTGTGGTCGAGCACCACCACGGACAAGGCCGCCCCTGGGCGCTGCACCGCATCCTCCACATACAGGTGAAGCAGCTGCCGGTTGGGCAAACCGGTCAGCGCATCGTGGTGCGCCACGAAACTCAGTTCCGCCGCATGCGCACGCGCTTCGGACAAGTCCGTCCACGTCACCACCACCTGCAGCGGAGCGCCCTTCCCTCCCGAGAGACGTTGCAGTCGCTCGTGGATGTAGCGCGTCGCGCCCTGCCCATCCCGCACGCGGTACTCCCGCGTGAGCAGCGGCTGGTGCCGCAGGTATCCCACGGCCGACTCCAGTGCGTTGCGGTCGTCGGGGTGCACGTGGCTGCGCCACCAGTCCGGCTGCATCATGCAGTCGAGCTGGAACCCATACAGCCGCGTGATGTTGGGGCTGACCCAATCCGGCACGAGCTCCTCGCCCTGCTGGTGTGCCAGGAACAGCGCCACGGGGCTCACTTCAAGCACGTGCTCCAGCTGCCGGCGGGCATGTTCGGAGTCTGCCGTGGCGCGTTTCACCCGCCAGCGCAGGACCAGTGCAAACACCGCCAACGCCAGCAGCAGGGTGCCGCCGGTGGCTGCGGCGGGCCACACCCAGCGCGGCATCAGCACCACGGGAGCGGGCGCCAGTGCACGGCTCATGGCCTGGAAATAGATCGAGCGCGGATCCTCCTGCCAACGCTCAATACTGGCATCGATGCGCTGCAGCTCACCCGCATGTCGCCCCTTGCCTGCGGCGAAATACAGGCTCGCTGGCGAGAACAGCACCGGTGTTGCTTCCAGGCCAAAGGCACGCGCAGAGCGGCGCCCAAAGAAATTGTTGGAAACGACCACGTCCGCCCGGCCGTCGCGCGCCAAGGCAAATGCTTCCGGATAGCTGTCGGCTTCAAGCAGCGTGGCACGCTTGCCCATGGGGCCCAGCGCGTCCAACAACGCACGCTGCTGCATCCCCCCGCGTAGCAACGCGACGCGCAGCCCGGCCAAGTCCCGCAACGAGTTCACGCGCACCCCGGGCCGACGGTAAACCTGCGACCAGGAGTACGTCACCGGCATGCGGTGGAAGTCGAAGCGGGTGGCGCGCTCCGTTGTGTAGGCCACGTCCGGCATCAGGTCCAGGCGACCATCGGCCAGCTGCTCCAGGCAGTCGGCCCATTCGCAGCGCACGTATTCCAGCTGCCAGCCTTCCTGCTGGGCCATTGCGTCGAGCAGTGTCACAAACAGGCCGGCAGGCCGGCCGTCACGGTCGACGAATACCTTGGGCGCGTTGTCGTACACGCCCACTCGCAGGTTCACGTGAGCGACGGCAGGGGCTCGCGGCCGCCCCACCACCAGCCA
This sequence comes from Lysobacter olei, assembly GCF_054777355.1. Classification (NCBI taxonomy): domain Bacteria; kingdom Pseudomonadati; phylum Pseudomonadota; class Gammaproteobacteria; order Lysobacterales; family Lysobacteraceae; genus Lysobacter; species Lysobacter olei. Next base: position 35,629 of record NZ_BAAHAT010000005.1, on the reverse strand, counting down.
TGCGCCAAGGCCGACCAGCCCGATCACGGCGACCAAGCCCGCCAGCATGATTGCCCATTGCTTCCTGCGTGAACGCATGCGCCAGCCCCTCCCCCTGATCGGCAGCATAGCCGAGGAAGCGGGGCTACACGACGCGCAGGGGCACCAGAAGCGAAGTCACGCTCTTGGACCCCTATCCCACCGGCAGTGTGGGGCCGCGTTTCGCGACCCAGGTCGCATTACCGTGCCCGTCAGGCGAAAAGCCGCGCCCCGCCTATGCCTCAGCGGCCATTGCCCAACAGTTGCCCCAGCGCGTCATCCTTTTCCCGCCACACCCCATTCATCCACTGCTGGAACTGCGCACGGAACGCGCGGTCGTTCTGGTAGTCGCCGCGCAGCATTTCCTGCGGGATCGCACGTTGGCGCACGTCAACACGCACCTCCGGCACACGGTTGGCCAACAAGTCCACCAACGACGGCGAGCCGCCGGGGTACGCGATCGTCACGTCCAGGATTGCGTGCAAGCCCTCGCCCATCGCGTCCAACACAAACGCCACCCCGCCGGACTTGGGCTTGAGCAGGTGCCGGTAAGGCGATGCCTGCTTGGCGTGTTTGGCCGCAGTGAAGCGCGTGCCTTCCACGAAGTTCATGATCGCCACGGGAATGGCGCGGAACTTCTCGCAGGCCCGGCGCGTGGCGGCAATATCTCGCCCGGCCAACTCGGGTCGCCGCGCGATCTGCTTGGGCGTGTACCGCCCCATGAATGGGAAATCCAACGCCCACCACGCCAGCCCCAGCAGCGGCACCCAGAACAGCTGTTGCTTCAGGAAGAAGCGCAGCAGCGGCATGCGGCGATTGAACACTTTCTGCAGCACCAGGATGTCTACCCAACTCTGATGGTTGGCCAGAACCAGGTAATGCCCGTCCGGCTGCGGGGCGGCGTCTTCACGAACCGTCAGCCGCGTATCGGTGAAGCGGTCCCACATCCAGTTGTTCACGCCGATCCAGCTTTCCGCCAGCCCCGTGAGCAGCGGGTTGCTGGCCACGCGCAAGCGCTTGGAGGGCAACAAGGCCTTCACCAATGCCACCAGCAACAGTGGCACCACATGAACCACGGTACTGGCCGCGATCAACAAGAAGAGCAATGTAAGGCGCAGAGCGAGCATGGCACCGGGCGCACGTTGGAAAGAGGCCTATTGTCCAGCGGAAATGCCGGGCAAGTCACCCGCTGCGTTCATTTTCGACTGACCGCCGCCATCAGCATTCCGCGTGACTCATTGAACACACCCACGGTCTGTCCATGCGGTCTCCGCAAGACCCGGTGGCCGTGCTCGCCGGAGCTCGAACAATGTACGCATGTGAAAACCTGCCTGCCGACCCGCGCAATCCGGACGTACTCCGCTCCGAGCGTCCGCGTCACTGGCGCGGACTCTGGCTTGCCGCCTGCCTGGCCTGGCCCGCGTTAGGCGCGGCCCAGAGCACGGTGGTCGCATGGGGCGACGGCGAACAGGGGCAGCTGGAGTTGCCCCCCGGAATCACCAATCCCCGGGCCATCGCCGCCGGCAGCGCGCACAGCGTGATTGTGCTCGCCGACGGCAGCGTCGTGGCCATCTCCTACCCGGTGTTTGGCAGGACCGATGTTCCTGCAGGACTCACTGACGTGGTGGCGGTGGCCGCCGGCGGTAACTCCAACGTGGCACTCAAATCCGATGGCACGTTGGCGGCCTGGGGCTACCTGCAGACCGAGCCCGAATCCTCCATGCCCTCGGGACTCAACCGGATCATGGCGGTTGCGCAGGGCGGCGGCCACGCGCTGGCGCTCCGCTCCAACGGCACCGTGGTGGCCTGGGGCTGGAACGACGACGGCCGCGCCACGGTGCCTGATGGCCTCAGCAACGTCACAGCCATCTCCGCGGGTTCGTACCACGCGCTGGCATTGAAATCCGATGGCACGGTGGTGGGATGGGGCCGCAACGATGATGGCCAAGCCAGCGCACCCCCGGGCCTCGCCAACGTGGTCGCCATTTCCGCCGGCAGTGTGAACAACCTGGCGCTGTTGGAGAACGGCACCGTCGTGGCCTGGGGCGCGGACACTCCCGTGATGGACGTGCCCGCAGGCCTGTCCGACGTGGTGGCCATCGAGGCGGGCGCACTCCACGGCCTTGCGCTGCGCGCCGATGGCACGCTGGTGGCGTGGGGCGACAATACCTACTCGCAGGCCACCATTCCCCCGGGGCTTTCAGGTGTAACGAAAATCGCCGCCGGCAGCATGCACAACGTGGTGGTGCGACAGGACGGTCCTACTCCTCAGTCCGCCATCCTCGAGCTGCGCGATGATGTCGAAGCACTGGAGGGCGCGCCCGTCGCCCCTGCACTCCGCGCCAACCTCAATGCGGCCTTGCGGGGGCTGGCCGCATCACGCACGGCGCTTGCGTGCCACGCGCTGAAAGCTTTCGCCCAACTGGCACAGACGCATTCGGGGCGGTGGCTGACGCCGGACCAGTCCAGCTACTTCGTCGCCCAGGCGAACGACATTCGGCTGATGCTGGGATGCGGGTAGCGGCCTAGCCCCGCTCCGCCCAGATGTGGCGAGGCGCAACGAGGGCATGGAATCGGCGAACCTCCGGGCGGGGGCCTGTTGTCCCGGTGAGCCCGTAGCCGCGTCACTCTGCCCCGTTGGCGGACCGGCAGGCGTGATCCCCCGCGTGGGTGAAACGCCCCGTTCGCCTGACCGTGTTTCGCTAGCTGCGTCGTAGTGCTGAATACGCGCTTCCCGGTCGGCTGGGAAACGAACAGCACATGGACAGGCGATCACATCCGGGGACGTGGAGTGCAACCGGCTTGGATCTGGTCCTTTGGGGTATTTGGGACATTCATCCAAGTAAGCGCGCCTGGCTCGCCATGCGCGATCCGGAGTTAGGTCCCCGGCAAACGTCCCGTCGCTGTTCAACCGAACAGGATGATTACGATGCACGTAGAACAAGACCGCGCTGCGTGTACCGGTGCGGCAACCTACCCGCCACCGTCTGACCTCGAGGAGTTCCCGGCCCCCGCCGTCGCGCCTATCGCGGTCATGATCGCGTCCAACCGCCAGTCCCTGCATGCGGCATGGGTTTCCATGCTCGCCTGCGAGGCAGGCATTGAGATCATCAACGAGCCTGCTGTGGACGCCGCTGGCCTGACCACCGGTGTGGAGCGTCATCGCACCCAAGTCCTGCTGCTCGACAGAGCGTTGCTGGATACGCTCTACTCACAATCGCTGCAGAGAATCCACGAGCAGCACCCACAATTGCGCGTGCTCCTGCTGGGGGACGCACCCTACGAGGGCGTCGTGGTCGACGTGTTGCGCCATCGGCTGCACGGCTTCTTGCTGGCAACATGCCCGCCCCAGGCCGCCCTCAAAGCCATTCGCGCTGTAAACAGAGGCGAACTATGGCTGTCGCGTGCAGCGCTGACGATGGCGGTTGCGGACCTATTAGGGCTTTCGAACCATGATCAGTCGGAAGCACCATCCGATGTACTCCGCATCGACGCTACCGAAGCACTCACCCCCCGGGAATTGCAGGTCGTAGCGCTCCTACGCCGGGGATGCATCAACAAGGAAATCGCGCAGGAGCTGGGGATCATGGAAGACACCGTCAAGAAACACCTGCAGAGCGTCTTTTCTAAGTTGGGTGTACGCCGACGCGCGCTGGTCGCACTGCGCCAGCTTCCGGCTGCATCCCACTGCATTACGTAATCCAGCCGAAGCAGAAACGCGGCGCAGTTGAAACGGTGTGAATCCCGTTCAATCGCTGCCGCGTCTCTGCGCGCAGACCCTCCGCTGCCGGGTCAGTTTCCCGGCTCCTCCGGCTGCGGGATGACCCGCGTCCCCATGCACTCCACGTTGGACGCCTTGTGGGGACCTATCTCCGATGCCAGGTGCAACGGCGGATCAAAAAGAAGATCGACGAAGCCATCCCCATGGGCGATGTGGGCCGCAGCTGAATTATCCCCGGCCCCAATCACAATCCCCAGGAATTGGTCGTCATTGGTAAAAATGATAGTCCCACCGCCTACCAGCTCTACCGAACAGTTGCCGGTGGCTTCACAGTTGGCGCCCAAGTCCCGCGGCCCGCCAATGTTGTGGCAGATGAGGTCCGTCGGGGGCGGGTCTTTATCGCCAGCGCAGGCAGCGCCCACCATCAGGGTCGCGCCTACACTCAGCACAGCCGTCGCAAGTGATTTCGTCGTCAGCTTAATCATTTCAGTCTCCCATACACAGGTTGATTGAACGGATGCAAATACTCGTGGGACTCACTTGTCATGACCCGAAAAACACGCGCTCCATGTGTCCCAACGGCACGGTGCCAGACCCGAAATAGCCAAGCCATTCCACAAAAGAGGAACGGGCTTATCCAAACGAAACTGGTGCCGCGCCACGAGCTACTATCGGGTGACGATGAAGCCCCGATACAACGTGCCGCCGCTGCCGACACGCACGTTCCAGTACTGACTCTTTCCAGACTGTTTCTTGTAAGGCACGGTCACGGTGGCCGTGATCTGGTCGACAGTGGCGGTGTCCGACGCCAACCGCACGTTGCTGGCGACTGGCCGTGAGCCGCCTCCGCCGTCAAAGCTGACACCCATGCCAGGGGTGAACCCGTATCCGGTGATGGTGACCTGCACACTGGTACCCACGCGCGCCGAATTAGGCGAGATGGACGCCACCGAAGAACACAGTCCGCTGCTGTCGAGCACGGTCACGGTGCTCGGCTTCTTGATGCTGAGCAGCACGCACGACAGGTTGTCGTTCTCATTGGATTCAACGAGAACCTTCTTGGGGTCGACTTCGATCTTCAGCTTGTAGATGCCATCGGCGTTGGCGCTGAAATCGATCTCCTGGCCAGCGAGATGCGCGCCGTAGGTGTCACCCCACCCCACCGACATGCCCTGGAGGTCGCGGCCACACCGGCTGTAGAACGCTTGACCCGGCGCACCCGGCAGTCCGAGGCTGATCGGGGAGGTGTCCATCACGCAGAACGTGGTCTTGGCACCAATGCGCTCCGACCCGCCCGGCGCATTGACCGGCTGGAGCGTGTACAGCGCATAGTCATTGAAATGCATGTGCTCGTGCTGCGGGTGGTATTCGAACGCACCGGCATAATTGAGGGTCGAACCACCCCCGCTCTGGTACACGACTTGGTACACACGCAGCTTGCCCGACCCGGTCTCCACTTCACCGGCGGCAAGTTCCAGCGGCCCGGCGCCGTTGTTCCACGTGGTCGTGCTGAACCGCAGCGTGGAACGGCCGCCGGAATCGGTGATCAACGATAGGCCGAAGGCCGGAAGCGAGATCAGGTTCGGCGGCAGTGCCGTCTGTGCGGCGGCAGTGCCCGCCAACGAGAGCGCGCCGACCAGCGCCGATGCCAGCCAAGGCAAGCGCGTGCTCCGCGAATGATGAGGGGTGGGGGCCTGTTTCATGAGTCGTCTCCTTGCCCGGGTTCGGCGGTGGGTCCGCCCAACCTGTCAGGGTCGACCGAGGTCGGCAATTCCTCTAAAGGGGAGGTCCAGACACGCGGACTCGCGTCGGTGCCGGGTGCCGACAGGCGTCTGATCCCCGGCAGATGCGTTCCAGTGGGAACGCGGGCGCGCTATGCGCCCTTCACTTCGATCCGGTTCCTTCCTCCGCTCTTGGCGGCATACAGCGTCCGATCCACGGTTTCGACAAAATCGCGGGCGACAGCGCCTTCCCCCACCACGGCCGTGCCCACGCCAATGCTGGCGCTCACGCAATCGCTCACGCCTGAGCCCCCGTGCGGAATCCGCAAACCCGCCAGACCGCTTGCACACCGGCCCGCCAGTTCGCGGGCCGTCGCCTCGTCGGTCTCGGGCAGCAACAGAATGAACTCCTCGCCGCCAAACCGGGCCACCACATCCCGCGGCCGCCGTGCGATGTCCCCCAGCAGTCGCGCGACACGCTTGAGGCATTCATCGCCGGCGACATGCCCGTAGGTGTCGTTGTATTGCTTGAAGTAGTCGATATCAAGCACGACCAGCGACAGCGGCTTGCCGCTGCGCCGCGACGCATTCCATTCCATCTCCAGCCGCTGGTCAAACATGCGCCGGTTGGCGATGCCCGTCAGTCCATCGGTGAGCGACAGCTGCTCGAGCTCCTTGTGCAGGCGCAGCAGTTCCTCTTCGGCCTTCTTGCGCTCGCTGATGTCGAACATGAACCCGATCAGGCTGTCGACCTCGCCGTTGGCCTTGCGCACCACGTGCACCACGTCGCGGATCCAGACATAGCCGCCGTCCGGGGTCAGTGCGCGATAGTCAGCCTCATGGTCCACGCCGGCCTGCGACTGCGACACGCAGAACCCCACGACAAACTCGCGGTCTTCCGGATGCATGCGCGATGCCCAGTCTTCCACCGTGACCCAGCTGCCCTGCGGCCAGCCCAGCAGCGCTTCGATCTGAGGACCGATGTAGGCGAAGCGCATCGTCGCCCAGTCGATCTTCCAGGGGATGGCCTTGGTCGACTCAAGCAAGGTCTTGTAGACCCCGGCATTCTCGAGGACGTCCTGTCCGTGCCCGGAGCCGAACTCTGCATGCAAGGGGGCTACGCTCATGAGCAGGGATGGTACGGGGGAAGCTGCACAGTCGTCCAACGCCCATCGACCCTAGGACTGCAACTGCCACCCTCAAGCCGAAGGCAACCGCCGAGGGGGGGGTAAGGCACTCATCCCTGCGTTCTACCCAAGCTTGCCCCGCCCGCGGAGGCAGCATCGCGGTGGTCGGCAACAGCGAAAGACCGCCCAACTATGGATAGTGACCCGGAGAGAAAATCCGCATGTTGAAGCACACCCTGCTTGGCACCTGCGTCGCCGCCGCCCTGACGATGGGCCTCAGCGCCGCCCCGTCGGTCGCAGCTGCCACGCCATCCGCCTCTGCCAATGCGAGCACGCAATACCCCGCACTGCTGGCCCGCGCCGAAGCACTCAAGGCCCAGCTGCCGCGGGACTGGAAGGCCAGCGATGCGCTCCGCCACGGCATTGGGGATACCCAGTGGGCACAGATCGCACGTAACGCGATCAACCCCGGTGACTACCAGTGCAACCCGACCGCACTGGGCGACTATATCGACGGCCAGATCGCCAGCATCAACGACACCAGCCTGTACATCCTGGCCGTGTTCGGCGGGCTTGACCTGCCCAGCTACGATGCCCTGGTTTACGGCGACGGCACGGCCGCCAACACCTACGGCGCCAACGGCGAGTACACACTGAAGCTGACCCACGATTTCCGCGACCTCAAGCACTTCTGGGACGTCACGGGCAACTTCGACATGGTTCCGATGCACGGCACCGCCGTGTTCAGCAGCCTGGAGCGCACCGAGCGCGCCGTCGAGATCCTGTACGGGCCGGGCCCGCTGGCAAGCGCAGTCGCCGACCTGATCTACACCGTGGTGCACCTTGACCCGGCGCTGAAAAAGGGTGCACACCCCCTGTTCACCTTCAATGCCTTCGCATTCCCGGGACTGCCGGCGCTCGGCATCCCGGAGCGCATCGTGATGGGTGACGGCATCATGCAGGGCATGGCGGCCGTTGGCCTTGGCGAAACCGGCCCGCGCGCCATCCTCGCGCACGAATTCGGCCATCAAGTGCAGTTCAAGAAGGGCCTGTTCAATTCACCGCTGACCGGCGCAGAAGCCACCCGTCGCACCGAGCTGATGGCCGATGCCTTCGCCACCTACTACATGACTCACAGCCGCGGCCTGGCCTTCAACGCCAAGCGCCTGCTGCCCTCGCAGAAGTCGTTTTATGAGGTGGGCGATTGCGGCTTCAGCTCCGCTGGCCACCATGGCACTCCCAACCAGCGCCTCGTCAGTTCGGCGTGGGGCGCCAACGAGGCGGCGTCCGCGCACAAGCAGGGCCACATCCAGCCTGCGCTCTCGCTTGCCTGGAGCTTTGATGCGGCACTGCCTTACTTGATCCAGCCCGACACGCCGTAAGGCGCGCCCGGGATGCAAGGCGGCCGCCGCTCTACGTGGCGGCCGCAACCGGGCGCACCGGCCAGGACTCGGGGCCACGCATTTTCCCGGAAAGCCGCTTTCACGCGGCGCTTCCATACGCAAGCACACAGTCGCAGGCACGCCCGCTGCCAGGAGCCTGCCATGTCCTACGTCGATGGATTCATTCTCGCCGTCCCGACTGCCAACAAGGACAAGTTCATAGCGCACGCGCGCTTGGGCGACTCGGTATTCATCGAATACGGCGCTCTGCGCGTTCTGGAGTGCTGGGGCGACGACGTCCCCCACGGCAAGCTCACTGATTTTTACGGCGCGGTCAAAGCCCAGGAGGACGAGACCGTGGTGTTCTCCTGGATCGAGTGGCCGGACAAGGCTACCCGCGACGCGGGCATGAAGAAGATGATGGAAGGCAACGACCCGCGCATGGATCCGGAGAAGAATCCGATGCCGTTTGACGGCAAACGGCTCATCTACGGGGGCTTCCAGCCGGTGTTGGAGCTGACGCGCTAAACCCCCGTCGTCGTCGCGCGACTGGCCGGCAATCCGCGTCGCATCGCCACGGAAACGGGCTACGCACGCCCCACTCCGAGGGGTTCAGCCGCGCAACAGGATCACCGGCAGCGCCAGCAAGGCCAGCATGAACAGGATGCCCAGCACGGTCAGCGCGACCCGTGCCGGCTCGTTGCGCAACACCGAAGCAAACGTCTCTGCCGTGCCTTGGCGCTTTGCGTCCTCGTACTCCTCGCGGGCGCGCCGCTGTCGCCGCGCTTGGTACTCGGCCATGTGGCGCTTGGCTTCGGCGAAGTCAGCCTCATCCGTCACCCAGATGCCGCCGAAAGAAATGCCCCACCGGCTGGGCTTGGTTTCGTAATACGCGATCCGGTGTTCATCGAGCATCGCGCGCACGTCGTCGGCCTCGTCATCGGGCACGTTGCGCAGGTTCATGAGCAATTTGGACATCCCTATACATTAACAGCCAACCGCTGCCTCGGACCTGGGCGAGCACGCCTCGATCACACAGGCGCGGTTACACCTGTGGTCACCCACATTCCCCGGAAGCAGCCGTGACCCAACAACAAGACCTGGAATCCAAGTTGTGGAAGGCGCTGGAAAAGGACCGCACCGTGATGCTCGGCGCCACGGGCGTGAGTCCGCGCCCCATGACCGCACTGGCCGAGGATCAGCGTGCGCCGTTGTGGTTCTTTACCGCCAGCGACACCGAACTCGCCCAATCGCTTGAGGGGAGCCGCGGACACGTCGCCGTCGCCACGTTTGCTTCCAAGGACCACGAACTGTTCGCCAGCATCAGTGGCCATGTCGTCATCGACAACGACCGCGCCGTCATCGACCGCCTGTGGAACCCGTTCATTGCCGCGTGGTTTGAGGGAGGCAAGGACGATCCCAAACTGCGCCTGCTCCGCATGGACACCGGCGAGGCACAGGTCTGGCTCAACGAAAACAGCCTCCTGGCAGGCGTGAAGCTGCTGCTGGGCGTTGACCCCAAGAAGAGCTACCGCGACAAGGTAGGCGAAGTTGACCTGCGCTGAGGGGCCACTGCCGGGCTGACGTTACTGCGTCCCCGAAGCAGGGGCCGGCAACGTCCATCCCGCCTTCACCAGCCCGTCCCGAAGCAGCGCGTCAGGCTGTGCGGGCACCTCGTATGCCACGTCGCGGAGGAACCGCACGGTGCGGGAATCCACCCGCTGCGCCGCCACATCGATGAACGTAGTGGTATTCCAAGCTGCGCCCGCAGCGACCTTGGCCTGGAACTCGCGCCACACGCAGGCGAGGCCGCAAGCCCCTTGGCTGGCACGCATTGCAGCGGCATCCACCGCCATCTGCATGACGAAGCCGCAGGCATAAGAGGCCTCGAAGGAACCGTCCACGTGCGCCTGCGTCAGCGCGTGCTGCCCAATGCCAGCGGCACAGGTGCCCAGCGAGGACTGCAATCGCGCCTCCACTGCCCCCCGTTCCACCACCCCCAGCGCCTGCAGCGCGACGGCCGCCAGCGCATCAGCCCCGCCCTCGTGGATCCAGCTGTCGCCCGCATCGGCCAGAGGGGCGAACCGTTGGTACAGATGCGCGGCCTCGTGCGCGAAGAACCAATCCAGCCGCGACGCGAATGCCGCCGTCTTGAAGGCCTCGTGGCGGCCGTACAGATGCATGAAGACCTGCCCTGGCAGTGTCCCGCCCTGGAAACCGTAACCGCCGTCAGGATGCGCCTCGTCGCGCGAGGCGAACAGCATTGGCCGCGACGACAGCACACCGAACTCATGCCCGTAGAACGCCATCAGCCGAGGCAACAGCGACTCCAGTCGCCCTCGCGTGTCGGCCGGGAACGCCGCGTCGATCACCGCAACCACATCCGGCGTAGCCACCGGTAGCGCGCGCCCGACATACAGGTTGGTTCCGTCACCACTGTCCTCGATACGAATGGTAGGCACGACCTGCCCGTGGACGATGCCATGCGCGCCTGTCGGTGGCTGCAATGACAACCGGAATGATTCGCCGCCCACGCAGCGATCCACGCACGCATGGAATCGGCCGCTATGGATGAGCAGCCCGCCGTCGCCAAACGGGGCGAATGGCGCGTAATCCTTCTCCAACGTCATGTAGCGCGGCGACATGCGGAATGCGACGTGGTCGAAGGCCGCGCCGTCCGTCCGGCGAATGACCTCTTCTCCGCCCTCCAGCGCGATCGTCAATTCGGGATCCACCGGAGTCCAGGTCTTGGCGCGGTTGCCCTTTTGGTCGACTCGCACGAAACGCAGCGTTCGAGCCGGACGCGGCAGGGCATAGCGCACCTCCCACTGCCCGCCCTGCGACACGAGATGGATGCCCACGGACGACGGGGCCTCTTCCGCATGCAGCGGGAGGGCACAGGCCGCAGCCAAGGTCAGTGACATGCAGCCCAGCAGGGACTTCAGTTTCATGGGAGGCGTTCCGCGGAAGTCGTTCGTGCGCAGCCATGATGGTGGCTAGGCGTGCACCCAATGAGTGCCGAAAGTAGGGGCTGACCGGGCGGCATCACCCCCGCCAATTGGCATGGGTTCGCCAGAACGCCACGCTTCGCGCGTAGGCCTCCCGGTCCAGCGCCACGCCCGAGCCCCCTTCCTCAACGCCCAATGCATTGCGCATCATCGTGACCGGTGCCATCGGCGTTTCCTCCGGCTCCATGGTGTACATGCAGCCCACCACGCCCCAATCAGCGTCAATCGTCGTGCCTTCCCTCGCCAATTGCTCGCGGCTGTAGAGGATGACCACCAGGTACTCCGCCACCGGCGGCTCGATGCCCTCGAACCAGCGCACCAGCACCGGCAGTTCCTCACGCGTACGCGCCTCGTAGTCCGAGCGCAGCAGGTGCTGGTTTTCGTCTGTGATGGGCACCGCCAGGCAGCGTGTGCGGGTCCAATTGCGATGCACATGCAGTTTGCAGAACGGTGCATAGCCGTCCAACACCCTCAGCGGCGGCACCGTATTGAGGTGCTGCTCGAACTGCTCAGGCGTGATGCCCTGGATGGTGTTGCGACGCGGCTCGCGCGGGAATAGCCGTGGGCGGGCGAACTCGGTGAGGGTGATGGACATACGCCGGGGAAAAAGGGGTGACGAACCATTATCGACTACCTGAACCGGGGCGCGGCGCCGAAGCTCCCCTGCTCAGGCGATGCCGGCCCAAGGCGGTTTTTTCGTTGACTCTTGGTGTGCCTGCCCGTCACCCATTGCGTATCACCGCGAACGGTGCGCAGCAGTCACGCTGAGGAGTTGCCATGAACGCCCAGCGCTTTTGCTGTCGCTTGCTGTCTCTAGCGGTTGTCGCCGCTCTGTGTTCGCTTGCCACCGCTTGTGGTGGCGGTGGCAGTGGCGTGCGCACCACGCCGCCCCCCGAAACGCCTCCACCTCCGCCGCCTCCGCCTCCGCCACCTCCCCCGCCCCCGCCGCCTGATCAATCCGGGCCGTGCCTGCCTCCGCAGACCAGCGACTGCGTCGTTACGCAGCCAGCCGTCATGACCGGTGGCCGCGACAGTGCGTTCGCATTGAACATCAGCCTGCCCGCCGGCTCAGGCCTGGACTTGGGCCTTGGCACGTCGCCCGGCGATCGGTATGTCTTCGGCGGCGGCACCGCGGTAACCGGCGGCGGCTACCTCAGGGTCTCGGCATTCAACGCCCTGGTCTCCAACGTCACGGTCGATGGCTTCAGCTCGCTCTTCGTGGATGGCAACATCGAAGGGAACATCCTGGTCCAACCCACCTTCACGCCAGACTTGGACAACGGGCTATTCATCCAGCCTGGAAGCACCGTACGCGGCAGTCTGGACAATGCAGGTTTGGCCGCTCTTTACGGCCAGTTAACCGGCAACGTGACCAACAATGGCGAACTGTATTTCGCTGGCCGTGTGAACGGCGATGTCGCCAACAGCGGGCGAATGGTCGTGACGGGCTTCCCAGTGCTGGATTCCGCATTCGGCACCATCGACGGCAACTTCTCCCAGACGTCAGGCGGAACCTTAGCGTTCCAGTTGGCGCCAAACGACCCCGCGTTCCAGGCGGGACCGTTGCAGATTACCGGGCAGGCACAGTTGGGCGGCACGCTTGAGCTCAGCGTGTACACCGACTCCTTCGGGCCCTATCCACTTCCCGCCGCAGGTTCGAAGCACATCATCCACGCCAACGGCGGTGTGTTTGGACAGTTTGCGCAATGGACGTCGCCTGGATTGTTCCTGGAAGGCAGCGTGCGCTATGCCAGCAACGACGTGTGGTTCGACCTCATCCGCATTTCGATGCAGGCGGTGATGGCCGCCAACGCCAGTACGCCGCAGATCCTGGCCAGCGCAGCCAACCTCGACCGGGCGTTCGACACAGCCGATGCCTACGCGCAAGCGGCTCCCGACACGCTCAACACCGCGCAACGTCAATTGCTGGCATCCGCTGGCTCCGTGCTGCGCATCGACGACGTGGCCCAGGCGACCCGCACACTGGACAGCCTGTCCGGCCAATCCTTCACCGATATCCATGACGGGTTGCTCGACAGCTTTGCGCAATTTGGCCCGCAGTGGTCGCAACGCCAGCAATGGCGCGACGGCCCTGAGACACGCCATGCATGGATGGCAATGGCCACGCCGTCTGGCGCCACCGGCAATCCAGGCATGATGCAAGATGGGCGCTCGGAGACGGGCGTGATGAGCGGCGTCACCTACCCGCTGGGACCGCAGTGGCTCGTCGGCGTCGCCATGGGGCGCGGTGATGCCTGGATGGCTCACGAACGCGACGGCCGGACACGCGCCGTGGAATCACTCGGAATGCTGTACGGCCATGCCTGGCGCGGTCCGTGGCATGCCTACGCCGAAGTGCGCGGCAGCCGCGGCCAGGTGGACACATGGAGGCACATCGACTTGGGGGACCGCCGCGCCCACCCTGCCGCCGCCCGATTCGACATGGTCCATGTGCGAGCGCGATTGGAGGGTGGCTTCGACCAAGCCGTGGGTGATGGTCAGCTGACGCCGTTCGCCGCCCTGCAGCACGACACGGTGCACAGTGGCGCATTCACGGAGATGGGTGACACCGGTCTGGAGCTGCTGGGCCAATCTGCCAGCAGCCGCCGCACCAGTGCCGAACTAGGCCTGCGCTACCTGCGCGACTGGAAAGGCACCACGGGATGGCTGCGACTGGCGGCGTCGGCAGCGCACCGCCACGCGCTGCGCGCCGACGGAGGCGTGACTGCAGCGTTCACGGGCGCACCTGACGTGATGTTCCGGATCAACGATGCGTCACGTGCTTTGGACCGGTCATGGTTCGACTTGCAACTGGACGCGGGCCGTGGTGCGTGGTGGTCGACCTACCTGCGTTATCGCTGGAGCGTGGACGATGTGGAAACGCACCGCGGCTGGTGGCTGGGAATCGAACGCAAGCTGTGACCAGAGGCCTCACGCGCACCACCCGCGGCCGTGAAGCCAGGTAAGACTCCACGCCGCGTTGGCACAAAGTCGCGGCCAATCAGGCAAGGCAATGCACGTTCGCGTAACCGATCCGCGGACCGCGGACGCGTTATGGTGAAGCACTCACCTGCACGCCGTCCGCGATGATGCGGTACTCCACCGGCGCGACGGGCAGGCGCTTGCTGCTGTCTTCACTGAAGTGCTTGGCCTGCTCGGCCGTGAGCTCCTTGCGTTCCAGCACGCCATGCACCACGGCCGTGCCGCTCGCGTCCTTGGGCAGGAAGAAGTCGTGGTCGCCAAACTTGACCCGCGCCGCTTGGCCGTTGTGCTCCAGCATCATCCAGCAACCCTTGGCCTGGCAGACCTCGGTGATGCGGCCGCTGAAGCGTCGCGGCGCTCCAGCATGCGCATCGAAGGCCGCAATGGCCGTGGACACCGGCACGGCCGGCCCTTCGGCGAACGCTTTGCCATACGACGTGGCGCCGCTGGCATGGGCGAGCAGCGTGGCGGTGGACAGTAGGCAGGCGGCGAGAACGCGCATGTTGGGACCCGGTTCAGTGGAATGCGAAGGGCCCGACGATAGCACTACGAGAGCGCCGCCCGCTCCTCGCGGGTGATCACGTGCGGCTCCCGCACCGGCCGCCCATTGGCATCGAAGAAGGCCGACAGACGCTCACGGCGCAGCCGCGCGCCCAGAATGCCCATCAGAATGCGCAGTCCGCCAAGCGCAAACGCCACCGGCGTGGTCTTCACGGGCGCGGTGGCGGACTGCGTGTTCAACACCACCCGATCCCGCGGCCCAAACGCCGCCTCCAGCACCTGCGGCGTGGCTCCCAGGCAGTCCGTCACCACGCCAACGTACGGCAGCTTGGCGTCGCGCGGCGTATTGGCCAGCGGCGTGCGGCAACACGATGCATACCAGCGAAGCACGCCCTTCGGGCTGAGCGACATGCAAACCACGTTTTCGTTGCCTGCGGTGAACCGCAACGCCGCCAGCGCCATGGGAATGATGTCGGTGCCACCGCTAGCATCCAGCACGCCGGGCACGCCGAGATAGCGCGCGAAAGCGCGGCAATCCTTGCAGTAACAGGTAGCGCGCGTGTAGGCACGATCTTCGTTAATCTCACCTTGCACCGCACCGCAGCGGCATCGAAGAGGAATCGTCATGCGCGTGGACCTTCCTGGTTGTCATGCAGTCACCCGTGTGGCTGCCTACGGATCATAGTCCGCCCACCGCACCCGGGAAGCACGGATCAGTAACCCGCCTCTCCCCAGCGCACGCTGGTCGGAACCGCCCCAAGCGCCCCTGACCTGCACCTGCGGGTTCGCGCGTTGCCCTTCAATGGTCCCCCAGGCAGCCCGCGCCATGCCCATTGCCCTGTCCCGCCGCCAGTTCCTGTCCGTCCCCATTGCCCTGGGCGCCGCCACCCTCGTGCCCGGTGCATTCGCCACCGCCCTCGCGCAGGAAACCCCGGCCCTGCCCGATCTCACCGATTGGGACGCCGTACGCGCGCAGTTCGCGCTGGACCCGTCATGGCTGCATTTCGCCAGCTTCTACCTCGTCAGCCATCCCGCGCCGGTCCGCGACGCCGTCGACGCCTGGCGCCGCGCCCTCGACCGCAACCCCTACGTCACGGTGGAGCACAACGCCTTCACCGAAGACGAATCCAAGTGGGTGCCCGGCCTGGTAATGCGCGCCGCGGCCCATTACCTGGGCGGCAAGCCCACCGACATCGCCCTGACCCACAACACCACAGAAAGCCTGGCGCTGGTCTACCACGGCCTGCCGCTGAAGCCCGGCGACGAAGTGCTCGCCACCACCCACGACCACTACTCCCACCTCACTTCCATCCGCTACGCCACCCAACGCGCGGGCGCGTCCATGCGACAGGTCTCGCTGTATGACGACGCCGCCGAGGCCAGCGTCGACAGCCTGATCGAGCGGTTGCTACGCGGGATCGGCCCGCGCACGCGCGTGGTGGGCCTGACATGGGTGCACTCCAGTACCGGCATCCGCCTGCCCATCCGCGAGATGGCACAGGCACTGAAGCAACGCCACCCCAGTGTGTTGCTGGTGGTCGATGGCGTGCACGGCTTTGGCTCGGCGGACGAAGACATCGCCAGTACCGGCATCGACTACTTCTGCGCGGGCTGCCACAAATGGCTGTTCGCCCCACGGGGCACGGGCCTCGTGTGGGCCAACGCCGACAACTGGGCGCGGCTGCGGCCGCTGATCCCTGATTTCAGCGAAATCGATGGCTACCTCGCGTGGATCGAGGGCCGCGAACGCAAAGGACCCACCACCGCCGAGCGCATGACCCCGGGCGGGTTCCAGGCGTTCGAGCATCAGTGGGGCATGCTCGCCGCATTCCGCATGCACGAAGCCATGGGCCGCGCCCGCGTGGCCACGCGCATCCGGAGCCTCAATGACCGCCTCAAGGCGCAACTGGCCGAGAACCCGAAGGTCCGCATGCACACGCCGCGTTCCGGCGACCTCTCCGCCGGCCTCGTCGCCTTCGAAGTCGCCGGCATGAAACCCGACGACGTGGTCAAGCGCCTGAACGACCAGCGCATCATCGCCAGCAGCAGTCCCTACGCGGTCAGTTATGCGCGGCTGGCGCCCAGCCTGGTGAACACGGAAGACGAAGTGGACCGCGCCGCGCGCGCCGTGGCGGGGTTGCGCGGCTAAGGAGAGGACCTCCCACGCCAACGGCCCACCGTCGCGCGCCGGCCAGGATTCCGTCGCGCGCGTCCGGTCTCACTCCCCTAACGCGGGATCCAACAGCAACAGCGCAGCCGCCGCTGCGGCGAAATACACCCGTTCGTCTTCGCCCAGCGCCTGATCCAGATGCACCCGGCCGCCGTTGAGCACATCCACCACGGCCAGCGTGTCCGCACCATCGGTGATCGAATACCCCGTGGGTTCGCCGGCACGCAACGCGGACCCCTCGTAGGCATCGATACCGCGCACGGCGTACCCGCGACCCCACGGTGCGAGCAGGCGACCATCGAAGCGGCTACCGGTGCGCGATACCTCCAACGGCTGTACTTCGTAGCCGTCCAACTTCAGGCCGCAGGCCAGCAACGGGCCGGCCAAGCCCGTCACGTCCACCGTGGTGCGGTTGGACTCGCGACCCACGCCCGCGGTCCACGCGCGAGTCCGGCACTGCACTTCCACGGGCAACAGATCGCGCGCCACCAACGTGTAGGCGTAGGGCTTGGACGTCCGCCCCACAGCTACCCCGGCCACGGGAATGCCCCAACTGAACGTTGAACCTTCGCGCATCTCCAGCGCACTGTAGGGCCCGAAGCGCACCGGCCCATTGAAGCGACGCGGCGAATGTCCGGTGACATCGAACGCCGTCGCGCGGGCGCCAAACCCCTCTGGCATGCGGACCTGTGCGGTGGTGCAAGCCGCCAGGCTGGCGGCGAGCAAGTTGGAGACAACGGCGAGAGTCAGCGTGCGCATCGGGGCGAACTTCCATGGAGGCAGGCCGCCAGCGTAGGAGCGCTACCCCCTCGCCCCTCCCTGCCATTGGTCGGGGTGACATCCGCCGGTTCAGTTACCGGTCAGCGCCAACCGCCCGCGGCCAAGCGCACAACATGCGCCTCAACGCTCCCAGGTCGTGCAATCGAAAAGCCTGCGCTTGTTCGCAGTGGCTCAGGTATCCCACCGCAGCGGATCAATGCGGTGCAGGACGTCCATCTTCCAGTCCGTGCCGCGGGTGATCATGTGCCTGACGGAGTAGCCAGCCGCACCGCTGAAGGTCACCAGGCGCCGCGAGATCAAATCCCCCGGATCACCGACCAGATCCGGCTCGCGTTCCTCGTAGAAAATACCCACCGCATCCAACGACCGCGTGTCGTCGGTCTTGGGCACAAGTCGCACGTGATAGCGGACGGTGCAGTGTGGCATGCACACGATTCTGCTCCGAATCCCCTGTCGTGTGATGGTCGCTCCGATCACCCGGATGGGTTAACGGATGCCGCGCGATGCACGCGCGACTCACCGCCCGTGTGGTGAAGTAGAGGCATTGCTCCGTCTCGGGAGAAGCCCATGATCCCCAAGAACACTGTCTGTCTCTGGTACGACGGCACCGCGCTGGACGCCGCCGAGTTCTACGCCCGCACCTTTCCCGACAGCAGCGTGGGCCCCGTGCATCGCGCGCCCAGCGACTACCCCTCAGGCAAGGAGGGCGATGTGCTGACGGTGGAGTTCACCGTGATGGGGATCCCCTGCATCGGCTTGAACGGCGGCCCCATCTTCCCCCACAGCGAGGCCTTCTCCTTCCAGGTGGCCACCGATGACCAGGCCGAAACCGACCGGCTGTGGGACGCCATCGTGGGCAACGGCGGGCAGGAAAGCGAATGCGGATGGTGCAAGGACAAGTGGGGCGTGTCGTGGCAGATCACGCCGCGCGTGCTGACCGAAGCGTTCACCGGCGCGGACCGCAACGCGGCAAAGCGCGCCTTTGATGCGATGCTGACCATGCGGAAGATTGATGTGGCGAAGATTCAGGCGGCCGTGCGCGGCTGAGCCCCCTGCCGACCACTTGCGTTGCCAAGCACCACACGGGAGAACGGACAAGCGTTCCAGACACCTTGGCCGGCATGGCCTCGCGCATACGTATGGGTCTTCTAATGCCATCCGGGCCGAGGCACCTCGCCGCCGGCTTGGCCGCTATCCTTCATCTTCACGCCGGAGAATCCCATGCCCGTTCGCATGCCCCACCCGCTCGTCCTCGCGTTGTGCCTGTGCTTCAGCAGCACGGCGGCCATCGCGGAGGGTGCTGATCCGCAGCAGTTGGTGCAACGGGCGACCGAGGCCTACAACGCAAAGGACTACGGGGCCAGCGCGGACGCCTTCATCGCCGCCCTTGCCGTGGTCGGCGGGGATCCCGTGCTGTACTACAACGCGGCCTGTGCCTCGGCGCTGGCCGGGCGCACCGAAGCGGCCATCGACCTGTTGCAGAAGGCCACGGCGGCCGGCCACACCAACGTCGCGGCCATTCGCGCCGACGCGGACCTCGCGTCACTTCGCACGGATCCGCGCTTCGAGACGCTGCTCGCTGCGGCCGAGCGCGCGGACAAGCAGCGCAAGCGGATGTGGAGCAACCCCGCCTTCGCCACGCCCTACCAGCCCGTGCTGGATGAGGACCAGCGCGTCGCAGGGCTGTCGCGGCTGTGGTCGGAGGCCAAGTTCAACTTCGCCAGCTTTGACCTGGTCCCCGACCTGGACTGGGATGCGCTGTACATCGCCACGCTCCCGGAAGTGCGCGCCGCCACCAGCACGCAGGCGTATTACCGCGTGCTCAAGCGCTTCGTCGCGCAGTTGCGGGATGGCCACAGCAGCATCCGCCTGCCGGACCCGGTGGCCGATCAGTTGGAGGCACAGCCCGGCGTGCGTACCGCGCTGGTGGAAGGCCGTGTCTTCGTCGACGCACTGCTGGACCCGGCCCTTGCCGCGACTGGCTTGGCGCGCGGCATGGAGATCATGGCCATCGAAGGGCAACCGGTGCAGGCATGGGCGAAGGCCCACATCGCGCCCTACCAGCCCGCCTCAACGCCGCAGGATCTGGCGGCGCGCACCTACGAGCGCGCGCTGCTCTCGGGCGCCGTCGACCGTCCCGCGCAGGTGACCGTGCGCGATGCCAGCGGCAAGCAACGCACGCTGTCGCTGCCCCGCATGACCGCCAAGGCATTCCAGGAAGCGTACTGGGGTGGCCCCACGTTCCAGATGCGCATGCTCCCGGGCAACGTGGCCTACGTGCGGATCCTCCACTTCGGCAACAGCAGCGCGGCCGATGGCTTCCGTGAACACTTCGCGGAAATCGCCAAGGCCGACGGCCTGGTCATTGACGTGCGCGAGAACGGGGGCGGCAACAGCGATGAGGGCTACAAGCTGCTCTCGATGCTGACCGACAAGCCATTCCATGGATCGCGCTGGCAGACGCGCGAATACGTGCCTACCTACCGGGCGTGGGGCCGACCGGAAACCACTCATGCCGAGGCGGCCTCGCAGATGCAGCCGGACGGCACGTTGCGCTACGACGGCCGGGTGGTTGTGCTGACCAGTGCACGCACCTATTCGGCTGCCGAGGATTTTGTCGTGGCGTTCGACGCGATGCAGCGCGGTCGTATCGTGGGCGAACCCACGGGCGGCAGCACGGGCCAACCGCTGCTGTTCAGCCTGCCCGGCGGCGGAACCGCCCGCATCTGCACCAAGCGCGACAGCTACCCGGATGGCCGTGCGTTCGTCGGTGTCGGCGTGCAGCCGCAGGTCGCCGTCGCGCCACGCATCGCCGACCTGCGCGTGGGCCGCGACACGGTGCTGGAAGCGGCGTTGGCGTTGTTGCGGAATCGGGCTGGATGAATCCGCAGGCCGGCTTTTGGGGCAAGATTGCCGCCTGATTCCTACGGAACCGCACCATGCCCCAAGTCGCCAAACACGGCAAACGATGGCTGGCTGCGGCGATTGTCGCGTTGGCGTTGCTGGCGGCATGGGGCATCACGCGACTGCGCGGACCGGTGCTACCCGGCTACGAAGTGCAGGCCGGCCCGCTGGTGCAGAACGTGGTGGCTACCGGGCGCGTCGCCGCGCCCTCGCGGGTGAGAGTCGGCGCCGAGGTTACCGGGCTGGTGCTGGAGCGCCGGGTGATGGATGGCGACCGGGTGGCACCCGGCGACGTCCTCGTGGTGCTGCGCGCCCGCGATCTTGAAGCCCGCCGCGACCAGGCCCGTGCCGCGCTCGCCGCCGTTCGCCAGGCGGACCGCCCCGATGCCGAAGCCCGCCTGCGTCAGGCACGGGCGCAACTGGCGCAGGCCGAGCGCGACCATGCGCGCCGCCGGGAGTTGGCGGAGCGCCAGCTGGTGGCGCGCGAAAGCGTCGAACAGGCCGCGCAGGCGGTCGTCGCCGCGCGTGCCGCTGCCGACCAGGCACGGCTGGCGGTCGAGGCGCTGTCCGGCGGCGCACGGGAAGCGCAGGCCCGCGAGCAGCTTGCCGCGGCCGAGGCCGAACTCGCCCGCGCGGTGATCCGCGCCACCGTGACCGGCACTGTGCTCACCCGCAATGTCGAGCCGGGCGATACCGTCCGACCCGGCGACCTGCTGTTGGAGATTGCCAGCGACGCGCCTGGCGAAATCCTGCTGCCGCTGGACGAAAAGAACCTGTCGCACCTGCGCCTGGGTCAGACGGCCACGTGCATCGCCGATGCGTTCCCCGGCCGGCCCTTCACCGCGACTGTGCACCACATCTCCCCGGCCGTCGATCCCTCGCGCGGCACCGTGGACGTGAGGTTGCAGCTAGACCCCCGCGCCACCTTCGTTCGCCAGGGCATGACCGCCACCGCCACCATCCTCACCGGCCAACGCCAGCGCGCACTGGTCGTGCCCAACGATGCACTGGTCGGTGCCACCGAGCGTGGCGACCGGGCCACCGTGCTGGCCGTCCGCGACGGCCGCGTCAAGCGAACCGCCGTGACGCTGGGCCTGCGCGGATTGGCGATGAGCGAAGTGGTGGATGGCCTGCGTGCCGGCGACCGCGTGATCGCGGCCAGCGCCTTGGATGCCAACACGCTGCCACACGACGGCGACCGCGTGCGCCTCGAAGGGCAGCCGCTGCCGACGGCGGACTCCGCCACCCGCCGCGAACTGCCCGTGAAGTTCGATTGAGCCATGTGGGTCGAGACGACCATTGCGATGCGGTTCCTGCGCCAAGGCCGCGCGCAGACCCTGCTGATCCTGTTCGGCATCGCGGTGGGCGTGTCGGTCATCGTATTCGTCACCGCGCTTATCTCGGGCCTGCAGGCCAACATCATCGAGCGCACATTAGGCACGCAGGCACACGTGCGCGTGGAGGCACCCGACGAGGTGAACCGCATTGCGCCTGCCGCGCCGGGCACCGTGCAACTGGTCCTTGAAGACCAACGCGCCCAGGCGCTGCGGACCATCGTCAACTGGCCGCAGGTGCGCGACGTGCTGGACCGCCTGCCCGGCGTCACTGCGGTATCGCCGGTGGTGTCAGGCCCCGCGTTTGGCCGCCGCGGCGAAGCGGTGGAATCGGTGGCGCTGGTCGGCGTGGACCTGCCGCGTTACCTGCGCGTGATCCCGCTGGACGACAACATGGTGGAAGGCCGGCTGGACGTGGGTTCCGGCAACGCCGTGATCGGCCGGCAGCTGGCCAAGGACCTCGGCCTGCGCACCGGCGGCAAGCTGCGCATCGATGCAGGCAAGGGCGGCGAGGCCATCGTCAACGTCGCCGGCATCTTCGAACTGGGCGTGCGCGAGCTGGACGCACGCTACGTCTACCTGGACCTCAAGCAGGCGCAGTCGCTGCTGGCACTGCCCGGCGGCGTCACCGTCATCGACGTCACCGTGGCGGACCTGTTTGGCGCCGACCGCATCGCCACGCGCATCCACGCGCTCACCGGGCTCAAGGCCGAAAGCTGGATGGACACCAATGCCCAGCTGTTGAACGCACTGAGTTCGCAAAGCCTGTCCACGCGCATGATCAGCTTTTTCGTGGCGATGTCAGTGGCACTGGGCATCGCCAGCGTGCTGGCGGTCAGCGTGGCGCAGCGCACCCGCGAGATCGGCATCCTGCGCGCCATGGGCACGCGCCGCGCGCAGATGCTGCGGGTGTTCCTGGTGCAGGGCGGCGTGCTGGGGCTGGCCGGCTCGCTGATCGGCGCGCTGGCCGGGCTGGGGCTGGTGGGCGCCTTCAATACCTTCGGGCCCAAGCTCTTCTACATCCCCTTGCCGCCCGCACTGGTGCCCGCTGCCATGGCGCTGGCCACGGTCGCCGGCGTGGTCGCCGCCGCCGTGCCCGCCTCGCGCGCCTCCAGGCTCGATCCGGTGGAGGCCATCCGCCATGCTTGACCGGCGCGAGGTGCTGAGGCTCGATGGCCTGCGCAAGTCCTACAACATCGGCCAGCCCAACGAGGTGGAGGTGCTGCACGGCATCGACCTGTGCGTGGACAGCGCCGACTTCGCCGCACTGGTCGGCCCGTCCGGCTCTGGCAAGAGCACGCTGCTCAACCAGATCGGCCTGCTCGACTCACCCACCGCGGGCGAGCTGTACCTGCTGGGCGAGCCCACCCGGCGCATGGACGACGAAGCGCGCACCGCGATGCGCGGCCGCCACATCGGCTTCGTGTTCCAGTTCCATCACCTGATCGGTGCGTTCACCGCGCTGGAAAACGTGCTGATGCCGATGATGGTCGCCAACGGCAAGCCCGACCGCGAAACACTGGACCGTGCCCGCGGCCTGCTGGCCGACGTGGGCCTGGAAATGTTCGCCCACAGCCGGCCCGACCAGCTCTCGGGCGGCCAGCAGCAACGCGTGGCCATCGCCCGCGCCCTGGTCACCCGCCCCGCCCTGCTGCTGGCCGACGAACCCACCGGCAACCTGGACACGAAGACCGCCGCCGACGTGTTCGCCCTGCTGCGACGCTTCAACTCGCAGTTCGGCTGTGCCGTCCTGGTGGTCACCCACGACCCGCGTCTGGCTGAGTCCTGCGACCGCACCATCATGCTGGTGGATGGGCGGGTGGATGGGGATGTGGAACACCTGTGACCCGCATCAGGGCGGGGGCCGGGACGCCCCCGCCCTGACGGCACGCCAGCTTTAGAACTTCCAGCCCACGATCAGCTGCACCGGCACCGCCATGCGGCTGCCGGTATCGTTGATGGACCCCAGCCCCAGGCCGCCGATAGCGCTATCGTCGTCCTTGAGGTCACCGTGGTAATCGGCGCTGACCTGCAACGCCAGATTGGCGGATTCGCCCAACTGCCACTCCACGCCCGCATCCACGCCCGCGCTGGCCACCCAGCCGCTGTCAAAGAAAGCGACGTCATTCAGCGCAATGGCCGCATCGGGGATGGTGAACGTGGCGCGGATTTCGTCGACACGCGTCGCACCCACCCGGCCGCCCACGTAGGGCCGCATGGTGCCGCTGCCAAAGGCATACCGATAGCCGGCCTCCAGCGCCGTTGCCTTGTAGTCGTCAAAGCGGCCGTACACCGGCAGCGTGGTGTTCAACGCCGGAACAAACGCACCGCCCACCTGCACCTGCCCACCATCGGCCGTGGTCCGGCGCAGCGTGCCAAACCACTGGCCGTTACCCTGCTCCCACGCCATGCGCACGCCCATGGTATTGGCGTCGTCATAGATCTCATCGTAGTCGCGCGACTGGATGCGCAATTCCGCCGAAATCCCCGCCAAGGCCGGGTTGAGCGGCCCCAGGTCGGCCACCGGTGCGACCGCGCCGTCATGCACCTCGCCCGACACCGAGACATCGCGTCCGCCAAACACGCTGAATACGGGACCTTCCGCCATCGCAACCATGGGGGACAACAGCATGGCGCCCGCCAGAGCGCCCTGCAGCAAGCTCTTCATAGCTACTCCTTCTCTACCGTGAGCACCGGTCAGTCCGGTGCAGGCAATACGGAAGAAGCCGCTATCCGGATGCAGCCGCCGCGGCACGGCGACTCAGAGCCGCTCAGGCCCCGCTGACCGCCTGGTCCACCACGTCGTCGTGGTCACACACGCGATTGCGGCCCAGCGCCTTGGCGCGATAGAGCCGTTCATCGGCCACGCGTTCCGTGGCATCCAGGTCGCCCTCGTACGCCGCGCAGCCAATACTCACGGTAAAGACCACGTCACCGTGGTCCGTCGGCACCCGCAAGGCTTCGACGTGGGCGCGAAGCCGCTCCGCGATGTGGACCGCGGCCTCCAGCGCGGTGTCGGGAAGCAGGATCAAAAACTCCTCGCCGCCCGTCCGCGCCAACAGGTCGCCGGTCCGCAGATCCTCTTTGATCGCGGCCACGAACGCTTTCAACACTTCGTCGCCAACCTGGTGGCCGTGACGATCGTTGATCAGCTTGAACCGATCCAGATCCAGCGCCAGCAGCGACAACGGGCTCTTCTGGCGCTCGGCCCGCGCCACTTCGATGGCCGACCGCTCGGCGTACTGGCGGCGATTGGCCGCGCCGGTGAGCGCATCCGTTGTGGCCAGGGTGCGCAGGCGGTGATTGGCCGCTTCCAGCTCCTGCAGCGCGGAGTCGGCGCGCTGCTTCTCCACGCGCAACCGCTGCACCAGGTCTTCCTGGCTATACGCGTCGGCAAACGAGCGGGTGGTGTGGAACGCCTGGACGATGCCGTAGCTCAGGACCGAAAAGCCCGCCGCGAAGACCGCATGGGCCAGCCACCACAAGTGGCTCCACGGAGTGGACAGCAGGAACGCCACTGACGCCTGCGCAAACAGCGCCGTTGCAAACAGATATGCCAGCATCAACGGCGATCGCGACCGGCGGCGCCACGCCAGGAGCAAAAGGCCCAATACCCAGATCGCCAACGCCAGCGATTCCATGGCCGTCCGCACGGCCGCCATCGTCGACGGCCACCACAACGCGCCAAACCCGGTACTGGCGAGCGCGAGCATGATCACCACGATCCCGGCTCGCCAGAACCCCCGCTGGCCACGAAATTCAGGCGCTTCCACCGGTATTCCGTATCGCGCCAACGCCATCATGAAACAGCAGGCCATGGCCACGCGCGAGAGCGGACCGTAGACGGTGAAAACTTCCACGTGTTTATCCGCCAGGTCAGTGAACAGACCGTGCGGCGCATAGAGCAGCGTGAACCCCATCAGCCCCATCACCACCCAGCGCAGGAACACCTCGCCCGAGGACCGGTAACACAGCCACGTCACCCAAGTCACAAAGCCGCTCAGCACGGTGGAAACCGCGATGGCCAGCTGATGCACGCCATGGTGCTTGTAGGTAAGCGCAGGGTCCTGGAACAGCACCAGGTACAGGATCGCCACCGCAGGCACCAGCCCCAGCAATACGCGAAGCAGACGCTGGAAGACACGGGTGACGCGGATCGCCGGACCGTCCAACAGGACGGCGGGATCAGGGTTGGCAACAGTCATGTGGGGCGAAGCCGACCTCGGGCGTGGAACGCGATTCACCTGGATTCTTGCCCCAACACCGTACCGCAGAAGGCGCCAACACGGCAAAAACGCCGGCCCTCCCCGCCTTGCCCCGCCCGTGGGGAAATCTGTCTTGTCGCTGTGACATGCTGCATGGGTCCCCACCGGAGAATCCGCAATGGCCGCCAAGAAGCCCGTTTCGACCGCCAAGAAGCCCGCCTCGGGCAAGTCGCCGGCCTCCTCCGGCAAGGCAGCCCGCAGCGGGTCGCCCGCGCCCATCGCCCACACCCCGCATCGCTTCGACGGCAAGGTCGTCATCACCACCGGCGCCGCGGCCGGGCTGGGCCGCGCGACGGTGCTCCGGCTGGCGATGGAAGGTGCCACGCAAGTGCTGGTGGACCTGAAGAAGGACGGCCTGAAGCAGGTGGAGAAGGAGATCCACGCGCTCAATCCAGCTGCAAAGACGCTGATCGTGACCGCCGATGTGTCCGACCCGGATGACGTCAAGGCCTATGTCAAGAAAACCATGAAGGCGTTCGGACGGATCGACGGCTTCTTCAACAATGCCGGCATCGAAGGCCGCCAGAACCTGACCGAGGATTTCGGCGGCAAGGAGTTCGACCGCGTCATCGGCGTCAACCTCAACGGTGTCTTCCACGGCATGGCCGAGGTGCTGAAAGTGATGCACCAGCAAGGCAGCGGCAGCATCGTCAACTCCGCCTCGGTGGGCGGCATCCGCGGCGTCGGCAACCAGTCCGGCTACTCGGCGTCCAAGCACGGCGTGGTCGGCCTGACACGAAATTCGGCGGTGGAGTACGGGCAGTTCGGCATCACCATCAACGCCATCGCCCCGGGCGCGATCATGACCGACATGGTCGAGAACTCACTGCGCCAGATGGCCGGCGAGAACTGGGAGGAAGCCGGCAAGGCGTTCGTGAGCGTCAATCCGATGCAACGTTTCGGCAGGCCGGAAGAAGTGGCCGCGGTGGTGGCCTTCTTGTTGTCCGGCGAAGCCAGCTTCGTCAACGGCCTGGTGGTCACCATCGATGGCGGCCAGTCGTACAAGTACTGACGAAGCCGCGGTTGAGGCCTAGCCGGGTCAGCTCAGAACGTGACCTGGACCGACGCCGCGCTGCGCTTGGACTCACCGTGGTAGACGGCCTCGATGTTGTTCCCGTCGGGGTCGAACACAAACGCGGCGTAGTAACCCGGGTGGTACGGGCGTTCGCCGGGGGCGCCATTGTCCTTGCCGCCGTGCGCGAGTGCGGCCTTGTAGAAGGCATCGACCGTCGCGCGGTCGCCGGCCTGGAAGGCCAGGTGCGTGGGGCCCGTCGGGCGGCCCTGCGCGGCGTCGCTGTCGGCACTGGACACGAAGAGTTCGTCCGCCCAGAAGTAGCCCTCGCCCTCGCCTCCCATTGGCACCTGCAGCGCGCCAAACACCGCGGCGTAAAAGGCGCGGCTGGCCTCAAGGTCGCGCACGACCAGCTGGATATGGTCAATGAGGCGGCCGCGATGAAGTTCGTTGGTTTCCATGGCTCCGGTAGTGGTGGCCGCGAACGAGGCCTTACCCGTTAGCACGCGGAGCGTTCACGTCGGATCAAGGCGACGAGTGAATTCACCCCCCTCTGAGTCACTCCGCCACCACCGGAGCCGCCGGTAGCCCCCACTTCCCCACCCCGGCCAGGTCACCTCAGCCGCCCTTCGGCCCGACGCTGCTACCCTGTGCCCAAATTTCAGCCCACCCGGACCCACTGTGATCAACAACGACGTGCTGCGCAGCATCCGCTACATGCTTGATTTGAGCGACGCCAAGGTCGTGGAGATCATCCGGCTGGCCGATCCCGGGTTCCCCATCGAGAAGACCGACGTGCAGGCCTTCCTGAAGAAGGACGAGGACCCCGACTACGCCGAATGCAGTGACCGGGTGCTCGCGCATTTCCTCAATGGGCTGGTCATCTACAAGCGCGGCCGGGATGACAGCCTGCCGCCGCGCCCGGTGGAAAAGCGCGTCACCAACAACGTGGTGCTGAAGAAACTCCGCGTCGCTTTCGAACTCAAGGACGTCGACATGCACCAGGCGTTCGCCGATGCCGGTTTCCCCATCTCCAAGCCGGAGATGACCGCGCTGTTCCGCCAGGCCGACCATAAGCATTTCCGGCTGTGCGGCGACCAGCTGCTGCGCAATTTCCTCAAAGGCCTGACGCTGCGCCTGCGGGGCGTTGGCGCGTAACCTTTTCCCCATCGGTCAAGACACACATGCGAACCTTTGTACTGCGGGCCCGGGCAGCCCCCACGGACAGTCAGAAGCTGTTGGCCTCTGTTGGCAAAGAGGCCCACACCGAAATCCTGGCGCATACGCTGATGAACGCGATCTTCGTGGCCCAGTCGCACCGCGCCGATGTGACGGTCTACCTGGTGCTGGAGAGCACGCAGGACTTCTCCCGCACGATCCGGTTCGACGCCAACGCCATGCACGACATCGGCGGCTTCGATGAACGCGCGCTGCTCGGCAAGGTGGCCAAGGCGCTGGACGCATCCAAGGGCATGGGGAAAGAAGAAACGCGACCGGTGGAATCGGGCGTTACCGTGCAAACGCTGAGCTTCGAGCGACTGGTGCTGGCACTGGCGGAAGACCACCAACTGTTTGTCATGGACCGCAAAGGCACGCCGATACGTGAGCAGGTGTTTGAAGGCAACCCCTGCTTCCTGCTGACCGACCATATCCCGATGCCCAAGAAGACCTTCCACAGCCTCGAGCGTCTGGGTGCGAAGCACATCGCGCTGGGATCAAAAATGCTGTTCGCGTCGCAGTGCGTGGTGTTGATCCACCATGAGTTGGATCAGCGATAACGCCCCAACCTTTGCAGTGCCGGTTACGGGCGACCTTTCGGGACCGGCTCCGACGCCAGCGGACGAACATGCTGCAGCAGGCTGACCAACGTCTTTCCCGGCTCTTCCCACGGAGCCATGTGCGCCGAATGCTCGAACCAGACTCCCTGCTTGTAGGGTGCCTTGACCCGGTCCAGCCATTCGGCGGTGGGCGCCGACGGGGTCGTGTAGTCATGGCGCCCCATCAACATCACCACGGGAATGGGAAACTCCCGAACAGTTCGGAAATCGGTGGCCAGGAACTCATCGATTACCTTGTCGAGGGTGAAGAGGCTACCCGTGTCGAGCGCCTGCCGGTCTTCCGCGCTGTAGTCAGGGGACAGCCGCGCAGCTCCGAAGTAATACGTTGACGTGCTGCGGAATGCGCTCAATCCGCCGTAGTGCTGCGGCCACTTGCGCGCCATCACGATGCGGTCGCGTGTCAGCGGCTTATCACCCGGGTACGGCGATATTGACTCGATCTCGCGGATCGCCTCGGCGTTCTTCTGCTCCCTGGCTATCCGCAAGCCGTATTCCACGCTGAGGCGCTCATTCTCGAGCGTGTTGATGACCTGCCCGATCCCGACATACGCATGGAACAGGTCCGGGCGCTGCAAGGCCGCACGCATCCCGACGATGGAACCCCAGCTATGGGCCATCAGGATCACCTTGTCCTTCCCCAACCGCTTGCGCACGTGCTCGGCGATCTCGATCGCGTCATCAACAAATGTCTGGACGTTCATCGTGTCCTTGATTCGTTCCGGATCCGTCTCAAGGAACGTCTTGCCCGCCCCTCGCTGGTCGTAGTTGACCATCGTGAAGTACTCCTCCAGTGGGCGCTGGAACTGCCACAGGCTGGGGATCTGCGGCGTTGCCGGCCCTCCGTGCAGGAACAGGATCACCGGGTTGCCGCGATCCTGCCCACGCACGCTGATCCATTGCGGGATGCCACCGATGGTCGTCTTGTAGGTGTCCTGCACCCCCTCCGGGCTCACGATGCGCTGCAGGTCGGCCACAACGGCGCGTGCCCTTGCATAGTCCGTGGCAGTCGCGTTCGCCTGTGCGAGCACCGGCAATGGCGAGAACACAAGAGCAAGCGCAAGCGCGAATCGAGTCAGATTCATGGGCACCCCCAGAGATGGCATTGCGTCCCTTATAACCGCTAATCGCCATCCTCCACCCACTCGCCGTACCGGTGGCTCAAGAGCGCAGGCGGCGCGGACGCACCGAGACATGCGGATGGGCCGGTACGTGCCAGCGCCAGGGCAAGTCGACGGCCTTGGAAATGCCGATACGCGACCCGACAACGGGTTGGGCGGGGGGCAACATGCCGTCTGACACGAGGGTGATTCCGCGATCGCCGGTCACCAGGTCCGCACCGTCGAAAGCACGGTCCAATGCGAAAGCCTGCGCAAGTCTCCCCGGGCCACTGGCCAGGTCACGGTCTCGCCGTACGGCCGGCCGCGCCAGCCGCATCGTGTCCAACCCGAGCAACGGTTCTGCAGCGCGCAGCAGTACTGCCGCCCCGTCGCCGACGTCCCCGCAGACGACGTTGCTGCACCAGTGCACGCCATAGCTGAAATACACGTACAGATGGCCGGGCGGCCCGAACATGGTGGCGTTGCGAGGTGTCTTGCCGCGAAACGAATGCGCGGCCGGGTCCTCGCTGCCCGCGTATGCCTCCACTTCCACGATGCGCGCGGCGCGCCCGTCGTCGCGCAGCAGGATCTTGTTCAACAGCTCGGGGGCCAGCGCCGTGGGGTGCCGCTGGTAGAAATCGCGGGGCAGCACGGACCACGCAGCTGGCTCACCAGGGCCTGCAGCAGACGCCCCCCCAGGTGGGGATTCAGTCAAGCCCGTTGTCCGCACTTGGATCAGCGTCAGCGTGCGCTTCGTCGATCATCCCGTTCCGCATTCGTACGACTTTGCACGAACTCCGGGAACGTCTCCGCTAGCGGCGCCTCGTCCGGCAGGATGTAGAACACCCCGCCTCGCTCAAACGTCGGCGTCATGATCTGCTCGTAAAACTCGGGCGAGACGTTGATGCAGCCATGACTGATGCGGTTGTCGTCGGGCGAAGGCGATGCAAGACGCTCAGCGCGTTTCTCGGCCGGGACGCCCGTAGCGGTCGGGTGGATGGAAACGGCGGAATCGTAGTCCACCCACAGCACGCGCCCAGCATCGACTGACGGGCCGAACCCGCCCACAAAGCGACCCGCAGGCGTTGTGCGATCCCGGCCCGGAATCTCCCGAAGCGCGAGACCGGCAATGCCGGGGGCCGTGTGATCGCCGACCGCCGAGCCAAAGAGCCCAGGGGCCGCGCCGCGAAGCCGGCCGTCGCCACCGAACACCAGGATCTGTGCGGCGGCCTTGTCCATGATCGCGAACGGATAGCCCTGGCTGTCCTTGCTTGCGACCACCCAGCCTGCGAGCTGGATCACCGTGTCGGACACTTCCTGACCTTGCGGGAGCTGGTCGACAGCCGCCACCGGCTGCGCGGCAGCATCCTCGGCGGCGGACACACCGAAGCTCGTGAGCGCCAGGGCCAAGACCAGCGCGCTAGAAGCGGCCTTGATTGCAGGTTTCATGAACGCGGAGATGGGGCGATTCCTCAGAACAGAGATTGAGTGGAAAAAGGAGACTGGTGGCCAGCGAAGGCCACCGAGTCCCGGGTTCAAACCGTTCGTCACAAATAGTGCAAAAGCGATTAACCGCGCGGCTTTCGGCCCGGTGCCGCTTCGAGTCGCTGGACGCGGCCTTCAATCTGATCCAGGCGCTGGTTGGCCTGCTGTGCGGACTGATTGGCGGATTCGGCGCTCTGGGCCGCGCTCTGCACCTTCGAGTCGAGTGAATCGAGGCGTGAGTTGATCGTTGCGAACTCGTCATCGTAGGTAGCGCAGCTGGCGAGACCCAGGGCGGCGACGGTTGCCACGACGAGCGTACGCGCCGTCGTCAGATGTTGCTTTTTCGGAAACATTCCAATTCTCCTTCGCGTCTGGGGTCCCGGAAATATGGCGGCTTTTTTGCCGGAGCCATGACCCCGCTATTAGCTAACGTGGGAATACGTAATTGGATTGTGAAGATGCGCTCCTTCATGGCCGGTTCACCAGCATCGAAGGCAACTTCGCCGGCCTGCTGGCCCCGCCCTTTCAATCCCGTTTGAGACTGCGGGCCAAGTCGGCCGCAGCCCGCAGCACACTGGCGTAAGCCTCGCGCTTTTGTGGGGCGCCGGCAGCCGCGTTCGCCAGTCCATCGACATAAGCCGCGACCGCCGAGGGCCCGTTGTACAGGTCACCCAGCTCGCTCATGGTCTTGCGCACAGCCTCGCGCAGATGCCATTCCACCTTGACGCCCTTCTCCGCCTCATTGGCGAGGTCGACGATGCGCAGCAGATGCGGCGTCACCAGGCCGACGACGGTGGCCTTTGGGGAATCTTTCATCAATCCAATCTTCTTTGCGGAACAACGGCAGCCTAACGCGGCAGGCACTGCAAGTGTAGGAACCAGTTGGCAGCAGCGTCACGGGCTGCGGGGACCGATGGCTCGCGTGCAACGGCAAACCTTGGCAGGTGGGCCTGCACCCCTGCCCTGTTCAGGCGGACCTACCCTCAGGCCGGCACGGCCTCCCGGCCGAAGGACATATCTCACCCGGCTGCAGCCTCCACCCACCCCTGTGCGGCCCCCACTCGTCCCTCCCGGGAGCTCAGGATCCCCCAGCTTGGGTATGCTGCCCACGCCGGCGACGGGGTCGGCGACTGGAGGCAGCCCGGCCGATGGCTCAGCTCGCTAGCGAAGCGCACGAAGGGACGCGACCGGCAGTGGAGAACGGGTCGGTAATCGGCCGCCGCGGCATGATCATCCTGGCGGCGTGGACGCTGGTCGCGATGCTCTTCGCCGGGCAGGCCTGGTTTGCCGCCCAGGTGCGCGGCGAGTCTTTGGCGTGGGCACGGGCCAGTGCCATCTGGCTCGTCTGGGCCGCCGTCTGGGCCGCCCTCACGCCCATCGCGCTGCGACTCGCTGCGCGTTACCCGCTCCAGCGCCCCCACCTCCTTGGCGCGCTGGCGGTGCACGGCGTCGCTTCGGCCGCCTGCGCGCTGGTCAACCTGGCGCTCTTCGCGCTGGCGGCGCCCGTCATCGGCGCGACGCAGGTCGAACCCACCTGGCTCGGCACCTTCAGCCGGCTGCTGGGCACGACGCTGCTGCTGAACCTCCCCGTGTATTGGCTGATCGTGGCTGCGGCCCATGTGGAGCGACTCGTGCGGGCCGCCCGGGAGAAGGATCGCCGGCAACTCCGCCTCGAAGCGCAACTGGCCGATGCCCGCCTGCAGACCTTGCGCACCCAGCTGCAGCCCCACTTCCTGTTCAACGCCCTCAACACGATCTCGGTGCTGATGCGCGAAGATGTCGACTCAGCGGAGCGGATCCTGCTGCAGCTCAGCGCGTTGCTGCGTCGCTCGCTCGACAGCAGCGAGGCGCATGAGGTGACACTGGGCGAAGAGATCGCCTTTCTCGAAAGCTATCTGGCCATCGAGCAGGCCCGTTTCGCCGGGCGCCTGAGCTACCGGATCCTCGTTCCCGATCCTGTGCTCGAAGCGCGGGTGCCAAACCTGATCCTCCAACCCCTGGTCGAGAACGCACTGCGCCATGGCCTGGCCACGCGCGCCGGACCGGGGCACGTGGAAATCAAAGCGCAGCGGCAGGGCGACTCCCTCCTGCTGTGCGTGGCCGATGACGGCCGAGGCCTGCCCCCGGCGACGACCGAACGCGTCGGTCTGGCGAACACCCGGGCGCGGTTGCGCTTGCTGTATGGGGATGGGCAACGCTTTGACGTGCGAAATTCCGATGACGGTGGCGTCATCGCCGAGATCGAGCTCCCTTGGCGCACCGCCCCATGACCCTCCGCGTACTGATCGTTGACGATGAGCCGGTCGCCCGCCGTGGGATCTTGCGTCTTCTGCAGCAGGAGCCGGACATCGAAGTCGTCGCCGAGTGCGGTGACGGTGCCGCCGCCGTCTCGGCCATCAGTGCGCTTTCGCCCGACCTCGTCTTCCTCGATGTGCAGATGCCCGAACTCGATGGCTTCGGCGTCATTGAAGCCATCGGGGGCGACCGCATGCCCGCCGTCGTGTTCGTGACCGCATTCGACCAACACGCCGTACGAGCGTTCGATGCGCAAGCGCTCGACTACGTGCTGAAGCCGATCGACCCCGAGCGCTTTCGCCGAGCCCTGCAGCGCGCCCGCACCCACCTCACCCAGCCTGATGACGACTTCGTCCGCCGCGTTTCGGAGGCGTTGAAGTCGATCGATCGAGGAGACCTGAAGCGTTACCCCGTACGACTCGCCATCCGCTCAGACGGGCGCGTTCGACTGCTCGACATCGACGAGGTCGACCGCATCGTTGCCGCGGGGAATTACGTCGAGGTCCACACGGACACCAAGCAGCACCGGCTGCGCGAGACGATGGCCAGCCTTGAGTCCCGCCTGGACCCACAACGCTTCGTCCGCGTATCGCGGGCAGCCTTTGTCAGCATCGCCCATATTCGCGAAGTGCAGCCACTGTTCAATGGTGACTTCGTCGTTCTCCTCAAGAACGGCGCGCAGGTGAACGGCAGCCGCCGCTATCGCGCGGCGCTCGACGTGCTGCTTGGTTGAGACCCCCCCACTTTCTGCGCATCTGGCCGTAGTCCGCTGCCCTCCGATACGCGCCCGTCACGGCGGAGCCCCCACTCCTCCCAACGCCACGTCCGCCTGCCACCACAGGGCCGTCAGTAACCGAACGACCGCGCATCATCCGCTCCACGCACTCATGCGTTTCGGAGCTGATCATGAAAACGTACAAACTCCTTCTGTCCGCAGTGACCACCAGCGTCGTCCTCACCGGCGTGCTTCCTTGCGGGGCGAATGCGTCCGATGACATTCGCGCTGAGTCGCTCGAACTCAACAAGTCGATCACCCGCCGTGTCTACGAGGAAGGCCTCAACCAGGGCCGCTTTGAAGTGCCGTATAGCGAAGGCTTTGTCGGCCACGGTGGTCGGGCCACCTTTACCCATGCCGATGGCATGGCCGAGGCCAAGGGATGGCGCAAGGCGTTTCCGGATCTGAAGATCACGGGTAATCCCCCCGCTTTTAGCGGACAGCAAAAGTGGAGCTAGGCGGCGAGTGCCAGTTTCTGCATTGGGGTGATGCCACCGAGCGCCATGTTGGGGCGCTCGTGGTTGTACGTCCATAGCCAACGGGTGGCCTTGTCCTGGACCTGCTCGATTGAGTCGAACAGCGTACGGGCGAGCCAGGCATAGCGCACGGTGCGGTTGTAGCGCTCGACGTAGGCGTTCTGCTGCGGCTTGCCCGGCTGGATGTGCTCGATCCGGATGCCCAGTCGCTCCGCCCAGCCCAGCAGCGCGCCACTGATGTATTCCGGGCCGTTGTCGCAGCGAATCACCTTCGGCTTTCCGCGCCATTCAATGACCTGCTCCAACGCCCGGATCACGCGGGCGGATGGCAAGGATAGGTCGACCTCGATCGCCAAGCCCTCACGGTTGAAGTCGTCCAGCACGTTGAATAGGCGGAAGCTGCGTCCGTCGCTGAGCTGGTCGTGCATGAAGTTCATCGACCAGACTTCGTTAATCGCGTCGGGCACCGCCAACGGCTCGGGGCGCTCACGCACCAGGCGCTTCTTCGGCTTGATCCGCAAGTTCAACTCCAGCTCCCGATAGATCCGGTAGACCCGCTTGTGGTTCTGACCTGCCCCCGCTGTTAGGGCCACGAGCTACTTCGTAGAGTCCAAGGTTGCGAGCTTATCGCTCGATGGGTGTGACCTGCCCCCGCTGTTAGGGCCACGAGCTACTTCGTAGAGTCCAAGGTTGCGAGCTTATCGCTCGATGGGTGGGTTGCAAGGGTGCCGCTCTCTC
>NZ_BAAHAT010000004.1:0-376421 GCF_054777355.1 Lysobacter olei | reverse complement strand
GAGCGGCACCCTTGCAACCCACCCATCGAGCGATAAGCTCGCAACCTTGGACTCTACGAAGTAGCTCGTGGCCCTAACAGCGGGGGCAGGTCAGAACAGTGGGCAGACATAAGCCGCGTCGCCTCTCCCTCGTGCCAGCAATTTCTGCCGCAACCGAAAAAGCACGTTGTGCTGAAAGTCTTTGTGGTGCTTCAACTTATCTTGGAGCGAGAAGTACAGCGTTCGAGGAGCGGTCGAAAGCTTAGGGGACAGCTTGTTGCGGTCCTTAATGATCTTTGCGCGGCTTGGCACCGTATGAGCAAACGGACGTTTGAACTGCATATAAAACGGTAGAAAGCGCTTTCCGCCTAATAGCTTTGCGTCCGCTCCTAACCATCGTTCGCGCGCCCTTGAGATTGGTACAACGGAATACTTGAAGAACGGGAAACTCAACAATGCGAGCTGACTGCCAATCGCGATAGAAACTGCATCCTCGATGTAATTAGGCTTTTCTTCCATGGATCCCCTTCAATATTGGCAATGAGCCCTAACATCGGTTAGACCCCGTTTCGGGGTGACATCACCGGATGATTGGCTCAGCCTTCCCGAGGGTCAACAGGAAAATTGCTCTCCCAATCAATGCGTTGCTCCTCGAAGACCCCCATCGGACCCAGGATGTCCCGCAGTGCTATCAATGCCAGTCGGGGCGATATCCCGATATCACCTCAAAATCGCCGGGTAACACACCCGCCACCCAACCCAACCTGACCTGCATCAAGGCACCCCCCCTCCCCCGCGCCCAAACTGGCGCCCATGGACACCCACCCCGCCCCTGCCCTTTCCTCGCTGTCGCCCAAGGCGCTGGCCTGGGCACCCCATCGGCTGATGTTCTTCATCGGGTCCAGCAACCTGTTGCTGGCCATGCTGTGGTGGGCGCTGTGGCTGGTCGGCACGCGCTGGCCGGCGCTGCTGCCCATGCACCAGCCGCAGCCCTACGCGGGCTGGATGCACGCCTTCGTCATGCAGTACCAGATGCTGCCCAGCTTTATCTTCGGGTTCCTGCTGACCACCTTCCCCAAGTGGATGGGCCAGCCGGAGTTCGAGCGCTGGCGCTTCAAGCCGGTGGGGCTGGGGCTGTTCGGCGGCCAGTTGGCCACGCTGCTGGGCGTGATGGGCTGGGAGGTTGGCATCACCGTGGGCCTGTGGCTGACGCTGGGCGGCTGGGCCGCCGGCCTGACCACGCTGGGCCCGCTGCTGTGGCGTGAGCGCGGCACCACGTGGCATGCGCGTTCGGCGTTCGCGGGGCTGGTGCTGGGCTTCATCGGCATGCTGGCATGGCTGGGCTTCATGCTGGGCGCGCCGCCGCTGTGGGCCTTCGTCAGCATCAAGCTGGGCACGTTCGGGCTGCTGCTGCCGGTGTACGTGACGGTGGCGCACCGCATGTTCCCGTTCTTTGCCGGCAACGTGGTCAAGGGCTACGTGGCGTGGCGGCCGATGTGGCTGCTGGCGGCGCTGTGGCCGCTGCTGATGCTGCATCTGGCGCTGGAGCTGGTGCACGCCTACGGCTGGCTGTGGGTGGCGGACGTGCCGCTGCTGGGGCTGTTCCTGCTGGCGCTGTGGCGCTGGTGGCCGCGCGGCGAGGCACCGCGGATCCTGTCGGTGCTGTTCATTGGCCTGGCGTGGCTGCCGGTGGCGATCGCGCTGTACGCCACGCAGAGCCTGGGCTACCTGCTCACGGGCGTGTACATGCTGGGCCGGGCGCCGGCGCATGCGTTGTTCATCGGGTTCTTTGGCAGCGTGCTGATCGCCATGGTTACCCGCGTCACGCAGGGCCATTCCGGCCGGCCGATGGTGATGCCGGGCGTGGCTTGGTACGCGTTCTGGGCCATCCAGGCGGTGGCGGTGGTGCGCGTGTTCGCCGAGGTCATGCCCGATGGGCCGGCGTGGCAAGCCGCGGCAGCGGTGGGCTGGCTGCTGGCCTTCGTGCCGTGGGTGGCGCGCATCGGCCGCATCTATCTGGCGCCGCGTGCGGATGGCAAGGCCGGCTGAGCACGGCCGGCAGAGAGCAAGGCTCGCCGGCGGGACGCGCCGGCTCGGGTATCCGAAAGGACTGACACCTCCATGATCGAGTTCTACCCCCAGATCAAGGCCGCCCACGTGGGGCTGGTGATGCTGAGCGGCGCGGTGTTCGCGCTGCGCGGTGCGTTCGTGCTGGCCGGCATGCGCTGGCCGCTGTCACTGCCGGTGAAGTGGACCAGCTACGCCATCGACACCGCGCTGCTGACCGCGGCGCTGATGTTGCTGACGATCCTGCACGGCACCGGTATGTTCGCCAACGGCTGGCTGACGGTGAAGGTGGTGCTGCTGGTGGTCTACATCGTGCTCGGTGTCTTCGCTTTGACGCGTGCCCGCTCCCTGGGCGGCCGCGTCATTTTCTACCTGGGCGCGCTGGCCACCTACGGCACGATGTACACCATCGCCCGCGCGCACCATCCGCTGGGCTGGCTGCAGCAGGTGATGGCATGAGTGCGCAACTGAAAGCCCCGGATGCGGCCAGCGACGGCCGCCACACCATCGACGCCTGTTTCCTGGGCCCCTACGGCGAGAACGACACCCTGCTGGAGAAGCTGGTGGTGGAGTTCCTGCGCGACCACGTGTACTGGCGCCGCAACTTCCACCCGGAAGACCCGCCGGCCATCTCCACGGCGGCGGCGCAGCACCCGGAGTACCTGGCGTTCGAGGCGCGCATGCGCCGCGAGCTGCACCAGCTGTCGGCGGCACTGAAGAAATCGGTGCCGTTCCACAGTCCGCGCTACATCGGCCACATGGCCAGCGACCTGCTGCTGCCGGGGCTGGCGGCGCAGATCCTGACGCTGCCCTACAACCCCAACAACGTGTCCGAGGACGCGGCGCCGGTGACGGTGGACCTGGAGGTGCAGGTCGGGCTGCAGCTGGCGCGCATGCTGGGCTACGTACATGACCCGGCGCGGCCGGATTGCGCCTTCGGCCACCTGACCTCGGGCGGCACGGTGGCCAACTACCAGGCGCTGCGACTGGCGTTGGCACTGAAGGCGTTCCCTGTGGCGCTGCAGGCGGCGGGCGTGCCGGACATAGCATTGCCGGACGATGCGTGGGGCGCGTTCAACCTGGCGCCGCGTGAGTCCACCTTGCTGGTGGAGCAGTGGCAGCAGTGGCTGGCGCAGGCGTCGCCGGCCGACCGCAAGCGGTGGCAGGCGCGCGTGCGCGAGGAGCGCGTCGAGCAGCGCGGACTGGCGGACTTCTTCGCCACCCACCCCACGCTGCAGGTGCCCAAGGTGCTGGCGCCGATCACCGCGCATTACTCGTGGAGCAAGGGCTGCAAGCTGCTGGGCCTGGGGCGTGCGCAGCTGGAGCTGCTCCCCGAGCGCGGCATGCGCGTGGACACGGATGCATTGGAGGAGACGCTGGAGCGCTGCCTGCGCGAGCGCCAGCCGGTGCTGCTGGCGGTGGCCGTGATGGGCACCACCGAGTACGGCACCGTGGACCCGATCGACGGTGTGGTGGCGACGCGCGAGCGCTTTGCCGCGCGTGGGCTTGGCTTTGGCGTGCACGTGGATGCGGCGTGGGGCGGTTACCTGGCCACGCTGTTCCGCAACGAGGACGGCAGCCTGCGCACGCGCGACGAGGTGGCGTCGGGCTTCACCGCGTTCCCCTCGCCCGATGTGTATGCGGCGGTGGCCGCGCTGGGCGACACCGACTCGGTCACGGTGGACCCGCACAAGCTCGGCTACCTGCCCTACGGTGCGGGCGCCTTCATCTGCCGCGACCACCGCGCGGTGGCGCTGCTGTCGGAGGAAGCCGATTACGTCTTCCACGGCGATGCGCCCAAGGATTACCTCGGCCGTTACCGCAGCCTCGGCCAGTTCATCCCCGAAGGATCCAAGTCGGGTGCTGCGGTGGCCGGGGTATACGTGACGCACAAGGTGCTGCCGCTGGACCACGCGCACTTCGGCCTGCTGCCGGCGCAGACCATCCGCTCGGCCGAGGCATTCCATGCGCGCGCGCTGCGCTTCGCCGAGGAGATGGCGGGCGTGGTGCAGGCGGTGGTGCCGTTCCCGCCGGACAGCAACCTGGTGTGCTTCGCGCTGAACCCGGCCGGCAACCGCGACGTGGCGGTGGCCAATGCGTTCGTGCGACGCGTGCACGACGAGTTGCGCTGCGACCCGCGCCAGCCGCTGCAGAACAAGCAGTTCTTCGGCTCGGTGACCACGCTGCGGCCCGAGGCGCTGGGCGAGGAAGAGACGCACCGCATCCTCGACGCGCTGGGGCTGGACGTGGCGACACTGGGCGGGAACAGCGACGACAAGCTGATGATCCTGCGCCACACGCTGATGAACCCGTACCTGATCGACCGCGAGAACGACATCAGCTACATCGATATGTACTTCGACCACTTGGCGGGGCGCCTGCGGGCGCTGCTGGCGGGGGCTTGATGGCCACCTACGCCGCGCTGCCATCGCACAGGAATCATCCCGCCATGGACTCTTCCGCC
The DNA here is from genome assembly GCF_054777355.1 of Lysobacter olei. Lineage (NCBI taxonomy): Bacteria > Pseudomonadati > Pseudomonadota > Gammaproteobacteria > Lysobacterales > Lysobacteraceae > Lysobacter > Lysobacter olei. The sequence continues at coordinate 371,911 of NZ_BAAHAT010000004.1, read as the reverse complement.
GCTGTCCCAAGCAAGATTGATGACCGCGCGTGGGTGCGCAATGCGCTGGCGCTGCTGGAGCAGGAGGCCACGCGCTCGGCGGACACCCACCTGCTTCGGCTGGACTTTCCGGGCTTTCCTGACATCGCGTTCTACTTCAAGGACGAGGCCAGCCACCCGACGGGCAGCCTGAAGCACCGATTGGGGCGTTCGCTGTACCTGTACGCGCTGTGCAACGGGCGGCTGCGCCCGGGGCAGACGGTGGTGGATGCCTCCTCGGGCAGCACCGCGATTTCCGAGGCGTGGTTTGCGCGGCTGCTGGGCCTGCCCTTCATCGCGGTGATGCCGGCTTGCACGGCCCCGCAGAAGATCCTCGACGTGCAGGCGCTGGGCGGACAATGCGACCTGGTGGACGACCCGGCGCAGGTGCATGCGCGCGCGGCCGAACATGCGGCCAATGGCGCGTGCCACCTGGACCAGTTCGGGCTGGCCGAGCGTGCCACCGACTGGCGCGGCAACAACAACATCGCTGAGTCGATCCTCGGCCAGCTGCGGCGCGAGCCGCAGCCGGAGCCGACGTGGATCGTCTGTGGCGTCGGCACGGGCGGCACGTCGGCCACGATTGGCCGCTACCTGCGCTACCGCCGGCTGGACACGCGCCTGTGCGTGGCCGAGCCCACCGGCAGCAGCTACGTGCACGGCTGGCGCACGCGCGACCGCAATGCGGTCGCCAGCCAGCCGACGCTGATCGAAGGCATTGGCCGGCCGAAGGTGGAGCCGGGGTTCCTGTTCGACGTGGTGGACGAAGTGATCGAGGTGGATGATGCCGCCTCGATCGCGGCGGCGCTGCAACTGGAGGAGTTGCTGGGCGTGCGCTACGGCGGTTCGTCCGGCACCAACTTCGTGGCGTGCCTGCAACTGGCCGGCGACATGCGCGCGCGTGGCGAGCGCGGCAGCATCGTCAGTCTGCTGTGCGACCGGGGCACGCGTTACCAGCAGACGTTGTTTGATCCCGCGTGGCGTGACGCGCGCGGCGTGGATATCGGGCCGTGGCAGGAGGCTTTGGCCGAGACGTTGACCACGGGGGCATTGAAGCCGCCTGCGGCCGCCCCACACACGCCGCATTCGGCGACCGGCACGGTGCGGGCTGGGAGTGCTATTACGGAAGCGCCGGATTGTGGGGAAACACCCCGCCAACTGCAGCCCACCTCCGGCAAGACTTCATGAGCTTCCACGACCTGCGCGGCTTCCTCGGCGCACTGGAACGCACGGGGCGCATGCGCCGCGTCAGCGAGCCCGTCAACCCGGAACTGGAAACCACCTCCCTGAGCCTGCGCGCGCTGAAGTCCGGCGGCCCGGCGCTGCTGATGGAGCAGCCGGTAGGCGCACGGCATGCGTACCTCGGCAACCTGTTCGGTCACCGCGACCGCATCGAGGCGGCGTTGGCCGGGCGACCGCTGGCCAGCCTGCGCGAACTGGGCGAGCTGCTGGCCTCGATCAAGGAGCCGCGCTGGCCCTCAAGTCTGCGCGAGGCGCTGGGCACCTGGCCGGAACTGGCACAACTCGCGCACGTGGCGCCGCAACGTGTGCGCGAGGCGGCGTTTCAGTACGAGACGCTGGAGGCCGATGACGTCGACCTCTCGCGCCTGCCCATCCAGCGCTGCTGGCCGGAGGACGCGGCGCGGCTGATCACGCTGGGGCTGGTGGTCACGCGCGGCACGCGACAGAAGCGCCAAAACGTGGCGATCTACCGGCAACAGGTAATCGACCGCAACCGCATCATCATGCGCTGGCTGCCCCACCGCGGCGGCGCGCTGGACTTCGCCGACTGGAAGCGCGAGCACCCGGGTCAGCCGTTCCCGCTGCTGGTGGCGATCGGCGCAGACCCGGCGACGACACTCGCCGCCGTGGCGCCCGTGCCAGACACGCTATCGGAGTACGAGTTCGCCGGCCTGCTGCGCGGCGAGCGCACGCGCGTGTGGCACAGCGCCGCCACCGGACTGGATGCGCCGGCCGGCTGCGAGATCCTTCTGGAAGGCCACATCGCGCCGGACGACACCGCGCTTGAAGGCCCCTTCGGCGACCACACCGGCTACTACAACGCGCAGGATCACTTCCCGGTGATGACCATTACCCGGATGCACCTGCGCCGCGACGCGATCTACCAGGGCAGCTACATGGGCCGCGCGCCGCACGACGAACCGTCGGTGATGGCGATGGCGCTGAACGATGTGTTCGTGCCGATCCTGCGCAAGGTGTTCCCTGAGATCGGGGACTTCTACCTGCCACCCGAAGCGTGTTCGTACCGCATCGCGGTGGTCAGCATCCGCAAGCAGTACCCCGGGCATGCGCGCCGCATCATGATGGGCATCTGGTCGTACCTGCGGCAGTTCACCTACACCAAGTTCGTGATCGTCACCGATGACGACATTGACGTACGCGACTGGTCGCAGGTGATCTGGGCCGTGTCCACGCGGGTGGACCCGGCGCGCGACAGCGTGCTGATCGACAAGACGCCGATCGATTACCTGGACTTCTCCAGCCCGGTGCCCAACCTGGGTTCCAAGCTGGGCATCGACGCGACCAACAAGTGGCCCGGCGAGACTACGCGCACGTGGAGCAAGCCGATCCAGCTGGATGCGGCGGTGGAGAAGCGAGTGGATGCGCTGTGGGCCGCTGTCGTGCGTGGGCCGGCCGACGCTACGGTTGCCTGAGCTGTTTCCTGGCTCACGGGCGCAAGGCCGTGGGGAGTCCGCGCGCGCCCATTGCAGCGAGGCGGCGCGCGGCGGAAGGCGACCCTGCTGCAGGATTTCAAGAATCAGGGCGAGCCCCAGCACCCACTGCGGCCCGCCCCTGCCCGCTCAGTCCTCGGGTGTGACGTCCCAGGTCGGGTCGTCGAACTGAGCGGGATACTGCGCCAGTGCACCCTGCATCGAGGTGATCGCGCCGGACACGTCCTGGCCGGAGCGCACCGCCTCGGCGCCCGCAATGAACTTCACCAGCAGGCCGTGAAGCGCGGCATCCGCGTCGGGAGCCAGCTTGCAGTTGGCGATCATGTCGTTGACGGCCGCATCGATCAGCCGTGTGGCGTTGCTGGCTTGCGTGGCATCCAGGTGCCCATGCTGGTAGTGCTCCAACGCGGTCACGGCTTGGCGGATGCGACCCATGCCGTCCTGCAGCGGGGCGTCGGTGGCCCAGCGCTGGCCGGAGGGCGGCACCGGAGCGGCTGCCGAGTCGTGACCGTGCTGGGCGTGCGCATCGGCGGGTGGCGTGGCCGGCGCGTGGTGCTGCGCATGGCCGGCGTGGCCGTCCTGTACGGCGGATGCGGCCAACGCCGGGCCTGCGGCCAATGCGACCGTGATGGCCATTCCGAGCGCGGCGAGACGCGCGCGGCCGAAGCGGAGAGGAGACAACATGGTGAACCTCCAGATTCGGTTGGGCTTTCTGCCCATGCCTATTGCCAAGATGTCACGGACCCTCGGCACGAGCCATGACCCAAATCAACGCGGTCGCCCTGCCAAGCGCTCAACGCGACGGGGCCTGCAACGGCAGGCGCAGTACGATCCGCGCGCCGGCCATCGGTGAGCGGCTGATGGCCAGGTCGCCGCCATGCAGGGTCGCGATGGCCTGCACGATGGACAGACCCAATCCACTGCCGCTGCCGGCACTGCGCAGGAAACGCTCGCCCAGGCGCGCGGCCTGCTCATCGGGGATGCCGGGGCCATCGTCGTCGACCACCACTTCCGCATAGTCCTCGCCAATGTGCAGGCCAACATCCACGTGCCCAGGCGAGCGGCCGTGGGCGATGGCGTTGTCCAGCAGGTTGCTAATGGCGATGCCGAGCAGGCCGGCGCTGCCCTGCACCACCGGCGCGGCCGTGGCGTCCAGCGACAACACTACGCCGCGCGGCATGGCGCGCTCGCTGGCCTCGGCCACGGCGCTGCGCACCAGCTCGGCCAACGGTAGTGCGGCGGCGTCGGGCACGGCGTCCAGCGACTCCACGCGTGCCAGGGTCAGCAGTTGCGTCACCAGCCGCTCCATGCGCTGCAGGCCATCGCGCGCACGCTGCAGGTGTTGCGCACGCGTGGCGTCATCGGCAGCGCTGCCCGCCAGGTCCAGCTCCAGTTGCAGGACTGACAGCGGGTGGCGCAGTTCATGCGCGGCGTCGGCGGTGAAGCGGCGTTCGCGCGCCAGCGCGGCGTCCAGCGTGCCGACCAGGCCATCCAGCGCGCGGGTGAGTTGCAGCAGTTCGCCGGGTACGTCGTCGCGGGTCAGCGTGGGCGGTCGGGCAGGTTGCGCGTCGATGGCGCGGGATACGGCACGCAGCGGCGCCAACCCGCCCCGCAGGCCCAGCCACGTCGCCACCGGCAGCAGGACCAGCAGCGCAACCAACGGCATCAGCATGCCCTGCACCAGCGCCGACAGCAGCTCGTCGCGGTCGTGCAGCGGCGCGGCCACCTGGATCCAGTGCCGTTGCGCGTTGTCCCAGCGCTGGTACACGCGCCAGGTTTCGCCCGCGTGCTGCAGGGTGTGGAAATGCGCATCGCCGCCATCCGCACGCAGCGGCGGCAGAGTGGAGGCATCCAGCAGTACACGGCCCTTGCGGTCGCGCACCATGATTTCGGGACGCGGGCCTTCGTCATCGTCGTGTTCGGTAGCGTCGAGCTGGACGCGCTGCTCCAGTGTCACGTCGGGCGTCGAGGCGGTAACCGCGAGCACGCTGGCGGCGGTGCGCTCCAGCTCGCGGTCGAACATCTCGGTGGTTTCGTGGCGGGCGCCCTGCGCCAGCCACAGGCCGGCGCCCAGCCACAGCGCCACCACGGGCAGGCCCACGAACCACAACAGGCGACGCTGCAACGAGGGGCGCTTCATGGCATCTCCGACTTGTCGGCGGTGTCGTGGCCGGCGGTGCCATTGGGCGGGAAGAGCGCGTAGCCCACGCCGCGCAACGTGCGCACCCAGCCGGGACCCAGCTTGCGGCGCAGGTGATGGACATGGACTTCGATGGCGTTGCTGGCCACTTCCTCGCCCCAGCCGTACACCGCCTCTTCCAACTGCGCCCGCGAGTGGGCGCGGCCGGGGTGCGCGGCCAGTGATTCAAGCAGGGCGTATTCGCGCGGCGACAGCTCCAGCGGGTGCCCGTCCAACCGGGCGCTGCGCGCGGCCGGATCCAACTCCAGCGCACCCACGCGCTCCGGCACTGCATCACCGCCCGAGCGACGCAGCAGCGCACGCACGCGCGCTGCCAGTTCGTCCAGGTGCACAGGCTTGACCACGTAGTCGTCCGCGCCGCAGTCCAGGCCGGTGACGCGGTCACCGAGCGCGTCGCGTGCGGTCAGCAGCAGCACCGGCGTGCCATCGCCACGGCGGCGAAGGGCCGCGATGACGTCCACCCCGCTCATCCGCGGCAGGTTCCAGTCGAGGATGGCCGCCGCGTAGGGCGTGGCATCGAAGGCGTGTAGCGCGTGCAGGCCATCCTCCACCCAGTCCACGGCGTGGCCGAGGTGTCGCAGGCCGTCGGACAGGGCGCGGCCCAGGTCAGGATCGTCTTCGGCGAGCAGCAGGCGCATGGGATCACGCTAGGCCTGCACTGGGCAGGCTGCCTTGATCTGGCGCAATTGGCCGCGCGGACCTCCGCCCGCCACGATGGGCGGGCGGAGGCTGTGCGCGGGTGGTCGTAGGCCGGCCACCACGCGGCACCTCAGTGGGCGTCATCGTCCAGCGCCCGCTTGCGGCCGTGCACCATCGCGGCGACGAGATTGTCGCGGTAGTGCAGGCTTTCGACGATGGCGGCCAGTACGTGGACGCCGATCAGGGTGAGCAGGCCGTAGGCCAGTGCCTCGTGCAGCTCTTCCAGCCACTCGGCACCCCAGTAGGCGTCCAGTGTCTGCATCCAACCGGTGAGGCCCACCGCGGCGACGCCGGCCATCAGCAGCAGGATCATCACCGCCGCTGCGGGGTTGTGCCCGAGTCGACGCTGCGAGCGACCCGCGAGCCGTTCCCGCAGGTACGTGGCCACCGCACGCGGACCGCGCACCCAGTCACTGAAGCGGGCGTGCCGCGTGCCCACCAGGCCCCACAACACGCGGAAGGCGATCAGCCCCAGCGCGGTGTAACCCAGCCATTGGTGGGCGGTGTCGCCCTCCTCCACCAGGAACGCGCCGAAGATGCACGCGGCCAACGACCAGTGGAACAGCCGCACCAGCGGGTCCCAGACTTTGACCGTCTTCGCGGCGTTCCTGGCCGGTTCGTGGACCGCGTGTTGCAGGGTGGTGTTCATGGCAGGCCCCCGTCAGTCGTCGTCGCGTTCTTTGACCACGCGGCCGTTGGTCGGGTCGTAGTAGATCTCGACCTTGCGACCGGCCTTGTCCTTGCCGTAGATCTCGTAGCAGGTGCCGGACACCTTGAACTTGTCGATGGTGTAGCCGGCCTTGGTGATGCGCTCCTGCATGGTCTTCTGCGGCAGCCACTGGCTCTGCGGGGCGTCGGTGCACTTGGGGCCGGCGATGGCGGCGGGGGCGACCAGTGCGGCGACCACGGCGGTCAGCGGGATGAGCGTGCGAAAAGCGGCATTCATTTCATCTCTCCAGAAGCGGGCGGGCTGCCCACGGACGCATTCCACCGCCGCTGGCTTATGGGCCCCTTAAGGCAAGCCGCCGCACGGCGCACCGGCGCGATTGACGCAAATCAATGACGCCTCCGAGCAGGCGCAAGACCATTCACGCTTCCCCAGCTGGAAGCTTTCCATGCAACTGGTGTGTCCCGCCGGCAACCTGCCGGCCCTGCAGGCTGCGGTGGATGCCGGCGCCAACGCGGTGTACGCGGGCTTCCGTGACCAGACCAACGCGCGCGCCTTCCCCGGCCTCAACTTCAGCGATGACGAGCTGCGCGCGGGCATCCGCTACGCCCACGCAAAAAACGCCAAGGTGTACCTGGCGCTCAATACCTACCCCGACAGTGCGCGACTGAAGGACTGGCACGCCGCGGTGGACAAGGCCGCATCGCTGGGCGCCGACGCGATCATCGCCGCGGAGATGGCGGTGCTGGACTATGCAGCGCGCACGCACCCGTCGCTGCCTCGCCACCTGTCGGTGCAGGGCTCTGCCACCACCGCGCCGGCGCTGCGCTATGCCTACGAGCGTTTCGGTATCAGCCGTGCCGTGCTGCCCCGTGTGCTGTCGATCCAGCAGGTTGAGCGGCTGTGCCATAACTCGCCGGTGGCACTGGAAGTGTTCGCCTTCGGCAGCCTGTGCATCATGGTGGAGGGGCGGTGCCAGCTGTCGAGCTATGTGACCGGCGCTTCGCCCAACCGCCACGGCGTGTGCTCCCCGGCGAAGTTCGTGCGCTGGGACGAGCACAACGACGGCAGTCGCAGCGTGCGCCTCAACGACGTGCTGATCGATGAATTCAAGCCCGAGGAACCGGCCGGTTACCCGACCGTGTGCAAGGGCCGCTTCGACGTGGGCAACGAAATCTTCCACGCGCTGGAGGAGCCGACCAGCCTCAACACCATGGAGCTGCTGCCGCGCCTGAAGCAGGCCGGCGTGACCGCATTGAAGATCGAAGGCCGGCAGCGCGGCGTGGCGTACGTCAGTTCCGTTACGCGCACCTGGCGCAAGGCGCTGGACCGGCTGGCCGCCGACGAAGCGCACTGGCAACTGCAGCCCGAGTGGCAGAGCGAGCTTTCGCGCCATGCCGAGGGCCACCAGACCACGCTGGGGCCGTATCACCGCGCGTGGCACTGAGGACGACATGATGAAACTGAGCTTAGGCCCAATGCAGTACTTCTGGCCGCGCGAGCGCACCCTCGCCTTCTACCGCGAGGCCATCCACTGGCCGGTGGACATCGTCTACCTGGGCGAAACCGTGTGCAGCAAGCGGCGCGAGTTGCGCACTGTCGAGTGGATAGGGCTGGCCGAGGAACTGGCTGCCAGCGGCAAGCAGATCGTGCTGTCCTCACTCGCGCTGATCGAGGCCGAATCGGAGTTGAGCGTGCTCAACCGCTTGGTCGGTCACGGCGGGTTCTGGGTGGAGGCCAACGACCTCTCGGCGGTGCAGCTGTGCAGGGAAAAAGGCACGCCGTTCGTCGCGGGCCCGGCATTGAACGTCTACAACCACCACGCGCTGGCGATGCTGGTCGAGGATGGCCTGCGCCGCTGGGTACCGGGCGTGGAACAGGGCCACACGCTCATCCGCGAGCTCAGGGATGCGTTCGAACAGGACGGCGGCGCCATGCCGGAGCTTGAGGTGATTGCCTGGGGTCGCCTGCCGCTGTCGTATTCGGCACGGTGCTTTACCGCGCGCGCCCTCGACATCGCCAAGGACCAATGCGGCTTCCGCTGCATCGACTACCCGGACGGACTGCCGCTGGCCACGCGCGAAGGGCGCCCCTTCCTGCGCATCAACGGCATCCAGGTACAGGGCGAGGAAATCACCGACCTGGGTCCGGAACTGCCGGACCTGCGCGCGCAGGGCGTGGACATCCTGCGGCTGTACCCGCAGGCGGACGGTATGGAGGCAGTCGTGCGCCACTTCGACCTGGCGCGCGGCAGCCTGACCGCGCCGCCGCGCATCGGCCACCGCAACGGCTACTGGCACGGCGAACCGGGCATGCGCCCGGTCGCCGCCTGAGCCATCAGACGCGGCCGAACACCAGGGCCGCGTTGGTGCCGCCGAAGCCGAAGCTGTTGGACATCACGGTGTCCAGCTTGGCCTCGCGGCTTTCGCGCACGATCGGGAAAGCGGCCGCACGTTCGTCCAGGTTGCTGATGTTGGCCGAGCCAGCCAGGAACCCATCGCGCATCATCAGCAGGCAGTAGATCGCCTCGTGCACCGACGCGGCACCCAGCGAGTGGCCAGACAGTGCCTTGGTCGAGGAAATCGCCGGCAGCGCGTCGCCGAACACCTTGCGCACCGCGTCCAGCTCGGTCACGTCGCCCAGCGGCGTGGAGGTGCCGTGGGTGTTGAGGTAGTCGATGGGGCGGTCGATGCCGGCCATCGCCATCTGCATGCAGCGCACCGCGCCCTCGCCCGACGGGGCGACCATGTCGGCACCGTCGGAGGTGACGCCGTAGCCCAGCAGCTCGGCGTAGACCTTCGCGCCGCGCGCCTTGGCGTGCTCGTACTCTTCCAACACGACCATGCCGCCGCCACCGGCGATGACGAAGCCGTCGCGATCTGCGTCGTACGGACGCGAAGCGCTGGCCGGGGTCTCGTTGAACGAGGTGGACAGCGCGCCCATCGCGTCGAACTGGCAGGTCATGCCCCAGTGCACTTCTTCGCCGCCGCCGGCGAACATGATGTCCTGCGCGCCATGGCGGATCATGTCCGCCGCCGCGCCGATGCAGTGCGCCGAGGTGGCGCAGGCGGCCGACAGCGAGTAGCTGACGCCCTTGATGGCGAACGCGGTGGCCAGCGCAGCCGACACGGTGGAGCACATCGTGCGCGGCACCATGTACGGCCCGACCTTGCGCACGCCACGATTGCGCATCAGGTCTGCGGTCTCGATCTGCCACTGCGGCGAGCCGCCACCGGAACCGGCGATGACGCCCGTGCGCAACTGGCTGACCTGCTCCGGCGTGAGCCCGGCATCGGCGATGGCATCGCGCATGGACACGGTGGCATAGGCCGCCGCATCGCCCATGAAGCGCTTCTGCTTGCGGTCGATCTCGGCATCGAGATCGATCTGCGGCACGCCCGCCACGTGGCTGCGCAGCCCCATCTCGGCATAGTCAGGCTGGAAGGTGATGCCGGCGCGGCTCTCGCGCAGCGAGGCGGACACGCTGTCCAGGTCATTGCCCAGGCAAGACACGATGCCCAGGCCGGTTACGACAACACGACGCATTTCAGAAACCCTCGGTGGAGGAGAACAGGCCCACGCGCAGGTCCTTCGCGACATAGATCTCGCGGCCGTCCACCAGGGTGCGGCCGTCGGCGATCACCAGTTCCAGCTTGCCGCGCATCACGCGGCGGATGTCGATCTCGTAGCTCACGACCTTGGCATTCGGCAGCACCTGGCCGCTGAACTTGACCTCGCCGACGCCCAGCGCGCGGCCACGGCCCGGGGCGCCCAGCCACGGCAGGTAGAAGCCGGTGAGCTGCCACATGGCATCCAGGCCCAGGCAGCCCGGCATGACCGGGTCGCCGAGGAAGTGGCACTCGAAGAACCACAGGTCCGGGTTGATATCGAGCTCGGCGCGGATCACGCCCTTGCCGTACTGGCCGCCTTCGGTGGCGATATGGGTGATGCGGTCGAACATCAGCATCGGCGGCGCAGGCAGGCGCGCATTGCCGGGTCCGAACATCTCACCGCGGGCACAGGCAAGCAGCTGCTCACGGTCGAGCGAGGACGGTCTGGTCATGGGGGAGTTCACCGTGGAAAGACGCAATTTTGGCGACAAACTTTCTAGGCCGTACTGACTTGCGTCAATGGTCAGTTTCCGTACGGCAGCGTAGGTCAAACGCTTGTTTTTCCTATTTATGCACAACTGTCCTGCTGCAGCCCGCGCCAGTGTTGACTTTCACGCGACCTTGCCGAAAAAGGCGCGACTCAGGCAGCCCGCCACGCGCCTTTGGTCGAATGCCCCGCCAGCGGGCCATCGTCACGAAAATGCGCGCCGAGACTCTGCCGCCTGCGCAGCGCGGCCCCCACCAGCGCACGCGCCAGAGCCCCCTGCCACCCGACCCGTGCGAGTGCATCGCAGTCACGCAGGGCGACCTGCAGCAACGCGCCGGTGCGCACTGGGCCCATCGCCTGCGTCATCAGGTCGCGCAGGCGCGCCAATTGCGCGGCGTCCAGCGACGGTCCGCGGTGCAGGAACTTGAACGAGCGACCGCCATCGCGCGTCTCCGGCGCGTCGCGCAGCGCGCCACCCAGCCGCCGACCGAACACCACGCCCTCCAGCAGCGAATTGCTCGCCAGCCGATTGGCGCCGTGCACGCCGTTGCACGCCACTTCACCCACGGCAAAGAGACCCGGCAGCGACGTGCGGCCCTCGGCGTCAGCGGCGATGCCGCCCATGTGGAAATGCGCGGCGGGCGTCACGGGGATCGGTTGCGTGCGCGGATCAACACCGTGCGCCAGACACGATGCCAGCACGGTCGGGAACGCCTGCGCAAAGCGGTCCCCGATCTGGCGCGCATCCAGCCAGGCACCGCCTTCCTGACAGGCCGTCCAAACCCGGCGCGCCACGATATCGCGTGGGGCCAGGTCACCCAGCGGATGCACGCCCGCCATCAGCGGCGCGTCACGAGCGTCCAGCAGGGTTGCACCTGCGCCACGCAGGGCCTCGGTCACCAGCGGCAGACTGTGCAGGTCGGGAATGGCAAGCGCGGTGGGATGAAACTGCATGAATTCCAGGTCGCGCATCACCGCACCCGCGGCCATGGCCAGGGCAAGCCCGCTCCCGTCGGCCTCGGCGGGGTTGCTGGTATGTGCGAACACGCCGCCAATACCGCCGGTGGCGAGCACCACCGCACGCCCTTCCAGTGCTGACTGGGTGCCATCGGTGCGGGTCACGCAGACGCCGCCGACGCGGCCGCCGCGCAGCACCAGCCCATCCACCTCGACACCGGCATGGCGCTCGATGTGCGATGCGTTGCGCGCGGCCGCCACGAGCGCCTTCATCACCACCGCACCGGTGGCGTCGCCCCCGGCATGGATGACGCGCGGGCGGTCGTGTCCGCCTTCCCGGGCGAACTGCAGGGTGCCGGCGGCGTCACGATCGAAGGCAACGCCCTGCCGCTGCAACCACGCGACGGCTTCAGCCGCACCCTCGGTCAGCATCCCGACCATGGCGGCGTCGTTGTGATGGCTGCCCGCGACGCAGGTGTCGTGGGCGTGTGTGTCAGGGCAGTCGCCCGTAGCCAGCGCCGCCGCGATCCCGCCCTGCGCCAGCGCACTGGCGGCACCGTGACTGCCGTTGCTGCGGGTCAGCAGCAACACAGGCGCGGGCGCGGCGGCCAACGCCGTGACCAGGCCAGCGATGCCACCGCCGACCACGATGATCGGTGCTGCCACGGTCACACCCGTTCGCGCCGCCCCACCGCCAGCATGCGCTCCAGGGCGCGCCGCGCACCCGCCGCCACGTCGGCGGGCACGTGCACCTCATGCTTGAGATCCAGCAGGCACGCGTGGATGTTCTCCAGCGTGATCCGTTTCATGTGCGGACACAGGTTGCACGGCTTGACGAAGTCGATCGCCGGGAACTGCGCCTTGAGGTTGTCCGCCATCGAGCACTCGGTGATGAGCGCCACCCGCTGCGGCTTCTCCTTTTCCAGCCATCGGCCCATGGCGCTGGTGGAGCCGACGAAGTCCGCCTCGGCCAGTACGTCGGGCGGGCATTCGGGGTGTGCCACCAGTTTGGCCTCGAAGCGCTCGCGGGTGTGCCGGGCCTGTTGCGCAGTGAACTGCTCGTGCACCTCACAACTGCCGTTCCACAGCACCAGTTCCACGTCCGTCTGCGAGGCCACGTAGGCACCCAGGAAACGGTCCGGCAGGAAGATCACCTTGTCGGTGCCCATCGCCTCCACCACCTGCATCGCATTGGCAGAAGTGCAGCAGGCATCGGACTCGGCCTTCACCGCCGCCGAGGTGTTGACGTAGCTGACCACGGGCACCCCAGGGTGCTGTGCGCGCAGGGCGCGCACGTCGTCCGTGGTAATGGATGACGCCAAGGAGCAGCCGGCCTCCAGGTCGGGGATCAGCACGGTGCGGTCGGGCGCCAGGATCTTGGCGCTCTCGGCCATGAAGTGGACGCCGCACAGCACGATGACGTCGGCATCGCACTCCGCCGCGGCCTGCGCCAGCGCCAGCGAGTCCCCGGTGATGTCAGCCACGCCGTGGAAGATCTCCGGCGATTGGTAGCTGTGCGCCATGATCATGGCGCCGCGCTCGCGCTTGAGGCGGTTGATCGCGTCGATCCAGGGCAGGTGCAGGGGCACCTCCAGGCAGGGGACAAGCTGTTCGAGTCGCGCGCCGAGATCGGCGTAGCGCTCGGCGAGTTCAGGCGTCCAGCGTGGCCGCGTGGTGGAGATCGTGTCGGTGGGCATGGCGCAATGAAAGTTCGTGGATGGCGCATCGCCTCGCCGTAATCCGGGCGGCGGCGTGTGGCGCCGTAGATAAAGTGGTGGGCAAAGGCACCTTCGACGGACAGGCCGCCGTCAGGCGCCCCCAGTGCCCCTTGCGCGATGGGCCGCGCGCGCAGCACTGGCGAAGCGCGCCCCGCGATTGAGCGCGATCCGCAATCCCAATGGCACGCGCTCCCATGGCAGCCGATCCAGCAGGTTGCGGGCCGTGAGCCCGAGCTCGGTGTCGCCCGTCAGAACAAGGCGTCGCTGGAAAAACAGCGTGTCCGCGTCTTCCAACCTACCCGCCAGCAGCAGCAGGTCCGTGACCGTGCCGCGTACGGTCGCCTCGGCCGGGGCATCCACCACTACCAAACGCGCACCTTGCAGCTCGACCACCCAGCGCAGCCCCAGGTCACTGACCTCGATGCCCAGGCGTCGACCGTCCATGAACTCAAGCGCGCCGCCGTCCAATGGGCCGGACAACACCTTCGCCATCGCGCGCTCCAGCAGGCGCCGCTGCACGCTGGCCGGCAGCACGCGCAATGCGGGCGCCAGGCGCCGCGGAGGAGGAATGAAGCGCAGCAGGCGATGTGCCGGCGCGACGGATTCGGGTCGGGTGTACATGGTGGGCGCGATGATGCGCCCCTCGCCCCCCACGTCACCTTGATCCAAATCATTTGCGAGCCCCTGTTCGCGGCAGGCCGCGCCGATGGCCAGTTCCAGGACCCCGCTGGCGACCTCTGGGGACACCCCCACGGCCTTGGCGAGCGTTTGCCCCCTTCGGTGCACGCGTTGCTCGCGCGCTACGTCGCGGCCGGTGATGCCGGCTCGGGCCTTGATGCGCCCCGCGATGCCCGCCAGCCGCAACCGGGCCGCCAGCAGCAACACCAGCCCATCGTCGACCCCATCAATGGCCCGGCGCACCTGCGCAAGGCCGGGCGCGGCGTCATTCATCCCTGTCTCCCGTATTCAGCGCCCGCGCCGCAGGCAGTATCTCGGCGGCGTACAACCGGTCCGCCTCGTCAGCATCGAAGTCGGCATGCTTGTGCTTGCGCACGCCATGGTCGGACAGCACCAGGTGCCGATCCGCCACCACGCCTGCGTTCGACAGGCAGGCGGACACGCACTTGAGCACGCAGCCGTCCAACGCGAGGATCGGCCGGCCGCTGCGCGCGGTGCGGACCAGCCCTGTGACGCCACCACCGACGCCGGCGATACAGGACATTTCCGCCTCGCCCGCGCGATCCAGCCGCAGCGCCAGATGATTGGCCATCTGCGCGGCGCTGGAACAGCCCGAGCACGAATAGACCAGCGGCAGATGCCTGCTCATGTGCGCGCTCCCAGCTGTTGCACGAACCGGCGACTGCGCCATGCCACGCCACACAACGCGACCAGCGTCGCACCGTGCGCCAGCAACAGGCCTGCGCCTGCCATGCGCGCAACCGCCCCCGAAGGCACCACGACGGCCACCGGCAATGCGATCGCTGCCATGAGGTGAAGCGCGAGCACCACGACCTTGTCGCGCTCCGGCAGCAGGAGTTGGACGCCGGGCAACCGGATGCCCTTGCCGCAGTGGCGATGCAACCCGATCCACCCCAGAAACGCGACGATCTCCAGCTGCATTCCCACCACCAACAATGGCAGGCCAATGGCAATTGCCAGCGCCGCGACCAGGACGGCCTGCGATTCACTGGCGAGCAACACCACGGCACTGGCCGCGAGGGCAAGCAAGCCCGACGCCCAGAAGCCGGTCAGCGGGGCTTTCTTCAATCGCGGCGCGCGAGCCTGCAGCAGCAGTCCAGTCACCGCGAACACCAGGCCGCAAAGTCCAACGCCGACCCGAAACCAGCCGGGCACGCCGCCCAGCAGCAGCGCGATACTGCCCGAAACCAGCAGTGCATACAGGCCCATCTGCCACGCGCCCTGCCATTGCGGGCGCGGCACCGTCATTCCCTGGAACATCGGCCCCACCAAGCGGGACACCGATGCCAGCAGCGCCATGACCCAGCCCAGCGTGCCCCACGCCGCATGCACGTTGGTCAGCGCCAGCACGGGCACGGCGTGCACGCCGGACAGGCTCAGCGTGAGGCACAGGCCAAGCGTCGCCGTCACCACGCCACCCGCGATAGCGCCACCCAGTCCCCAACGCAGGAAGCGTTGCCCCGTGGCGCGCAGCACGCCCGGCAGTACCAGCGTAGCCAGCAGCGCAAACGCCGCGGCCAGCAGCATGCCGCCCCACCACATCGGCCATGCCAGCGGCCAGCGGAATGCCACCACCAAGGCCAGCGTCCCCAGGTTCAACAGACTCCACAGCGACAATGCGCCACTTCGCCCGCCACGCACACGCACGCCCGCCGCGACGGGCAGAAACTGCAGCAGGCTGCCGAACATCGCATTGCCGAGGAAGCCCAGCGTCAGCGCATGCACCAGCGCCAGCGTCACCCCACCCCAGCGCGACGCGACCGCGGCGCCACCGTCGATCGCCAACAGACCACCGGCCACAGTCGCCCAAACGGACGCCGTCAGCAGGAACAGCCGTGGCGTCGAGGGTGCCGGTGCCTGTTCAATCGAGAGTTTGGCCATTCGCTGCCGGTCGCTGGATGGCGACGCACACACCGCCATCCGGAGGCGATTCCGCCCGCCATTGCAGGCCGCGCGCGGCCAGCGCATCCAGCAGCGGGGTTGGCAGCAGTGGCGTCAGCACCTCCACGGCCTGTCCCGGCTCCAGCGCGTCAGCGGCGGCCAAGGCCTGCAACAAGGGTTCAGGTGCGGGCAGGCCGCGGAAATCCAGTCGGTTCATTGCCCCGCTCCGCCCGTCAGCTTTTGCGTGCCACGCCATTCCACCTGCAGCCAGAGCTTGGTGGTATCGCGGCCAAATCCGTCGGCCTGGTAATCCGCCACTTTGACCAATCCCGCCAGACCACCGGGCAATGGGAAGCCGAGCGAGGCATTCCACTCGCGCCCGTAGTCACCGCCGACATCGGCGCTGTAGTCGTGCCAGGCCGCAGCCCAGTTGAGTTTGCCGTCCAGCCGTCCACGACCCCACTTGCCACCGACGGCGAGGTACTGGTCTTCAAGTCCACCGGCCGGCGTGACAAGGAACTGGTCCGCCCACCCGTTGAAGGCATGCAGCGTCGCCAGCGGCGCCTGCACCGCGGTCACGCCATCACCGCCAAGGTGCTCCCAGCCTGCGCGGGCCGTCACGTTGCCGAATGACCACGCGGGCTCGAGCAGCCAATAGTCGTGGCCGACATTCCGCAGGTTGTCCGCGTGGTCGTTCTGGCGCGCCACTTCCACCGTCCAGCCGGGGCCGCGCCCATCGCGCAGGTGGGTGCCGGTCCAACGCAGGCCGTAGGTAGCGGTGGATGCACTGGCCACGTCCTGGTCGTCGTGCAGGTAGGCATAGCCGGTCACCTGCTGCGAGGCTCCCTTCCAGGCGGCGTTGAACAGGTGGGTATCGAGATCGCGCTCGCGCGCCAGCGGATTGAGGGCGTCGTCACCGGAGACCCGATGCACCTTGTCCAGCCAGTGGTATCCCAGGGTCAGCGATGCCATGGGCTTCCACTGCACCGCCATCGCATCGAAAGTCTGTTCGTTATGGCGCCAGCCGACGTTGCCCACCCAGCGCTGGTTGTCCAACACAATGCGCTGGCGCCCCACCATTGCGGACGCATTCGTCCCCTTCCAGCCCAGCCACGCCTGGTTGAGCTCGGCGCCAGTGGGGTCGAGCACACCGGGATAGCGGGTCTCGCCATTGGCACCGCTGTTGTAGTGATCGTTGGCCGCGGCCACGCCTTCGCCTTCCACGAAAGCTGTGAAGCCGGCGCCGAATGCGGCGCGCAAGGCCGCACGCAGGCGCAGCGTCGACGCCTGCGCTTCCATGTCAAATCCGCTATCGTCCACCTGCTCGTGTCGGGCCCGCAGGTCCCACTCGAGTTGCAGGCTGGAGTCCGCAAGCACAGGGAGGGGAGCAAGCACCAGCACGACTGCCGCGAAGGGGCGGCATTCCTTGCGTTTCATGGTTGTTGGCCCGTGATGACTTGGCGCGCAGCCTACGCCGGCCCCACGTGCCCGCCTTGACCAAGGTCAAGCGAACAGCCGGTCCCCCGCGACCGGAACCGTAATTTGATTCTTATCAGGTTTGCCGCCAGCACCGGTCGGCAGTCTTCCAACCGTAGGCCATGTGGCCATTGTTGAAGGGGATGTTCATGAGACGTGTCACCCAATCGCTGGTCCTCGCAACCGCAGCGCTCGCCATGACGCTGTCGGGCTGCGACAGCAGCAAGGAAACCGGTAAGGACAGCGCCACAGCCGCAGCGGCCAAGGACACCGGGGGTTCGCGCAAGGGCGATTTCGGTCCGCCGCAGGGCGAGCCGATCAAGGCCGTGCTGACCCAGCCGCCCATGGTACCGCCGGCCACCGGCCGTACCGCACCGGCCAAGGTCATCGTCGAGCTGGAAGTGATCGAGAAGGAGATGCCGATTTCCGAAGGCGTCAGCTACACCTTCTGGACCTTCGGTGGCACGGTGCCGGGCAGCTTCATCCGCGTGCGCCAGGGCGACACGGTGGAGTTCCACCTGAAGAACGCGCCCGACAGCAAGATGCCGCACAACATCGACCTGCACGGCGTGACCGGTCCGGGTGGCGGCGCCGCCTCCAGCTTCACCGCGCCGGGCCACAAGTCCCGCTTCACCTTCAAGGCCCTCAACGCCGGCCTGTACGTGTACCACTGCGCCACCGCGCCGGTGGGCATGCACGTGGCCAACGGCATGTACGGCCTGATCCTGGTCGAGCCGCCGGAAGGGCTGCCGAAGGTCGACAAGGAGTACTACGTGATGCAGGGCGACTTCTACACGAAGGGCAAGTACCGCGAGAAGGGCCTGCAGCCGTTCGACATGGAGAAGGCCATCGAGGAGCACCCGACCTACGTGCTGTTCAATGGCTCGGAAGGCGCGCTCACGGGTGACAAGGCCCTGACCGCCAAGGTCGGCGAAACCGTCCGCCTGTACGTGGGCAACGGTGGCCCGAACCTGGTGTCCAGCTTCCACGTGATCGGCGAGATCTTCGACAAGGTCTGGTACGAAGGCGGCACGCACTTCCAGGAGAACGTGCAGACCACGCTGATCCCGGCCGGTGGCGCCGCGATGATGGACTTCCACCTGGAAGTGCCGGGCAGCTACGTGCTGGTCGACCACTCCATCTTCCGCGCCTTCAACAAGGGTGCCCTTGCCATCCTCAAGGCCGATGGCCCGGAGAACAAGGAAATCTACTCGGGCAAGGAAGTGGACGAGGTCTACCTGGGTGACCGCGCGCAGCCGAACATGGCCGCCGTTGCGACCGCCGCTGCTTCGGCCAAGGCCGGTGCGCTGACCAAGGAAGAGCAGATCAAGGCTGGCCAGGCGCTGTTCGCCGGCACCTGCTCCACCTGCCACCAGGCCAACGGCCAGGGGCTCGAGGGTGTGTTCCCGCCACTGGCGAATTCGGACTACATCAAGGCCGATCCCAAGCGCGTGGCGAGCATCATCCTGCACGGTCTGGTCGGTCCGGTTAAGGTCAACGGCAAGGATTACAACTCCAACATGCCGCCGATGAACCAGCTGACCGACGACGAAGTGGCCAACATCTCCACCTACGTGCTCAACAGCTGGGGCAACCCGGGTGGCCAGGTGACCAGCGCGGACGCCGCGGCTGCCCGCAAGGCCGCACCGGCCAACGCCTCGGGAGGTCACTGAGCCATGCGCCGCCTGGCAGCGATACTCCTGATGGCACTGCCCGCCGCCGGCGTCCTCGCCGCCGGCCCGGGTGGGTACGTCACGCTGCCGGGCGGCACATTCCGCTCGGCCCTGAAGTACGAAGACAGCAACAGCCAGGTGCGCATCAAGCCCTTCCAGATGATGCGCACCCCCGTCACGAACGCCGAGTTCCTGGCGTTCGTGAAGGCCAACCCGCAATGGCAGCGTGGCAAGGTCGCCGGCGTCTTCGCCGAGACCCGCTACCTGTCGCACTGGGCCGGCCCGCAGACGCTGGGCGCCAATGCCCAGCCCCAACAACCGGTGGTGTGGGTCAGCTGGTTCGCCGCTGACGCGTACTGCCAATCCAAAGGCGCGCGCCTGCCCACGTGGTCCGAGTGGGAATACGTGGCCGCCGCCGACGAGACCCGCAAGGATGCGCGCCGCGACCCCGCCTGGCGCGAACGCATCCTCAACTGGTACTCGCGCTCGTCCAAGACCGCCCTGCCCCGCGCCGGCCTGCAGGCCCCCAACGCCTATGGCGTGCAGGACATCCACGGCCTGGTGTGGGAATGGACCGAGGATTACTCAGCCATGCTGGTGGATTCGGACAACCGCAACCAGGGCGATGCCGACAAGACCCGCTTCTGCGGCGCCGGCGCCCTGTCCATGAACGACCGCGACAACTACGCGGTCCTGATGCGCGTGGCGATGCTCTCATCGCTCGGGGGCCAGGACACCACCGGCAACCTCGGCTTCCGCTGCGCCAAGGACGTGAAATGAAGACTTTCCTGTTGGCCGCACTTGCACCGCTCGCTCTCGTCGCAGGCCTGGCCCAGGCCGCACCCAAGGCCGCGTCGCTGCCCTCGGACTCGGTGTACCAGCTAAACGCGCCGCTGGTGGACCAGCAAGGCCGCAAGCTGCGCCTGGCCGACAAGCGCGGCAAGGTGCAACTGGTCTCGATGTTCTACACCTCGTGCAAGTTCATCTGCCCGCTGATCATCGACAGCGGCAAGGCCATCGAACGCTCGTTGACACCGGCCGAGCAGAAGAAGCTGGGCATCCTGCTGGTCAGCATGGACCCGCAGCGCGACAGCCCCGACAAGCTGTCCATCGTGTTCAACAAGCGCAAGCTGGATGGATCGCGCTGGACGCTCGCCAGCCCAAAGGCCGACGACGTGCGTGCCATCGCCGGCGTGCTGGGCATCCGTTACCGCCAGCTCGAAGACGGCGAGTTCAACCACACCAGCGCACTGGTGCTGCTGGATGCCAACGGTCGCATCCTCGCCCGCACCGAACAGATGGGCACGCGCCCGGATCCGGAATTCGTGGCCGCGGTGCGCAAGGCGCTCGCAGCCCCGGTCGCCACGCCCAAGCGCTAGCTCGAGGCCAGTCGGCCCAGCGTTGCCACCGCCTCGGCCATCCGCGCATCGAAGGGATGGCCGCAATTGAGTCGGACGCAATGGGTGAAAGCGCGGCTGGGCGAGAACATCGGCCCTGGCGCCAGGCTCATGCCATGGGCCAAGGCCCGTTGTCGCAACGCCAGCGCATCGCTGCCAGCGGGCAACTCCAGCCATAGGAAATAGCCACCCAAGGGGCGCGTTACGCGCGTTTCCCGCGGGAATGCCTCGGCAATCGCCGCCACGTACTGCGCCTGCTGCTGCGCCAACCTTTCGCGCAGACGGCGCAGGTGCCGTTCGAACCCGCCGCCTTCCAGATAGCCGGCAATGGCCAGCTGCGCCGGCACGTTGGTGTTGAGGGTGGAGGTCAGCTTGTTGCGCGCCACCTGCTTGCGGAAACGCCCGGGCGCGACCCAACCGATCCGGTACCCCGGTGCCAGGCATTTGGAGAACGAACCGCAATGCAGCACCAGCCCGTCACGGTCATAGGCCTTGGCCGGCGGTGGCCGCACGGGCTGGAAATGCAGGTCCGCGTAGACATCGTCCTCGACCAGCGGAATCCCATGCCGGGCCAGCAACTCCACCAAGGCACGCTTGTTGGCATCGGGCATCGTGCTGCCCAAGGGGTTCTGGAAGGTCGGCATCAACCAGCACGCCTTGGGTGCGTGCCGCGCGATGGCTTGCGCCATGGCGTCAAGGTCCACGCCCTCGCGCGGGTGCGTGGGCACCTCAATGGCCTGCAGCCGATTGCGTTCCAGCACCTGCAAGGCAACGTAGAAGCAGGGCGACTCCACCAGCACCGCATCACCGGGTTGGGTCACCGCCGCGATGCTCAGGCTCAAGGCTTCCATCGCGCCGTTGGTGATGATGATGTCGTCGGCCGACACATCAATGCCCTCCACCAGATAGCGGCGGGCGATCTGCCGGCGCAGCCCCGCCTGCCCTGGCGTGAGGTCGTCAACCGTGCTCCACGGGTCCAGGTGCGTGGCCGCCCTTGCCATCTCCCGGCCCAACCGCTGCAGCGGAAAGAGCAAGGGACTGGGAAAGGCGGACCCGAAGGGCACCCGGTCGCGGTCCATGCTCGATTGCAGCACCTGGAACACCAGGTCACTGATATCCACCGGCCGTGAGGCGCCGTCCGGGCGGGAGGCCGCCTCGGGTTCCGGTGGAAGGCGTACCGGCTCGCGGGCCACGTAGTAACCCGATCGCGGCCGGGATTCCACCAGCCCACGGCCTTCCAGCAGGTAATACGCCTGGAACACGGTCGACGGACTGATTTTCCGCGCCGCGCAGGTCTCCCGCACCGACGGCAAGCGCTCACCGGGCTTGAGCAGCCCGCGCTGGATCGACCGGGCAATGTCGTCGGCGAGGGCTTCGTAGCGCTTCACGGCAAACTGATACGGTCTTTTCGCCTTTTTCTGAGTCTACAACGACTGATACGGTTACCCTATCCTCTCTGGCCCCTGTCGCGAGGTACGCCTGTGAACCCGGAGATCGAGCTGAACCTGGCCCTGATCCTGTTCATCCCCTGGTTTTCGATCCTGGCGGTGCTGTTCTGGTGCTTTCCGCGCCGGCCACGCACCGGGGCACGCAAGGCCTTCGACACCATCTCATTGATTGGCGCGACGGGAGCGGCATTCGCGGGCATGCAGTGGAGCATGCTGAATGCCGATCCCTCCCACGGCGCGATGTGGAAGCAGGTCCTGGCGACGTCAGTGGCCTACGGGCTGTTCCTCGGGGTGATGACGGTGGCCCTCCTGCTCCGCTGGCGCTGGTTGCGCCGCATTGCGGTGACCGCTGATTGACCCCCAGGCCCAGGCCCGGACCACTCGCAGGCCATGAAGCCGTGCTCCATACGTTGGTCACTTGATCTGGATCAAGTCCCCTCCGGCACGCCCCCTCAAAATATCGTTAACCCTCGTCGAAGGTATTCCCATGACTTATAACGATGTCTCGCGCACCGACAGCGCGGGCGCCGGCCTGGCCGGTTATTACAATGACCGAGTGGTCCGGCAGTTCGCCGTCGCCACCGTCCTGTGGGGCATTGTCGGCATGCTGGTAGGCGTGATCATCGCCGCCCAGCTGTACTGGCCCACGCTGGGTGAAGGCATTCCGTGGCTCAGCTACGGCCGCCTGCGCCCGCTGCACACCAACGCGGTCATCTTCGCCTTCGGTGGTTCCGCGCTGTTTGCCACCAGCCTGCATGTCGTGCAGCGCACCTGCCATGTCCGCGTGATCTCCGACAAGCTGGCCGCCTTCGTGTTCTGGGGCTGGCAGGCCGTGATCGTGGCCGCGGCCATCACCCTGCCGCTGGGCCTGACCCAGGGCAAGGAATACGCCGAGCTGGAATGGCCGATCGACATCCTGATCACCATTGTCTGGGTGGCGTATGCGGTGCTGTTCCTCGGCACCATCGCCAAGCGCAAGGTCAAGCACATCTACGTGGCCAACTGGTTCTACGGCGCGTTCATCATCGCCGTGGCGCTGTTGCACATCGTCAACAACATCGCGCTGCCGGCCAGCATGACCAAGTCGTACTCGGCCTACACCGGCGCCGTCGACGCCATGGCGCAGTGGTGGTACGGCCACAATGCGGTGGGCTTCTTCCTGACCGCCGGCTTCCTCGGGATGATGTACTACTACATCCCCAAGCAGGTGCAGCGCCCGATCTACTCCTACCGCCTGTCCATCGTGCACTTCTGGGCGCTGATCGCCGTGTACATGTGGGCCGGCCCGCACCACCTGCAATACACCGCGCTGCCTGACTGGGCGCAGTCGCTGGGCATGGTGTTCTCGCTGATCCTGCTGGCCCCGTCGTGGGGTGGCGCCATCAACGGCGTGATGACCCTGTCGGGCGTCTGGTACAAGCTGCGCACCGACCCGATCCTGAAGTTCCTGATCGTGGCCGTCTCGTTTTACATGATCGCGACCTTCGAAGGCCCGATGATGTCGATCAAGACCGTCAACTCGCTCAGCCACTACACCGACTGGACCGTGGGCCACGTGCACGCCGGCGCCCTGGGCTGGGTGGCCATGATCTCCATCGGCTCCATCTACGCGCTGCTGCCGCGCATGCTGGGCCTGAAGGAGATGTTCTCCACCAAGCTCATCGACACCCACTTCTGGATCCACACCATCGGCGTGGTGTTCTACATCGCTTCGATGTGGATCGCGGGCGTCATGCAGGGCCTGATGTGGCGCGCCACCAACGACGACGGCACGCTGACGTACACCTTCGTCGAAGCGCTCAACTTCACCTATCCGTACTACCTGGGTCGACTGCTTGGCGGCCTGCTGGTGCTGTCCGGCATGATCCTGATGGCCTGGAACGTGTGGAAGACCTATCAGCAGGTGAAGGTCATCGCCCCGCAGCCGCTGCTCCCGCCCGACGCCGCCGACGCGCGCGCCTGAGCCCGAGGACCCTACATGAGCAATAACAACACCAACGCACACGAGAAAGTCGAGAAGAACGTCGGCCTGATGGCGGTGCTGATCGCGGTGGCCGTGTCCTTCGGCGGCCTCGCGGAAATCGTGCCGCTGATGTTCCAGGCCGAGACCATCCAGCCGCTGCCGGGCGTGAAGCCTTACCCGGCCCTGCAGCTGGCCGGTCGCGACGTCTACGTCCGCGAGGGCTGCTACAACTGCCACTCGCAGATGGTCCGCACCCTGCGCTTCGAGACCGAACGCTACGGCCACTACTCCCTGGCGGGCGAATCGGTCTATGACCGTCCGTTCCAGTGGGGCTCCAAGCGCACCGGTCCCGACCTGGCCCGCGTGGGCGGCCGCTACTCCGACGACTGGCACCGCGTGCACCTGATCAACCCGCGCGACGTGGTGCCCGAGTCCAACATGCCCAGCTTCCCGTGGCTGGCCAAGAACGAAGTCGACGGCGCCCAGATCACCCAGCACATGCGCACCCTGCAGAAGCTGGGCGACCCGTACACCGACGCGGAAATCGCCAAGGCGGCCGCCGACGTGCAGGGCAAGACCGAACTCGATGCTGTCGTGGCCTACCTGCAGGGCCTGGGCAAGCACGCACCGCGAGGAGGCTGACCATGGTGTCCGGCATCGTCACCGCCCTGCTGCTCGTGACCTTCATCGCCGGCTGGGCATGGGTCTGGAGCCCGCGGCGCAAGCGTGAATTCGACGAGGCAGCGCAGCTGCCCCTCAACGACAACGATCTGGAGAACAGCCGATGAGTACGGGCTGGTCGTGGTACATCATCGTCATCGCGGCGATCAACATCGCCGCCTACACGTGGCTGCTGTGGTGGACGGCCAAGCGCCGCCCGGGTGACCCGAAGCCGGAAGAAACCAGCCATGTCTGGGACGGCGACATCACCGAGTACAACAAGCCGCTGCCCAAGTGGTGGATCAACCTGTTCTACATCACCATCGTCTTCGCGCTGGGTTATCTGACCTGGTACGGCGGCTGGGGCAACTACGCCGGCGCCGGCAAGTGGTCGTCGAAGGGTGAGCATGCGCAGGTCAAGGCCCGCGAGGACGCCAAGCTCGAGAAGACGTTTGCCCCGTACCAGGGCCAGTCGATCGACGTGTTGGCCAAGGACCCCAAGGCGCTCGCCCTGGGCCGCTCGATCTTCGGCAACACCTGCTCCACCTGCCACGGCTCGGCGGCGACGGGTGCCATCGGCTACCCCAACCTGACCGACAAGATCTGGCATTGGGGCGGTTCGCCCGACCAGGTGCTGGAGACGGTGCTCAATGGGCGTGAAGGCGTCATGCCCGAATGGGGCAAGGTGCTGACCGGCATGGGCGGCGAGAACGCGGTGGACTACGTGATCGCCTACGTCCGCACGCTCAGCGACCCGGCGGGCATGCAGAACGACTTCATGGCGGCGCGCGGCAAGACCCTGTACGACGGCGTCTGCGTGGCGTGCCACGGCGTCGAGGGCAAGGGCAACCAGGCCATGGGCGCCCCGGACCTGACGGACAACTACTGGCTGTACGGCGACAGCAAGGAAAGCCTGCGCCAGACCATCTCGGCCGGCCGTCATGGCATCATGCCTGCACACCGCGAACTCCTTGGCGAAACCCGTTCGCGTCTGGTGGCGGCGTACGTCTGGTCCCTGTCGAACACCGCCTCCGGAAGCGCGAACCCGCAATCCGGAAAATCGGCTCAATGACGGACTTCACCCAGCCCCGTTTCGACCACGAACCGCGGCCCATGGCCCAGAGGATCGGCGCGATCCTCTGGCCCAGCTTCTTCGCCGCTGGCGTGTCGACGATGGTGTTCTTCGCCTTCGTCGACCCGCTGGCGCTGCGGGACATGACCTTCCCGCAGATCGAAATCAGCCGCGGGCTGGGTTACAGCATCGGTTTCTTCATGTTCTGGCTGGCCACCGCGTCGGCCAGTTTCTTCACCTGGATCCTGCTGCGTCCGGCCAGCCGCTTCAACAAGCCGCTGCCCCCGGAATGACCGGAAGGCAATGAGCAAGAAAATCCCCCTCGACCTGCTTGATGACGGCGGCCCCAGCGCTTACGTCAGCGAACGGAAGGTCTACCCGCGCGACGTGTCCGGACCGCTGAACCGCCTTCGGGTGGCAGCGGTCTTCTGGCTGCTGGGCATGTTCTACCTCTTCCCGTGGCTGAGTTGGGACGGCCGCCAGGCCGTGCTGTTCGACCTGCCCGCGCGCAAGTTCTACGTCTTCGGCCTGACGTTCTGGCCACAGGACTTCCTGTTCCTGGCGCTGCTGCTGATCATCGCGGCGATGGCGCTGTTCTTCTTCACCGCCCTCGCCGGCCGGCTGTTCTGCGGCTACGCCTGCCCGCAGACCGTGTGGACCGAAGTGTTCCTGTGGATGGAGAGCGCCATCGAGGGCGACCGCCACAAGCGCATGAAGCTCGACGCCGGTCCGTGGACCCGCGAGAAGGTCCTGCGCAAGGGCAGCAAGCATGTGGCCTGGCTGCTGTTCGCGCTGTGGACCGGCTTCACCTTCGTCGGCTTCTTCACCCCCATCAAGGACCTGGCCGCGCGCGCGCCGGCGGGCTGGGGCGGCTGGGAAACCTTCTGGGTGTTCTTCTACGCGCTGGCCACGTGGGGCAACGCCGGCTTCCTGCGCGAGCAGGTATGCAAGTACATGTGCCCGTACGCGCGCTTCCAGAGCGCGATGTTCGACCGCAACACGCTGATCATTGCGTATGACCCCATGCGCGGCGAGCCGCGTGGCCCGCGCAAGCGCGGCCTGGTGGCCAGCGTGCTGGAGCGCGGCCGCGGCCTGCTCGACCAGATCACGGCCTACGACTACGTGTTCCGCGCCAGCCGCCACCCCAGTGCGGCCGACCAGCAGGCGCAGGCTCGCGGCACCATCACCCTGGCCGGTGCCGGCGCCGAAGCAGTGCCATTGCCCAAGTTCGCTCCCGATGAACTGGGCGACTGCATCGACTGCACCATGTGCGTGCAGGTGTGCCCCACCGGCATCGACATCCGCAATGGTCTGCAGTACGAGTGCATCGCCTGCGGCGCCTGCATCGACGCCTGTGACGAGATCATGGACAAGATGGGTTACCCGCACGGGCTGATCCGCTACTCCACGCAGAACGCGATCGATGGCAAGCGCACCCGCGTGCTGCGCCCGCGCATCTTCATCTACGGCACCCTGCTGCTGGGCCTGATCGTGGCCTGGGCCTGGGGCGTGGGCACCCGCAGCCCGCTGATCGCCGAAGTGCTGCGCGATCGCAACGCCTTGTTCCGCACCGTCGGCGAGCAGACCGAGAACGGCTACACGCTCAAGGTGATCAACAAGACCGACCAGCCGCAGACCTACACGCTGACGCTGGAAACCGACACCGCCGGCATCGCCCTGCCGGGTGCGCCGGTGGCCATCACCGCCGCGCCGCAGCAGATCGTTTCGCGGGCGGTGACGCTCTCCGCGCCCGCCAGCATCCATGGCCGGCACGACGTGCGCTTCGTGGTCACGGATACCGACGACGACACCCGTGAAGTCGTCGCTTCCACTTTCTTCGGACCCCTGCAATGAGTGACAAGCGTTCCCCGTGGCGTGAGCCGATGATGTGGCTGGTGGTCGCGTTGCCCGCGGTCGCGGTCATTGGCGGCATCACGATGGTTGTCGTCTCCAACCGCGCCGGCAGCATCGACGCCGTGCCGGATGACGTGCAACGCACGGCGCAAATCCAGACGACTGACCTGAGTCCCGACGAGAATGCCCGGAAGCTGGGGCTGGGCGCGGTGTTCCGCATTGCCAAGGACGGGGTGCAGGTGTTCCCCGCCAGCGGCACCTTCGACCGCTCGCAGACCTTGCACCTGGTGTTGCAGCATCCCAACCGCAGTGAGGAAGACCTCAAGGTCGACCTCAAGCCCGACGAACTGGGCTGGAGCGCACCGCTGGAAGTGGATGCGCGGCACGACTGGCGCCTGCAGCTGACCAGCGCCAGCGGTGACTGGCGCCTGCGCGGCCGCCTGCCCCGTGGCCAGCAGGCCGCGCATTTGGGCTCCGCGCTCGCCGAGCAGTGAACGTACCCGGCAGTACCGCCTGCTACCACTGCGGTGAACCCCTTCCCCACGACGCCATCCACCAACCGGTAGCGGGCGTCGAGCGGCTGTTCTGCTGCACCGGTTGCAGCGCCGCCGCCGCGTGGATCGAAGACGCCGACCTGGGCGACTACTACCGCCTGCGCAGCGACGCGGCCTCGCGCGTGGACGCCGACGCGGCCGACTACCGCATCTGGGACCGCGACGATGTGGTCGGCGGGCACACCCGCGACGTCGCCGGTGGGCGCGAGATCACCGTACTGACCGACGGCATGCGCTGCGCCGCGTGTGCGTGGCTGATCGACCGTGCGCTGCAGCGCCAGCCCGGCGTGCTGGACGCCGGCGCCAACGCCGTGACCGGCCGCATCCGCATTGGCTGGGACCCGGCACGCACGACTTTGTCAGCACTGCTGGCCAAGCTCGCGGCCCTCGGCTACCGCCCGTTCCTTGCCTCGGGTGAGGAAAGCGAACGCCAGCGCCGCCGCGAGCGCAACCGCTGGCTGGTGCGCATCGGCCTCGCCGGACTCGGCTCGATGCAGGCGATGATGCTGGCCGAGGCGCTGTACCTGGACACCGCCAACCAGATGAGCGTGCCCACCCGCGACTTCTTCCGCTGGGTGACGTTCCTGGTGTCCACGCCGGTGGTCTTCTACTCCGGCTGGCCGTTCATCAGCGGCATGTGGCACGAGTGGCGCGGCCGCCGCCTGGGCATGGACACACTGATCGCCAGCGCCACCCTGCTCGCCTACGCCGCCAGCGTGATCGAAACCGTCCGCGGTGGCCCGCACGTCTGGTACGACGCAGCGGTGATGTTCGTGTTCCTGCTGCTGGTCGCCCGCCTGCTGGAGCAGCGGGGCCGAAACATCGCCAGCGCGCAGGTGGATGCCCTCGCCCGCGCGCGGCCCACCC
Source organism: Lysobacter olei (assembly GCF_054777355.1). NCBI lineage: Bacteria > Pseudomonadati > Pseudomonadota > Gammaproteobacteria > Lysobacterales > Lysobacteraceae > Lysobacter > Lysobacter olei. Next base: position 343,317 of record NZ_BAAHAT010000004.1, on the reverse strand, counting down.
TCGCCACGCGCGAGGACGCCCATGGCCATCCGGAGCAGGTGCCGGTCAACGCGCTCCAGGTCGGGGACGTGGTGCGCATCGGCGCCGGTGAGGCGGTGCCAGCTGATGGCGTGGTCCTCGACCACGTGGCCACGGTGGATGAGTCCCTGTTGACCGGCGAATCCACGCCCGTTGCCAAAGCCGTGGACGACAGCGTGTACGCCGGCAGCTATTGCCGCGACACCGCCGCACGCGTCCGAGTGTCGGCCGTGGGCGCGCAGACGCGCCTGTCGCAGCTCACGCGCCTGGTGGAGCGCGCGCAGGGCGAGCGTCCGCCGCTGGCCCGTACAGCTGACCGCATCGCCTCGTGGTTCGTCGCCGCGTTGCTGCTGGTGGCGGCGGTGGTGTACGCCGGCTGGCGCGTATATGACCCGTCGCGCGCCTTTGAAGTGCTGCTGGCGCTGCTGGTGATCAGTTGCCCCTGCGCGCTGTCGCTGGCGATCCCGGCGGCGCTGGCCACCGCCCACGGCGCGCTGGCGCGAATGGGCGTGTTGGCGCTGCGCCCCGGCGCGCTGGACACCCTGGCGCGGGTGGACCACGTGGTCTTCGACAAGACCGGGACGCTCAGCGATGGCCAGCCGGCCATCGAGCGCGTCGAGCCGCTGGCCGATGTTCCGGCGGAAGCCGCACTGCGGATTGCCGCCGCGTTGGAGCAAGGCAGCCGCCACCCCATCGCGCGGGCGTTCGACGGCGTGCCAATTCCATTGAACGCACAGCAGGTGCGCAGCGTGCCGGGCCAAGGCGTGAGTGGCCTGGTCGACGGTCGCGAATGGCGACTGGGCCGCGCCGGCTTCGCCGCCGGTGCGGCGGACGATGACGCGGTGTGGCTGGGCGATGGCCACCAGGCCGTGGCCCGCTTCCACCTGCGCGAACGCCCGCGTGCTGATGCCGCGGCCGCCTTGGCCCAACTGCGGGCGCAAGGCCTGACCGTGGGCCTGTGCAGCGGCGATGCCGCGCCCCCCGTGCAACGATTCGCGGACGCCTTGGGCATCACCCAGCCGCTGGCACGGCAGACGCCCGAGCAGAAGCTGGCCCACGCGCGCGCCCTGCAGCAGGACGGCCATGTGGTCGCCATGGTGGGCGATGGCCTGAATGACGCGCCGGTCCTCGCGGGCGCCGACGTGTCCCTGGCCATGGCCGACGGCGCCGCGCTGGCGCAGCGTGCCGCCGACCTGGTCATCACCGGCGGGGCCCTGCAGCGCATTCCACAGGCGATCGAACTGGCACGCCGCACGCGCCGCATCATCCGCCAGAACCTGGCGTGGGCCATCGGCTATAACCTGCTCGCCCTGCCCCTGGCTGCCGCGGGCATGGTGACGCCGTGGATCGCCGCACTCGGCATGGCGCTATCCTCGCTGCTGGTGACCCTCAACGCGCTGCGGCTGGCCCGCGGAGTCCGGCAATGACCATCCTCCTCCTGCTGATCCCCATCAGCCTGGCGCTCCTTGGCGTGGCCGTGTGGGCCTTTGTGTGGGCGGTGCGCCGCGGCCAGTTCGATGACCTGGACAGTGCCGCACTGGACATCCTGGCCGATGACCGGGCGCCCACGCCCGTCTCGACCCCGCGCGCACCCACCCCGTCACCTTCCGTACCGCCGCCCGCGGTTTCGACGTCTGACAACCATGCCGATTGACTGGCTGGCGGTAGGTGCCGCCTTCCTCACCGGTCTGCTCGGCAGCGGCCACTGCGCGGCCATGTGCGGGGGCATCGCGACAGGCTTCTCGGCCACGGCCAAGCGTGCCAGCTGGCCTCACGCCCTGCAGACCAACCTGGGGCGAGTGCTTGGCTATGTCGTGGCCGGCATGGTCGCGGGCGGCATCGGCCACGGCATCGTCCGGGTGTTTCGCATCGAGTGGCTGGCCACCGGTCTGCGCATGGCGGTGGGCGCGGTGCTGGTGCTCGCCGCCCTGCGCCTGCTGGATCGGCAGGGCAAGCTCGCGTTCCTGTCACGCCCGGGGGCTGCAGTGTGGCAACGCCTGCGCCCACTGCAACAGCGGCTGCTGCCGGCCAACAGCGCCCCCAAGCGCGTTGGCCTCGGCATGCTCTGGGGCTGGTTGCCGTGTGGCCTGAGCGGCACGCTGCTCGCGGCGGCTTGGCTGCAATCCAGCGCACTGCACGGCGGGCTGACCATGGCCGCCTTCGGGCTCGGCACGCTGCCGATGATGGTGCCGCTGACCTGGTCCGGCGCTCGGTTGGGCGGCTGGCTGGCCCGGCCGGGCGTGCGTTACGGCGCTGCGCTGCTGGTACTCACGGCAGGCGTGTTGACGCTGGCCGCGCCTTGGCTGATGCAGGTGCCGCAATTGCACGGTCTGCTGTCCGCGCTCGGGTGCCGGAGCCTGCCCGGCTGATCGCCCCGCTGCGGGCAGGGCGCCAACTCAGCGGCGCCCTGTGGTCCTGATCCCATGCACCTGTTGCCTCCGCGCGCGGACCGATGCGGGTGCCGCGTCTCAACCCTGCGAGCGCGCCGCACACCGGCGGCCCGCGGACGGCGGGGTCTGCTCGCCATGGGCACACGCATCCAGCGCATCGGCATTCAGCACTTCAATGCTGCGCCCATGCACGTGGATGATGCCGTCGTCCTGCAAGCGACCGAACGCGCGGCTGACGGTTTCCAGCGCCAGGCCGAGATACGCCGCAATGTCCTCGCGGCTCATCGGCAGGCGGAAGACGTCGTTGCGCTGGCCCAGGATCTCCAGGCGCTCGCGCAGGCCCATCAGGAACATCGCAAGCCGCTCGTGCGCCTGCCGGCGCAGCAGCATGGCCATGTGGTCCTGGTCGCGGCTCACGCTCTGGCCGATGACACGCATCAGCTGGAACTGCAGGCCGGGGATGTGGCTGGCGATCTCGGTCAGGCGGTCGAACGGGATCTCGCACACGCTGGAATCCACCAGCGCTATAGCCTCGCAGCGGTGGTGGCCATCGCCCAGCGCATCCAGCCCGATCAATTCACCGGGCATGTGGAAACCCACGACGGTCTCATCGCCTTCGCGCGAGATGCTGATGGTCTTGAAGGCGCCTTCGCGGGCGACGAACACGCAGTCGAGCTTGTCGCCGTGGTGGAACAGGCGCTCGTTGCGGCTCAGTGGCCGGCGGCGACGCATGATGCTGTCGAGCTCGGCCAGCTCGTCACCGGTAATACCTGCCGGCAGGCACAACTCCTGCAGCGAACAGTGCGCGCAACTGCGGCGCAGGCGCGCCAGGTCGACGACGTCGGATTGGCTCATGCGTTGCGGTCGCCCGATGCGACCCTTCTCCGTCATGGATGCGTGATTTGGTTCCCGGGCATTTTGCCGGGATTGCGTGACAAATGCCCGCCGAAGTCTCATTGGCCAGGCAAGTGCTTGATTTTCAATGTTCAGCCAGCCCAATACGCGCCGTCAATCCGGCTTTGGTGCGATACCAGTTGGGCCGTTGGCGCAGGTCAGCCCTGCAAGGCGGCCACGACTTCCGCATCCCCGACCGACTCGAACTGTTCATAAAAGGCGCCCACGGCATAGAACGGGCTGGGCTGGGCCAGGCACACCACCTCGTCGGTCAGCGGTGTTATGGCGGCGAGGCTCTCGCGGGCCGCCACGGGCACGGCGCATACAAGACGCGCGGGGGCCGCCTGCCGCGCCGCCTGCAGGGCCGCAGCCATCGTGGCGCCAGTCGCGAGCCCGTCGTCGACCACGATGACCGTACGGCCGGCCATCGGCATGGGGGGACGGCCGCCGCAGTAGGTCCGCCGGCGTTCACGGATCACGGCCAGCTGACGTTGGATCTCGGCGTCCAGATAGCCCTTGTCGACGCCTTCCATCAACATCCCCTCGTGAGCCGGGGTCACGTGCCCGGCCTCGTCCACCGCGCCGACCGCCAGTTCGGGGTTGTAGGGGGCGCCCAGCTTGCGCACCAGCACCACGTCCAGATCGCCGCCGAGCGCAGTCGCGATCAGCCGCCCCATCGGCACCGCGCCGCGAGGAATCGCAAGCACCAGCGGTTGCGCGTGGGCAAAACGCGCCAAGGCCGTCGCCAGCCGGCGCGCGGCGTCCTCCCGGTCACGGAACGGTAGCCTGCCCATGGTGTGATCTTGCACCTCTTGGGGGTGCCGTGCATTGATGCCCATCAAGCGGCCCGCCCGGACGTCGTGGATACTGCAGACACCAGGACCATGACTGAGGCCATGCCGGGACTGACCGCCACCGAAGCGGCCGCGCGCCTCAAGCGCGACGGGCCCAACGCCCTACCCGAGCCTGCGCGCAAACGGCGCTGGGCGATCCTCGTGGACGTGCTCCGCGAGCCGATGCTGCTGCTGCTCGTGGCGGCCGCCGGCATTTACCTGTTCCTGGGCGACCCGCAGGAAGCCGCACTGCTGGCTTCGTCGGTGGTGCTGGTGATCGGCCTGACCGCCTACCAGGAGTACAAGTCCGAGCGCGCCCTGCAGGCGTTGCGCGACCTCAGCAGTCCGCGCGCGCACGTGCTGCGCGACGGGGTCGCCACGGTGGTGCCGGCCCGCGAGTTGGTGGTGGGCGACGTCATCCTGGTTGCCGAAGGCGACCGCGTGCCCGCTGACGCATCCGTGCTGGAAGGCGCCGACCTGCACGTCGACGAATCACTGCTGACCGGCGAATCCGTGCCGGTCGCGCGCACCGCCGGCGGCGATGCACTGCTGCATGCCAGCACCCTGGTCGTACGCGGGCGCGGCAGCGCCGAAGTCGTGGCCATCGGCGCGCAGACCGCCGTGGGCCGGATAGGAACGACGCTGGCCACGCTGCAGGTCGAGCGCACGCCGCTGCAGCGCGAGATGCGCCACACCGTGGCCGTGTTCGCGCTGCTCAGCCTGGCGACCTGCGTGCTGATGGTGGTGCTGTACGGGCTGTTGCGCGGCGACTGGCTGCAAGCGGTGCTGGCCGGCATCACCCTCGCGATGGCCAACATCCCCGAGGAGTTCCCGGTGGTATTGACCGTGTTCCTCGCACTGGGCGCCTGGCGCATGGCCAAGCACAACGCACTGGTCCGGCGCGCCCCCGCCATCGAAGCGCTGGGCGCGATCACCGTGCTGTGCACCGACAAGACCGGCACGTTGACCGAGAACCGCATGGCCGTCGCCGAACTGGACGACATGGCCTCCGGTGATCTGCTGCTCACGGCGGCGCTGGCGTGCCCACCGATGTCGCACGACCCTGTCGATCGCGCGGTACTCGACGCTGCGCAGCGCGCCTCCGTGGCCAGCGAGCCTACCGGGTGGCACCGGCTTCGCGAATACCCGCTGTCGAGCCGTATGCCGGCCTACGTGCAGGCATGGCACACCGACGACGGGCGCCGGGTGGTGGCCGCCAAGGGGGCCCCGGAAACCATCGCCCAGTTGTGTGGGCTCGATGACGCGGGCCGCGCCGCGTTGCACGCCCGGATGGAGGCGATGACCGCCCGGGGCCTGCGCGTGCTGGCCGCGGCGGTGGACGACCGCGCGGCATCCGGCGCGCCCGATTTGCCAGACAGTGCGGAAAACCTGCGCCTGCAATGGCAGGGGCTGATCGCCTTCGCCGATCCGCTGCGCGACGCCGTGCCCGAGGCCGTGGCAGAAGCGCAGGCGGCCGGCGTGCGCGTGGTGATGATGACCGGCGACCATGCGGGCACGGCGCGCGCCATCGCGGCGCAGGCAGGCATCTCGCAGGGCGATGGTGTGGTCCGCGGCAGCGATGTCGACGAATGGGATGACGGCACCGTGGCCGAGCGCCTAGCGGGCGCGCCGGTATTCGCGCGCGTACGCCCCGAACACAAGCTGCGCCTGGTGCAGGCACTGAAGCAGCGGGGCGATGTGGTGGCCATGACAGGCGATGGCGTCAACGACGCGCCCGCGCTGATGGCGGCGCATGTCGGCATCGCCATGGGCGGCCGCGGCACCGACGTGGCCCGTGAAGCGGCATCCATCGTGCTGCTGGACGACAATTTTGTCAGCGTGGTCCGTGCCATCCGCCTGGGTCGAAGCATCTACGACAACATCGCGCGTGCGGTTCGCTACATCCTCGCGGTGCACGTTCCCATCACGGGATTGGCCTTGCTGCCGCTGCTGTCGGGAGGCCCGCCCGTGCTGCTGCCGCTGCACGTGGTCTTTCTCGAACTGATCATCGACCCCGCCTGCACGATCGTGCTTGAACGCGAACCGCCGGCCGGCAACCTGATGAGACGACCGCCCCGCCCGCCCGGGCAACGGCTGCTGGATCGAGCCACGTTGCTTGGCGCACTGGGCCACGGCGCGGTGATGTTTGCCACGGTGGCGGCGACATACGCGATTGCCGCGCGCGCCGGCGCGCCACACACGGAGGTGTCTGCGTTGGCGTTCACGTCCATTGTCGTGGGCAACCTGGGTCTGATCCTGCTGCACCGCTCCAGTGGATCGCTTTGGCGAGCATTGCGCACGCCCAACCCGGCGTTCTGGCTGGTGTGCGTGGCGGCCAGCGCGCTGCTGGCGTTGGCCATCCTGCATCCCGTCGCTGCGGGCTGGTTCCGATTCGCGCCGCCGCGCGGCGACCTGCTTGCCGTGGCCATCGCCCTGCCGCTCGTGGCCGTGGCGGTGTTGGACTGGCTGCAACAGTTCGCGCCACGCCAACGCACGGGCACCGTGTCAGTGGATGCCGGTTCCACTTGAGCCATCCACTTCGACGCGGTCGCGCCCCAGGCGCTTGGCCTGGTAAAGCGCCGCATCCGCCCGGTGCAACTGGCTGCCCAATGTCTCGCCAGGAAGGCGATACGCCACGCCGGCACTGAGCGTGGCGCCCACGTCGGCCGCGACCTCGGCGAACTCGTCGCGGACACGATGACAAAAGCGTTCGACCGCCTCGGGCTGTGCGTCCAGCAGCAGCACGACAAACTCTTCGCCGCCCATCCGCGCCGCCCAGACGCGGTCATCCTGACGGGCAAACAACACGCGACCCAGCGCCTGCAGCACTTCATCGCCCCGCTCGTGGCCCCACGTGTCGTTGATGCGCTTGAAGTGGTCCACGTCGAAGAACACCAGCGACACGTTACGTTTGGCCTCGACGGCGGCGTGGTAATGCGCAATCACCTGCCGGTTCCAGCCCGCGCGGTTGAACACGCCGGTCAGTGCGTCGGTGTTCGCCTGCTCCCACAGTTGGTGGCGCACGCGGTTGGCATCAATGGCGAATCCCGTGCGGTAGCCACGCAACATCAGCCCAAACGCCACGATGGCGGCGATATAGATCCAGTACAACCACGGACCGCCCTCTGGCGTGCCGTGCAGCACCACGCGCAGCAATGCCACCAGCAGCACCACCCCAACCAGCGCCCATGTGGCCAACGGCCGGACAATCAGCGCCAGCAGCGTGATGGGCAGCAGGTTGAACAGCCCGATGCGCGAATGCGGATCAACGTCCGAGCCCGGCAGGGGCACGGATAGGAAAATGCCGGTGAGGAACGTTGCAAGCAGCGCCAGCGACAGCCGAAGGGGCCACGCCTGAAGCCGCCACAAGGCCACGGATATCGCCCACACGGCGCCAGCGGCGCCCATTGTCAAACCGGGGCCATAACCGATCCCGGGTGTCGCGCCCGCGGCCTCCAGCAGCCCTGCCAGGAACAGGATCACCCCGCTGATGCCCACCACCGCCGTAAAGGCCGGTCGCGTGGCCTCGACCTGGGCCGCGATCAGCGCGTCGCGCATGTCTGGCGTCAGGGCACCCAATCCGCCGCCAAACCAGAACCGCCGCGGCTGGCGCAACGCCGCCCAGAACGTCTGGCGCCCCGTATCCTCCCACCAACGGTCGCGTCGGCTGTCACGACTGGGCATGGATGTGGGCCATCACGGCATGCCGGCAATGACCGGCAAGACAAGAGTACACACGCGCGGGGGCACGTCCACTACCCTGCGTGCAGATGGATCGGCGACCAGCCCGGGGTTACCGGTCGGGGTCGACGTCGCGCGGAGGGCCTCCCGCCCTTGGCAGGCTCCAGCCACGCCAGATCGCCATGAACCGCAGGCCAAAGGTCAGCAGTGCGCCGACCAACAGCACCGGGGCGCTGGGCCAGGCCAGCCAGTGTCCGATCACCACCACCGATGCACCGGCAATGGCGGCCACCGCATACAGTTCCGAGTGCAGCACCACCGGCGTGCGCGCCACCAGGACATCGCGCGCGATGCCCCCGCCGATCCCCGAAAGCGTGCCGAGCAATACGGCAGACACCGCGCCCAATCCATACGTCAACGCCTTCTCCGCACCCAGCACGGCAAACAGGGCCAGGCCCGCGGCATCAAACAGGCGGACCGGATTACGCAGTCGCTCAATCACCCCGAGGCGGTAGAACGTCACCAGCCCGGCGAGGCCGCAAACGGCCACGTAACGCCAGTCCGCCAGTGCCGCAGGCGGATGCGCGCCAATCAGCGCGTCGCGCATCAGGCCGCCCGACGTGGCCGCGGCGAACGACAGCACCATCACGCCGAAAAGATCCAGCCGATGGCGCACACCGACCGTCGCGCCGCTGAGCGCGAACACGAAGGTGCCGAACAGATCGAGGATGAGGATCAGGTCCATGTTACCGGGGCATTGCGCGTTGGGGATGGCAAGCAAAGGCGAAAAATGCAACGCGTCGAGATTGCGATGGTACGAGCGCACTCGCATGGTGCGCAAAAAGCAAAAAGCGCGGCAGGTTCCCTTCGCACGCCCTCCTCTCTGACTTCCGCTCTTTGCACTTGGGCATGGATTTGCTGACGCAGTCCCAAGCCGCGGGACCATTTTTCCTCACTCACGGATATCCGGCCCCCGGGCCCCGGGCCCCGGGCCAGTTGTCCCACTGGCCGTGGCCACTTGCAACCGGCAGCCCGACGAATAAGATAGTAATTGGTTACTCACCTTCAAGATCATGACGAGCCTCTCAAAACACCTGCCCGCGGAAGAGCGCCGTGCCGCCACCGTGGAGGCCGTCGTCCAGCTGGCGGCAGAGCAGAACCCGAGCGACATCACGACTGCGGCCATTGCCAGCCGCATGGGCCTCACCCAGGGCGCCCTGTTCCGCCACTTTCCCAGCAAGGAAGCGATCCTGCAGGCCGTGATGTCCTGGGTGGCCGACCGCTTGCTTGCCCGCATCGACCGGGTGTCCCAAGGTACGGCGTCGCCGCTCGCAGCGCTGGAAGCGGTCTTCCTGGCCCATGCCGAGTTCGTAGCCGAGCATCCAGGCGTGCCTCGGATGCTGTTTGGCGAACTGCAACGGCCCGGCGACACCCTGCCCAAGCAGATTGTGCAGGCCATGATCGGCCAGTACGGTCAACGCCTGCGCGAGCTGTTCGTCGCCGGAAAGGACTGCGGCGAACTGGATCCCGCACTCGACGTGGATGCCGCAACCGTGCAGTTCATCGGCACCATCCAGGGCCTGGTCATGCAATCACTGCTGTCGGGCGAGGTGGACAACATCCGGCGAAATGCGCCCCGCGTGTTCGCCATCCTTCGACGCGGTATCCGGAGCGCGCCATGAAGGTTCCCACGATGCAGCGCCGGACGCTTGCACTGATCGCAGTGGTCACGCCCCTGGCAGTGCTGTTCGCCTATGTCGCGCTGCGCTCGGGACCGCTGGCACCGGTGTCGGTGACGACGACGACGGTGGAGTCACGAGCGCTGACCCCCGCGTTGGCGGGCATTGGGACGGTCCAAGCGCGCTTTTCGTATCGCATCGGGCCGACCTACGCCGGGCGCGTCCGTCAGCTAGAGGTCCACGTCGGGGATGCGGTGAACGCCGGGCAGGTGCTCGGGGCCATGGACCCGGTCGATCTGGACGAACGCATCGGTGCGGCACAGGCCGCCCTGCGCAGCGCCGAAGCCGGCCTGCGCCAAGCCCAGGCACGGCAGGCCTTTGCACAGACGCAGGCACGTCGCTACGAACAACTGCTCGCCGCGCGCGGCGTCAGCGAAGAAAGCGTCGGCGCCAAGCGCCAGGAGCGGGACGTGGCCGACGCCGCCCTCGGCGCCGCTCGCGAGGACATGCATCGCCTGCAATCCGAACTGCAGGCGCTTCGGGCACAGCGCGGCAACCTGCAGCTGGTCGCGCCCGTCAACGGGCTGGTGGCGGCGCGCCACGTTGACCCCGGCACCACGGTGGTGGCCGGCCAAGCGGTGGTCGAACTCATTGATCCGGCCAGCCTGTGGGTCGATACCCGTTTCGACCAGGTCAGCGCCACCGGGCTCGCTGCCGGGCTGCCCGCGCAACTGGTCCTCCGCTCACGACAGGACAGTCCCATGGAAGGTCGCGTTCTGCGAACCGAACCGGTCGCCGATGCCGTGACCGAGGAAATCCTTGCGAAGATCGTCTTCTCGACCGCCCCCTCGCCGCTGCCACCGATTGGCGAGCTCACCGAGGTCACGGTACAACTCCCACCGCTGCCACCCGCCCCCACCATCCCCAATGCCGCCATCCGCACCGTCAATGGACAGCGCGGCGTGTGGAAACTGTCCGACGGCGATCTTGAGTTCGTGGCGCTCACGATTGGCCGAAGCGACCTCGGCGGCCACGTGCAGGTCAAGAAAGGCCTAAGCGCGGGCGACCGCGTCGTCGTCTACAGCGAGAAGGCACTGACCGCCCGCAGCCGCATCCACGTGGTCGATCGCTTGCCCGGAGCCGCGCGATGATCAGCCTCGCCGGGCGCGACATCCTGCATGCCTGGGGCAAGTTCATGTTCACAGGCATCGGGCTGGGCCTGCTGATCGGCGTGACGCTGACCATGGCCGGCGTCTACCGTGGCATGGTCAGCGACGGCAAGGTCCTGCTCGACAACAGCGGCGCAGACCTGTGGGTGGTGCAGCGCGACACCCTCGGCCCCTATGCCGAGTCCTCCAGCATCCCCGACGACCTGTGGCGTGGCATCCGCACGATGGACGGCGTGGCCGAGGCGGCCAACGTCACCTACCTGACCATGCAGGTTCGAAGGGGTGACCAGGACGTGCGCGCCATGGTGGTCGGCATGGCTGCCGGCGGGCCGGGCACCCCGGGCTGGCCCCCCCAGCTGATCGAAGGGCGCCAGGTGACCCGCAGTCATTACGAGGCCGTGGTCGATGTGGCCACCGGATTCAAGATCGGCGACGTGGTCAAGGTCCGCCGCAACCACTATGCCGTGGTCGGACTGACCCGTCGCATGGTGTCCTCAAGCGGCGACCCCATGGTGTTCATCCCCCTGAAGGACGCGCAGGAAGCGCAGTTCCTGAAGGACAACGACGCCATCCTCATGCAACGCCGCCGCACCGCGGCCAACCCGGCGTTCAACCGCCCCGCCGTACCCGGCCTGCTGGAGGCCGTCACGGCCGCCCAGACCACCAACAGTGCGGTGAATGCCGTGCTGGTGCGCCTGCAGCCGGGCTCCGCCTCCGAGGACGTGGCGACCTCAATCGCACGCTGGAAACGGCTCACGGTCTACGACCGGGCGCAGATGGAACGCATTCTGGTCGGCAAATTGATCGCGACGTCAGCCAAGCAGATTGGCATGTTCCTGGTGATCCTCGCCGCCGTCAGCGCTGCCATCGTCGCCTTCATCATCTACACGCTGACCATGGACAAGATCCGCGAGATCGCCGTGCTGAAGCTCATCGGCACCCGCAACCGCACCATCGCCGCGATGATCCTGCAGCAGGCGCTCGCGCTGGGCGTGATTGGCTTCGTGGTCGGCAAGATCACCGCCACGTTCGCGGCGCCGCTGTTCCCGAAGTACGTGCTGCTGGTTCCGGGCGATTCGGTGCTGGGCTTCTTCGCCGTACTGGCGCTGTGCGTGCTTTCCAGCGTGGTTGCGATCCGCATGGCACTCAAGGTCGATCCGGCCGAAGCGATCGGGGGTTGAGGTGGCCGGCAATGGCATCCGCATCGAGGGGCTGCGCAAGTGCTACGGCAAGGGTGACACCGCCGTTGATGCGCTCAAGGGCGTGGACATGCACGTCGCGCCGGGCGAGGTAGTGGGCCTTATCGGCCCCTCAGGCTCGGGCAAGAGCACCCTGCTCAAGTGCCTGGGGGCTGTCATCGACCCGACCGGTGGGCGCATGGCACTCGGCGACGAGGTGATTTTCGACGAAGGCTGGAAAGTGCGCGACCTGCGCGCCCTGCGCCGCGACAGGATCGGGTTCGTGTTCCAGGCGCCTTATCTGATTCCGTTCCTGGACGTGACCGACAATGTGGCGTTGCTGCCGATGCTGGCAGGCATGGCCAACGACGAAGCACGCCGGCGTGCGCATGAGTTGCTCACCGCTCTCGACGTGCAGCACCGCGCGCGGGCAATGCCGTCCCAGCTGTCGGGCGGGGAACAGCAGCGCGTTGCGATTGCGCGTGGCTTGGTCAACCGTCCCCCCGTGATCCTCGCGGACGAGCCCACTGCCCCGCTGGACTCGGAGCGCGCGATGGCGGTCATCCGCATCCTCAACGACATGGCACGGCGCTTTGAGACCGCGGTGATCGTGGTCACCCACGATGAGAAGATCATTCCGACGTTCAAGCGCATCTACCATATACGCGACGGCGTGACCCACGAGGAAGCTGGCGAGGGACGCGGCTTCGACTGAGTCCATCGCTTCCAGCCCACGCCGGTGGGCGCGCATCCGATGTCCGCGGCGAGTCCCACACAAGGCGCAGCTGCGCCGGAACCGTTGGATCTCCCGTATCCGAAGTTCATCGACTTCGCCGTCCCCGGTGTCCGCGCGTGGGGGGGGTAGGCCGAATCTCTCCTGAAGGCGTCGCGAGGTTACTGCCCGCAAATGGCAGAAAGCTCCCACGGCTGACAGGGGTCTTCCCGCGACACACCCAACAGAGGGATGTTGGGCCCCTACTCGTCTTGCGCGCGGCTTGGCACGCCCCCCAAGGGCTGGATTTCTTGGTTGCCGTACAAAGCGGCCGGGAGCGGAGTGAGCAGGTGAACCCCCGTCATGTCGGGTTGGGCGGGTCCCTTTGCAAGGTTATCCGCCACGACCGAGCAGGCGTCGCGCACCGCATCGTCATGTCCATGGATGACAGCGACTGCTTCCACATCGAAGCTACCAACCCGTTTCGGCTGGCGCGCGTACCAGTATCCAGCTATGCGGTACTGGCCATCGGGCTTAAGTGGCTGCCAGTCCTGCCGACCAAATTGCTGCACCTGCACGTTCGACACGCGCCCCCCTTTGGACCCGGAAGGATCAAGGTCGAAGCGCAAACCGGCATACGCGTCTAGCCAGCCGCCCGTCCATGAGAACGGGTCAGGATTGAAGACGCCGTCCGCACTACGTTCCAGGTCGCGGGAAATCGCTGCGCCTGTTGCGACGCCCGTTGCCAGTTGCGGGCCGACGGGCATGAAGTGGTACAGGTCCTCCAGTCGGACGGGGCCGGGGGCAACATGGGTGCCATAGCGGAATCCGCGCATGTGGCCCACGTCGGCACGGCCCTGCTGCCGGAAGGCCTCTGCCAAGTACTGGCTGGACGTGCCGTGCACCACCGCCGGAACGGGCTCGTGGGCGAAGCCGCTTCGATGCAATCCGGTGCAGGCATGCCCCACCACGGTGTCGATGGGCGTACCCAGGGTGGCCCCACTGATCGGATCCACGTGCGGTCGGAACCCCGGTCCGGACACGAAGGGGCGGCGCACGTGGGCCACCTGTGCAGCGATTGCTTCATCCTCGTCGATGGTGTCATCCACCGTATGCAACCGATAGCGCCAGTCGCGAACGCGCCCGTGCTCCAGCACCAAGTCGAACTGGCCCAGGCGGGTCCCGTCCTGTCCGACCTCCGAGACCAGGACACCCTGGGCGGTGACCACCGGTTCGCGGGTCTCCTCGTGCATGTCCGAGGAGAGCACCATCGAGAGCTCAGGATGACGTTGTGCGATCAGGACGTTCTTGGCCAGCCCGAATTCGGAGAGCAGGACGATTGCATCCGGCCTGCCATTCGCGCAAACCTCCTCGATCAAAGGCCCGATTTCCGCCGCGTCGCTGCTGAAGCGGATCCCTTCCGTGACCCATGCGCCCAGCGCATTGATCGCGCGCTCGCTCGACAGCGCGAGTACGGCGATGCGCGCCCCACCGATCTCCAGCAGGCGCGAACCTGGCAACAGTCGCTTGCCTGTGTCCGCGTCGTACACGTTTGCGGCCATGGCACCCCAGCGGCAGCCTTGGACGCCGTCGCTGCCAGGACCGAAGAGTTCGAGGAACCGGGCCTTGCCGTACAGGTAGTCCCAATTCCCGGGCGCAAAGCCGTCGATGTCGAAACGGTCGAGCACGTCCACGAGGGCCTGACCCTTCGTGAACAATGCTTCGGCGCTGCCCTGCACGGTGTCGCCGGTGTTGAACAACAGGGCGTGCGGCGCCTGCTGCCGCAGGCGCCGCACGAGGGTATACAGGCGTGCCAGTCCGCCCTCCGGCCGGCCGGTGCCATCGCTGCGCAAGTGGGCTCGGGGCATCAGGTGACCGTGGAGATCACCCATGTGAAGAACGCGCAGTTGCATGCAATGCCTCGTCGGTTCGGGGGGCGCGTGGCGTACGCGCAGCGAACTCCGCGTGTAGCAGTTCCAGGATCAGGGTTGGATCAAGGCGCCGCGGCAGGCTTATCGAGGGCCGAGCACGGTCGGCAGGTCGCTGGCCGAGGGCATGCCCGAACGGCGCTGGACCAGCCCCTTGGCATCGCGGAACAGGATGCCCGGGGTGCCCTGGAATCCCAGCTCGACCATCAGGCGCTCATTCGCGTCCAGCTTGGCGCGCACTTCGGGCGGTACTGCCGCCGATCCGGGTATCCCTCCCGTGGCGTAGGCCCGTTCGTTGCGCGCCAGCATGTCTCCCGGTGACGCCGCCGTCAGGATCGCCGCCGCCTTGTTCGCGCTGTCCTCGCGAATCACGCCGACCAGAACATGGCGAAGTTGCACCTTGCCCGCCTCTACCCACGGGCGGGCCGCCTGCCAGAAGCGGTTGCAGAACGGGCAGTTCGGGTCGCTGAAGGTGTAAATGATGCGCTGGGCGTCGTCGCGACCGTCCCCGACCCAATGGCTCTTCTCCAACTGGGCCCAGGTGCGCTGGGAAACGGGTTCAGCGACCAGGCGTTGCAGATGGGCGTCGCCCACATCCTTGCCGCGTGCGTCCACGAGCATGCCCACGACCGCGTGCTCGCCGTCGGGCGTCACGTAAACCGCCATCGGACGCTGCCCCGCAAGCCCCGCGAATCCGCGCAACCCGCCGGGCGCCTGGAACTCGCCGAATACCTCCAGCCCTTGGGCCTGGACCGCCTTGATGACCTCTGGACGTGCCTTGTCGGGCTTGACTGCCGGCTCCTCGGCGCGGGTGCAGGCGGTCATCCCGCCGAGCGCCAGCGTGAGCGCCAGGAGCGTGGGAGTGGATGCTTTCATCGGCTTCTCTCTTCTGTGGGGAATGGATTCAGGCCCGCTGCGCGTGCGGAGCCCAGACGCTGCAGCTTTTGTGCAAGACCGGCGCGGGTGAGCTCGCCCATGTGAACGTCGGCAAGTCGCCCCTCGGCATCGAAGAACAGGGTGGTCGGCAGGCCACGGGCCCCAGTCGCCTGGGACACACCCGAAAAGGGATCGAGCACGACGTTGCGCAGTTGCAGCCCGCCTTTTTCCAGGTAATCGCGGACCACCTGTTCGCCCTCGCCCTGGTTGACGAACACGAACTCGACGGACGGGTTTCGCGCCTGGCCGTCGGCCAGGACGGGCATCTCGCGCCGGCACGGGGGGCACCAGGTCGCCCACAGGTTCACGACCATGGGCCGACCCGTCATCTCCGACAGCCGCACCGTGCCGCCTTCCAGACGGTTCAACTCAGTGGTGGGCAGTTGCACTGCGGCGCGCTGCATCAGCAGCATCGATCCGGCAAGCAGTGCCCAACTGGCAAGACCAGCCGCCGCCCCCGACAACAGGGGGCGGCGCAGCGCTGGCGTACGCCGCGCCCGCCAGATGCCGAAGGCCAGGCCCCCGAGCACCGCCGCCCAGATGGAGTAGCCGCCATCGCCCGGCCGCAGGATTGACCAGGGGTCCGCCGCGTACTGCGGCCACCACTGCAGCACGAACACCAGACGGCCGGCGAGGAGCGCGACCAGTAGCATGTCGAGAAACGTGCCTGCGACAGCGATGCGGGGCTCATCGCCCCGGGGTGCCGCCGCCCACCGACCGACGCCTGCGGCGATGAGCAGTGCGATCAGAATCAGCACCACTGGCATGGGAACGGGACCGATACTGGCCATCAGGACCTTCCGGCGCGTGCGCGCTCGAGGCGTTCGAGGAACTGCGCCGGGCCGATCTCGCCCGTCGTGCGCAATGCCCTGCGCTCACGGCCGTCGGGCCCGATCAGCAGCAGGGTTGGCGGGCCGACGACCTGCCATGCGTGCATCAAGGCCTGGTCGGTCGCATCGTTCGCGGTCACGTCGGGCCTCAGGACCTGCATGCGCGCGAGCGCGGCCGCCACCGCCGGGTCGCCGAACACCTCGCGCTCGATCACGTGGCAGGACACGCACCAGTCGGCATAGAAGTCCACCAGCGTCCACTGCCCGCGCTTGCCGGCTTCCGCCAGCCGAATGGCAACGTCCTGCTTCGACTTGACGTCCACGTAGACGGGGGCCGGCTGCGTGGTCGCTGCGCTTGCGGCGCGTCCACCCCATCCCTGCAGGGGACGCCACGGATCTTGGGCCCCGGCTGCGCCTCCGAGCATCAGCGCCATCGCCCAGACGGACACCATCGCCGCCAGCGAGCGCGGCGCCCAGCGCCAGAGTGGACTGTGGCCGTCGGTGGCGGCCATCGCCAACAATCCCGCTGCAACGGTGAACAGCCAGGCGCCCCACAGGGCCAGCGTCATCGGTGCAGGCAAGGCCCGCCCCGCCATCGAGACGGCCAGCGCGAGCAACAGGAAGCCGAACCCCGCCTTCACCCGCGTCATCCACGGGCCCGGCTTGGGCAGGATGCGCGCCCCGAATACCGCGATCAGCAGCAGCGGCACCCCCATGCCCAGGCCAAGCGCAAACAGCGCCAGTCCGCCGGTCAACGGGTCGCCGGACTGGCCAATGAAGAGCAGCGCACCTGCCAGGGGCGCCGTCATGCACGGCCCCACGAGCAGGGCCGACAGCAGGCCCATCGCCGCCGCGCTCGCCAACGTGCCGCCAGATCGGTTGCGCCCGGCGCGGTCCAAGCGGTTTCGCAGCCATGCCGGCAGTTGCAGCTCGAACGCGCCGAACATCGCCAATGCCAAGACGACGAACAACCCTGCGAAGCTTCCCAGCAACCACGGCTGCTGGAGCATCGCCTGCAAGTTGGCACCGCTGACGCCGGCCGCCACGCCCAGTCCGGCATAGGTCATCGCCATGGGCAACACGTAGGCCACGGACAACGCCAGCGCGCGACGTGGCGAGGGGCGACCGCCCAGCACGAGGCTGGAGATGATCGGGACCATGGGCAACGTGCATGGGGTGAACGCCAGCAACAGACCCAGGCCAAAGAACACGGCGACCGCTGCAGGGAGTCCGCTGCCGGCCAGGCGACGTGCGAGGGCTTCGTCGTCCGCCAGCGTCGGCTGCGTGCGCTCGGCTGGCGGCAACGCCGGTGCTTCGGCGCGAGGCGCGGGTGTCGGGGACACCGAAGCGGATGGCGTCTGGGCCAAGGGCCGCGCGATCTGTCCCGGGTCCGTGTTTCGGGCAGCGCCCACCACCGGTTCTGATGGTTGTGCGGCCATGGCCGCCAGTGGCGCGGCCGCCGCAGGCACAGTGGGCACGGCGACCGCAGCCCGCGGCGCCGGCGCGGATGCCGCGGCGGGCAGCGATAACGCCAGCTTCTGCGGCGGGTAGCAGATGCCGGCGTCCGCGCAGCCCTGCCAGTGCAGCGTGACTGTCGTCGCGCCGGCGGGGCGCGCGTCGAACTCGACCGCGTCGCGGTAGACCTCCGTCGTACCGAAAAACTCATCCGTCTTGGACTGCCCCCGTGGCAGGTCCAGGGGGATCGCGGTGCCGCCCGCCTCCAGCTTCAGGCGGTGGCGGTATACGTAATAGCCAGGCGCGATGTTCGCGCGCATGCGGACCGCGTCGCCCGTGACGCCTGCTACTTCGACACGGAACACGTCCCGCGCCTCCAGGAACTCAGGCTCGTCTCCGAAAATGCCTCCGGCTGCGTGAGCCGGCATTCCGAAAGGAAGAATCGCGCAGGCAATCAGCAATGCGCTCAGCAGTGTCTTTCGCATGGCCCACAGGCTGACGGCGCCGGATTAAGTGGGAATTAAGAGCGGCGCCCCGCCCAGCGACGATAAAGCTCGCATACAGGCGCGCAGGCGCGTGTTCTGCTCGCGCCAGTATTCAGGTCCGACGCTCTGATGCTGGACCCGCTGCCCGCACCCGGACTTTTGCCCCGGGTGTCAGCAATGCATTGGGCGACAACACCACACGCTCGCCCGGTGCGATCCCCGACAGCACCTCGGTCCGAGTCCCCAGGTCGCGGCCTAGGGCAACGTCCCGGAACTCAACCCGCTCAGCTTCGACGACGGCCAGGCGGCTGCGGCCCGCGTCGCGAATCAGCGCGGTGTTCGGGACCAGCGCGGCCGGCCGTGTGCGTGGAATGCGCAGGATCATCGTGCCCGCCATGCCCGCCGGGATTCGCGCCTGTGGGTTGGGCAGGCGCAGTTCGGCGCGCATGCTCCCCGCCCCGGCCGAGATCGTGCCCGACGTCCGCTCTACCAGCGCGTACATGGTTTGCCCAGGCAATTCGGGCAAGGTCACATCCGCCTTCATCCCGGACCGCACCTGCAAGGCCACGCTCTGCGGAAGATCAACGACCACTCGCAGCGGGTCGATCGCCTGGAGTTCGAACAGCGGCGACCCGGCTGCCGCATCGCCTGTCACGCGATCACCGCGCTCGATATTGCGTGCCACGATCCGGCCTGAAAACGGCGCGCGGATCGTCAGAAACGACTGCCGTTCGCGGGCCGCTGCCAATCGCGCGCTTGCCGCTGCGCGGCTCGCGGCGGCAACCTCCAGGTTCGCCCTGCGATCGTCGTACATCTGCCTGGACACCGCGCCCGACTCCACCAGTGCCCGCGCACGGTCGTGATTCGAGCGAGCCAAGGCTTCGTCGGCCTGCGCCTTCGCTAATTGCGCCCGCGCCTCCCGCACGGCCTCGTCTACTTCGGGGCTCGAGATCACCGCGAGCACGGCACCGGCCTCCACCGGGTCGCCGATGTCCACATGGCGACGCTCCACGAAACCGGTCGCGCGTGAATGGATTCGAGCCGATTCACGCGGCTGCGTGAACGCGGGCAGACGCAGCAGTTGGACAGCTTCGGCGGGGGCTATTCGCACCGTCAGGACTTCCGGAACAGCCTCAACAGATACGCCGTCGCCGCCATCGGCCCCACAGGCAGCAAGCGCGGCCGCCACGACGAATTTCGCGGTAACGCGGCCGGGAGTGGCAGGGAAATGCTTCATCGGGAAACTCCTTTAGGAAAACTCTCGCTGGGTTGACGGCCTTTGGCATCGCTCACGGGCAAGCCATCACCGAACGCGGCCGACAAACGTCGTCCGCGAAGCGCGAAGAGGGTCGGAACCACCAACAACGTGGCCGGCGTGCCGAACAACAAGCCGCCAATCACTGCTCGACCCAAAGGTGCGTTCTGCTCTCCCCCTTCCCCAAGGCCAAGCGCCATGGGGACGATGCCGAGCATCATCGCCACGGCCGTCATCAGCACCGGGCGAAGACGCACGGACGCGGACTCGTAGGCCGCTTGCGCGGCCGACCGTCCCTCGGCCACGAGATCTCGCGCGAAGCTGGTGACCAGCACGCTGTTCGCCGTCGACACGCCGATCACCATCATCACGCCCATCAGTGCGGGCACGCTGAGGGGCGTACCGGTTACCGCCAAGCCTGCAGCTGCCCCGGCGATTGCGAACGGCAGTCCGGACATTGCGATCAAGGGCTGGGTCCACGACTGGAAATTGATCACCAGCACCAGGAACACGAGGACCGCTGACATCACCAACCCCGCAGCCAGTTCGCCGTAGGCGCGCTGCATTTCGCCGGCCTGCCCGCCGATCTCGATACGGTTTCCGGGCTTCAGTCGGACTGAGAGCTTCTCGGTGAGCAACTGGAGACGATCGTGGACTGCGCCCAGGTCGGTGCCCTGGACGTTCGCCAACACACTGAACGTCGGCGCCAGCGTGGTCCGCGCCAGGCTGGCGGGAACCTTGCGCAGCGTGACAGTGGCGATGTTGCGTAGCAGGACGGCCTGGCCGCCCTCGCCGATGCGAAGCGGCATGTTGAGCAGCGCCTCTACGGAGGTCACCCGGTCAACCGGCGCCTGCACCTGCACCGTGTATGCCAGCGCGCTGGCGGTGTCGGTCCAATACACCGGAGTCACGGTGCCGGCCGCGCCCAGCACGGTCAGCACCGCCCGCGCGGCTTCGCGCGAATCAAGGCCGAGCTGGGCGGCGCGCGTGCGGTCGATGCTGACGCGATACTCAGGCAAGTCGAGCACCTGACGCAGCGCCACGTCCACGGCCCCTGGCACCTCCCGCAGTCGCGCTTCGAGCTCGCGTGCCAAGGCGAGGTTCCCGGCGCGGTCCCGGCCAATGAAGCGCACCTCGAAGGTAGCGGCCGCCGAACCGGCAAGCGTTCGACTGGTGGCGTCCGGCGGGCGCTCGAACAACTGCACGTCAGGAAAGCGCTCGGCGATGCGCTGCCGGATGTGCGCCAGGTACTCCGCGCTTGGAAGATGCGGCGCCCGCAGCTGCAGCATGAGCTCCGCTTCAAACCCTCCCACCACGGCGCTGTCGACCTGGGCCAGGTTCGGCGCATCGGGCACCCCGACCTGCTCGTAGACGGTTTCCAGTTCCTGCGCCGGGATGATCCGCCGAATTTCCCGCTGGATATCGGTGAGGCGTGAGGTGGTTTCCTCCAGTCGCGTGCCGGCAGGCATCCGAACCTGCAGCCGGAGCTGGCCCGCATCGACCTGCGGGAAGTACTCCCGACCCAACGACAGCGCCGACAGCGCGCCGATCACCAAGACCGCCGACGCCGCCAGAACCAGTAGGGCGCGGCGTTGCCCGATTCTCGCCAGCAGCCGCTCGTGCCGCTCGCGTAGCCCGTCCAGCGCGTGTTCGAGCCCATGGTTGACGGCCATCAACCGCCGCTCTGCTGCCCAACGCGGCGCCTGTCGGCTCCGCATGTCCGCGGGCAAAAGCAGGTAGCAGAGCACGGGCACCAACGTACGCGACAGCAGGAACGAAGCCAGCATCGCGAAGATCACCGCAAGCGCGAGTGGCGTGAACACCCAGCCCGACAGGCCCGTCATCAGCAGGATCGGCGTCAGCACGATGCAGATGGAAACCGTGGAGACGAGCTCTGGAAACACGACCTCACGTGCGCTGTCGATAATCGCGGTATGCACGGGCTTGCCCATGGCCAAGTGCCGGTGGGTGTTTTCCACGTCGACCAGTGCGTTGTCGACGAGAATCCCGATCGCCAGCGCCAGTCCGCCCAGGGTCATCACGTTGAACGTGTACCCAAGCAGGTCGAGCATCGTGATCGACGCGAGCAACGCCAGCGGGATGGCCGAGAGCACGATCAGGCTTGACCGCCAGGAGCCGAGGAAGAGCAGCACCACCAGTGCCACGAGCAAGCCGACGATCAGTACCTCGTGCTGGATCGAACCGATGGCGTTGTCCACGAACACGGACTGGTCAAACAAGGCCGTCACGCGCGTCCCCGGGGGCGCGGACGCCTCGATCTCGGGCAGTCGCGCCCGCACCGCACGCACGATGTCCACTGCCGAGGCGCCGCCAAGCTTGATCAGCGCCACGGCCACCGCGCTCGACCCGTTGGTCCGCGCCATGTTGGTCTGTAGCGCGTCACCGTCGCGCACCGAGGCCACGTCACGCACGAAGACCGTCGTCCCGCCACGGGATGCGATCGGCAGGTCCAGGAAGGCCTCCACCGACTCCGGACTGGTCTCCAGCGACACCTGCATTTCACGCGCGTTTTCGCGAATCGACCCGGACGGCAGCGTCGAGCTTCCGCGTTCAAGCGCGGCGGCAACGTCGGCAGGCGTCAGGCCGTAGGTCTGCAATGCCACGGGTTCCAGGTCCACCATGATCTGCCGCGGCGCTCCCCCGTAGGGCAGCGTCATGCGGATTCCCGGAATCGTCTGGATCTGCGAGCGAAGCTGGAGCCGCGCATAGTCGTAGAGCTGGGCCTGCGAAAGCGTGTCCGATGACAGGGCCAGCATCAGTACCGGCGTACTCGACGGGTTATTGCGGACCACAAGCGGGGGCGACGTGCCGGGCGGCATGCGCCGGAGGATCGTCTGCGACACGGCCGTGACCTGCCCCAGCGCGCGATCGAGGCTCACCGAAGGCTGGAAGTCGATCTGGATCAGGCTCACTCCGTTGAGCGTGGTCGAACGCACCTCCTTGAGGTCGTCGACGCTGTTCATGATCGCGACTTCGGAAAACGACGTCAGTTTGGCGGCCATGTCGGCGGCCGGCAGGCCGTTGTAGGTCCAAACCAGGTTGATCGAAGGGATACCTACCTCAGGCAGGATATCGGTGGGCATGCGGCGGGAGGCGAGCACGCCGAACAGCAGGATCAGGACCGCGAGCACGCCGATCGTGTAGCGGCGGCTCAGGGCGTACTGGACAATCCACATCGTAGTTTCGACCGGCTCAGGAGAAAGTGGGCGTCGATGACGGGCATCGCCAAGCGGACGGGCAGGCCCGTCCACACGCGTCCTTTCGGCATCGGGCAGGCACCGTAACCGGCATGGATTAAGCGAGAATTAAGCGATGTCGCGCGCAGCCATGAGGCGTCTTTGCAGTATCGTTCCGCTCCTGATCCCGCTTACCGGAACCACTGCGGAGCACCAATGCGCATCCTGGTTGTTGAAGACGATGAGCTCATTGCACGTGGCATCGTCGCCGGGCTTCGCGCTTACGGCTTGACCGCCGACACCGTGCCGACGGCTGCCCAGGCCGAGCTCGCCCTCGCGCACGCGGACTGCGACGCGGTCGTGCTCGACCGCGGACTGCCCGACGGCGACGGCCTGGACCTGCTCTCGCGTCTTCGCAAACAGGGCAACACGGTTCCTGTGTTGCTGCTGACGGCAAGGGACGCCGTGGGTGATCGCATCCAAGGCCTGCAGACCGGCGCCGACGACTATCTGGTCAAGCCGTTCGACCTGGGCGAGCTCGTTGCACGCCTGCATGCCCTGATGCGACGCTCCAGCGGGCGTGGCTCCAACATCGTCGAGGCCGGCGCACTGCGCTTCGACCCGACCAGCGCAGAGGCGTGGTTGGGCGACGAAGTCGTGGAATTGTCGCGGCGCGAGGCCACGTTGCTTGCCAGCCTGATCCAGGCCGATGGCCGGTGCCTGACCGGCGAACAGATCAAGGACAGGCTGTACGGCCTGGACCAGGACGTGGGAAGCAACGCGATCAACGTCCACATCCACAACCTGCGTCGCAAACTCGGTGCAGACGTCATCATCACCGTCCGTGGGCTCGGCTATCGCTTCGGCTGGGCCAATCCATGAGCCTGCGCCTTCGCCTGCTTCTCGCGATCGGACTGTCGGTGGCGGTGCTATGGACCGGCGCGGCACTGTGGATGCTGCGTGACCTCGACCGCGGCCTGCAGCGGACACTGGACGATCGCCTGGCGATGTCGGCGCGGATGGTGGCTGGCCTCCTGGTGCAATCGGGCGGCGGCAGTGGCTCGCTGATCTCCACGCAAGGAGCACTGTCCGTTCCCGGCTCGCGCGGCATGGCCTGCCAGATCCGCTCATTGCGTGGTGAGGTCATCGCCACGACCCGCGGGGGCGACCGTGCTCCGATCTCGACATCGGCCCCGGGCTACCGCACCACGGTGGTGGATGGGCAGGCATGGCGGACCTACACGCTGCGTACCGACAATTTCGACATCACCACGGCCGATCGACTCGACGAGCGCGCCCTGCTGCGAAAGCGGGTCGCCTTGGCCGCCGGCGTTCCCTTCCTGATCGCGGCCGTGGGCGGTCTGCTCGCACTGTGGCTCGGCGCGGGCCGCGCCCTCGCGCCGCTGGCCGGGTTGAGGCGCTCGTTGTCAGCCAGGAGTCCGGAGGCGACAGACCCGATTGACGGTAGTCGCCTGCCGGCCGAGCTGCAGCCTCTCATTGCGGCGTTGAACGACCTGCTCGAAAGGATGTGCCAGGCCCTGGAGCGAGAACGCAACTTCACGAACGACGCCGCGCATGAACTGCGCACGCCGCTCACGATCATCGACACACACCTCCAGGTCGCAAGACTTTCCGCCGGCGATGCCGCGCTTGGCTCAATTGCCGATGCCACCACCGGCGTGGCGCGCATGCGGGCCACGCTTGAACAGTTGCTGATGCTCGCACGGGTGGAAGCGCACGTATCGTTCGACGACGGGACTCATGCCACGGCCGACGAGGCCTTGGCACGCGCGGTGGATTTGTGCGGCGAAGCCGCTTCCCAGCGGGTGAAGAGCTACTGGGACGGAGGCGGAGCCATGGTCCTCGAAGTGCCGCCCCCACTTGCCGTCGCCGCCCTGCGGAACCTTATCGACAATGCCCTTCGCTACTCACCACCTGATCACAGCGTCGAGATCAGCACGCAATGCGATGGACGGCACGTGTCGTTTATCGTCTCTGATCATGGGCCAGGCATGACGGACCTACAGATTCAGTCGGCCACGCGAAGATTCTGGCGGGGTCGTGAAGCCCAAAGTGGCAGCGGCTTGGGCTTGGCGATTGCCGACGCGATCGCGCGTCGCTTTGGTGGCTCGCTCGCCCTCCAATCTAGCGAGCGCCGAGGCCTGCGCGCGACCCTGCGGCTGCCGGTCCGATGAACACGGAACAGTTGATTTCTGCAGCCATGCAATCATGGTAATTCAGTGGGCGCATCAGCTGGAATAACGCCAGCTCCACCGTGGACACTTGAATGGCGAAGGCTTGAACAAATGCCTGTCTCGCCACGTCCTCGCTAGCCTTCGGCGTGCAATGGTCGCCATGACTGCCTTAGGCGACCGAGATTTGGATTGATACCGTGGCGCCCTACGTAGCGCCTCCTATCCCTCACAGGTGTATGTCCGCGTCCTGCACTCGCAGGGGCTATCCGAGGAACAGCCCAGAATCAAAATGCAAAAAAGCCGCTGAGGTCAGCGGCTTTTCTGCTTTATATGGCGCGCCCGGAAGGAGCCAAGCGTAGGAATCCTTAGTCGGCATTAGCAGGGGTAACTGGCAATTTACGCCTTTATTTTCCGTGACTTACGGCGCGCAACCCGACTAGCGCCGCCTAACCCAAACCAATACAATCCAGCTCATGTAGGGGGGTTTTTAGGGGGGTAGAAATGCCGAGGATCCCAACACGCCTAGGCTCGGACCTGGCGATCAGAAAACTGAAGCCAGCTGCAGGGCAGAAGCACCCTGTTCGCTTCGCTGTGGCAGGGGAGCCGTCGGGGCTTTACATCCAAGTTACCCCAAACGGGGCGAAGTCATGGCTGCTGCGAGTCACCACCGGGACGAAGCCCCATGCCACGATCCCCGGGGCGACGATCCAGGTCCGTCGTGAGTTCGGGCTAGGCAAGTATCCAACCGTTGGCCTGCAGGCAGCTCGCGAGAGGGCCGCAGACTACCTTTCGAGGACGTCACAGGGGATAGACCCGAAAGCGGAGCGTAAAGCAGCCCTCAGCGCGGCCATTGCCGCTCAGGCAAAGTTGCGCACGTTCAGAGACTGCGAGAAGGAGGCGATTGACGCAAAGGCCGCTGGATACAAGAACGAGACAAAGTCGAAAGGCGGCTGGCGAACCCGGATGGATCTGTATGTCCTACCCGTTATAGGTGACCGCCTAATCTCGGACCTGACCGCAGAAGACGTCGCCGCGGTGCTGGAACCCATTTGGCGCACGAAATACCCGACGGCAAAAAAGCTGCTTCACGACCTCGCCGCGGTGTTCCGCTATGCCAAGGTCAAGAAGCTCATTACTGGCGACAACCCAGCCCAAAGTGAGACGCTGGAGCCTCTCTTGGGCAAAGCAAGCCACAGCAAGCGTCACTTCCCCTCACTCCCCTATCAACGCATGGGCAGCTTCATGAAAGCCCTTCGGGCCCAGGAGGCCGAGGCTGCACGTGCCTTGGAGTTTGTGATCCTGACCGCCGCGCGATCCGATGAGGTGCGTAGCGCATCCTGGACCGAGTTCGACCTGAAGAAGAAGATTTGGACGATTCCGGCCATCCGGATGAAACGGGGCCGTGATCACTCGGTTCCTTTGTCCGACCGAGCGCTGGAACTGCTGAAACACCAACAATCCAATGGCCATCCCTACCCATTCACCAACAAGAGCGGCGCACCGCTAAGTGACATGGCACTCAGCGCTCTGGTGAAACGAATGCATGAATCGAGCATTCGAAACGGCGGCAAAGGCTTTCTCGACCCTGTCTATAGGAAAATCGCCGTGCCGCACGGGTTCCGCAGCAGCTTCAAGGATTGGGCTCGAAATCTCACGCTCCACCCAGATGAGGTATCCGAACTGGCCTTGGCGCACGTAAACAGTGACTCGACCCGAGCGGCTTACGCCCGCGACGCACTACTCGGACCACGGAAGCTGCTCATGCAGGAATGGGCAGATTACTGCCATTAACCACGTGAGCACAGATCACTTCCTGCGTGCCTTACCGCCCGCTGACCCAGGCGCTACCGACCGCTCAGTACTCGCATGCCGCCCGGTCGCCTTTTCCCCAGTAATGATGCGCCTGAGATGTTTCACCTGATTTTTTCTGAAACCCAATTCCTCGAGATACGCATCCAACCCAGAAGGCATATAGAGCCGTCCCCGAATGGACTCACGCTCAGCCATTTCAAGTTGGAGCAACTCTTTCTCAAGTTGCGTTATACGACTAGGACGCGTCTTGGGGTCTTTACGAGCGACTTCCAACTCAGCACGCTTGTTGACCGAGCCCGTTTTCGCTTGGTCACGCAAGGCACGATCATGAATCCAACAATCTGTCGCTAGCAGGAGCAAGCTCATGCGTTTTGACAGAGACGCATCTGAATAGTCTTTTCCAACCTCGTTGTTCGTTATCTTCTTGACCGCAATACCCTTCACCGCATTGCCGCGCACATCCTGCTTGATGATCATTGCGGAGGCTTCCGCACCTGCTTTGGTGAACACGCCGCTTTGATCCTTCAGTAGCTCAATTTGAATAGCCTCCGAATCGTACTCACGCTGCGAGCACTGATAAACGCGAAACACGCTCGGCGCCTCTACTTTGTGCCCCCATTTATCCGGGACCTCAGATTGCAGAAGGCTACGAAGCGCGGCCCCGTCTTCGGCCGTCACGAGCACGTCCTTCAATCGAATATTCTGGACAACAGGGTAAACCAGCCCTTCCAACAGGCGCTCGCGAAGCATTCGGCTGCCCGCGACAAATGGATTGTGGCGATCCCTTTGAATGACGCAATACTTGATTGGCCAGGGGAACAGTCCTGCGTTCCAGCTAGCGAAGCCGTCATTGATAAATGCTTCAATGACGGCTTCGCCAGAGTCTCGCACTTCGCGAAGATCCGCCTTGTCCAAACCGACGTACTTGACCTGTCTATCAATGGCCGGGCCGCTCTTGTACGTGATCACAGTGCGCTCAGGCTCAAACAGCGCTCGTTCGGATTGCTTGTTTACGTGCTCGTACACTACTGCCACATGGCCTGGAGGGACACGCGCAAAGCCATGGACTGATCTTTCAATACAGAGCGCCAACAACCGGTCGTTGACTTCACGGTCGTCTACGCCCTCTCCCGCACTAACCAATGGCACCAACCGGATTGGGCCCTGGTCCTTATCCTGCGTCATGTCTTCACCCAACTAGCGCTGGCCCAGCCAAAGGGCCGCCACATGCAGCGTCTAGTTAAGCAGATGTGGTCTCTGCGCCCAATCCCGGAGAAAGATCGAAGCCTGAGAAAGGTTCCGGGTCGCCTGCGACCCGTCGCCCCCCCTATGATTGGCGCTATGGCCCAGCACTAGTGGGGCCGGCGGCGGGGAGCCGCCTCGAAACCAACCGAAAGGGCAAAATGAGCAAGAACAAGCACGTGACCTTGTCGCGGAGCGAGCGGACTCGGCAAGCCGAGGCCCCCAAACCCAGCGACACCACCTTGGCAGCCTTTATCTGGAAGAACGCCGAAGACCTTTGGGGCGATTTCCGACACACCGACTTCGGCAAGATCATCCTGCCCTTCACCCTGCTCCGGCGACTGGAATGTGTACTGGAGCCCACCCGGGAGTCAGTCCGGGCCATGCACGCGAAGGTCAAGGACAAGGGGATGGACATCGACTTGGTCCTGCGCCAGACCGCGGGCCTGCCCTTCTACAACACGTCGCAGTACTCGCTGGCGACCCTGGGCGCGACCAAGACCAAGTCCAACCTGGAGGCCTACATTGCCGGCTTCTCAGACAATGCCCGCGTCATTTTCGATCAGTTCAACTTTTCTGACACGATTGCGCGCCTTGCCCGCGCAGACAACTTGTTCAAGATCTGTCAGAACTTCGCTGGCACCAACCTGCACCCCGACGTAGTCCCGGACCGCGTCATGTCCAACATCTACGAGCACCTGATCCGCCGCTTCGGTTCGGAGGTCAACGAAGCGGCCGAAGACTTCATGACGCCGCGCGACGTGGTCCACTTGGCCACGACCCTGCTGCTCGACCCGGACGACGCGTTGTTCCGTAACAACCCTGGACTGATCCGTACGCTCTACGACCCCACCTGCGGCACGGGCGGCTTCCTCACGGACGCGATGAACCACGTCGATGCGCTGCGTTCCCGCGACAAGGCGCCACCGGTCCTCATCCCCTTCGGCCAGGAGCTGGAGCCTGAGACCCATGCGGTCGCCTTGGCCAACATGCTGCTGCGGCGCCTGGAAACTGAACCCGCGCGCGACTTGTCGGCCAACATTGCCGGCCCCGCGTCCACGCTGTCCAAGGACGCCTTCGCGGGCAAGCACTTTCATTACTGCCTTTCCAACCCGCCCTTCGGCAAGAAGTGGGAGAAGGACCAGGCTTTTGTCGAGCGCGAGGCTAAGGAAAAAGGCTTCGAAGGTCGCTTTGGTGCAGGCACGCCGCGCGTGTCCGACGGCTCCATGCTCTTCATCCAGCACCTGGTCGACAAGTTGGAACGCCCCGCCAAAGGCGGAGGCCGCGCGGCCATCATTCTGTCGGGCTCACCCCTGTTCACGGGCAACGCAGGTCAGGGCGAAACCGAAATCCGTCGCTGGCTCCTGGAAAACGACCTGATCGACGCCATCGTCGCCCTTCCCACCGACATCTTCTTCCGCACGGGCATCGGCACCTACATCTGGCTGCTGTCCAACAACAAGCCAGAAGTCCGCAAGGGCAAGGTCCAGCTGATCGACGCCACGGGTATCCACACGCCCATGCGCAAGTCCGAGGGCAACAAGCGACGTTTCATCAACGATGATCAGATCCACGACATCGCCCGCCTTTATGCCGACTTCCAGGAAGGCGAGACCGTCCGGATCGTCGACTACCGTGATTTCGGGTACCGCAGGATCAAGGTCCAGCGCCCACTGCGTCTGGTCGCCAAGGTCACCGAGGAAGGGTTGGCAACGTTGCAGGCCAGCAGGGCATTCGCCAAGTTGGACGACACCGAGCAAGCCAATTGGCTCTCCCTGCTGCGCAAGGGTCTGGGCCAGACCCACCCCTACTCCTGGTTCGGCTCCTTGGCCGCTGTTGCCAAGAAGGTGGGTCTACCCAAGATCGCCAAGCCGCTTGCCACAGCCCTTGAGGCTGCATTCGGCGTTCGCGACCCCGACGCCCCGGAAGTGCGCGACGCCGACGGAAACCTGATCCCTGACAAGGAACTCGAAGACTTCGAGAGCGTCCCCTTGGACCAATCAATCGACGCCTACATGGCCGCCGAAGTCCTCCCCCATGTAGCCGACGCTTGGGTAGACGCCAGCTTCGTGGACGACCAGGACGGCGAGCGCGGCAAGGTTGGCTACGAGATCAACTTCAATCGCTATTTCTACAAGTACGTGCCACCACGCGACTTGCACGATATCGATGCGGAGCTGAAGGCTGTGGAAAAGGAAATCGCCGCTCTACTGGATGAGGTTGCGGAGTGAGTAGGCAGATGAAGGACAGCGGGGTCGAGTGGCTGGGCAAAGTGCCAGCACACTGGAAGATAGTCCCTCCTGGAGTTCTCTTCACGGACAGCAAAGAGCGCGCCCATTGTGGAGACCAGATGCTGTCTGCGACGCAGAAGTACGGGGTCATTCCTCTTGCAGAATTTGAGTCTTTAGAGCAACGACAGGTTACGAAGGCCTCCACGAATTTCGACATGCGCAAGCACGTAGAGATCGGTGATTTCGTTATCAGCATGCGGAGCATGGATGGAGGACTTGAACGTTCCCACGCTGTTGGCAGCGTGCGCTCGTCCTATTCTGTATTGAAGGCAAGCCAACAAGTGCATGGCCCATACTTCGGGGCACTCATGAAATGCAGCCTCTACGTACAAGCTCTGCGACTGACCTCAAGCTTCATACGCGACGGACAGGATCTAAGTTTCAACCACGTCAAGAAAATCAAGCTGCCGCTGCCTGACTTGGAAGAACAGGTTGCCATTGCCGAGTATCTCGACCGCGCTATGGCACGCATTGACGCCTTGGTCGCGAAGAAGACTCACTTCATCAATCTTCTACGCGAAAAGCGTCAGGCAACGATCACGCATGCAGTGACCAAAGGACTGGATGCTCGTGTTGCGATGAAGGACAGCGGGGTCAAATGGCTGGGATACGTGCCGAAAAACTGGTCCGTAGCAAAGCTAAATTTCAGATTCTCTGTTGATTTGGGGAAAATGCTCGACGAGAAACGTATGAGTGGGAAACATCCGGTTCCCTACCTGAGAAACAGGGACGTCCAGTGGACGGGCATAAATACACAAGACCTGCCCGTTATGGATATTCATCCGAATGAGATTGAACGGTATACCGCGATTCGCGAGGATCTGCTCGTATGCGAGGGCGGCGAGGTGGGAAGATCCGCAGTTTGGATGGGTGAGCGAATTGGGTATCAAAAAGCACTTCACCGGCTCCGCCCGCGAATCGGCGACTCCCCCAAATTCATGTATTACGCCCTCATGGCTGCCTCTGCGTCCGGCGCATTCAACGAGGGTGATACGAAATCGACGATATCCCATCTTCCTGCAGAAAAGTTTCGGACCTACAGATTTGCATTCCCCCCGAAGCATGAGCAAATAGTCATTGTTGCGCACCTCGATCGGGCCACTTCGCGTATCGACGCCTTGATTGCTAATACGGAACGATCCATCGAGCTGCTACGCGAACACCGCACCGCCCTCATCACCGCTGCCGTCACCGGCAAGATCGACCTGCGCGACGCGGCCTAAGGACACGCCATGCACCCTGCCTTCACCGACACTGCCCACCGCGAGCGCTACTTCGAGGAGTACATCGTTAAGCAGCTTGCCGCGCGTGGCTGGCGGGTAGGCGAGACCTCCGGCTACGACCAGAACCACGCGCTCTACCCCGCGGATCTGGTTGAGTGGGTGAAGGCGACCCAGCCCAAGCGCTGGGAGAAGCTGGTCGCCAGCAATGGCGACAAGGCCACGGCAACGCTCATGGACCGCGTGGCCCAGGCCCTGGAACGCGAGAGCACGGTCAACGTTCTGCGCAAGGGCATCAAGGTGGCAGGTGCAGGCGAGATTGCCCTGAGCGAAGGCCTGCCTGAGGATGAGCGCGATCCATCGGCGTGGGAGCGCTACAACGCGAACATCCTTCGTGTGGTGCCGCAACTCATGTACCGCCCTGGCAGCAAGCTGGCCATCGACCTAGTGTTCTTCATCAATGGCTTGGCCGTGGCAACCGTCGAGGTCAAGACCGACTTCACCCAGTCCGCGGACGCCGCCGTCGAGCAGTATAAGAACGACCGGCTGCCAAAGGACCCGACCACCCGGCGCGTCGAGCCGTTGCTGACCTTCAAGCGCGGCGCGGTCGTCCACTTCGCGATGTCAGACAGTGACATCCAGATGGCCACGAAGCTGGACGGCACAAACACCTACTTTCTGCCTTTCAACATGGGGCGCGACGGCCACGCCGGAAACCCGATCCGTGAGGACGGGGAGTATCCGGTTGCCTACTTCTGGGAGCAGGTCTGCCAGCGAGACAACTGGCTGCGCATCTTCCACAGCTTTGTGTACACCGAAAAGAAGGACGTGGTGGACCTGGCCGGCAACCACCACCGCAAGGAAACGCAGATCTTCCCGCGCTTCCACCAGTGGGACGCCGTTACCCGGATGATTGCCGATGCTAATGCGAACGGTCCTGGCATGACCTACCTCTGCGAGCACTCTGCAGGTTCCGGCAAGACCAGCACCATCGCATGGACCGCTCATGACCTGATCCGGCTGCGCACGCCGGATAACGGCGATCCCTACTTCCACTCGGTCATTGTGGTCACCGACCGCACGGTGCTGGACAAGCAACTCCAGGATGCCATTCAGCAGATCGACCACCAGCAGGACCTGATTGCCGCCATCGGCGACAAGGACACGGGCCGCAGCAAGTCTGCGGAGCTGGCGGAGGCCATGGAGCGCGGCACACCCATCATTGTGGTCACGTTGCAAACGTTTCCCTACGCCATGGAGCAGGTGCTGACCAATGGCAAGCTGAAAGACCGCAACTTCGCCGTGATCATCGACGAGGCCCATACCAGCCAGACCGGCTCAGCCGCCTCCAAGCTGCAGGCCACGCTGGCCCTGCGCGATGCCAAGGAGATGGAAGGCCTCACAGTGGAGGAGCTGCTGGAAAAGATCCAGTCCTCGCGCGTGCGCCCAAACAACGTCAGCTATTTTGCGTTCACGGCCACGCCTAAGCACGCCACCATGACCCTGTTCGGTCGTCCCGCCGACCCCACCCGACCGGCCAGCAAGGACAACCTGCCGCAGTCCTTCCACAAGTACCCCATGCGCCAGGCGATCGAGGAAGGCTTCATCCTCGATGTGATGCAGGGGTACTTGCCCTACAAGACCGCATTCAACCTCGCTGAGCCCGTGAAGGACGGCAAGCGTGTCTCGCAGAAGGCCGCCAAGCGCGCCTTGGCCAAATGGCTCAACCTGCACGCCACCAACGTCACCCAGAAGGTCGAGTTCATCGTCGAGCACTTCGCAGCCAACGTGGCGCCGCTTCTGGGCGGTACGGCCAAGGCCATGATCGTGACCTCGTCGCGTGCGTCCGCGGTCCGCTACAAGCGCGCCTTCGACGCCTACATCGCCGCTCACCCCCAGCACAAGGCCTATCAGGCCCTGGTGGCGTTCTCGGGCGCGCTGTCGGGCAAGGAAGTCGTCCATACCTCCGACGATAAGCTGAAGGACGATCCATTCGTTGCCCAGGACGACGAGCAGTTCACCGAAGCCTCGATGAACCCGCGCCAGTACGGTACCGATCTGCGCAAGGTTTTTGACCGGCCTGAGTTCCGCGTGATGATCGTGGCCAACAAGTTCCAAACCGGCTTCGACCAGCCCAAGCTGTGCGCGATGTACCTGGACAAGAAGATCGCCAACCCGGTCGAGATCGTTCAAACACTGTCTCGCCTCAATCGCACAGCGCCCGGCAAGGACACCACCTTCGTCGTCGACTTCGTCAACGAGCCCCAGGCCATATTGGACGCCTTCGCCAAATACGACGCTGGCGCTCGCATCGTCGATGTCCAGAACCCCAACGTCATCTACGACCTGCAGGCCGACCTGGACAAGGCCGGGATCTACACGCCGGAAGAGGTGACCGACTACACCGCCGTGCGCTTCAAGTCCGCCGCGGCCTATGCGGCGGGGGAGCAGGCGCTGCACAAGGAGCTGTACGCCGCAACAAGCTTCCCAACACAGCGCTTCAATGACAGGGTCAAGGCCGAGCGTGCCGCCATCCAGGCAGCGGAAGCTGCGTTCGAGGTAGCCAAGGTTCAAGGCAACGAGGCCGGCATGAAACAGGCCGACGCGACCCGGACGGCGCACGCCGAAAGCCTGCAGCATTTGCTGGACTTCAAGTCCGGCCTAACCCGCTTCGGTTCGCTCTACACCTACATCGCCCAGACCATCGACCTGGGCGATGCGGGCCTGGAAGCCTTCGCCAGCTTCGCTCGCTTGCTGGCCAAGCGGCTACACGGCGTGCCACCCGAGCAAGTCGATGTATCTGCGCTGGTCCTGACCGGCTTCGACCTTAAGGCACAGAACATGCCCGGTTCGGATGAGCCGCCGAAGGACACCTCGGTCATCCTCAAGCCCGTCGGCCCCGGCGGTGGGGGGCAGGCCCCGCTGCCCGTCTACCTGCGTCAGGTGATCGCCCGCCTCAATTCGATCTTCGGCGAGGCCACTCCGCTCGCCGACCAGGTGGCCATGGCCAACCAAGTCGCCGATATCGCGCGTGAGGACGTCAACACCATGGCGCAAGTTGCCAACAATCCCCGCGACGTTGCCATGAATGGCAACATCCAAGGGACGGTCCAGGCAGCCGTCGTTCGGGCAATGCTTTCGCACCAAGCCCAGGCCGAACATCTGTTGAAGCAGGACCATCAGGCCTTGGCCCCCTTCACCGCATTGATCTACGAAATGCTCAAGTCTGGGAAAAACATTGACCTGTCTGGCCTCAGTGGCTAGCCCGTCTTTGTCGGCTTCACTGCCGTAGTGGGACGCACCTGCCCCAGAAGTACCTGGCGAGCCAGCGACAGATCGTCATCCTTCAGGCGTGGGGCCCCTAGGCGGACGTAGTTCTTATCCTCGACCCCGCGTCGAAAGTTGCGTGAACGCTCCCCTGTCGCAATGAGTTGCACTTCGTCTTTGCACAAGTAGCGCGTTGCGTAGTACAGACCGAGCAGCTTCTCGCCATCGGTGAAATGAATGATGCCGATGCCCAGGTGCTTGTACTTGTCCGCCAAGGCAAAGCAGTTGAAATAGCTACCGAGCTTGTCGGATCCGACACACTCGTTGACCCAGTACTCGCCGAGCATGCGGGTGAGGTTCGCGCCCGCGTGGTGCTTGTGACCGTCCAGCACCGCTAGCACGTGGTAATGCCGACCGCGCTCTGCCCCGTTTTCACGGGCGCTCATCCATCCAATCACGTCAGGGACGATTTGGCTGCTGGACAGCGCCGCAGCGAACTTGTCGAACGCTTCATCAGCCTCCTCCGAGTAGCTCCATGCCCTGCCTTCTTCCCGGACGTACAGGTCGACCCGGAGCACCAGCAAGCGGGATCGCTTCTTGAACAGGCTCAAAAGGTAGCGCAACGCCCTCGCCAGCTTTGCCTCGGCGTTGCGAACGAAGTTCTTGACCTCCGCCTTGAATCGCGGGTCCTTGCACCGTGTCCGGATGGCCACAGCCAACTGATTTATTTCCTTAGCCAAGGCCTCGTAGTCCTTGAAGGCCGCGGCGTCATTCACAGTCGCTTCTACGCCCGAAATCGCCTCAGCAGCGACGTCCAGGTACGGGTGGAGCCTGTGCTCCCTGTACCTGGACCGCTCGTCAGCCCCGAGACCAACGTGGAAGAATTCACGATAACCTTTGCAGGCTAGGAGTAACTCCTCGCCTAGACGAGTCAGACGGGGAACCTGATGCCCTCCCCTGGCCTTCACAAGGGTTGACACGTCCTCCTGCGAGGACGCGATCTTTTTGGCAATAGCCATCAGTCGCTCAAGGTAAAGAGCCGAGTCGAACTCCCTGGTAATCACCCGCGTCCCATCGGGATAGTGGGTACAACGGTTTGCGATGAGCTCGTGCACGCGCTCAGCTTTCTTCGCCATCTTGATATCTTCTTCGGTAATCGTGTTCACGTAACGCCTCTACTTTGGCCTTGCTAAAGCAATCCAATTGATTGAATGGAAATGTAAAAACATAAGAACCGGAACTACTCGCCACACGCACCGTATGTATCGATCAAGTTCAGGTGGGCATACTGGGCTCAGCCCCAGATCGGCCTCCTGATATTTCCCAATAACCACTGATCTGCATGTCGACTGAGTTAGTGTTCAAACCAGCCATCAGCGCGACGGGACGCCTTCCAGCCAATCGGCGATGCCGACGGTGCGAAAGATCACTGGAACACCGTTCTCGGCGTCGCCCTCGATTGCCACTTGGGCTTCCACCAGGCGACGATCAAAGCTGCGGTGCCGTGGGTTGCGCATGTTGTCGATCGTGGCCCTGCTCTTCTTGGCCTCGAAGCAAACCTCCTTCTTGTTCATCCGGAGGCCATAGCGGCTGAGCAGGTACCCCCTGCTGTCGAACGTGTCCATTTTCGTCTTGCTCAATACGTTGGCGCGGTGCTGGGTGATGTGGTCCGGGCTCCGTAACTTCGGAGCGCCGCCAGCTTGCCGCCAGCGCCCAGGGTGGCGCGAAGGTTCTTTTGGAAGTGAATTGCTTCGCGGCTGCCTGCCGTGCGGCTCGTGCCGACCGCACTGCCAGCATCAGGGCAGAATCAAGAAGAGGACAGGCGCGTCGGCGTAACGCCCTGCATTGCTGCGGGAATATTTTTTTCGACGCAAGTGATTGATTTCATTAAGTGCGAACTAAGTCCCTGCAAAAAAAAATCCGCAGGGACGCATTGCAATGCGCAGAACCGAGCCAAGAAGTCGCAAGGCCCGACCGACAGCCCGTTAGCGAGGCCCCAGACGCTGCCGTCCCATATCGGGGTGTGAAGGGAAAGTAATTGGCTTCCAAGAGAAGCAATGCGCCGCGCAAGAAATTGCCCCAGGCTCGCGCCGGTCGAATGAGCTACTGCTGCTCAACGACCCACCAGTGCCAACGGGCGCCGGTGCGCATGACACGACGGCAGAGGGAGCCACCTGGCTGCCGAAACCCGTGCGACCTAATCAACTGCGAGCCCTTCTATGCAAACCTTCAACTCTCAATTTTCCAGTGCACCACACCTTGGCGTCGCGCCTTCGTTCCAGCCCATGTGGGGCGCGAACCATACGCAGGGATATACCCTCCCTGACGTCCTCGCGGGTCTCCCGGATTTCCTCCGGACGTGGGTGAACGCAATTGCCATCAAGCTTGACGTGGATCCGGGCATGGCCCTTGGAACGCTTCTTTCTGGAATGAGCGCAGGCCTCAACGGCGGCGCGGTGATCAAGCGACCCGACGATGGGGTGGAGCCGCTTGCTTGCTTCACGGTCGTGCTGGGTGGCCCGACGACGGGCAAGACCCGGACGCACAAGCTGGTGCACTTTGCCCACAACCAGCACGACATCCACTGCTATACCAACTACCAGCAGCGCAAGAAGCGGATGGTACGAGAGTACGGGGCGGAGGAAGATTGCTCGGCCCATTCCATGGGTGTCCGCCGACTGCGGTCCGTCATTCTGCAAGACACCAGCAACCGTGGATTGCTGGAAGCCCTGGAAGGCGTAGGCGAATCCACTGCCATCTCGGTTCACGAGGGGCAGAAGGTGCTGGAGAGTGTCCTGTTCCGCAAGCATCTGGATACGCTGAACGTGCTCCATGATGGAGAAGGCAGGGCGATGATCACGCGAGGGAAGGGCGACCGCGTGATTGCACACAACGCCATGCTGACGGCCCTCATCATGGTCCAGCCCGACATCTTCGGGACCTACATTGAAAAGTACGGTGACATGGCACGGTCAATCGGGTTCCTCGCTCGCTGCCTCTTCGTCGTGGTTCCCACGTTTCGCGGCGCCGTTGACTACTCGATAAACGATCCGGACGAGCACCTGAAGGCGTACCACGCCAAAGTCGAGTCTTTCCTCAGGGAACGGCACGAGCGGCTTGAGCGCGGGGAAACCGATCCAGAAACCTTGGCTTTCTCACCAAAGGCAATTCAACTGTGGCACGAGTTCACCGCCGAGCACCGCAATTTGACCTTCCGTACGTACTGGCCGGTGCAGGACGCCGCGAATCGCGCAATGCAGAATGTCGCGCGCATCTCGGGAATCATCCATTCCTACAGCGACGAGGTAGGAGAGGTTTCTGAGCGCACCTTGGAAGCGGCGTGGATGATCGTGCAATGGCACATGGCCCAGTTCGCGGAACTGTTCCCTCCCAAGCCTCTCCCCGCCCCTCCGCCCATTCGCCTCACGACCCAGCAAAAGCAGCTCCAGCGGGAGATCGAGGACGGAAAGGCCATCGTCCATTGCATCAGCGAGATGTGCTGGCGCAACCAGGAGCCCGACGCTTTGAAGGCTAAGGTATTTGTCCGCAGCGGCCTCTATAACGCGCGCTTCCGGACCGCCTTGATGCGATTGGTGGATGAGGGCGTGGTACTTGAATCAGGTGAGGGGGCGCAGATGCGACTCAGCATGGTTCCTGTGCGTGAGGCTATCTCGCCGGTTCAACAAGCTTGGAACGACGGGTTCCAAGGTCGGATTTGACCAGGGAGGTTGTCTGGTTGGGCGACCTACCCAAAAGAAAAAATGACGAACGGCGTCCATCCCGCCAGCCCGCCATCGAGCGGGCTGGCGGGTTTCTTCATTGCCGTTCAGTTCGTCCACGGCTGACGTGTACACGGTGCAGATATACGCCCAAGCCGAACATCGCGAACCCGTAGACGACGATCCCGCCCACGATCGTCAGCATTGTGACCCCCTCGGGCCGAGGCGAAGCGGCCCCTCGCCTTTGCGGATTATCCGGGTCAAATAGTCGCCACGGTGGTGGATGACCGACTGGGCCTGCATCCGCGTCAGTCCACCGCGGATGAAGTACCTGACCAGTTCGTGGTCGTCGCTGTTCTCATCGTTGGACATCACGTCTTCAACCCAATCTGCCTCTTCCGAGGTCAGCCCGTACCTGATGGCCTTCATCAGCCCTCCTTTAGCCATGTGCCAGGCGGCTGACCTTTCCCGCCAGCTTTTCCCGCAGCTCGCCGGGTCCCCCAATGGTCGACGGGCTCTGGCCTGCAGGCACTTCCTCCTGGGGGAAGAACTCCTCCACGACGGCCGGCACGTCTTCAGCCAGATCCTCGAACGCGCCGTTGGCGAACCCCTGTCGGGCCGCCTCATCCAAGGCCGCCTGGTCCACCCCGGCCTCCTCCGACGCCCCACCCTTTTCAATCGCCTGGCCAACGGCCTGCTCCAACGTGAGTCCGGTCCGAACGACCAGGTCCACGTAGTAGATGGCCGCCCGGTGGCTCATGGCGGTCGACTTGCCACGGAGCTTGAGTTCCAGCGGCATGTGGGCGAGCCGTCCGCCGGAGACCGCACTAAAGTACTGGAGACGGGCGGCCAAGGTCCGGATAGTGTTGTACGACGTGGTCCGGAGCACGAAACTGCCCAACGCGTCCTCCTCCCCGTCGCCGACCAGGACATTCAGTCGGGCGTACGCCTTACAGTCACCCATGGCGTACGCGCAGGTATCCGGCCCCGGACAGGGATGCTGCACCACGCCCTCCTTCTCCAAGCGCCGGCACGATTCCCCATTGCCCACACAGCGCGGCCGACCGCTGTTCCGATCGAACAGTGAATAGTCCGCCCGCAGGTTCAGTGACGGATCGTTGAACAGCATCCGCACGGGGATCGATCGCAGCTTCTGCCCGTCCGCCGCCCGCCTCAACTGTTCATCGAGCGGGTGCAGCACCCAGCCCTCCCGGTTCTGGACCTGCGAGGTCAGGGTGAACTGGTCGTCCTTTTCCGGCAGGCGCTTCCCGTTGCGCTCTACCACCCGCCCAATCGAGATGCGTCCGACTACCGGCGGGGTTATCACGAGGCCCTTCAGCACGTTGCGCTCCTTGGGGTAGTTGGCGGTTGTGGGGACAGGACAAAGCGGCGGCTACCCGGCGTTGTGACGGTGTAGCGAGTCGCCAGATCCGGATGGTCGGCGGCCAGTGCCTTGGTATCGATCCGGGAGCCGTCCTTGGATCGCCTGAAAGTGACCAGGCCGTTGGCAAAGGTGGCTTTCGAGGCATCCCCCATGGCCT
This sequence comes from Lysobacter olei, assembly GCF_054777355.1. Lineage (NCBI taxonomy): Bacteria > Pseudomonadati > Pseudomonadota > Gammaproteobacteria > Lysobacterales > Lysobacteraceae > Lysobacter > Lysobacter olei. The sequence goes on along the minus strand of NZ_BAAHAT010000004.1, from coordinate 303,390 downwards.
GTTGCAGGGTTTGCTTCAGCCGCTCGGCCTCACGTGTCTTGGCTGCGAGCTCCTCATCCAGCGCCGCCAGGGCATCGAAGGTGTTGCCCAGCACCGCATCCTCGGTGAGGTCCAGGGTCGTGTCATTGCCCCGGTACAGATGGCGCAACGTCTTGGCAGCGGACTCGCTGCCGTCGGCCGGCGGCGGAGTATCGGACTCCACGTAGCTCCAGAAGTGGCTTTCCAGCACCATCAGCCGGGCGATGACGTCGTCGTCGCGCTCAATCCGGTGGATCTCCAGCTTCTGGCCGCAGAGCAACACAGCCACGTCGGCTGCGCCCTTGCCGGTCACCGCCAGCTGGTGCTGCACCTGGAGGTGGACGTACTCCGGCACCCCGCCTTTCCAGAGCCGTGAGCCGAACTCCCCCGCGGTTTTGCACTCCAGAATCTGGACCTCGGGGCTGCCGACTACTTCCCTGTCGATGTTGGCCAGCATGAACGGCAACGTCGGGTGCTGGAGCACGGCGTTGAGTTTCCTGACCCTGCGGCTGGTCATTTGCTGGTACGCCACCGCCACGTAGGGCTCCAGCAGCGTGCCCCAGAAGCGAGGATCGTTCATGCCCTGGTGCTCTCCGGTCGCCTCGGTGCGACCGGTTTTCTCCAGCCACAGTTCCAGTTGGCTCTTGTAGGGGTTGAGCCCTACCGCCGCAGCCGCGTCCGAACTGCCGATGCCACCTTTGCGAACTTCCAGCCATTGCTCACGGTCAAGCGCCCGGGTGTCAGCCAGGCGCAATGCGCTTTGCGTCTTCATCTCAATTCTCCAAAAGCAAACGCCCGGCCGAAGGGCCGGGCGTTATGGCGCGTTGGTCAATGTCGGGAGCCTCAGGACACCAGTTCGAGAACCTCTTCCCAGGCCTTCTGTTTGATCTGGGCACCTTGCCCAAACCACGCCGCGTCACGGCGGTGGTCGTCGCTGCGTGCCCGACGATGGTGGTCCACGAACTCCGTGACGCTGTTGAGCAGACCCCACGCCGTTCCTCGGCTGGAAGCCCACATCGCGCCACGACCGCCGCCCTCGTACAGCGCACGAACGTTCGCAAACGCCTGCTCGTTGACCACGTTGGCCTTGCCGTCCTGAACCTGATACGTCAGCACACGACGCAGCAGCCCCTCAACGGTATCCGGGTCGACTGGACATTCCACCAACGCCTTCATCCGGGCAACGAAGCCATCCCACGACGAGACCGTGATCCCGAGCTGGCGTTTCACGATGTCAGCGTCGAAGCGGCTGCGGTGAGGCACCTTGATCGCACCGCTGGCGCCGCCCAACGCAACCCGCAACGTGTTGTTGCAGACCACCCGAACGGACGTGAACTGAGCCGTGGTGGCCAGCGTGCCGTCGCACGCCGTGGCCAAGAGGAGATAACCATCCACCCGGTCACGGCCCTTGAGCACCGTGCTTTGCCCGGTCTTGGCCAGGGCCCAGAACTTGCGCCCCTCACGCAGCACTCCGGCCGTTTCCAACTCGAAACCGCTATGGGCCGTCAGGTCCCGGTAGAACTCCAGAATCTCCCCAGGCTGGACGACCTTGAAGCGCTTGCTGACCACCGCCAAGGGGGCCTTGGTATCCGAGCGATAGAGCACTTTGTTATCAGGGTAGGCGTTGATGATGCCGAGGTTGTTGCTGCCTGTGATGTAGCGGACCTCCGACTCTTCAATCGTCCAGTCCATACCCGCCTGTTCCTTCCAGCTCTCAATCGGCTGCTGGGGGGCCAATTTGTTGCCAAGGCCGTGCCAAGCCTTCTCCCCGGTATAGGCCATCGTTTGTACCAAGTGCATGTCGAACTTCCTCGATTGACGGCATAAACGCAGAAGGCCCGCCGGTGAGGGCGGGCCTTCTGTGATGCCAACTAACTGGCTACGGCAGACGAGGATCGCGCTTTGTCAGCAGGCTAGCTAGAACAACAGCCGCCAGTGTCAGAAGCTGGATAATCGTCTCCTTGGTGTCATCGCGCATGGCTCTGACCTTGCCGTGAGCGCTTGGGACGTAGCGCTCGGCCGTGAAGCGAAGGACTCCCCCGCTTCAGGTAGGTATTAAGGGTTTGAAAGATATTCGGATCGTGGCGGCCGGCTGCCGGTGGCGGTGGACTTCCGCCGGATTGGCTCTTTTCCGGGTCCGCCAGCAGCCGCATACAACCAGTTGCCCCCGATTTGATCTGTGTCAAAATCCGTCCGGGTCCCGGGTGTAGAGTCTGACCCAATGCTCCGCTCTCTCCGCCCCCGTTGGCGTACCCGGATCGCGCTGGTCGCGGTAGCGGCCCTGCTCTGGTCGCAGGTCGCGCTGGCTGGGCATGCGGGTTGCTTGAGGATGCTGGCACACGCCGCCCCGGCAGAAGTCGCGGCCATGGACCACGATTGCGGGGCCAACATGCCCGCTCCCGATCAACCGGTCTGCGCCGCTCATTGCAGCCAAGGTGACGCGTCCGCCGAAAGTGGGCGCATTCCGCCGGTGCCGCCGATGTTGGCCGCACCCGCGATTCCGTTTATCTCGATCGTCGTGATTGCACACGGGGTGGATAGTGGCGTGCCAGCCCGCAACGACTGGTCTCCGCCGCCTTCCTGGCACCGACCTACCGCCCACCCAGCGGCTCTGCTGTTGATCTGATGCCCGAGCACCTGCTGCCCGCACCCACCGGTGCGGCGCAGTGCTGCGTGTTCGCGCCGTGCCTCTTGCACGGGATCCCCCTTGCCCTTGTGCTGCCGCGCTGTCGCTGCAGCCGAAGCAGATCCGACATGGCATTCCCCTCAGATGAATCGCGGGCCGGGCGCCTGCCTTACCGACTCGCTCTTGGCTGGCGAGGCCTCCCGTCACGCCGAGGCCTGCTGCTTGCCGGGGTCTTGTGCCTATGCGCCAACCCCGTGCTCGCGGCCGAAACCTTGCCGGGGCGAAGTGTCGAATCGATCCGTACCTGGCTGGTGGAGCACAACCAGGAACTGCGCGCGCTAGGGCTCGAAGCCGAGGCCGCACGGGCGCGGATCCTCCCGGCGGGGGCCCTGCCGGACCCATCCGCTGGGATCGCACTTCGTGGCTTGGACCCAGGGCGGCCTTGGCGTGGCGCCGAGATGGGCAGCGAGATTATCTACTCCCTGCGTCAGCAGTTTCCCCTTTGGGGCAAGCGGGATCTTGCGCGGACCGGGGCTCGCGAGGAGGCCCATGCCAGCGAACTCGACCGCGATGCCGCGGCGCGCGACCTCATCGCCGAGGCGGAGTCGGCCTACGTACGCTATTGGCACGCCGACCAAGCGGTGGCGGTGCTTGATCGCCGCATCGCGCTCCTGCGCCAGGTCGAGGAGATGGCCGGCGTCCGCTATGCGCTGGGCGCGGCGGCCCAGCAGGACGCGATCCGTGCGCAGGTCGAGCAGACGAACATGCAGCGCGAACGCATCGAGCGACTGGCAGCCAAGCGCGAAGCGATGGCGATGCTCAACACGGTGCTCGGCCGCCCGAGCGACGCGTCCCTGGCGGCACCCGAGGCCGCCCCGCTACTGCCTGTGTCCGCGGTTGCACGGCCCGACTCGCAGCAGATCGCAGATCACCCCGCCGTGCTCGCGCAGCAGGCGCGCGCCGATGCCGCACGCACCAACGCCGTGCTTCAGCGTCGCAAGCGCCTTCCGGACGTGACGCTCGGGGTCGGCGTGATGCAGCGAGGCGGCGGGCTCGACAGCGTGGAACTCATGCTCGAGGTCGAGATCCCGTTCCAGCGGCGCGCCCGACGCGAACGCGAGCGTGAGGCCAATCTGCTCCAGGAGGCAGCGCTAGCCAGGGTGGAGGCAACGCGCCGCACCCTGGATGGTCGCGGCGCCGCGGCCCGCGCGCAGTGGACCGGTGCGCGCGAGCGCCGCCAGCTCACCGAAAAAACCCTGCTGCCACAGGCCGATGCGGCCTACCAATCGGCGCTCGCCAGCTACCAGGTCGGGGAAGTCGACTTCGGCACGCTGCTCGAAGCGCTCAACGAATGGCAAGGTGCGAACCTCGCGCGGGTCGACGCATTGCGTGACGAATTGCTCGGCGCTGCCACCGTGCGCGCCATTGAAGGAGAAGCACCATGACGCGTAACCAGACCCTGTCGTTGGCGATTGCCGCCACACTGGTCGCCTTGGCCGTTGGCTGGATGCTCGGTCGCGGCACGCGCAGCGAAGCGCCAGCTACCGAAGCTGTAGCGGCGCAGGGCGAGCGCAAGGTGCTGTACTACCGCAACCCCATGGGCCTGCCCGACACCTCGCCGGTGCCGAAGAAGGACTCGATGGGGATGGACTACATCCCCGTCTATGCAGGCGAGGAACCTTCAGCGACTCCTGGCACGGTGGTTCTACCGCCGGACAAGGTGCAGGCCTTGGGCGTGCGCACAGAACTTGTCCGTCGCGAGCCGCTGGCCAGCGTCGTACGAGCCAGCGGCACCGTCGAGGTCGACGAGACCCGGCAGTACGTCATCGCGCCGCGCTTCGAAGGCTGGGTGGAACGGCTGTATGCGAACCAGACCGGTATGCGCGTGCGCGCCGGACAACCGTTGCTGGCGGTGTACAGCCCGCAGCTGGCCGCCGCGCAGAAGGAGTACCGGCTCGCCGATGCGGCCGCGCGCAAGTTGGCGCAGTCGGACCCGGCCAGTGCCGCGTCGATGGCCCGCCTGCGGGATGCGGCCCGCGCGCGCCTGCGCAACTGGGAGATCAGCGACGCGCAGTTAGCGCGCTTGGGACGCGACGACGGCACCCACAATCTGGTATTGACCTCGCCTGCCAACGCGGTTGTCATCGAAAAACCGGTCATCCAGGGCGCCCGGTTCGAGCCGGGCGATACCATCCTGCGTCTGGCCGACCTGTCCACCGTGTGGGTGATGGCGAAGGTGCCGGTGGCGCAAGCGGCCGGGATTGCCACCGGGCAACCCGCACGCTTCGAGTCCGTGGCCCTGCCGGGTCAGTCGTTCAGCGGTGAGGTGACGTTTGTGCAGCCGGTCGTGGATGCCGAGACCCGCACGATCGACGTCCGGATTGCGTTGCCCAATCGCGAAGGCGATCTGCGTCCTGGCCTGTTCGGCACGGTGCTGCTCGCGCAGCCGGCCGCACAACCGGCCCTCGCCATTCCGCGCTCGGCCGTGCTCGACACCGGCACCCGCCAGATGGTGCTGGTGCAGACCGCACCCGGCCGGTTCGCGCCGCGCGAGGTCACGCTGGGTCGCCGGGCCGGTGATCGCATCGAGGTGCTGACGGGACTTTCCGACGGGGAAGCGGTGGTTGTCGCCGCGAACTTCCTGATCGATGCCGAAAGCAACCTGCAGTCGGCGTTGCAGGGGTTGAGTGGGCACGCGGACCATCCCGCGCCGGCCGCCGATGCCACCCCCACGTCCAACCCAGACGCCACCGGGGATGCGCAAGCCGGCCACGATGCATCCACTGCGCCGGATCCGCATGCGGATCACGGGGCCGCGCCGGCAGCCCCTGTCCCAGCGCAACGCCCGACCGCGCGGCCCCCACCCGGAACCAAGCCCAAGCCAGAGCCGATTGATCCGCACGCCGGACACGGTCCGATGCCCGCAGCACTAGCCGACCCCGCGACGCCGACAGTCGACGACGCCCACGAGAACCACGACCGCCACGAGGGACACTGACATGCTTGGCCGCCTCATCGAATGGTCGGTCCGCAACGTCTTCCTGGTTCTGGTGATGACGCTCGCCATCGTCGCCGGCGGCATCTATGCGGTGATGCGGACCCCGCTCGACGCCCAGCCGGACCTGTCCGACGTGCAGGTGATCGTGTTCACCGAGTACCCCGGCCAGGCCCCGCAGGTGGTCGAGGACCAGGTCACCTACCCGCTGACCAGCGCGCTGCTGTCGGTGCCCAAGTCCAAAGTGGTGCGCGGGTTCTCCTTCTTCGGCGCCTCGTTCGTCTACGTGATCTTCGAGGACGGAACCGACCTGTATTGGGCGCGTTCGCGCGTTCTCGAAAACCTCAACTTCGCGGCAAAGAACCTGCCGGCTGGCGTGACGCCGGCGCTTGGCCCCGACGCCACTGGCGTGGGCTGGGTCTACCAGTACGTCCTCAAGAGCGGCAAGCACTCGCTCGACGAGCTGCGCGTGATGCAGGACTGGTACCTGCGCTTCCAGCTGACCAAGGCGCCTGGCGTCGCGGAGGTCGCGAGCGTGGGCGGCTTCGTGCGCCAGTACTCGGTCACGGTCGACCCGGTGCGACTGCGCGAGTTTGGCATTCCGCTATCGCGGGTTTCGGAAGTCATCGCCACCAGCAATCGCGACGTCGGCGGCCGCGTGATCGAAATGGCCGAAACCGAGTACATGGTGCGTGGCCGCGGCTACCTGCGCGGAATCGAGGACATCGCGAATCTGGTGCTGCGCGCCGAGGGTGGCGCGCCAGTCCTGATCGGAGACATCGCCCAGGTGGAACTGGTGCCCGACGAGCGGCGCGGCCTGACTGACCTCGACGGCGAGGGTGACGTCGTCGCAGGCATCGCGGTGGCGCGCTACGGCGAGAATGCGCTATCGGTCATCCATGGACTGAAGGAGAAGCTCGCCGAGATCGCCAGTGGGCTGCCCGAAGGCGTCAGCGTCCAGGCGGTCTACGACCGCTCCGATCTCATCCACCGCGCAATCAAGACCCTGCGCACGACGCTGCTCGAGGAAAGCCTCATCGTCGCTCTGGTGTGCCTGGTGTTCCTGTTCCACGCCCGCAGCGCCCTGGTGGCGATCGTAATGCTACCAGTGGGCGTACTGATCGCGTTCGGCGCGATGCGCCTCCTGGGCATGAACTCGAACATCATGAGCCTGGGCGGCATCGCCATCGCGATCGGCGCGATGGTGGATGCGGCGATCGTGATGATCGAGAACGCCCACAAGCACATCGAGCGCGACGACGGTTCGCGCAGCCGCACCCAGCTGATCATCGATGCCTGCCGCGAAGTCGGCCCGGCACTGTTCTTCAGCCTGATGATCATCACCGTCTCGTTCCTGCCGGTGTTCGTGCTGGAGGCGCAGGAGGGTCGCCTGTTCAAGCCGCTGGCGTTCACCAAGACGTTTGCGATGGCCGGCGCCGCGCTGCTGTCGGTCACGCTGGTGCCTGTATTGATGCTGCTGTTCGTGCGCGGCAAGATCGTTCCGGAACAGAAGAACCCGGTGAACCGCTTCCTAATCGCCGCCTACCGGCCGGTGATCGACGTAGTGCTGCGTCACAAGCTCGCCACGATGGCGTTTGCGCTCATCGTCCTGCTCATGACGCTTTGGCCGGCTTCGCGTCTGGGCAGCGAGTTCATGCCGACGCTCAACGAGGGCACGCTGCTGTACATGCCGGCGTCACTGCCGGGCATGTCGGTGACCAAGGCCTCCGAGTTGCTGCAGCAGCAAGACCGGATCATCAAGGGCTTTCCGGAGGTCGAGTCGGTATTCGGTAAGGCCGGCCGCGCATTGACCGCGACCGATCCGGCGCCACTGGAGATGTTCGAGACTGTCATCAACCTCAAGCCGGAAGACCAATGGCGCAGGGGCATGACCACCGACAAGCTAATCGCGGAGATGGATGCTGCACTGAAGTTCCCAGGCGTCGCCAACTCCTGGACGATGCCGATCAAGGCGCGCACCGACATGCTCGCGACCGGCATCCGCACGCCGGTGGGCGTCAAGGTGTTCGGCCGCGACCTGACGCAACTGGAAACGCTGGCCAAGCAGATCGAAGCCGCCGTGCGCGAGGTGCCCGGGACGGCGAGTGCGTACGCCGAACGCCTGACCGGTGGTTATTACCTGGACATCGATCCCGACCTGCCGCGCCTCGCCCAGTACGGCATCACGCTGGGCGAACTGCAGGATGTCGTGGCAGCCGCGCTCGGCGGCGAGATGGTCACGACGATGGTCGAAGGCCGGGAGCGTTTCGGAGTGATCGTGCGCTACCCGCGCGAGCTGCGTGACGACCCGCAGCGGATTGCCACGCAGGTGCTGGTTCCCACGCCGGACGGCGCCCAGGTGCCGCTGGGCGAACTCGCGAATGTCCAGGTCCGAAAAGGCGCGCCAAGCATCCGTACTGAGAATGCAATGCTGGCTGCGTACATCTACGTCGATACCCGCGAGAGCGACCTCGGCCGCTACGTGCGCACCGCGCAGGACGCGGTCGACCAGCAGGTGCGGTTTCCGCCCGGTTACTACGCCACTTGGAGCGGGCAGTACGAATACATGCAACGCGCAGCCGCGAAGATGCGCATCGTCGTGCCGGTGACGCTGGCGATCATCTTCCTGCTGCTGTATCTGAACTTCCGGCGCGTCACCGAGTCGCTGATCGTGATGTTGTCGGTACCGTTCGCGCTGGTCGGTGGCGTCTGGTTGCTGTGGCTTCTCGACTACAACGTCAGTGTCGCGGTGGCCGTCGGCTTCATCGCGCTGGCGGGCGTCGCGGCGGAAACCGGCGTGGTCATGCTGATCTACCTCGACCACGCGCTCGAGGAGCGCGCGGCACTACGCAGCACGGAAGGACGGGCGCTCGACGCCCGGGACCTGCAGGAAGCCATCATCGAAGGCGCGGTCGAGCGCGTGCGGCCGAAGATGATGACGGTGGTCGCGATCATGGCCGGCCTGCTGCCGATCATGTGGAGCACGGGCACGGGCTCGGAAGTGATGCGCCGTATCGCCGCGCCGATGGTGGGGGGAATGGTGTCGTCCACCGTGCTCACGCTGATAGTGATCCCGGCCCTTTATGCCCTCGTGAAACAGCGCGCCCTGGCAAGGAAAACCTTCGGAACGTCGCCATTACGTGAGAGCCGGCCGTGATTCCGCGCAGTCCGCGATCACGATGGAACTCTCTCTTCCGGCTGGCTCATCCGGATCAAAGCAGAGCGTCGGACAGGCGCCTACGGTCTGGATACGAGCATTGCCGGCAATGGTTCTCCCCGTGGAACCACTCCTCCCGGTCGCTGGCGGCGCGACCAGGAGCTATCCCGCCGCCATTCCTGGAGGCATCGACATGACTTCCACCCGCACGCCTGTCCCATCACGCCGCTGGGTCTTCTGGGCTTTCCTGGGCTTGGCTGCTTTCTACCTGATCGTCGAGCACCGCGCCCACCTCGCGGGCTCACTGGGCTGGTTGCCGCTCGGCTTCCTGTTGCTGTGTCCCCTGATGCACGTGTTCGGGCATGGAGGACATGGCAGTCACGGTGGGCACCATGACGATGGCGCCTCGGATCATGCCCGCGGGCCCCGTTCCCCACCGACCGAGACTGACGCGGCGCCGGACGATGACTCCAACACGTTTCCGGGAGGGCGCTGACATGGATGGCTCAACCAACGGTTATGGCCTGTGGCTGCTTGCCGCAATCAACGCAGCTTTCTTCATTTTCTTCGCCTGGAGCTTCTACAAGCCCTTGACCCGCTGGGACTGGCGGGGATTCGGGATGTTCTCGGCCTTCATCGTCGCGCTGTTTGCCGAGATGTATGGCTTCCCACTCACCCTGTACCTGCTGTCCGCCTGGCTCAGTTCGGCCTACCCCCAGGTTGACTGGCTCAGCCACGATGCCGGACATCTCCTTGAGATGTGGTTCGGCTGGCGCGCCAACCCACACTTCGGGCCTTTCCATATCGCGAGCTTCGTACTGATCGGCGGCGGGTTCTGGCTGCTGGCTGCGGCTTGGCCGGTGCTCTACCAGGCGCAACGGGAGGGACGGGTTGCTCGCGAAGGGGTGTATGCCCGCATCCGCCATCCGCAGTACGTGGCGTTCATCCTGGTGCTGACGGGATTCCTGCTGCAGTGGCCGACGTTGATTACCGTCGCCACGTATCCCGTCCTGGTGTGGGCGTATGCGCGGCTGGCGCGCCGCGAGGAACGCGACAGCCTGGCGCGCTTCGGTGGCGACTACGCCCGATACATCCGCGAAGTACCTGCCTTCCTGCCCAGTCGCCGACGTCCCATGCCCGCTTTACCTGATAGCCGAGGAGGTGTGTCATGACCGCCCTGCCCGCTCTCCGCCAAGGGGTCGCGTTCGCTGCCACGGCAGGCCTTCTCTACCTCGCCTGCGCCATGGTTGCGATGATCTCGCCAGGCGCAATCCCCGGGGCCCTCGATGTTGTCGTGCACGGCCTGGAGATCGGGCCACTGACGCGCGATGTGCCGCCCACGACGGCGGGCGAAGTAGGCGCAGGCCTGTTGTACGTGATCGCCTACAGCTTTGTCGCCGGCACCCTTTACGGCGCCATCCGCAATGCACTCTCACGCCGCGCATGAGGAGCCTCACCGTGGATAAGCCAACGCACAATCTCGAGCAACGCCACGCCTGGCCAATCGGCAACATGCTCGGTCCCGGCTGCGCGCGTACGCTTCAGGCCACCGTCGCTCGGTTGCCGGGTGTCCGGCAGGTGGATGCAAATTATACCGCCGGCCGCTTGGCCGTCGATTACGACCCGCACACGGTGGATCCGGCGACCATTTCGGAAGCCATCCGCGACTGCGGTTTCAGCTGCGGTCGCGGTGAGGCGATGCCTCCGATAAGTCACGCTCACCACCATCCACCATCGGCAGACGGACCAAGCCCAAAAGGTTCTGCACCAAGCCATGTCCATGGTGGCTCGGCCGCGCACCCGGCTGCGGAGCACGTCAACGACGCGCATGCCGGCATGCACCACGGCGGCGACCTGCACGCGGCCGCGCGCGACATGCGCCGCCGCTTCCTGGTCGCGCTCATCTTCGCGATCCCGGTATTCGTGTGGTCACCGATGGGGATGATGGAACCTCCGCCGGTTCCGTTCGGCCTCAGCGCCAACCTCTGGCTGTTCGTGTTGGCCACGGGCGCGGTGGTGTATCCCGGCTGGCCCTTCTTCAGCGCGGCGATTCGCTCCCTGCGGCGTGGCGTGCTGGACATGGCGGTACTGGTGTTGCTCAGCGTCGGCACCGGTTACGGATTCAGCATCGCCTCGACGTTCTTTTTCCGTGGCCCCAACTTCTTCGAGGCCTCCGCGGTCCTGCTCACCTTCGTACTGCTCGGCCACTGGCTGGAGATGCGGGCGCGCGCCGGCGCCTCGGACGCAATGAGGGCGCTGCTCAAGCTGTCACCACCCCGCGCGGTGGTGCGTCGCGACGGACGCGAAATCGAACTCGCCACGGCCGACGTGCGGGTTGGCGATGTCGTCGTCGTGCGACCGGGCGCAAAGATCCCAGTCGACGGGACGGTGACGGAAGGCAGCTCCCAAGTCGACGAGTCCATGCTGACCGGCGAATCCATGCCGGTGCGCAAGGATCCTGGTGCCGCCGTGGTCGGGGGCTCGATCAACAAGAGCGGCGCCTTCGCTTACACGGCGACCAAGGTCGGCAGCGATACCGCTCTTGCCCAGATCGTCAAGCTGGTACAGGACGCACAGAACTCCAAGGCCCCCGCGCAGTTGCTCGCCGATCGCGCATCGCAATGGCTGGTTCTGGCAGCCATCGTGATCGGCCTCGCTACGTTCGCGGTCTGGTTCTGGTGGCTGGGCCAGTCGCTGCTGTTCGCCCTAACCCTGACCATCACTGTCTTCGTTATCGCCTGTCCCGACGCGCTCGGCCTGGCGACGCCGATGGCCATCATGATCGGCACCGGCCTCGGTGCACGCCACGGCATCCTGTTCAAGCATGCCGAAGCCATCGAGCAGAGCGCCCGCCTCAGCGTGGTCATCTTCGACAAAACCGGCACGCTGACCGTCGGTGCGCCGGAGGTGGTTGAGTTGGCAGTGACTCCCGGCTGGACGTCCGAGCGCCTGCTCGCTACTGCCGCCGCGGTAGAAGTGCATTCGGAGCACCCACTGGCGCAGGCCATTCTCAAGCGCGCCGGGCCGGTGCCCGTCCGCGCCACGGCGTTCACCAACATCGATGGACAAGGCGCTACCGGCATTCTCGATGGTGTGCCAGTGCTGCTCGGCAACCGCCTGCTCATGGGCGAGCACGGGGTCGACCTGGCGGCACTCGAAGCCGACGCGCTGCGGCTTGCCGGCGCGGGACGCACTGTGATCTTCGTCGGTGTTGGGGGCCAGCTCGCCGGGCTGATCGCCATCGCCGATGCAATCCGGGATACCTCCCGCGCAGCCATTGACGAACTGCATCGGCGTGACGTCAAGGTCGCGATGATCACTGGTGACAACCGGCCGACCGCCGAACGCGTGGCGCGTGAACTGGGGATCGACATCGTGCTCGCTGACGTCCTTCCCGGTGGCAAGGCCGACGAAGTGAAGAAGCTGCAGGCGCAGGGGCACAAGGTTGGCATGGTCGGGGATGGCATCAACGACGCGCCCGCATTGACCCAGGCGGACGTCGGCTTTGCTATCGGCGCTGGCACCGACGTGGCCATCGAGAGCGCCGACATCGTACTGATGCGCAGTGACCCGTATGACGTCGTCCGCGCGATCACCATTGCGCGGGCCACCCTGCGCAAGATGCATCAAAACCTGGCGTGGGCAGTCGGCTACAACGTCATCGCCTTCCCGCTCGCGGCTGGGGTGCTCTATCCCTTCACGTTGTCGCCGGAGATCGCGGCGCTGTCAATGTCGGGCAGTTCGGTGATCGTGGCTGCCAACGCGCTGCTGCTGCGGCGTGTCCGGCTGTCTCCGCGCACGCAACCCACCCCTGCTTCTCCCACTCATCAGGCCGTGGCCTGAGCGCCGTCCTCTCAATGGAGTCCCCATGAGCAACGCAATCGGGTCCACCCTGCAGTTCCTTGGCGCCGCTGGCACCGTAACGGGCTCCCGCTACCTGATCGAAGCTAATGGCCACCGTGTACTGGTCGACTGCGGCCTGTTCCAAGGCTACAAGCAGCTGCGCGAGCGCAACTGGGCACCATTTCCCGTGGAGCCCGCCTCCATCGACGCAGTCGTGCTGACTCATGCGCACCTGGACCACTCGGGCTATTTGCCAGCACTGGTCAAGCAGGGATTCCGTGGCCGGATCCACTGCACCGCAGGCAGCGCGGCCCTTTGCGGCCTGCTGCTTCCGGACAGCGGACACCTGCTCGAAGAGGAAGCGAGGTTCGCCGCGCGCAAGGGCTTTTCAAAGCACAAGGAGCCGCTTCCGCTGTACACCGAGCGCGATGCAGAACTGAGCCTGCGCCGCCTGCAGGCGCATGACTACGAACGCGACGTACCGGTGGTGCCCGGCATCGAGGCCAAATTCCATCCGGCCGGACACATCCTGGGCGCTGCCCATGTCAGCCTGGCCGTGCACGGCCAGCGCCTGCATTTCAGCGGCGACCTCGGGCGGCAACACGAGTCTCTGATGAACCCGCCTTCGCCGCTCCCGGCATGCGATGTCCTGGTCTGCGAATCCACCTACGGCAATCGCGCACATGTGGCCATCGATCAGGAAGCCGAACTCGCGCCGATCATTCGTCGGGTGGCCGCCCGAGGTGGCGTGATCGTCGTTCCCGCCTTCGCCATAGGCCGCGCGCAAGCCCTACTGCTGCACTTGGCACGCTTGCGGCAGCGGGGCGAGATCCCGGCGGTGCCGGTCTACCTCAACAGCCCGATGGCGGTGAATGCCACGCGGCTCTACCACGCCCACCATGCCGAACATCACGTCACGGACGAGGACTGCCAGCGCATGTACGAGCTGGCAACCTTCGTCAATAGCGTTGAAGAGTCCAAGGCGCTCAATCGTCGGCGTGGACCCATGATCATCATCTCGGCCAGTGGCATGGCTACCGGGGGACGCGTTCTCCACCACCTCGAGGCCTTCGGGCCGGATGAGCGCAACGCGATCCTGCTCTCGGGCTACCAGGCGGGCGGCACCCGGGGTGCCAAGCTCGCGAGCGGTGCGCGCACGCTGCGCATGTTCGGTCGCGAGATCACCATCCGCGCCGAAGTCGTGCAACTGGAGGGGTTCTCCGGACACGCCGATGCCGGCGAACTACTCGACTGGATGCGCACTGCGCCGTCGGCGCCGCGCATGGTCTACGTGACCCATGGCGAGCCCGATGCCGCGGACGTGCTGCGTGGACGCATCGAGCACGAACTGGGCTGGCGCGCCCGCGCGCCCGAACATCTGGAGCGCGTGCCGCTGGCGGAGGCGTAAACACCATGGACGCACCCTCCCATGCACGCCTGCGCGTCATTCGCGCCGGAATCGATACCTACCAGCAACCCGTCGTGTACATGCACCGCGACTGCGAGGTGTGCCGCTCCGAGGGATTCGCGGCCATGACCCGGGTACATGTGCAGGTTGGCACGCGGTCCGCGATCGCGACGTTGAACGTTGTGGTCGGTGACTTCGTTGCCGTGGACGAAGTGGCGCTGTCCGAAGCGGCTTGGCGTGCCCTGCGGCCGGAACCGGACGCGCTGGCCAGTTTCCGCCATCCCGAGCCCGCCGCCTCGGCGGGAGCGCTGCGCTCCAAGGTGTTCGGTGCGCGGCTGGACGATACGCAATACCTCGCCCTGATGGAGGACACCGTGGCGAGTCGCTTGTCCGATCTGGAGCTCGCCGCCTTCGTCACCGCCTGCGCCGGCGAGCGCCTGGATCACGGGGAGACCACCGCTCTTACCCGGGCGATGGTGGCCGTGGGCCAACGCCTCGACTGGGGCGACGGCGCCGTGCTGGACAAGCACTGCGTCGGCGGCCTGCCGGGCAATCGCACCACGCCCATCGTCGTCGCCATTGTGGCAGCGCTCGGCTATCGCATCCCCAAGACGTCGTCACGCGCAATCACTTCACCGGCCGGCACCGCCGACACGATGGAAGTGATGGCGCCGGTCGCGCTGGATCTGCCAACGATGCGTCGCGTGGTCGAGCGCGAAAGTGGCTGCATCGTCTGGGGCGGCAATGTCCGCCTGAGCCCCGCCGACGACATCCTCATACGGGTAGAGCGCCCCCTGGACTTTGACAGTGACGGACAACTGGTCGCGAGCGTGCTGTCGAAGAAGATCGCCGCCGGCGCCACGCATGTGCTGATCGACATGCCCGTTGGGCCGACGGCGAAAGTGCGCAGCGACGCTGCCGCCGCCAACCTCACGGCGCGCCTGCGCGGCACCGCCGGGGCGCTCGGACTGCAACTCGGCGTGCATCGCTCGGACGGCATACAACCGGTGGGGTCCGGCATCGGTCCGGCGCTGGAAGCAAGGGATGTGCTCAAGGTCTTGCGCAACGATACGGACGCACCCGTCGACCTGCGCGATCGCGCCCTGGTGCTGGCGGGCGCATTGCTGGACCTGGCGACCACTGGCTTCGCGGGTAGCGGCCTGGAACGCGCGCGCGCAGCACTGGATTCGGGGAGAGCGCTGGCGAAGTTTCTGGCGATCTGCGAGGCGCAGGGAGGTTTCCGCGAACCCGCGCGGGCGCCGTTCACGGCGGAGGTCACTGCCACCGGCAGTGGGCGAATCGCCGCGGTCGACAACCGCCGCCTGGCGCGCATTGCCAAGCTGGCCGGCGCACCCGGCTCGCCCGAGGCCGGTCTGGAGACGGCACTGCGCATCGGGGACTTGGTGGAGCGCGGGGAATCTCTGTTCACGGTGCACGCGCAATCGCGTGGGGAACTGGCCTATGCGCTGGAATACGCTGCGGCGAACGCGCCCTTCGACATCACCCCGGAGCCGACATGAATCGCGTACTGATGCCTTTCCCCGCCGATGCTGCGCTGGCTGCCACGGTCGCTCCTGCCTTGCAGGCGCGCCTTGCGCCGATCGCATGGCGCCACTTCCCGGACGGCGAATCGCTGGTCTCCCTCGATGAATCACTGGGCGGTGCGGACGTTGCGATCGTGGCCAGCCTGCGCAACCCGGACCCGCTCGCCCTGCCGTTGCGCTACGCGGCGCAGACCGCCCGCGAGTTCGGTGCGCGCTCTGTCGGTGTGATTGCTCCGTACCTGGCCTACATGCGGCAGGACACTCGCTTCCATCGTGGCGAAGCCGTCAGTGCGCCACTGTTCGCCCGCTTCCTGGAAGAGAGCTTCGACTGGCTGGTCACCGTCGACCCGCATCTGCACAGGTTCGAGCAATTGCAGTCGCTGTATCGCATGCCGGCGGCCCACGTGTCGGCCGTGCCGGCCATTGCAGGCTGGATCGCGCGGGAAATCCCCGACGCCATGCTTGTCGGTCCCGACAGCGAAAGCGAGCAGTGGGTGGCTCGCATGGCCGAGAAGGCTGGTGTGCCCTACCAGGTCTTGAGGAAGGAGCGGCGCGGCGATTACGACGTGCGCGTGAGCTTGCCGGATGCCAAAGCCGCGGTGGGACGCACGCCGGTGCTCGTGGACGACATCGTCTCGTCGGGGCGCACGATTCTGGAAACGCTGGCTCACCTGCGGCGCTTGGCGATGCCGCCACCGGTACTGGTGGCCATCCATCCGGTGTTCGCCGGCGATGCCTACGCACAGCTGCAGGCCGCAGGCCTCTCGCGCATCGTCAGCACCGACACCATTGCCCACGAGTCGAATGCGATCGCCCTCGGAGCGGAGCTCGCTACGGCCGCATCGGCGCTGATCGCATCCACACCGGTCTCCGCGGAGGGGCCATGAACCTGCATCTCAATTGCTGCACCGCCGACCAGCTATCGGCGGCCGAACGCCAGCGGATATTGGAGTTGGCGGCTGCCCACCGGCAGGCCGACCCGGACTTCGCGAGCTGGTCGACCGGCTACGGTGTGATCCGCCACGACCCGCTGACCCAGTTGCGGGTTCACCAAATGGTCGACGAGCTGGTCGCCTATGACCGTACGCCCGATGCCCAAACGGCTTGGCAGCGGCTCGCCGCCGCCGACCGCCTAACCAGTGCCGGCATGTGGCTGGTGGCGCACATGACCTACAGCCAGCGGGTCCGCACCGACGGCGCGCCGCTGGAGGTCGATGATTTCAAGACCACACCCGAAGGCCACACCGGCGGGTCGCTGAACATGGTGCCCGCCTACGCCGGCTACCTGCTGATGGACGCGCTCGACGGCGTGACCCGCGCATGGATGATGGGCCAGGGGCACTGCGTGGCCGCGATCGATGCGCTGAACCTTCTGGTCGGTAACATGACGTCGACCCATGCCGCGCGCTACGACCGTTCGGACGCGGGGCTGAGCCGGTTCGTGAGTGATTTCTACGCCTACAGCCTCAACGCGGATGGGACCCCGGCATCGCCGTTGGGTTCGCACGTCAATGCGCACACCGCGGGGGGCGTGCTCGAAGGCGGCTACCTCGGCTTCGCCGAACTGCAATACGTGCATGCACCGCTTAAGGGCGAGCGGATGGTGGCGTTCCTCAGCGACGGCGCCTTCGAGGAACAGCGCGGTAGCGACTGGGCACCGCGCTGGTGGCGTGCCGAGGACAGTGGACTGGTCAGCCCGATCATCATCCTCAACGGACGTCGCATCGAGCAGCGCAGCCAGATCACCCAGCAGGGTGGGGAACGGTGGCTGGACCAGCACCTGCGGCTGAACGGCTTCGACCCCGTCGCGCTCGACGGCCGCGACCCTGCCAGTATCGCGTGGGGCATCCACGTGATGGAGACGCGGCTGCAGGCCGTCGGCAGTTCTCCCGAGGTTGAAGTCCGTCTGCCCTACGGCATCGCGGAAACCGTCAAGGGTTACGGGTTTCCCGGGGCCGGGACCAACGCTGCGCACAACCTGCCCCTACCCGGAAATCCGGCATTCGACACGCAGGCGCGCGCACTTTTCAACGAAGGCGCCGCTGCGCTGTTTGTTGCAGCGCCAGAGCTCGACGCAGCCATTGCCGTTCTCAATAGCCATGATGCCCAGCAGCGGGTGCGCGAGCGGGATCACGCGCTCGCCGACCGGCAGGTGGCGCCGCCACGGATACTGCCGATCGCGGATCGCGCTCGCGGCGGGTCCAGTTCGCCGATGTCCGCACTGGATGAGCAGTTCGTGGCGATCGCCGAGGCCAACCCGGCGTTGCGCGTGCGCGTCGGGAATCCGGACGAGTTGCGCAGTAACAAGCTTGACCTCACGCTTGATGCATTGAAGCACCGGGTGCACGAGCCGGAGCCCGGTGTCGCCGAATCGACTTCCGGCGCGGTCATCACCGCGCTCAATGAAGAAGCCGTCGTGTGCGCGGCGCTCGGCAACAAGGGGGGGCTGAACTTGGTGGTCACCTATGAGGCATTCGCGCCAAAGATGCTCGGCGCCGTGCGGCAGGAGCTGATCTTTGCACGCCACCTGGCCCAGGCAGGGCGGCCCCCGGGCTGGCTGGGAGTGCCGTTAGTGTTGACCTCGCACACTTGGGAGAACGCCAAGAACGAGCAGTCGCACCAGGATCCGACGATGGCCGAGGCGATGCTGGGCGAAATGGCGGACGTCGCACGCGTGGTGTTCCCTCCGGACGCCAACGGCGCCGCGGCAGCCTTGTCGCACGCGTACGCCCAGCGCGGCACCATCACCGCGCTTGTCGTGCCCAAGCGGCCGGTGCCGCACGTGCTGACACGCAACCGGGCGGAGGAACTCGCGGCCATGGGCGCCCTGCCCCTCGCGGGCAATCCGACGAAGGCCGCGGTCCTGCTGGTCGCCACGGGCGCCTATCAGTTACAGGAAGTGTTGCGCGCGCACGCGCGGGTGACCGAACGCGGCATTGCCGCCGCAGTCATCTATCTCGGTGAGCCCGCCCGTTACCGCACGCCGCGTGACGCGGAGGAGGCCAGCTACACGCACGACGACGCGCAGCTGCAGGCGCTGTTCCCGCCGGGTCGACCGCGGGTGTTCCTGACCCATACCCGCCCGGAACCCTTCCTCGGCGCCTTGCGCCGGCTCGATACCGGGCCGGCGTCCACCGCCGCCTTGGGCTTCATCAACCGGGGCGGCACGCTGGACGTCCCGGGGCTCTTGTTCGCCAACCGCAGCACCTGGGCGCACGTTGTCGATGCAGCATTGCGCGTGCTCCACGTGGCGCGCGATGGTCTGCTGTCCGTGGAGGAGATAGCGGCGATCAACGGCCACGGTGAGCCAGCCACGCTCCTTAGGCCCATGACCGAGTCGACGCCATGAACGTCCCGCTGCGTGCACGTAAGCGCGCCGACCTGCTCTCCCTCACCGGCGCGGTGGTCGCAGGCATGGCGGCCGGTGTATGGCTCGCTGATGCGCTTGAGCCCATGCTCCTGCCGATGCTCATTGCCGGCGTGCTCGCCCACGCCGTGGGAATGACGGCGCGACATCGTCTGGATCGGCAGGCCGGCCCCCTGCCCGCGGTATGGCAGTGGCTCTACATCGGATGCTGGATTGCGATCGCTGCGCTTGCCATCATTGGCGCGCTGCGCTGGTTCGGAGGCGTGCTCTGATGGCTGGCACGATCCGGCGGGGCCTGCAGATCGCTTGGGCAGCACTCGGTCTGGGAATGGATTTCCTGCGCCTGCGTCGGCGCGCCCCCGAACAGCTGCCAGGACGCGTCGGCGCCACGCTGGTGGGCTTGGGCACGACCTTCGTCAAGCTCGGACAAGGTCTGAGCCTGCGTTGGGATCTCCTACCGGCCCCCTACCGGGAGACGCTCTCGCGCCTGCACAGCGACGTACCCCCCTTTCCCGCGAAGGACGCCATCCGCACCATCGAAGCCGCATTCGAGACGTCGCTCGACCGATTGTTCGCCAGCTTCGACGAAACCCCGCTGGCCGCTGCATCGGTCGCGCAAATCCACGCCGCCCGGCTGCACGATGGGCGCGACGTGGTGGTCAAGATCACCCGACCTGGCATCCATGCCCAGGTGCAGGCGGACTTGCGCCTGCTGCGACGAACGGTGCGCGTCGCCCAGTGGCTGTGGCCGCCTCTGCAGCGCCAACGTCCGGTAGAGCTCGTGGACGAACTGGCTGGTTTCATGCGCGACGAGATCGACATGCGGCACGAGGCGCAGAACATGCGGCGCATGGCCGTCGTCATGGACGACTTGCCCACCATCACGCTGCCGCACGTCATCGACCCGCTCGCCGCGCGCGAAGTACTGGTGCAGGAGCGCAGTCATGGCACGCGCCTGGAATCCGCATTCGGCACACCGGCCGCCCCGGCGCTCGCCAGCGCATTGCTGGACGCCTACTTGCACCAGCTGTTTGGAGCTGGTGTGTTCCATGCCGACCCCCATCCTGGCAACCTGTTCCTGCTCGACGACGGTCGCCTGTGCCTGCACGACTTCGGCTCGATCGGGGTACTCGATCCTGCGTCCCGCCTCGCGCTGGGAGGCATGGTCGAGGCGATCGCCGCGGACGATGCCACCGCCGTACTCGACACCGCCATCGCGCTTGGATTCTTCCAGCCATACGTGGACCGGCGCACCCACGAGCGCGAGATCCACCTGATCCTCGCCGAGATGGCGAGTCGCCCGCTGGCGCAATGGTCGATTGCCGAAGCGATCTGGCGGGTGGCCCGCATCGGGCACGGCGAGGGATTCAGACTACCGCCGCATCTGCTGGTGTTGATGCGCACCTTGTTCCTCGTCGAGAACACGTTGCGGGCGCTCGATCCGGCGCTCGACCTGCTTGGCACGCTCACCTCGCGCGCAGCTGACATCGCGCGCGTCATCGACGCCAGCCGTCCTGCCGGGCGCCCGCTGGCCTTGCGGCTGACGCGCGCCGCGCGCCAGCTGCCGCAGCTCGCAGCAGATCTGTTGCGGCAGGCCCAGCTGAGCGACGGCCGTCCCGCCTTTTCAGTCCACCATCACGGACTGCACTCGACTCAGGAGGCAGTTGCCCGTACCGGCAACCGACTCGCACTGGCATTGGTAACGCTTGGCCTGTACGTCAGCGGCGCGTTGCTGACGCTGCATGCGGATGGGCCGCAGCTACTGGGCCACCTGCCCTTCCTCGCAGTCGTCGCCTTCGTCGCGGCGGGCCTGCTGTCGTTGCGACTAGTGATCGCCATCAGCCGCTCGGGACACCTGTGATGGATCGCTCCCTGCTTGCCCTCAATGTCGGATCCACTACGCTCAAGGGCGCTGTCTATGGCCTTGGGGCGGCCGAAGCGGGCAAGCCAGCATTGGTCGAATACTCGCGAGCCGAGATCAAAGGTGGCACCGAGCCGCAGGAACGCCTCGCAGAACTGATCGAGTCGCTGGCAGCGCCGAAGCAAGCCCCTGACGTGGTCGTCCACCGGCTCGTACACGGCGGTGACCGCGGGCATGGGCTCGAACTCGACGATTCCTTGCTAGCCGAGCTCGACGCACTGGCACCGCTGGCCCCGATGCACCAGCCGGCCGCGCTCGCCTACGTTCGCGTGGCGCGCGCCCGCTGGCCTGGAGCCAGACACGGTGTGGCGTTCGATACCAGCTTCCACGCCTCGCTAGCGCCGTGGAGTCGACGCCTGCCGATTCCAGCAGAATGGGACGCAATGGGCGTGCGCCGCTATGGCTTCCATGGTCTCGCCTTCGCCTCCGCACTTCGAACGGTGGCCGGTCAGGACGCAGGCATTCGCCAAGGCCGTGCCGTGTTTGCACATCTGGGTGGCGGGTGCAGCGTCTGCGCCGTGGAGAACGGTCTCAGTCGTGACACAACGATGGCACTGACCCCACTGGGTGGGGTCCCGGGCCCCACGCGTTCTGGAGATCTCGACCCCGGCGCCTTCCTGTACGTGCTGAGGGAATGTGGCCTGGATGCGAATGCCATCGAGGATCGCCTTTCCCATCGGGGAGGACTGGCCGGGATCGCCGGCCATGGCGACATGCGCTTGCTGATCGGGGACGCCGGGCCCCAAGCCCGATTGGCCGTCGACCTATTCGTCGTACGTATCGCACAGTCGATTGCCGCGATGGCAACGGGAATCGGCGGCCTCGAGCACCTGGTCTTTTCCGGTGGCATTGGCCACCGCGCGCCGGGCTTGCGCGAGCGCATCCTCGCTCGGCTGGCATGGCTCGGTTTGACGGCAGACCTTGGTCACAACGAGGCAGGTGCCTTGCGCATCGACCGCGGCACGGGACCGCGGATATGGAATGTGGCCATCGATGAGGAGCGCGAGCTGGCCGACTCAGCGCTATCTTGGCTCTAGCCGACAGCCCAAGGGGGGCACCAGCGATGGAACCATGCAGCCACGGCTGACGTGGTCAGCACAGCTGCGAACCCTCCGCTTGGCGTGCGCATGTTCGTAGTATGGCCCTAGTAAAGCCCGGCAGCGAACAACCCTACGCCCGATGGGGATGCGCCAGGAACGCTTGGACTTAGAGCTCGCGCGCACGGCAAAAACAGGTTCGCGTACCTTGCTGGATCGATCGCTCGGGAAACAGACAGACGCGCCTCCTGGTCGTCGCGCAAACGCCCGATATCGACGACCTCGCAGGTGGAGCGTTTGTTGTCCTACGGCTACTGCTTGGTGATTTTCGTAATGGCGTAGCCGTCCTTCTGCGCTACGAGCTCAAACGCGACGTGATCTCCTTTGCGGAGAGCGGCCAAGTCGACATTCGGTGCCTTGAACGCCATGGTCATGGCGGGCCACTGCAGGGCATCGATAGCACCGTGCGCAAGCGTCACCGTTCCGGCGCCGACGTCCACTGCCTCGACCGTGCCAGTCGCTGACACCGTGGCTGCCGCTGTTGCCGGCACTGACGCAGTCGGCGCTGCCGCCTCGCTGGGAGACGGCTCGCTCTGTGACTTGCTGGTCGGGTCTGAGGGTGAGGAACAGGCCGAGAGCAGTACCAACAGCATGGGAATAACCAGTTTCATTTGCTTCACTCCTGGATGATCAACGTAGAGCGTTTGAAGTCAACAGCACATTGGGATTTGGCTGGAGCAGCAAGTCAAGCACGGTTCGCAGAGATGCCCCTCGCGCCCTGGAAACCGGTCCCGTCGGCGTTGCGCCCGACGGGACCGACCGGCCTACATCGCCTCCATCGTAGAACAGCTTGCCGCGCAGCGCCTGCAAATGTCCGCGCAACGCTTCATCTCAAGGTCATCCCCATGGCATCGCAGGCCGCGGCATTGATGGCGTGATAGCTGGTAGTACGTGCTTGGTGTCCATGGCTAACTCACTTGGCCTTCTGCGGCCGCGAAGACCAGTGGATATGAACGATGCGCCAGTCGGCACCGGTCTTTCTCAGCACCATCGTATCGGTGTTGAGCAACGTCAGTGGCTTGCCATCCTTGCTCGCGTGCAACTCGCTCTCGCTGCCAACCCACGCCAGGCCGCCATCGATGCGGGCGCGCCGGCGCTTGAGCTCGCTGTGCGTTCCCTTGAGGAACTGCGAGTCACTGATCGCGTGATGACCTAGATATTCCGCGCGGCTACGTTCTGCACCGCCGGCTTCAAGGATCAGTACGTCCGCATCGAGCAACGTCTCGACAGTCTTCAAGTCGCCAGCAGCAAGGGCCTTGCCGAAGCGATCGACGACGGCTACCGCGGCCTGGGTCGCCAGGGGCACATCGAACTTCGCGTCGGACTTGGCGGGCTGCGGATGGTGTGCGTGCGGGGTCGTCTGTGCGCCGGCCGTTGTGATGGCGCCGAGCGCGAGGGCGAGGGCGAGGGAGAGCGCGAGTGGCGTGGCGATCGATTTCACGGGCAGACTCCTGGTTCAGTGTTCGTGGTCATGGCCGTCATCGGCATTGGCGGGTTGCGGTGCGGGATGCGATTCGACCTTGCCATCGGCATGGCGATGCTCGACTGTCTCCGGCGCCGGCTTCGACTCGGGTGGAGGCGTGGATGGCTTGTGATGATCGGGAGGGGTGCCAGGCGGGTGTGCGTGTGACTTCTTAGCTTCGGCGGCTGCACTATTCGCCTTGTCATGGTGGGCAGGCGTCCCCGGCGGATGGGCGTGCGGCTTGGGCTCGTCCGCGGCCATGCTTGTCGGCATTTCGTGATGATCCTCGGCCACGCCTTCGCCATGGTCGTGCGCTTGGGTTTCCCCGCCGCCATGGGAATGGCCTCCGCTGCTGGCCACCATCGCTTGGTAATCGTCCTCGCTCAGCGTGGGCAGCTTTTGCAGGAACGCGACCATGTTCCAGATGTACTCGTCGTCCATGCTCTTGCCCCAGGCAGGCATCCCCGAGGCTTTGATCCCGTGCTTGATCACCCAGAAGGCTTCTGCCGGATCGACCGCCTTCTTCGTCAGCTCTGGCGGTGCCGGGTACAGTCCCTTGCTCAGCTCGGTTGCGGCCATGCCGGGAGCGAGATGGCAGCCCATGCACATGGCGTTGTAGTTCCCGGAACCCTGGACGATGCGTGCCTGCTCGCCAAGGTCCGGCAGCGTGAGCTTGCTCGCCCGTACTTCGATCGAGCGTTCGCGCAGGGATTCCATCAGCGCATGGACCGGTCGGGTGTGCTGGTCGTCGGCGCCGACGTTGTAGATGCCGGAATAGACGAATCCCGCGACCGCTACTACGGCGACGCCGGACAGGATGCTCAAGGTGAGCAAGGACTTTCGTGTCACGAACGGCATGAAATGATTTCCCCTATCAGAACCAGATGCGGATGCCTGCGACCAGGCGGGTGTCGTTGACGACTTCGCCTTCGTCGCGGCGGAAATCCGCGGTGCGGCCCAGCGCCCACTCACGGACGATGCCGATGTACGGGGCGAACTCGCGTCGGATCTCGTAGCGCAGGCGCATGCCAGCCTCGGCCGTGCTCAGCCCGGAACCGATC
The DNA here is from genome assembly GCF_054777355.1 of Lysobacter olei. NCBI lineage: Bacteria > Pseudomonadati > Pseudomonadota > Gammaproteobacteria > Lysobacterales > Lysobacteraceae > Lysobacter > Lysobacter olei. The sequence goes on along the minus strand of NZ_BAAHAT010000004.1, from coordinate 278,891 downwards.
CCAAGGCGCTCATCGGCCTTTCCGTAGAAATTCAGCTCGACGAGCGATTGCAGGATCAGGCGGTTGGTCAGCAGCGTGTCGTACTCAGCCTCGAACCGCGCGGCGGTCTGGCCGGACTGACCGATGTAGGCCGTGGCCTCCACCTCGAACTTGTAGGGCGCCAGGCCGATGACACCGATCGCGGCGAAGTCCTGCGAGTCGCCGGGTTCGAAGTCGTGGCGAATACCGGCGACGAGATCCCACCACGGCGCGATGGCGCGTCCGTAGAGCACTTCAAGGTCCGCGGCTTCGGTGTTTCCGCCGACACGCTCGCCCTCGCTGCGCAGCCAGACCTTGTTGAGGTCGGTCCCGATCCAGGCCTGCGCTTCCCACTCCACTCCGCTGCTCTCATCGGTATCGAAGGCTTCCAGGCGGTCGAGCAGCACGAAGTTCTGGATGGTGTTGTCGTGCACGGGGTGATCGTCCGGCGGCGGCACGGCCGCAGCACGGTCTTCCTCGGTCACGACCGGGATCGGCGTGACGGGCTGATCGGCTGGCCGCGGCATGGTGTGGCCCACCGCGGAATGGTCCACTGGTTCCGCCGGCGCGGGTTCAGGCGTCCGGTGACCCATGGCCTCGTGGTCGACCGGCGTCGCCGGTTCCTCCGGCGGCATGTCGTGGCCCATGGCCGAATGGTCCATCGGCTCGGCTTTGGGTTCCGGGGGTGACGGAGCCGGTTTCGGTCTCGGCTTCGGAGCCGGCTTCGGCTTTGGCTTTACCGGTTGATGCTGCGTGTGATCCTGCGTCACCGGCATCTGATGCTGGGAATGGTCCTGCTTGGCCGGCGTCGGCATCTGGTGCTGCGAGTGATCCTGCGCAGAGGCGTTGAAGGTCAGCAGCAGGCCCGCGGCGAGTGGCGCGAGTGTCATGGTCATCTTCATTCCTCGACCCTCACCGTGCGCATCATCCCCGCCTCCATGTGGTACAGCAGGTGGCAGTGATACGCCCAGCTCCCCAGCGCATCGGCACGGACGCGGTAGCTGCGCTTGCTGCCGGGCGGCATGTCGATCGTGTGCTTGCGGACAAGGAAGTTGCCCTGCTCGTCCTCCAGGTCGCTCCACATGCCGTGCAGGTGGATGGGATGCGTCATCATCGTGTCGTTGACCAGCACGATGCGCATGCGCTCGCCGTAGTTCAGTCGGATGGGCTCGACGTCGGAGAACTTCTGCCCATTGAAGCCCCAGGCGAAACGCTCCATGTGGCCGGTCAGGTGCAGTTCGATCTCACGACCCGGCTCGCGTCCGTCCGGATCGTTGAACACGCTCTTGAGCATCGAGTAACTCAGTACCTTGCGCCCGTTGTCGCGCAGGCCGATGCCGGGGTCATCGAGCCTAGGGGCCGGAGACATGGCCTGCATGTCGACCAGCGGGTTGTCGGTTTCCGTGGCGGGGTGTTGTTGCATGCCGTTGCCATCCGCCATGCCTGGCATCGCGCCGTGTTGCATCGCCGCCATGTCGTGGCCGCCGTGGTCCTGCTGACCCGTCGCCGGCTGCGCAGGCGCGGCGTGCTGCGTTCCGGCGTGGCCCATGCTGGCGCCGCAGCCGCCTTCCATGCCTTTCATGCCGGACATGTCGTGCCCCATGCCGCCGTGGCCCATGTCGGCCATGGTGAGGATGGGCCGCGGATCGACTGACGGGACCGGAGCGCGAAGGCCTTCGCGCACGGCGAGCGTGCCGCTCACGTACCCGGTCCGGCCCATGTCCTGGGCGAAGATCGTGAACGCATCCTGCCCCGACGGTTCGACGATCACGTCAAAGGTTTCCGCCGTCGCGATGCGGAACTCGTCGACGATGACCGGATGCACGTACAGGCCGTCGGCCGCGACCACTGTCATCTTCAGGCCGGGAATGCGCACGTCAAAATGCGTCATCGCCGAGCCGTTGATGAAACGCAGGCGGATCTTCTCGCCGGAACGGAACAACCCCGTCCAGTTACCCAGCGAGGTGTCGCCGTTCATTAGGTAGGTGTAGGTGTTCGCATTGACGTCCGACAAATCAGTCGGTGTCATGCGCATCTCGCCCCACTTCTTGCGATCCTCGACGGTCGCGGCAGATCCGTTGTTCTGCGCGTCGCGAAGGAAGTCGCCGACGGTGCGCTTGTAGTAATTGTCGTAACCCGGCATCTTCTTCAGCCGCGCGAACAAGCGCGCGGGATCCAGATCCGTCCAGTCGCTCAACAGCACGACGTAGTCGCGGTCGTAGCTGAAGGGCTCGGGCTCGATTGGATCGATGATCAGGGGGCCGTACAGACCTGCCTGTTCCTGGAACGCCGAGTGGCTGTGATACCAGTAGGTTCCGCCCTGATTTACGGCGAAGCGATAGCGATAGGTCTCGCCGCGTTGGATGCCGGCAAAGCTCAGGCCGGGCACGCCGTCCATGTTCGCGGGCAGGATGATGCCGTGCCAGTGGATCGAGGTTTCGTGGCCGTGGATGGAGCCGGCGGGTAGTGCGTTGGACACGCGCAGACTCACCGTGGTGCCTTCGCGCCAGCGCAGCAACGGCGCCGGAATCGATCCGTTGACGGTGATCGCCGTTCGGGTGCGGCCGGTGAAATTCATCGGCGTCTCGCCGATGGTCAGATCGAACTCAGTACCGGAGAGCACATTGGGATTGCCAGGGGCCTTGAGAGCCCAGATGGGCTTGGGCCATAGCCCGAGACCGGCGACCGCGCCACCCGCAGCCAACCCTTGAACGAAATGGCGGCGCGAGGGTGTGAACGGCTTACCCGCCCCGCGCCCGGAAGAATCGGAAGACATGAGAACTCCGTGGAAAGCGTCGCCGGCTCTGAATGAGCCGCCATGCCTGCGCTGGCTGCGACAAATGCAGCGGCCAGGCGCAGGCGGATAGGCGCCGAGCGGCGCCATGTGGACGCTTAGCCGATGGGAGGTCGGATCAAGTGTGGCGATTCCGCGTCGGCATGGCCCGGGGCCATCGGTCGCACGCTCTCCGCGTGCTCAATAACGGACGCAACAACGCCCGGGTCCATGATCGCTACGGGCGTGCTGTGCACACAGGCACAGCGGCACGCACCGGACTCACAACAGTCGGACGTGCCCGGGTGCTCACCCGTCGCGGGTGGCTGGTCGGCATACCCCGCTTGGTGATGCTCGTGGCAGGACAACTCCGCTGCGGGGGCCGCTACGGGCGGGGCGACCATGTGGCCTGCATGGACAGCAGCCACTGCCGGCGCAGCCCCGTTGAACACGAGGGCTACGGCGACCAGTAGTCGAAGTAGGAGGGACCAGACCGGCATGTTCGTTAGTCTACCTCGGTGAGCATGAAGGTTCCGCAAAGGAGCAATCTCGCGGTGGCAGGACAGCAGCATCGCGCCCAGGCCGGAGGGCCGATGCATTGGCGTGGCCCTTCAGGCACTTGACGAGGAAGGCAGTCACCCGTCCGACTCCCCGATCAGGCCCGAGGTGCAAACGCGATTACTGCCATCCCACTCAGGGCGAGCGTGCCACCGAGCAGATCCCAGCGATCTGGTCGAATCCCTTCAACCGCCCAAAGCCAGACCAAGGCGGTGGCCACGTACACGGCACCATATGCCGCGTAGGTGCGGCCGGCGGCGCTTGGATGCAGGCTCAATAGCCAGACGAATGCGCCTAAGGCGGCGACCGCCGGGAACAGGACCCAAACATCCGCACGGCCGCGAAGCCAGAGGTACGGCAGATAGCAGCCAACGATTTCAGCGACGGCCGTCAGGACAAACAATCCGATTGTTTTTCCAATCATGCTTCGCCTCCTGCTACATATCGCCTGGACTACAGGGGTTGACCAAGGTCAGGTCGCCGCTGGAGGCGACTCATCGCGGTGAAGCCATCGATACAGCACTAGCAGTACCAATAGCGTGAGCAGCGTTGACGGAATGCCCCCCCAGACAGCGCAATGAATCCGACGCCGGCGGAGATTCACAACGGAATGCCCCGCAAGGCCAGTGCGATCACACCACCAGTGAGCGCCACGGCACACCACTGAACACGATAGCGGCGTCCTTGGCCGAGCCAAACGCCCAGAACAACAGCGCGAAGATGATCGCGAGCGTCACCGGCACCACCACCGATAGGCGTTGGCTGGCCAAGTTAAACTGCTCGAATGTGCCACCGTAGTCGATCCAATAGCCCGGCGGCACCTCGACTTCGCTGCCGATGCGCTGCTGCGGCTCTGTTTCTGACGCATGTGCCGAATATTCCAAGATGTCGAGTCTCGACAGCAAGTTCACAATCCTCTGGGTTTCCAGGGTGACCGTGACTACGCGCTGGAACAGCTCCAGCGAGTAGCGCGGGTTGCCCATCGCCGCCCAGTCGTTGGCGTCGTTGATGATACCGCTTGCCTTGTCCACACGCACGGCTTGCCGCTCCACCACCCAGTCCAGTGCGACCTTGCCGTTGACCACGTACTCCCAGGCGGCCTCGGGGATGCCGCGCAGTGTGATCTTGGTGTTGTAGATCACGGTGCTGCGGTCATCGACGTTCTTGCCGGTGTCGGGGTCCTTCTTCTTGGCGAACCTCATCTTCTCGACGCGGTAGTCAGCGTCGATAAGCGGGCCCTTTGCCTTACTAGCGGGTGACGTGTCGTCGAATACGGGCCATACATTCCGACGCTGGCGCGGCTGCTCGAAGAGGGGTGTTTCGAGTAGGGCCTCTACCCATCTCACAAGGCCCGAAGCTTCGAGTGTTGACTCTGCTGATGAAGCCGAGGAAAAGTGCCTGAATGCTTGGCAGGTCTCAGGTCTCTACCCCGCGCAGCAAGACAGCTGTTTCACATCTTTGGTGAAGGTCTGAGCAGCGAGCTTCAGTCCCTCGACCATGGTTAGGTAAGGGAACAACTGGTCGGCCAACTCGTGCACTGTCATTCGTGCCCTAATGGCTATCGCGGCCGTTTGAATCAACTCGCCCGCCTCAGGGGCCACTGCCTGGACGCCGATCAGGCGGCCGGTGCCGGCCTCCGCCACTAGCTTGATGAAGCCGCGCGTATCGAAGTTGACCAGTGCTCGGGGCACGTTGTCGAGCGTCAGCGTGCGACTGTCGGTCTCGATGCCTTCGTGGTGCGCTTCGGCTTCGCTGTAGCCGACGGTAGCCACCTGTGGATCGGTGAACACCACCGCCGGCATAGCTGTCAGGACCAGTTCCGCAGTCCCGCCGGTCATGTTGATCGCGGCGCGGGTGCCGGCCGCTGCGGCGACATAGACGAACTGCGGCTGGTCGGTGCAATCGCCAGCGGCATAGATGTGCGGCACGGCAGTGCGCATCGCGGGGTCGATGGTGATGGCACCTTGTGCATTGGTGGCCACACCGACCGCGTCGAGGTTAAGCGTGCGGGTATTTGGAGTGCGGCCGGTGGCGACCAACAGCCGGTCGACATGCAGTTCGCCGTGCTCGGTGGTGAGCACGAATTCCCCATTCGCATAGGCGACCTGGCTGGCTTGCGTGTGATCCAGTACCTCGATGCCTTCGGTGCGGAACACGGCCGTCAGGGCATCGCCGATCACGGGGTCTTCGCGAAAGAACAGCGTGCTGCGCGCCAGAATGGTCACCTTGCTGCCCAGCCGAGCAAAGGCCTGCGCGAGCTCGACGGCCACCACCGACGAGCCGATCACGGCCAGTCGTTCGGGGATCGTATCGCTGACCAGCGCTTCGGTCGACGTCCAGAAGGGCGTGTCTTTCAAGCCCGGGATCGGCGGAGTCGCCGGACTGGTCCCGGTGGCAATGAGGCAGCGGTCGAAACTCACCTCGCGCATGCCGCCGCCAGCGGGCGCCACGGTCAGTGTGTGCGCGTCCTTGAACCGGGCGTCGCCGCGCAGCACGGTGATGGCCGGGGTGCTCGCCAGAATGCTCTCGTACTTGGCGTGGCGCAGCTCATCGACGCGCCCCTGCTGCTGTGCCAGCAGGCGCTCACGCAGGATCTTCGGCGAAGAGGCGGAAATGCCGCCATCGAATGGGCTCTCGCGCCGCAGGTGAGCGATGTGGGCAGCGCGGATCATGATCTTGGACGGTACGCAGCCAACATTGACGCAGGTGCCGCCGAGCGTGCTGCGCTCGATCAGCGTCACGCGCGCCCCTTGCTCAACGGCCTTCAACGCCGCTGCCATCGCCGCACCGCCGCTGCCGATCACGGCCACGTGCAGCGCAGCGCGCTTTGGTTCGCGACCCCGCCGCTCTTGAGCTTTGTTCAGCAGGTCGCTGGGTTGTCCCGGCGCATCGGCAAGCTGCGCTCGGTAGCCGAGAGCGGACACCGCCGCGACCAGCGAGGTCACGTCCGCGGCGGTACCCGCATTTGCCTCGATATCGGCTTGGCGCTGTGGGTAGGACACCGAGGCCGAACGCACACCGGGCACCTTTTCCAACGCCTGCTTGATGTGTTCGGTGCACGCCCCACAGGTCATGCCGTCGATGCGCAGTGTGATCGCCTGGGTCATGAGAGTGCGCTCACTTCTTGACGGTGGACGGGTAGCCGGCGTTCTCGGTGGCCTTGGTCAGGGCGGCCGGCGTGGTCTTGGCATCGTCGTAGGTCACCACCGCCTCTTTGGGCTCCCAGGTCACCTTGGCCTCGATCACGCCTTCGACCTTGGACAGCGCCTTCTTGACCGTGATCGGACAGGTGGCGCAGGTCATGCTCGGCACCGACAGCGTGACGGTTTTGGTGGCGGCCCAGGCGGGAGCGCTCAGCGCAATGGTCAGAGCGAACAGTGCGACAAGTTTCTTCATGGCGAATCTCCGTTCAGTAGAACAGGGGCATGAGGTAGGGAAACACGAGGGCGATCAGCACCAAGGCGGCGACGATCCAAAAGATCACCTTGTAGGTCGTCCGCACCTGGGTTACGGCGCATGCGTCGTCCGGCGCACAGGCGCGAGCCGGGCGGAAGATGCGACGCCACGCGAAGAACAGTGCAATGAGCGCCACGCCAATGAAGATCGGCCGGTACGGTTCCATCACGGTCAAGTTGCCGATCCAGGCACCGGAGAAGCCCAGCGTAATCAGCAACAGCGGGCCGAGGCAGCAGGTCGAGGCGAGGATGGCGGCGAGTCCGCCGGCGGCCAGTGCGCCGCGGCCGTTGCTGGGGTCTGCCATGGAGGATCTCCTTCCGGGACTTCGCGTGATGCGCTAACCTTATTTCCGTAGTCAGGTACGGAGTCAAGCACGATGGTGAACGATCCGCAAACCCTGACCATCGGGGCTTTCGCCAAAGCTGCGGGGGTCAACGTGGAGACCATCCGGTTCTATCAGCGCAAGGGCCTACTGCCGGAGCCAGATCGTCCTATGGGCGGCATCCGCCGTTATGGGTCAGCGGACGTGGACCGGGTGAAGTTCGTGAAGTCCGCCCAGCGACTGGGATTCAATCTGGACGAGGTTGCGCAGTTGCTCAGGCTGGAGGACGGCACCCATTGCCACGAAGCCGCGGACCTAGCGGCAGCGCGCCTGGCGGACGTGCGCTTGCGGCTGACCGACCTTCAGCGCATGGAATCAGCTCTGTCCCAGCTGGTAAAGGCGTGCGGTTCGAGCCGGGGCAAAGTGACTTGCCCACTGATTGCCTCCTTACACCGGCAAACTCCAGCAGACAAAACCCACGTTGAAGGCTAGACGCAGGCAATTAAACGAGACCGCAAACCCACAAGCGAAAGCTGCCAAGCAAGAAGGGCTGGCGCGTCCTTCGCTTCTACATGAAGACTCCCCATGGCCTAGATCGGCCTTCTCGTAAGGGTCCGTGAAAACGGGGATGAACCCTCAGAAATCCGTTTGAATCCGCGTTCGTTGCAACTCAATCGGGCGACTCTCCGCCAGAAGCAGGCATGCACTTCTATCACGCTAGCTTCTCCTGGTACGCGAGCAACCGCAGAGCGTTGAATACGACCAGCAACGTTGATCCTTCATGAATAACCACTGCTGCGCCGATGCCCAAGCCAAAGATCGTGGCAGGAACGAGGACCGCCACGATGCCAAGACTGACGATGACGTTTTGCAGGATCACGGAGCGGGCGCGTCGACTCAGTCCCACGGCAAAAGGTAGATTCGTCAAGTCGTCTGCCATCAAGGCGACGTCCGCCGTCTCCATTGCGACGTCGGAGCCGGCTGCGCCCATGACGATGCCCACGGTGGCGCTCGCCATCGCCGGAGCGTCGTTCACGCCGTCTCCGACCATGGCGACCTTGGCCTCGGCACGCAGTTTCTTGATCGCTTCGACCTTGTCCTGTGGCAGCAGATCGCCCCACGCCTCATCGAGCCCTACTTTTCCGGCGATCGCGTCAGCGACTTTCTGGTGATCGCCAGAGATCATGATCATCCGGCGAATGCCCATGGCTCTTAGGCGCGCGAGCGCGGCTTTTGCGGCCTCGCGCGGCGTATCCATCAGGCCGATGGCGCCTAGATCGCTGGCACCACGGCGTACAATCATGGTGGTGCGACCTCCATCCCGCAGGGTCGCAATGGCTTCGATCATCGCGGGTGACAACGGTGCGATGCCTTCGACACCGAACATCTCGGCCTTTCCGATCAACACGGTGTCGCCATCCAGCCTGGCTCTTACCCCACGCCCGATGAGATTCTCAAGGTCGGTTGCCAGCGCTACTTGAGTAGATCCCAGCCGCTCGCGACCGTCGACTGCAATCGCACGTGCGAGCGGATGGTCGCTCAGACTTTCAACCGCGACGGCCACACGCAGCAGCTCAGTCGCGTCTACACCTTGGGCAGGCACGACGTCCGTGATCCGCGGTTTCCCCTCGGTCAGCGTACCCGTCTTGTCGAAGGCAATCGCCGACAGGGAACCGAGATTCTCAAGCGGCCCTCCGCCCTTGACCAGCACGCCGCCACGAGCAGCGCGCGCGATCCCGGATAGCACCGCGCTCGGGGTTGCGATCGCCAACGCGCAGGGGCTCGCCGCAACAAGAACCGCCATCGCCCGGTAAAAGCTGTCGCGAAACGGCTCGTCAACCACGACCCATGCAAACAGCAGCAGCACGGCCAACGCCAGCACTGCCGGCACGAAAATGCGCTCGAACCGGTCAGTGAAACGTTGGGATGGCGACTTCTCCGTCTCCGCCTCGCTCACCATCCGCACGACCCTGGACAGCACGCTGTCCGTGGACTTGCGCGTGACCTCGACCTCGATCGCGCCGCTGCCGTTGATGGTGCCGGCGAACACGCGATGCGAGGCTTCGATGGCTTCAGGATTGGCGCGGGCTGCCGCGGGGTCCACTACCGCGCGCTTGTCCACCGGGATGCTCTCGCCGGTCACCGGCGCCTGATCGACGCTGCTCTCGCCCGCGACAATGAAGCCATCCGCAGCTAGGCGGGTATTTGGCTTCACCACGATGATGTCGCCCACCGCAAGTTGCTCGACCGGAACCTCGATCAATCCCACGCCTCGGCGCACGGTCGCGGTACGAGGCGCCAGCTCCGCCAATGCCTCGATGGCGCGCGTCGCGCGACCCATCGCATAGTGCTCAAGCGCATGCCCGAAGCTGAATAGGAACAGCAACAACGCGCCCTCGGCCCATGCACCCAGCGCTGCCGCACCTGCGGCCGCGACAAGCATCAACGTATCGATTGCGAACCGTCTCAGGCGCAGGTTGTCGAGCGCCTCGCGCAGCGTGAACCAGCCGCCGAACACATAAGCCCCCAGGTATGCCGCGAGCGGCAACCACTCCGGAGCCACAAGGAAGCGCTCGACCGTATACCCGATCAGCAGGAGCGCGCCGCTTGCCAACGCGAACCTGAGCTCGGTACCCGACCAGAAGCCTTCATGCGCGTGGCCCGCCTCGACCTCTTCGGCGGTTGTCTCACTGGTGCGGCCCTTCCTTTCCAGCTCGTGCTTGATCTCCTCTTCTGAGGTTATAGATCGATCGAACTCGACCCGGACGGCGCCGCTCGCGCTGACGCCCGCCTCAAGAACGCCGTCGATGGTTCGAAGCATTTCTGTCAGGGTGCGCGTGCGCCTGGCGTGCGGTTCCTCGACAGCCCACGATGCATGTCCAATCTTCTCGGCCACTCCTGCTCCCGCCGCTGCGACCAATTGGCGTATCCGTTGCAGCGAGAGCAAGGAACGATCGAAGTGGATGCACAGCTGTGCCGGCGTGACGGCAGTGGCGGCCAGAACGTGCACTTTATCCACACCTTGCCGCCCTCGCAGCTCAGAGAGCAGCCGCTCGACACATTGATCGGCTACATCCGTAACGTCCGGCAAGAGCAGCGGTATGTCTATTCGCAACGGGTCAGTCATGAAATCACCTCCTTTCCCGGAAGCTTGTGGTCTGCCTTGTGAAGCCAGCGATAGAGCACAGGCAGCACCAGCAGCGTCAACAGCGTCGAGGACACGATGCCGCCGATCACCACCGTTGCGAGCGGCCGCTGCACTTCCGAGCCGGCGCCGACGTTGAGCGCCATCGGCACGAAACCCAACGACGCCACCAGTGCTGTCATCAGCACCGGTCGCAGGCGGCCTAGCGCACCGTCGACAATCGCGTTGTCGAGGGGATCGCCCTGTTCGCGCAGCTTCTTGATGAACGCGATCATGACCAAGCCGTTGAGCACTGCCACGCCCGACAAGGCGATGAAACCCACGCCAGCAGAGATTGACAACGGAATGCCGCGCAGTGCCAGCGCGACCACGCCGCCGGTGAGCGCCAGCGGCACACCGCTGAACACGATTCCCGCGTCCTTGGCCGAGCCGAAGGCCATGAACAACAGCCCAAAGATCAACAACAGCGTCACCGGCACGACGATCGAAAGCCGCTTGCTCGCCGAAACCAGCTGCTCAAACGTGCCGCCATAGTCAATCCAGTAGCCCTCCGGCACGCGCACCTGAGCGTAGATTTTCGATTGCAGTTCACTCACGAATCCGCCCAGATCCCGGTCGCGCACGTTGGCGGTGACCACGATTCGTCGCTTGCCGTTCTCCCGGTTGATCTGGTTTGGACCGAGTTGGGGCTCAATCCGGGCCACCTCGCGCAGCGGGACGGTGCGTGGCGTTCCAGCCTGCCAGTTCGGGTTGAGACTTGATTTGTCCGGTTGGGTGGCATTGCCGAGTGCAATCGGCAGGTCGGCAAGGGCCGCCGGGTCCTCGCGAATAGCCTCCGGTAGGCGCACAACCAGGTCGAAGCGCCGGTCGCCCTCGAACAGCTGCCCGGCCTCCTCTCCGCCGATTGCAGTGGCCACCGTCTCCTGCACCTGCGAGGGATTGAGCCCGTAGTTGGCAAGCGCCGCGCGATTGGGCTGCACGGTGAGCAGTGGCAGGCCAGTGACTTGCTCAGTCTTGACGTCCGCCGCACCTGCTACGGACGCCACCACGCGCTGCACCTGCTCCGCAGTGCGCACAAGCTGCTCCAGATCGTCGCCGTAGATCTTTACCGCTACATCCGCACGCACGCCCGAGATCAACTCGTTGGTGCGCATCTGAATGGGCTGCGTCACTTCGTAGTTGTTGCCCGGCAGTGTGGCCAGGACGGCCTGGACCTCTTCAAGCAGCTTCGCCTTCGGCTTGCCTGGGTCGGGCCAGTCGTCTCGATCCTTAAGCATTACGAATGTGTCTGAGATGGACGGGGGCATAGGATCGCTCGCGACTTCAGCGGTGCCGATCTTGGCGAACACCCGCTCGACCTCGGGCAGTTCGGCCAGGCTCGTCTCCAGCGCTTCCTGCATCTGCACCGACTGGGTCAGACTTGTGCCGGGAATTCGTAGCGCCTGAACGGTAATATCGCCTTCGTCGAGGTTTGGAATGAACTCGCTGCCAAGCCTCGTGGCGAGCAGGCCAGACGCGACGACGAGCAGTGCCGCGCCGGCAATCACCGTCAGCCGATGCCGAAGCGTCCAAGCGAGCATCGGTGCATAGCGGCGCTTGCACCACGCCATCACCTTGTTCTCCTGCTCGTCGACTTTGCCGCCAAGGAACATCGCTATGGCAGCGGGCACGAACGTCAGGGACAACAGCATCGCGCCCGTGAGCGCCAGCACGACCGTGATCGCCATCGGATGGAACATCTTTCCTTCGATCCCGCTGAGCGCGAAGATCGGCAGGTACACGGCGGTGATGATGCCGACCCCGAACAAGCTGGGGCGGATTACTTCGGCGGTCGCTACGGCGGTCTCGTCAAAGCGTTCCTCGTCAGTCATGACTCGGCCGAGGCGGTGCTGCAACTCGCCGAAGCGGCGCAGGCAGTTTTCGATGATGATCACCGCGCCATCGACGATCAGGCCGAAATCGAGAGCGCCCAGGCTCATCAGGTTGCCCGACACGCCGCCGCGCACCATGCCGATGATCGTGAACAGCATAGCCAGGGGAATCACCGCGGCAGTGATCAACGCCGCGCGGAAATTGCCTAGTAGCAGGAACAGCACCACGATCACCAGCAGCGCACCCTCGATGAGGTTCTTGCTGACGGTTGCAATGGTGCGATCGACGAGCGCGGTGCGGTCGTAGACAGCAATCGCACTGACCCCCTTGGGTAGGCTTTGATTGGCTTCCTGCAGCTTTGCCGCCGCCGCCTGGCTCACCTCACGGCTGTTCGCGCCCACCAGCATCACGACGGTACCGATCACCACCTCGTGGCCGTTCTGCGTCGCCGCACCGGTCCTCAACTCCTTGCCCTCGGCCACGATCGCCACGTCACGCACCCGGATAGGCACGCCTTCGCGTCGGTCAAGCACTATGTTACGAATTGCGTCCAGGTCACCGACCTGGCCCGGCACGCGCACCAGAAATTGCTGTCCGTTGCGCTCGATGTAGCCAGCGCCCACGTTCTGGTTGTTGGCGGATACCGCCTGCACAACATCGTGCAAGGTGAAACCCAGTGCCACGAGACGGGCCGGATCGGGGGTGATATGGATCTGCCGCTCGAAGCCACCGATCGTGTTCACCTCTGTCACGCCCGGCGTGTTGCGCAACTGCGGGCGGATCACCCAGTCCTGCAGCGTTCGCAGATCGGTGGCCGTGTAAGCTGTTCCGTCGGGCTTTCGGGCCTTGGGGTCGGCCTCGACCGAGTACATGAAGATCTCGCCCATGCCGGTCGCGATTGGGCCCATCGCCGGTTCCAGCCCGGGAGGTAGTTGCGACCTTGCCTGCTGCAGGCGCTCCGACACCTGCTGGCGGGCGAAGAAGATGTCAGTGCCGTCCTCGAACACCACGGTGACCTGCGACAGGCCGTAGCGCGAAAGCGATCGGGTGTAGTCGAGCTTGGGCAGGCCGGCAAGCGCGGTCTCGATCGGGAAAGTGACGCGCTGTTCAGCCTCCAGCGGTGAATAGCCGGGGGTTTCAGTGTTGATCTGCACCTGGACGTTGGTGATGTCGGGAGTCGCGTCGATCGGCAGTTTGGTGAAGCTCCACACGCCCAGCCCCAGGAGGGCGAGCGTGAGCAGCAACATCATCCACCGATGCGTGATCGCGAATCGAATGATTCTCTCGAGCATCGCGGCGGCCTCAGTGGTCGTGCTCGGCGGTCGACTTTTCGATGTCCGCCTTGATCAGGAAGCTCTGCTCAGTCACGACTTGCTCGCCGGTCTTGACGCCTGAGAGCACTTCGACGTGGGTCGCATCGCGCTGGCCCAGGCGCACCTTACGCTGGGTGTACGTGTCGCCTGACTTCACATAGACCACATCAGTTTGGCCCGCGGTCTGCACGGCGCTCAGCGGCACCCTCAGCCCGACCGGCTGCTGCGCGACTGTCACGCGAGCCTTGATCGACGAGCCAGGACGCCACAGCCCGTCCAGGTTCTGGATACGTGCGCGCGCCACCGTGCTCTGGCTCGCCGTCGCGGTCGACGGCAGGATGCGCTCGAGCACGGTCTCCGCCGTCATGGCGTCGCTCATGCGCGTGACGACGACGGGACTGCCGGCGGTGATGTGCTGCGCGTCGGCGCCGAAGATGTGCAGGTCGACCCACAGTTCTGACAGGTCGGCGATCTCGTACAGCGGCGTGCTTTCGCTGGCGACTGCGCCCACGGCGGCATCGCGTTGCAGCACGACGCCGGAGATCGGCGCAGGCACCGTGTAGGTGGTCAAGCTCAGGTTGCTTTCGATCTTGGCGAGTGGCTGTCCGGCACGCACGCGGTCCCCGACGTTGGCGTGTAGCGAGCGGATCGGGCCGGGGAAGCGGGCCATGGCCTGTGCGACGCGGCCTTCGACAGGCGTCAGCAGGCCCTGTACCTCATGCTGGTCGGCGATGGTGCCGGCGGTGACCGGCGCAGTCTGGACGCCGGAGCGGCGCGCGACCTCGGCCGTCAGGGTGGTGCTCGGCGGTCCCTCTTCGTGCTCAGCCTCAGCAACTTGCTCCCTGCCGGCGTCGTGCCCTTCGCCTTTTCCGTGTTCTTTGCGGGCGTGTTCGCGGGGGTCTCCAGGCGATGCCGGTTTGTCGCCACAGCCGGCCAGCAGCAGGGCGAGGGCCATCGTGGCCACCGAGGAACGAATCATGGGTTATCTCCTTGCACGCGCTCCGGCGCGGCGGTCACGAGGGACTCGCCGGTCAAGCGCTGGATTTCAATAAGAGCGCGCTGGGCTTCAAGCGCGGCGTCGAGTTGTTGCTTGCGGACGTTGGTGCGCTCGGATTGCAGCTGCGCCCATTCGAGATAGCTGATGGCGCCGGCGCGGTAGGCGCGTTCCGCCGCGGCCTCGGCCTTGGCCAGCTTGGGCAGCACGTCGCTGCGAAGCCGTTCCACCTCGACCTGCGCGGTGAGATAACGTCCGTGCGCGTCAACCAGCGTGGAGTACAACGACAACCCCTTGGATTCGCGCTCGATCTCCAGCGCCGCAAGTTCGGCCTCCGCCACGCGGATCCCCGGTTGGGCGCGGCGATTGGCGCCAAGCGGCATCGAGACGCTGCCGATCAAGGCGACATCGTCCGTGGCCTGCAGGCGGCGGATCCCCACTTCCCAATTCAGGTCGGCCCTGGCATCGCTCCGCGCGAGTTGCAGGCGTGCTTCGCGGATGCGGCGCTCACCGACGAACTGTACGAGCTCGGGTGTTTGCTCCAAGGTAGTTGTCAGCTGCCTAAGTGGAGCGACGTCGGGCAACGCCATGGGATCCGTGGCAACCACGTCGAACGATGGCGCTCGTTCACCCCACAACGCTGCGAGGTGCTGTCGGGCCGCCGCGAGGCGTTGCTCGGCGCGGGCGCGGTCCAGTTCCGCGCGAGCCAGCGCCGCCTGCGCGGTGAACACGACCGATTCCGGTGAAGCACCCGCTTGCAGCCGATGCCTGGCCCCGGCGACGGTGCGCTGGCGCTGGGCGATGTCGAGATCGGCGATGGCGCGCTGGCGGTGGGCCGCGACCATCGCCAGATAGCGGCGTGCCACCTCCGCCAATAGGTCGAGCCGGCGCGCTTCACGTTCCACTGCCAACGCGTCGATACGGCTTTGCACCAACGTCCGGCGCGCATCGAGTTTTCCGCCGCGCTCCAGCACTGAGGCCAGACTCAGAGTGAGCTCGGCACTTTGCAAGCCGCTGGCCTCGCCGGTGCCGAAGGCGTTCTCGACGCTCGCGCCGGCAACCAGCGCTGGTCGTAGTGCCGCCCGGTCGAACTCGGCGACGAGGACATCCTGTCGCGTACCGAACAGGCGGAGATCGGGATGGGATTGGGCGACACGCGCGAACGCGTCGTCCAGAGAGAGGCGGTCAGCCGCGTGCGCCGGCCATGCGATGGCGGACACAGCGACCAGTGCGGCCAACGCCGCAAGTCGGAAGGACATGGAGACACTCCAATCGGAAAGGATCAGCGATCCGGCGGCAAAGCCGGTGGATCGTCAGGCCGCGATTGGAGGTCGAAAGGGCGCAAGCCTTCGCCTAATGGGTAGAAACTGCGAATCCGTCAGGTTCAGAGGCTCGCTTTGGCTGACTTCGGTCTGCACCAGTGGAGCCATCGATGATGCAACCACGTGTCCGCAACAATGGGCGAAGTGGTGCATGACGTGAAGCGTGCCGGCCGTATCGTTTTCCTCTCCGGGCGCCTCGCTGTCGACGGATCCATGCACGCTTGCCGAATCATGGGTGAGCTCGTGCAGCTCGCTGATCGAAGCGAGCACTGGCTGCAGGATCACGCTCAATGCCAAGGCCGCCAGCATCAGCCAGCGATAAAGGGACGGCATAGATCGGCGCAAGGTCATGTGGAAGATGTCGAAGCAGCCCGAGCTCGGCGCGCATCGCCGAGAATCTCGATAGCCTCCTTGATCACGTACAGGCCGATCAAGGTGCCGATGAGGTAGTCCGGATAGGGGGTTGCGAGCCAGAGTACCATCACGCCTGCCAAGATCACGCCGATGTTGGCCACCACATCCGCACGTGTGAACAGCCAGGTCGCCCGCAGGTGCACCTCGCCCGCCTTCAACGGCGCGAGCAGGCGCAGCACGGTGAGATTGACCATCAGCGACAGCAGGGCTGTGCCGATCATCCACCCGCTCGATGGCTCAGCGCCGTAGATGACACGGCGACCGACTTCGGCCAGCACACCGACGCCCAAGACCAAGAGCACGCTGCCGCTTAGCCAGGCCGCATTCGCCTTGAAGCGGGCTGTTCGGCCGATGGCCACCAGCCCGATGGCGTACGCGCTGGCATCGGAGAGCATATCCAACGCGTCGGCGAGGAGGCCGGTCGACTGGGCAATCGAGCCCGCGACCCCGCCAATGACCGCCATGGCAGCGTTGAGTACCAGGGCAATGCGCAAAACGCGGCGCTCTAGCTCGTTCTTCGGGTCGTGGTGGCAGCCGCAGTCGCTCATCGGGGTCAATAGCCAACAGGCGTCGGCACCCCGCTGGGTGGCGGGGCAGATCCGTGCAGGATAAAGTCCGTAGCTACTACGGAGTCAAGCCATATGAAGATCGGCGAAGCTGCGGCCGCCAGCGGCTGCCATCTGGAAACCATCCGCTACTACGAGCGCGTCGGGCTGATCGCAGCGCCCGATCGCACCAGCAGCGGTTACCGCGCTTACCGCCAGACCGACGTCGACCGGCTGCGCTTTATCAGCCGGGGGCGCGAACTCGGCTTCAGCCTGGAGGAGATCCGCAGCCTGCTGCGCTTGAATGACGATCTATCCATGTCGTGCTGTGATGTGGACGCCATCGCGCGTACGCACCTCACCGATGTGCGCGGCCGCATCGCTGAGCTCGAGCGCATCGCTTCGGAATTGGAGCGGGTTATTGCGAACTGCGTCGGCGGCGAGCGCGACAGTTGCACCATTCTCGGCGCACTGAAGCAGGTTGCCTGAGGGCCAAATCGGCTGATGGTGAGTTTTGCACGCTTCATTCCGTGGCAGGGGGCCTTCACAATCGAGCTCGTGCCTCCCGAGGTTAAGACTTGATTGGGCACTGCGGCCAGACCCGGCAGGCCAGACAGTCGTTGCGCGCTTCGCGATGGCTGGCAACTAACTCGTGGTGCGCGCAGAACACCGTGGCCTACAGCGCGGCGTTCTTTCTGCTCAAATTTCGTAGGGGGGTATTTAGGGGGGTAGATTAGACCAGAAAAAACAAAAAGCCGCTGAATTCAGCGGCTTAGTTGCTTCATATGGCGCGCCCGGAAGGATTCGAACCTCCGACCCCCAAGTTCGTAGCCTGGTGCTCTATCCAGCTGAGCTACGGGCGCGTAGTTGAAAAAGTATGACGTGATCTTTGGGATTCGTCAACAATTTCGTTACCGCGTTTTTCCGTTGCCTGATGCAGAAAGCTTCGGAAAAAACCATCGTTGGACGATGGGTGGAACTGGCGGAGACTGAGGGATTCGAACCCTCGATAGAGCTTTTGACCCTATACTCCCTTAGCAGGGGAGCCCCTTCGGCCTCTCGGGCAAGTCTCCGCGACAAACACTCTCTCGCGGGGCGCAGAGCATAAACGCTCGGCCCGCATAGATCAAATTTTTTTATCAGGCGTTGTCGTCGCCGGCGCCCGCGCTGCCTGCATCGCTGCCCTGCTGGATGCGCTGGTAGATCTCTTCGCGATGCACCGCGACGTCCTTCGGCGCAGTGATGCCGATGCGGACCTGGTTGCCCTTGACCCCCAACACAGTGACGGTGACCGAGTCACCGATCATCAGGGTTTCGCCAACACGGCGCGTCAAGATAAGCATTTGTCTTTCTCCTAGGCCAGTTCCATTCCGGGAACCGGCGCGTTATGCCCCACGATCCGGGGCTTTCCAAAATCCGGGCAAGTCCTCAATTATCAGTCGCCGGGCCCACTCGGACAAGCGGCCGGGGTCGGGACCAGTCAGTTCAACCGATCATCCACCCAATTCGGCACTGCCGCCAATGCGGCCACCAATGCGGGGCCATCATCACCGCCACCCTGGGCCATGTCCGGGCGTCCGCCGCCCTTGCCATTGATCTGACTGGCCACGTGCGCCAGCAGTTCCCCAGCCTTGATTCGACCAAGGGCCCCGCCTGCCACGCCGGCCACCAGCGCCGCCTTGCCGTCGCTTGCTCCTGCCAGGACGATTACGGCATCACCCAACTGTTGCTTGAGCCGGTCCATCGCATCGCGCAAAGCCTTGGCATCGAATCCCTCCAGTCGCGTGGCTATTACCCGGACTCCACGCACGTCCACGGCCGAACCGGCCAAGTCCGCGGTCGCGCCCGAAGCGGCCTTGGCCTTGAGGGCCTCGACTTCGCGCTCGAGCTTCTTCTGGCGGTCCAACAAAGCCTTGAGCTTGTCGGTGACGTCGGCCGCATTGCCCCCCAACAGGCGCGCTGCTTCCTCCAGGCGCTGCTCCTCGGTGGCGATGTAGTCCAGCGCTCCCTGCCCGGTCAGCGCCTCGATACGACGCACGCCGGCGGAAACACCGCCTTCGGACACGATCTTGAATACGCCGATGTCGCCAGTGCGTGAAACGTGGGTGCCGCCGCACAACTCGGTCGACGTCTCGCCCATGCGCAGCACGCGCACTTCGTCGCCGTACTTCTCGCCGAACAGGGCCATCGCGCCGAAGTCCAGCGCGTCCTGCATGCCCATGTGGCGCACTTCCGCCTCGTGGTTGCGGCGGATCTCAGCGTTGACGCGGCGCTCGATCTCGGCGAGTTCGGCGGCGGTCAGCGGCTGGAAGTGCGAGAAGTCGAAACGCAGGCGCTCGGGCGCGACCAGCGAGCCCTTCTGGGTCACGTGGGTGCCGAGCACGCTGCGCAGCGCGGCGTGCAGCAGGTGGGTGGCCGAGTGGTTGAGCACGGTGGCGCCGCGGCGGGCGGCGTCCACGGCGCCCATCACGCGGTCGCCGCGCTTGAGGCCACCGTTGAGCTGCTTGCCGATGTGGCCGTGGAACTGGCCGGCGAACTTCAGCGTGTCACGCACCTGGAAGCGGCTGCCCTTCTCGTCCAGTTCGCCGGCATCACCCACCTGGCCGCCACTCTCGGCGTAGAACGGGGTGCGGTCGAGGATGACCACGGCTTCGTCGCCTGCCTCGATTGCGTCGACGGGGCGGCCGTCCTTGAGCAGGGCCACGACTTCGAGGCCACCATCGGTGAGCTTGTCGTAGCCCAGGAACCGCGTCGGCGCCAGTTGCGCCGCCAGCTCGGCCGGCATGGTGGTGGCGTTGCCGAACTTGCCGGCAGCACGCGCGGTTTCGCGCTGGTGTTCCATGGCGGCCTCGAACCCGTCCATGTCCACCGACAGGCCGCGCTCGCGGGCGATGTCGGCGGTGAGGTCCACCGGGAAGCCATAGGTGTCGTACAGGCGGAAGGCGTCGGCGCCGGCGATCACCGGCTGCGCGCCGCTGGCCGCACGGGCCTTGTCGGCCACTTCGTCGAAGATGCGCATGCCCGAGTCCAGCGTCTCGGCAAATCGCTCTTCCTCGGCCAGCAGCGCCTTCTCGACGAACTCCTGCTTGGTGGCCAGCTCGGGGTAGGCCTCGCCCATGACCTCGACCAGCGGCGCGACCATCCGGCTGAAGAACGGACTCTTCTGGCCCAGCATCCAGCCGTGGCGCAGCGCGCGGCGGATGATGCGGCGCAGGACGTAGCCGCGGCCTTCGTTGCTCGGCAGCACCCCGTCGACGATCAGGAACGCGCACGCGCGGATGTGGTCGGCGATGACGCGCAGCGACTTGTTCTGCAGGTCAGCGGTGCCGGTGAATTCGGCGGCCTTGCGGATCAGGTGCTGGAACAGGTCGATGTCGTAGTTGCCGTGCACGCCCTGCAGCACGGCGGCTAGGCGCTCCAGGCCCATGCCCGTGTCGACGCACGGCGCCGGCAGCGGCACCAGGGTGCCATCGGGCTGGCGGTCGAACTGCATGAAGACGTTGTTCCAGATCTCGATGTAGCGGTCGCCGTCCTCGTCCGGGCTGCCCGGGGGGCCGCCGGCGATGTGCTCACCGTGGTCGTAGAAGATCTCGGTGCAGGGGCCGCAGGGGCCGGTGTCGGCCATCTGCCAGAAGTTGTCGGAGGCGAACGGCGCGCCCTTGTTGTCGCCGATGCGGATGATGCGGTCCGCGGGCAGACCGATCTTCTTGTGCCAGATGTCGAAGGCTTCGTCGTCGGTGTGGTAGATCGTGACCAGCAGGCGCTCCGGGGCCAGGCCCCACACCTTGGTCAGCAGTTCCCACGCCCAGGCGATCGCCTCTTCCTTGAAGTAGTCGCCGAACGACCAGTTGCCCAGCATCTCGAAGAAGGTGTGGTGGCGGGCGGTGTAGCCCACCTGGTCGAGGTCGTTGTGCTTGCCGCCAGCACGCAGGCAGCGCTGGACGTCGGCCGCGCGCACGTAGCCGGGCTTCTCGCTGCCCAGAAACACGTTCTTGAACTGAACCATGCCCGAGTTGGTGAACAGCAGGGTCGGGTCGTTGGCCGGGATCAGCGGCGCCGACGGCACGATGGTGTGGCCCTTGCTGCGGAAGAACTCGAGGAAGTCGCGGCGAATGTCGCTGGTGGTTTTCATGCCTGGCACGCTGAGTCGAATGCTGGGGCGGCGCCGGATCGGCCCGCCAATACCGCCACAATGGGGCAGTGGATTCGAGCAGGCAACCAAGGCCGGAGTAGCCGACTAGGGTAGCAGGTTGGGGGTTGGCTTGAGGGGGCGCCCCCGGGCAGGTGCCGCAAGTCGCGGCCCGTTATCCGCTTGGTTGCGACACCTGCCCGGGGGCGCTCGGGACGTTGTCGGAGTGTTGTGGAGCAGTGCGCGGCGGTGGTGGGTGCCCGAAGCTGGAGCTCGGGTGCGCCGGGGTGCCTGAGGGGCGACTGCGCTCGCACTCGCTTGAGGGCCGGAAAATGTGAGGTCCGATGGCCGAGGAGACTGACCGGACCGGTGAGACCGATGGGTCCGCACGCTATCGGGGGGAGCCCGCCATGCCTATCAATCCAGCTCGTCGGGGTCGTAGCGGGTGGCGGCGCGGATGGTGTCGGCGTCGAAGCCGCGACGGGCCAGGAAGTCGGCAGCCTTGCGGCGTGCGCCCAGTTCGGCCAACGCCTCTGCCGCGTAACGGCGGCGGACCAGGTCGCGGGCGTTGGCGACCCAGTCGCCGTCGAAGGTGTCCAGGGCGGCGGCCACGGCCTCACGGTCCAGGCCGTGGGTGCCCAGCTCCGCCCGGATGTGTAAGGGACCGCAGCCGCTGGATGTGCGGCTGCGGACCAGGCTTTCGGCGAAGCGGGCATCGTCCTGCCAGCCATCATGGGTGAGGCGATCCACGGCCGCCTTTGCGGCCTCGTCCTCCACGCCCCGCACCTTTAGCTTGCGGGTGAGTTCCCGACGCGAGTGCTCACGCCGGCTCAGCAGCCCAATCGCCCGCTGCACGGGGGTCGGCTCGGGCCGCTTGCGGCGGCCGCGCGGTGGCCGCGCGCCCTCATCGCCATTGTCGTCCATGCCCATGGCACCTCAGCTCCCTAGGGAGCCAAGGTGCGGCCCCTTGGACTCAGTCGTCCGAACCGGCGCCATCTTCTTCGTCACGACGCGCCTCGGCCGGCACGAACTTCTCGCGCAGCGATGCCTCCAGGCGCTGGGCCAGGGCCGGATTGTCCTTGAGGTACTGGCGGGCATTTTCCTTGCCCTGCCCGATGCGCTCATCGCCCATGCTGTACCAGGCGCCGGACTTGTCGACCAGCTTGGCCTCCACGCCCATCTCGATCAGCTCACCCTCACGGGAGATGCCTTCGCCATACAGGATCTCGGTGACAACCTGCTTGAACGGAGGCGCCATCTTGTTCTTGACCACCTTGATGCGGGTCTGGTTGCCGATGATCTCGTCGCCCTTCTTGATCGCGCCGATTCGGCGGATGTCCAGACGGACCGAAGCGTAAAACTTGAGCGCATTGCCGCCGGTGGTGGTTTCGGGGCTCTGGCCCGGCATCATCACGCCAATCTTCATGCGCAGCTGGTTGATGAAGATCACCAGACAGTTGGAACGCTTGATGTTGCCGGTCAGCTTGCGCAGCGCCTGGCTCATCAGACGGGCCTGCAGGCCCGGCAGCTGGTCGCCCATCTCGCCTTCGATTTCGGCCTTGGGGGTCAACGCCGCCACCGAGTCGACCACCACCATGTCCACCGCGTTGGAGCGGACCAGCATGTCGGCGATTTCAAGGGCCTGCTCGCCCGTATCCGGCTGCGAAACCAGCAGGTCGTCCAGGTTGACGCCCAGCTTGGTGGCGTACACCGGGTCAAGCGCGTGCTCGGCGTCGATGAAGGCCGCGGTACCGCCCTGCTTCTGGCATTCGGCGATGGCCTGCAGGGTCAGGGTGGTCTTGCCCGACGATTCCGGCCCGTAGATCTCCACCACGCGACCCTTGGGCAGGCCACCAATGCCCAGCGCGATGTCCAGCATCAGCGAACCGGTGCCGATCACCTCGGCGGCCTCTACCGCACGGTCGCCCATGCGGATCACCGAGCCCTTGCCAAACTGCTTCTCGATCTGGCCCAGGGCAGCGGAAAGGGCGCGCTTCTTGTTCTCGTCCATCGTCAGGTTCCTTGGTGGCATGTCGTATGTTGGGATCACTGTAAGGGCCGCGGGTCGCAGAGGCTGAGACTTCGCCGGCCCTGGAAAACTTTAGGGAGAGGGCGCCATCCTGGGCAGCAGCGGCAGGCGCATGGCGGCGTAGGAAAATGCCCCGCTCGCATACGGGAACCGCGGAACCGGAGCCCCCCCCCCCGGTCCCTCATCGGTTGGGCCTCACCAGGCCGCAATACAGGCCTTCGATAGCGAACTCCTGGTCGGGAGACACCTCGATCGGCTCGTAATCCGGGTTGCGGGGGAGCAGGCGAATACGATCACGCCCGATCTTCAGGAGCTTCACCGTGATCTCGTTGTCGATACGCGCCACGACGATCTGGCCCGAATGCGCATCAGGCGTACGGTGGACGCCGATCAGGTCGCCATCGAAGATGCCTTCGTCAATCATCGAATCGCCCTTCACCTTCAGGAGGTAATCGGGGGCGGGCGAGAAGAAGACCCGGTCGAGCAGCACGTAGTCGTCGGATCCGATGTCGGCACCGATGGGACGCCCCGCCGCTACCTGCCCCAGCACCGGCAGACGCAGGGCGTCGGAAGGCGCAGCCTGGGCATCGCCGCCTGCCACAATGGACGAAGAGACGGGCTCCGTGGGCACTCCGGCATCGCCCTCTCCCTGCCCGATCGCGGCGAGACCCGCATCGGTCAACCGCAAGCCACGGGCTTTGCCGGGCACCTTGCGGATGGCGCCCGCCAGCTCCAGGGCCTCGAGATGGTATTGAGCCGCCCGGACACTGCTGAAGCCCATGGCTGCGGCAATTTCGGTCTGCGACGGGGGCATGCCGTCCCGCGCGATGCGGGCGGCCACCAGTTCCAGGATCGCTTGCTGGGTGTCGGTGATCTGCATGTTAGTAGTATTACTACTAACAATAGTCGAGCGCAAGCACTACCCGCTGCCGGTGCGCGCGAACCCTGCCCTGCCGATCAGTTCATCAGGTCGAGGAGCCCGTGGAGCGCCGCCGCCACGGTCTGCCGGCGTACCGCTTCGCGGTCACCATCGAAGTGGAACACCACCGCGGTGGGATACCCGCCCCGCTTCTTCCACGCGATCCACACCGTGCCGACCGGCTTGTCGTCGGTGCCGCCGCCGGGGCCGGCAATGCCGGTGACCGCCACCGCCACAGTGGCGCCCGAGTGAACCAGCGCGCCGGACACCATTTCGATCACGGTTTCGCGGCTGACGGCGCCGTGCTCTTCCAGCGTCTGCGGCCGAACGCTGAGCAACGCCTGCTTGGCCTCGTAGCTGTACGCGGCCATGCCGCATTCAAACCAGACCGAGGAACCGGCAATGTCGGTCAGGGTCTTGGCAATCCAACCGCCGGTACAACTTTCAGCGGTGACCAGGGTCTGGTGGTTGGCCAGTGCATTGCGCCCGACCTGTTCGGCCAGGTCCCGCAGCGCGCCATCGGATACGTCGACGTTCATGCGGCGACTATACCGGCTCCACCGCCACGACCGACACCCGTCTTGGGCCGGCGGCCCATCCCGACGCGGCCGGGACATCCACCGAGCTATCGCGGGTACCCCACCCGACCGCAACCCGACATGCGCGCAGTCGGCCGGATGCATTGGCATCCGGCCGAACCTGACTCAGTACTCGAAGCGGAACGTCACGCCATACGTACGCGGCGCACCCAGGAAGGCGTTGTACGAGTTGAACGGGTTGCCCGGCACCGGCGACACGTTCTGCAGCGGCGCGTCGAAGCCCACCTGCACGTATTCCTCGTCAAACAGGTTCTGCGCCCAGAACTCGACCATCCACCGGTTGTCGTCCCGGCCAAACCCGATCCGCGCATTCACCACGGTGAAGGCATCCTGCGCTTTCTCCACGTCGAGGTCGGAGCCGGTGTTGTAGTCGGACATGTACTTGGCGCCGATGTTGAACCGCCCGACCAGGCCACCACCGAAGCCGTGCTCGTACGTCATTGCCAGCGAGCCCGACCAGTCCGGCGCGAAGCTGACCTGCGCCCCCGGCAGCTTGTACAGCGCGCCGCCCGGGGCCACGAAGTCAGCCCCCGGGATGGAGTCGGCGTACCGCGTGCGGGCATACGTCAAGCCGCCCTGCACCAGCAGCCGCTTCGTCGCCTGCCACATCACCTCCGCGTCCAGTCCCTTGGAGGTGACCTCCGGAATCGAGCGCACCACGAAACTGGTGCCGAGGAAGCTGTTGAGCTGGAAGTCGTCGTAGGTCTGGTGGAACAAGGTGCCGTTGAGCAGCAGGTTGCCGCCCAGCCAGGTGGTCTTGGCGCCCAACTCGTAACTGTCGACGAACTCACCCTCGAAGGACGTGTCGTTCACCGGAACGATGCCCGAGGTGCCACTCGACAGCCCGGTGTTCGATTGCACGCGGTCGAGGTTGAAGCCACCGGCCTTGTAGCCGCGCGCGGCCGAGGCATAGGTCATCAGATGCTCGTTCCAGCGGTACGCCGCCTTGAGCGTGCCGGACCACTCCTTTTCCTCGCGCTCCTGGTGGGTGGCCCGGCCATTGTGGAGCGGGTTCGCCCACGGCAGGCAGCTGAAACCAATCACCGTCGGGGCCGCCGCCGTGGCCTGCGCCACGGTGAGTCCGCGTGCCACGAGGGCACCCACGACCCGCGCCGGGTTGGCGAGCATCGAGCCGCAGCCAGCGCCACCATTGGGATTGCTGTAGACCGACTGCAGCTCCTTCGTTTCCCGCGTGTAGCGCAGGCCGACGGTCACATCGAGCGCGTCGGTCGCATGCCAGGTGTTGTTGGTGAACAGCGCGGCGCTGGTCGCGTTCTGCTTGTAATGGTCATCGGCGCCAAAACCCGCGAACACCGTGCCATACGGGCGGCCACTGGCTTGGGAGAGGAACAGCGGCGCCGTTGGCGACGCCCCGAGCGCGGGATTGATCATCGACAGCAATGCGATCGACAGATAGGGCTCGTAATCCGGCCCGATGCGATAGGTCTCGTTACGGGTCAGGTCTTCGTCCGCATAGAACACGCCCACCATCCAGTCGACACGGTCGGTCGAACCGGTCAGGCGCAGTTCCTGGCTGAACGTTTCGAAGCCGGTGAACGACTCGTCCTTGCGCGGGTCGCGATACAGGATGTCCGCGCTGGTGAAGTCGAAGTCCAGGCCGTTGATCGCCCCCCACTCACGCCATGCGGTGATGGAGCTCAACGTGGCCTCGCCAAACCATGGAGTGATCCAGTCGACGTGGGCGGCCACCCCCTTGTCCTTGATGTCCTGCTCCGTGCTGCGGTTGCTGTACGCCACCCGCGCGAACGGGTCGGCCTCGCGCACCACGCCCTCATCCGTCGCCAATGCGTCGACGATCGCCGCGGTGCCGCCGCGCACGACGGTCATACCCACGCAGCAGTTCTCCTCGCGGCTGGTGAAATCCGCGCTCAAGCGCACATCCAGGGTATCGGTGGGCTCCAACAACAACTGGCCACGCAAGGTGTGGAAGTTCTGATCGCCGTCCTCGTCCTCGCGTCGCGGGCCTTCGCCGGTGCGCACTTCACTGAAGCCATCCCGTTTGCGCTTGGCCCCGTACACACGGAAGGCGGCGTTGTCGCCGATGGCCGTGTTGAAGCTGCCGGCGGCGCCGACCGCGCCGTAGTTGCCAAACGTCAGCTCGCCATCGATCGAAGTCTCGTAGTCGGGCCGCCGGGTGATGACATTGATGACGCCGGCCGAGGTGTTCTTGCCGAACACGGTGCCCTGTGGGCCCTTGAGCACCTCGATGCGCTCCAGCTCGCCGAGGTCGCCAAACCCGACGCCGTTGCGGGGTCGGTAGACGCCATCGATCAGGACGCCCACCGACGACTCCAGACCGGCGTTGTCACCCACCGTGCCGATGCCGCGAATGCGTGCGGTCGTCTGGGCCTCGCTCTGGGTGCTGGTCACCGTCAGGCCGGGCACCAGCACCTGCACGTCCTTCACGTCGCGCACGCCGGTGTCGCGCATCAGCTGTTCGGACAGTGCCGTGACCATGATCGGCACGTCCTGCATCGCCTCCTCGCGCTTCTGCGCGGTCACGGTGACGGACGCGAGCGTCACGGCGTCCTCGTCCTCAGCCTGTGCGGGAGGTGGCTCCTGCGCGATCGATGGCGTGACAATCGCCATGAGCAGAACGGCGGTCACAGCCTTCGCCAGGCCATGACGTTGCGGCTTGCGTGCTGACATTGTGGCTCCCCTTGTTTTTCGGGTCCCAGAGCCCCCGCCCCGGATACCCAGTCCCCGATGAAAGCCGGTATCGCGACGCTCCGGTCGAATTCCGGCCACTTGCGCCGAACCTAGCATGGCGCCATTGGTTTACACGCTGCATAGCAGCAATGCTGGACGGGCCGTTCGCCCCCTCCGCGTGGGGACTTCCCCGCCACCGGACGGGACGGGCCCCGCACTCGTTACAATCAGCCGCCGGCGTGTGCCCGCAGGCCCCGCCCCCCGCATTGCAGACGCCCCATCGAATGACCCAGACCGCCGAGAAGACGCCCGAACACACCCCGCTGATGAAGCAGTTCTTCGCAGCGAAGTCCGAGCACCCCGACGTGCTGTTGTTCTTCCGGATGGGCGACTTCTACGAACTGTTCTATGACGATGCGCGCAAGGCCGCGCGCCTGCTGGACATCACCCTGACCCAGCGCGGCAGTTCGGCCGGCCAGCCGATCCCGATGGCCGGCGTGCCGCACCACTCGGCCGAGGGCTATCTGGCTCGGCTGGTGGCCCTGGGCGAATCGGTGGCCATCTGCGAGCAGATCGGCGACCCCGCCCTGGCCAAGGGCATCGTCGAGCGCAAGGTCGTCCGCATCGTCACGCCTGGCACCGTCACGGACGAGGCCCTGCTCAACGAGCGGCGCGACACCCTGCTGCTGGCCATCGCTCGAGGCAAGAGCGGCTATGGCGTGGCCTGGGCCGATCTGGCTGGCGGCCGCTTCCTGGTCAACGAGGTGGCGACCGAGGACGCCCTGGAAGCCGAGCTCGCCCGGTTGGAGCCGGCGGAGACGCTGGTCGCCGATGAGGAGGGCTGGCCGGCCTTTGTCGATTCCCGGCTGGGCGTGCGCCGCCGCCCGCCGTGGCTGTTCGATGCCGACAGCGGCCGCCGCCAGTTGCTGCGCTTCTTCAATCTGCACGACCTGACCGGCTTCGGGCTGGAGGATAAGCCGTTGTCCGTGGCCGCCGCGGCTGCGCTGTTGGGCTACGTGGAGGAAACACAGAAGCAACGACTGCCGCACCTGACGTCCATTGCGGTGGAATCGGGGGATGGCGCGATCGCAATGAACGCCGCCACGCGACGCCACCTGGAGTTGGACACCCGCATCGACGGCGACAGCAAGCACACCCTGCTGGGCGTGCTGGACAACACCATCACCCCGATGGGCGGACGGCTGCTGCGCCGGTGGCTGCACCGTCCGCTGCGCGACCAGGGTGTGCTGCGTGAGCGCCACCACGCCGTGGCGACCCTGCTGGAGTCACGCGCCGGCGATGAACTGCGGGACGAATTCCGCGCCATTGGCGACCTGGAGCGCATCCTGTCGCGCATCGCATTGCGCAGCGCGCGGCCACGCGACTTGTCCACCCTGCGTGACGGCCTGGCGATGCTGCCAGCGCTGCGCACGCAACTGGCGCGTCTGGATTCACCGCGGCTGGCCGCGCTTGCCGCCGAACTGGGCGAGCACGACGAGCAGGCCCACCTGTTGCAAAGCGCCATCGTGCCGCAGCCGCCCGTGCTTGCTCGCGATGGTGGTGTCTTCGCCGAAGGCTACGACCACGAGCTGGACGAACTGCGCCGCCTCTCGACCCACGCCGACCAGTTCCTGGTGGACCTGGAAGTGCGCGAGCGTGAGGCCAGCGGCATTCCCACGCTGAAGGTGGGCTACAACCGCGTCCACGGCTACTACATCGAAGTCAGCAAGGCACAGGCCGACAAGGCGCCTACGCATTACACGCGTCGGCAGACGCTGGCCAATGCCGAACGCTACATCACCGAAGAGCTGAAGCAGTTCGAGGACAAAGTGCTCTCCGCGCGCGAGCGTTCACTGGCGCGCGAGCGGTTGCTGTACGAAGGCATCCTGGACGCGCTCAACGCGCGCCTGGAGCCGCTCAAACATTGCGCCGCTGCGCTCGCCGAGCTGGACGTGCTCGCGTGCTTCGCCGAGCGCGCACAGACGCTGGACTGGTCGCAGCCGCAGCTCAGCGCCGAGCCGGGGCTGCGCATCGAACGCGGTCGCCACCCAGTGGTGGAAGCGGTGCGCAAGGATCCGTTCGAGCCCAATGACCTCGTCCTGGGTGACACCGATGCGCTTGGCCGGCGTCGCATGCTGGTGATCACCGGCCCCAACATGGGCGGCAAGAGCACCTACATGCGGCAGAACGCCCTGATCGTGCTGCTCGCGCACATCGGCAGTTTCGTGCCTGCCGCACGGGCCGAGATGGGCCCGATCGATCGCATCCTGACGCGCATTGGCGCCGGTGACGACCTCGCGCGCGGCCAGTCCACCTTCATGGTGGAAATGAGCGAGACCAGCTACATCCTGCATCACGCCACCGACCAGTCGTTGGTGCTGATGGATGAGATCGGCCGCGGCACGTCCACGTACGACGGCCTCGCCTTGGCCGAGGCGTGCGCCCGCCACCTGGCGCAGGCGAACCGGGCCTTCACCCTGTTTGCGACGCATTACTTCGAATTGACCGCCCTGGCCGAACCCGGCAGCGGCATCGCCAACGTGCACCTGGATGCCGTGGAGCACGGGGACCAGTTGGTGTTCATGCACGCGGTGAAGGAAGGCCCGGCGGACCGCAGTTTCGGCCTGCAGGTCGCGGCCCTCGCTGGCCTGCCGAAGACGGTGGTGAAGCAGGCCCGCGGGCGCCTGGCCGAACTGGAGCGCCAGAACCGCGACGCGCCGGCCCCGACGATGTCGGCACCGGCGTTGGACCAACCGCAGCAGTTCGGGCTGTTTGCGCCGAACGCCGCGGCACTGGATGCGTTGGCATCCATTGACCCGGACGAGCTGACCCCCAAGCAGGCCCTGGAAGCGCTCTACCGCCTCAAGGCGCTGGCCTGACCGGCGATTAGGCCGCCTTGGCGGAAACGCCCGCGCACGCAAGCGCTTGGGCAAGGTCGTTCCACAGGTCATCGACGTGCTCGATGCCAGCCGACAGGCGCAATAAGCCCGGCGTGATGCCCGTGGCCGCCCGGGTCGCGTCGTCCAGGACCCGGTGGGTCAGGCCGGCCGGGTGCTGGATCAAGGTATCGACCGACCCCAGGCTCACGGCCGGCGTCATCAGCCGCACGGCCGCCATCACGGCGGCGGCGGCGGTGTGCCCGCCATGCATTTCGAACGCCAGCAGGGCGCCCGGCCCACGCATCTGGGTGCGCACCAGCGCGCTGTTGCGAACCGTGCCCAGACCCGGGTAGCACACCTTCGCCACCGCCGGGTGCGCGGCCAGCCTTTCGGCCAATGCGATGGCGTTGGATTGCGCACGTTCCACGCGGAGCGACAGCGTCGGCAGGCCGCGATGCAGCAGATAGGCTCCCAGTGGATGCAGCAGCCCGCCCGTGGCCGCGCGTACCTGGCGCAGGGCCGCGGCATCGTGTTCGTTGCAGCAGACCACGCCCGCGATCACGTCGCCATGGCCGCCCAGGAACTTGGTGGCGCTGTGCAGCACGTAGCGGGCACCGAGCGCCGCCGGTTGCTGCAGCACGGGCGTTGCGAATGTCGAGTCCACCACCACCGGCACGTTTCCGGCGGCAGCGACCACGGCACGGATGTCGACCAGGTCGAGCGTCGGATTGGCCGGGGTCTCGATCATCACCAGGCCCGTGTCGGGGCGCAGGCGCGAAGCGATTTCGGAAGCCTGTACAAACTCGGCTTCCAGCCCAGTGACCCCGCAGGCCAGCAGGTGGTCCGAGGTGCCGTACAGCGGGCGGACGACCAGCACGTGGCGCGCGCCCTGCATCCGTACCGCCATCAGCAACGCCGTCAACGCGGCCATCCCGGATCCGTAAGCGACGCAGGCCTCGGTCCCTTCGAGATCAGCCAAGGCCCGTTCCACACGCGCGACCGTCGGGTTGAACAGCCGGGCATAGATCGGGTTGGTCGCGGTGGCCTCACCCCCGACCAGCGCGTCGAAGCTGGCGGTGCCCACGGCCAGATCCGGCACGGGATAGGTGGTCGACAGGTCAATGGGCGGGGCATGCACGCCCAGTTCGGCGAAGTCCTCGCGGCCCGCGTGGACGGCCCGCGTGTCGAAAGCACTGTTCTGATGGCTCATGGCGCACCCTGTTCAACGGAATGACCCAAGCCTAGAACCTTGTGCGGTGCACCAATGTTGCGCCGAATATTATTTCGTGAAAGGCTGTTTTCATGCATCTGGACCGAACAGACTTCGCCCTCCTCCGGCTGTTGCGGAAGAACGCACGGCTACCCAACAAGGATCTCGCGGAACGTGCGGGGATCGCCCCGTCGACCGCCCTGGAACGGGTACGGCGGCTGCGCGACTCAAACGTGCTGCTGGGGTTCCATGCCGAGATTGCCCCGGAGGCGATCGGCATTGGCTTGCAGGCGCTGGTGGCAGTGCGGATGACCCGCCACTCCCGGGAGTTGCTGGACAGCTTCCAGGCGCACCTGCGCGCCCTGCCGGAAGTGCTGGCGTTCTACCACGTGGCCGGTGCAGACGATTTCCTCGTGCACGTGGGCGTGCGCGACAGCGCGCACATGCGGGACTTCACGGTGGCCGCCTTTACCGAGCGGCCGGAAGTGGCGCACATCCAGACCCACCTCATCTTCGACTTCCACCGCAACGACAGCCTGCCCGAGTTGCTGTCTGGTGCGGATTCATCCAACGAGCGCTGAGCGCGCGCCGCGATTCCGGCGCTTCAGGTCGCCCGGGATTCCAGGATCGAGACCTCGCCGGCGGTGTCCACTTCGCGCAAGAGCAGGAAGCCGGCACTGCGCAGCAGGTAGGCACATTCGTCCCGCGTGCGCTGGCGCCCGCCAAACAGCACCAGGCGATGGATATCCAGCAGGTGCGACCAATCGCCGCCTTGCAGCTCTGACATGACGGCCTCCACCAACAGCATGGTCGCGCCCGGAGGCGCCGCACGCCGCACCGCCTTCAGGGCGGCAATGGCCTGGTCGTCGTCCCACTCCTGGAGCACGTCCATGAGCAGGTAGGCACTGCAGCTGGGCAACGGGTCGCGGAAGCAATCAACGTCCTGGGTTTCCAGGCGCGACTGGGCAGCGCCGGCTTCGATTTGGGCAGGGGTGCCCAGCAGAATGCCCTTGGTGTTGGGGCTGGCATGCAGCACGGCGCGCAGCAGGCGCCCACCGCAACCGTCGATGGCACCGATCAGTTCGAAGCCAGAGAAGTCATAGGCCGACAGCACCGCTGCGACCTGCCGCCGCGCATATGCGGACTTGGCCGCCTCCAGGATGGTCGCGGCTTCGGGGGCGTGTCCGAGCCAACCGTGCAGCCCCTGCGGCTGCAGCAATTCGGTGGAGGGCCGATCGGTGCGCAGCGAGTGCCCCAGCACCCCGTACGCATCCCAGAACAGGGGCAGGCCGAAGAGGCGGACGAGCGGACGCATCGATTCCGGGTGGTCCTCTCGCAGCAGGCGCGAGGACGCGGTGTGGCTGAAGCGGCCGCGCTCCAGTTTGAAAACGCCGTGGGCGGCCAGCAATCGCAGTACGCGCGACAGGGCGTCCCGGTGCGCCCCGACTGCCTCCGCGAGCGTGCCGGCATCCGTCGGCTTGTCGCCCAAGACATCGGCGACGCCGAGTTCCACCACGCCATGCAGGCACCGGGCCACGCAGTAGCTTCCGGCCATCTGCTGCAACATCCCTGCGGGACCGCGGTCTGCCATGGCGCCACCGTTGATTGCGAGTCCGGGCATCCGATCGTCGACAACGTCGCTAAATCCGACGCCAAATTGTCATGTGGGCGGCCATGCCGCTGAACGGGACAACCCGAACGGGTGGCCGTCACGGGCTTTGACGGTGCCTGGCGGTAGCATCGGGCCAGCATCCGAAGGCAGACGAAGATGAGCCCATCCCTCGCAAGAGATCTTCTTGGCCAGTTGCAGGGCCAACCCATCCAACAGATCAGCCAGCAACTTGGACTGCCGCAGGCGCAGGCGTCCGGCGCGGTGGAGGCCGCACTTCCGTTGCTGCTCGGAGCATTGGGGCGGAATGCCGGCCAGCCTGCGGGCGCGGACGCCTTGTTCGGCGCTCTCCAACGCGACCATGCCGGCGCCGGGAACCTGGGTGGCCTGCTCGGCAGTGTGTTGGGCGGCGACGGTCAGGGCGAGAAGATCCTCGGACACATCTTCGGCGCGAAGCAGCCCGTCGCGGCTGAAGGCCTCGGGGCTGCCACCGGGCTACAGGGCGACAAGGCCAACCTGCTGCTCAAAATCCTCGCGCCGATTGTCATGGCCTACCTGGCCAAACGCATCTTTGGCCAAGCCCAGGGCGGCACGCGCGACGCGCAGGGGCTGGGCCAGATTCTCGGCGAGGAACAGCAGCAGATCCGGCAACAAGGCGGCGTGGGCGGAGGCCTGCTCGGTGCCGTGCTGGACCAGGACGGTGATGGCCAATTGGGCCTGGGCGACCTGCTGAAACTTGGCGGGGGCGTGTTGGGCGGCAAGCGCTGAGCGACGGACGGGGTTCCCCCGCTACATCGCGTCGATATCGCCCAGCGCCCGGATCAAGCGCCGTGCGCGCTTGTCCGGCTTGGTTTCCGGCGCCTGGTACCCGTTGCGTTCGGCCATGCGCTGTGCTCGCGCCTGTTCGCGCTGGACCCGGGATTCTTCCGTCTCCGCGTACAACTGCTGGGCGACGGTCGCTGGGCCACGCACGTCACTGAGCCCCTGCACGCCGACCACGAACACTTCTTCGGCGCGACTGATCCTCAAGGTGTCTCCCAGGCGCACCGACCGCGACGGCTTGGCGCGCTGCCCGCCAATCTCGACCTTACCGGTCTCAATGGCGTGCTTGGCCAAGGCGCGGGTCTTGTAGAAGCGCGCAGCCCACAGCCATAGGTCGAGGCGGACGGTTTCAGTGGAGGCAATGGCGTCGGTCACGGGCACGACATGGTGGCGTGATTGCTGGAAACAAAGCTGGGCGGTCGACACGGAAGGTGCATTTGTTCACCTTGGCCTGCTCGCGATGACCGGGGGCATCCCAAACGAAAACGGCCGCCCGGAGGCGGCCGTTCACTGCGCGGTGGACCCGGTGGGTCACACCATGCGGATTACTTGGCGGCAGCAGCAGCAGCGGCCGCAGCGGCCTTGGCCTTGGCGTTGCCGGCCAGGTCTTCCTTGATGCGCGCCTTCTTGCCTTCCAGGCCACGCAGGTAGTACAGCTTGCCGGCGCGGACCTTACCGCGGCGCTTGACCTCGACCGAGTCGATGGTCGGGCTGTGGGTCTGGAACACGCGCTCGACACCGTAGCCGTGCGAGATCTTGCGCACGGTGAACGAGGAGTTCAGACCGCCGTTCTTGATGGCGATGACCACGCCCTCGTAAGCCTGCACGCGCTCACGGTTGCCTTCCTTCACCTTGACGTTGACGATGACGGTATCGCCTTGGGCGAAGTCCGGCAGCTTGCGCTGGATCTGTTCGGCTTCGAAGTTCTGCAGCAGCGTGTGGATCGAGGGCTTGTTCATGGTCCGGCCTGTTGGATTCGTTGTAGCGCGAGTGCACGTGGACCCGCGTCTGGCATGTGGATGGAGCTTATGGGTGACGCAAGGGTGGAGCTAAGCCGCGCATTATAACGACGTTTTTCTTTTGCTGGCTAGTAGTTAGCCGGCGGGAGGCGGTTCCGGCACACCGGGCGCGGTTGCGGCCAGGGCGCCGTTGCCGGGCGCCCCCCCGGGTTCCACTTCGGGTGCCGCGTCGCCAGAGGCAGGCCGGGGCTGCGCCACCGGGCGCACAGAGCCAGTCTCAGAGGGCGCGGAGACGGGCGTTTGCGCGACCCGAAAGGCTTCCAGCAGCTTGCGATCCGACTTGGACAGGGCCGCCTCGTCCAGCAGGTCCGGGCGACGCAGCCAGGTGCGGCCCAGCGACTGCTGCCGGCGCCACTTGGCGATCTCGGCGTGGTTGCCCGACAGCAACACCGGCGGGACGTTGCCCAGCGCATGCTCGACCGGGCGGGTGTAATGCGGGCAGTCCAGCAGGCCGTCCTCGAAACTGTCCTGCACGGCCGACTCGGCATCGTTCAGGGCGCCTTCCTGCAGCCGGGCCACGGCATCCAGCACCACCGCCGCCGCCAACTCGCCCCCCGACAGCACGTAGTCGCCGATGGAGACCTCCTCGTCGACTTCCGCCTGCAGGAAGCGCTCGTCCACGCCTTCGTAGCGGCCGCACAGCAGGACCAGACGGGGATGGGCGGCCAGTTCACGCACCTTGGCCTGGGTCAGGGGGGCGCCTTGGGGGCTCATGTACACCACACGGGCCGGCGTGGGGTCGGCGGCGCGGACGTCGGCCAGGCAGGCACGCAACGGCTCGATCATCATCACCATGCCGGGACCGCCGCCGAAGGGGCGATCGTCCACGCGGCGGTAGTTGCCTTCGGCGTAGTCGCGGGGGTTCCAGCCGTGCACCGACAGCAGGCCGCGCTCCCCTGCCCGCCCGACCACGCCAAAGGCGGCGCACTGGGCGACGAACTCGGGAAACAGGCTGATGATGTCAAAACGCATGGAATCGGGTGCCTCGTGGAACCGTGCGGGCAGGCAGGTCGGTGCTGGGGCTTGGTGGGCACCTGTCCAACCGGGACAACCGACCTGCTCCGCCAGAGGGATGCGCCTTCACGCGCAGATGCCCCCGGCTCAGAAATCCGGGTCCCAGTCGACGGTGATCACGCCGGTGTCGAAATTGATGTCGGTGACGAACTGCGGCTGCACGAAGGGAATCATGCGCTCACGCTCGTCATCGCGAACCACCACCACGTCGTTGGCGCCGGTGGAGAAGAGATGCGAGACCGTGCCCAGCGCGACGCCTTCCAGATTGACCACGCGCAGGCCTTCCAGATCCACCCAGTAGTATTCGCCGGGCGTGGGCGGCGGCAGCGCGGAGCGCGGCACGAGAATCTCGGTACCGCGCAGCGCCTCGGCGGCATCGCGATCGGCCACGCCCGGGACCTGGGCGAGCACGTGCTTGCCGGTGTCGCGGCCGCGGATGCCGGACACGACATCCTGCGTGCCCTGCGGCGAGCGCAGGACCCACGGCTGGTAGCGGAAGATGGTTTCGCGGGGATCGGTCCAGGACTCGATTTTCACGTCCCCACGTAAACCAAGGGCGCCAATCATCCTGCCTAGCAGGATGTGGCGCCCAGGGTCTTTCATCGCCATGGCTACGCGCTCGGGCGCAGCCAGGGGATCAGGCCGAGGCAGCGGCCTTGGCCGCTTCCTTGTACAGCGTGGCGACCTTGTCGGTCATCTGCGCGCCGTTGGCGATCCAGTGCTTCACGCGCTCGACGTTCAGCTCGACCGGCTTCTCGTTGCCCTGGGCAACCGGGTTGTAGAAACCGACGCGCTCGATGTTGCGGCCGTCGCGGGCGCTGCGGCTGTCGGTAACGATGATGTGGTAGAACGGACGCTTCTTGGCGCCGCCGCGGGTCAGTCGAATCTTGACCATGAGGTTGCTCTCTGTGTTGCCCAGCTGCCGGGATGGCAGGGTAAGCCGGCGATTATAGAGGGAATTCCCCTCCCGCGGCAAGATGAACAGGCCGCAGCGCCAAGCAACGGAGCGCTACGGCCCGGGCGCCGGGCTCTGATCGGGCAGCCCCGGAGGAGCCGCCGCCTCAGCGGAACGGCATCGGCCCGCGGCCGCCCATCATGCCCTTCATGCCGCGCATGAGCCCCTTCATGCCGCCACCGGCCAGCTTGCTCATCATCTTTTCCATCTGCTGGAACTGCTTCATGAGCTTGTTGACGTCGGCCGGGGTCATGCCCGCGCCCTTGGCGATGCGCGCGCGGCGGCTGCCGTTGAGCAGGCCGGGGTTGCGGCGCTCCTTCTTCGTCATCGAGTTGATGATGGCGATCATGCGCGGCACTTCCTTGCCGGTGACCTGGCTCTTCACCTCGTCCGGAATCTTGCCCATGCCCGGCAGCTTGTCCATCAGGCCGCTGATGCCGCCCATGTTCTGCATCTGCTCGAGCTGGTCGCGCATGTCGTTGAGGTCGAACTTCTTGCCCTTGGCGACCTTCTCGGCGAGCTTGGCGGCCTTGTCCTTGTCGACCTGCTGCTCCACCTGCTCGACCAGCGACAGCACGTCGCCCATGTCGAGGATGCGGCTGGCGATGCGGTCGGGGTGGAACACGTCCAGGCCGTCGGGCTTCTCGCCCACGCCAATGAACTTGATCGGGCGCTGGGTGATGTAACGCACCGACAACGCGGCGCCGCCACGGGCGTCACCGTCGGTCTTGGTCAGCACCACGCCGGTCAGCGGCAGCGCCTCGCCAAAGTGCTTGGCGGTGACGGCGGCATCCTGGCCGGTCATGGAGTCGACCACGAACAGGGTCTCGACCGGATTCACGGCGGCGTGCAGGGCCTTGATCTCGGCCATCATCGCGTCATCGATGCTGGTGCGGCCGGCGGTGTCGACCAGCAGCACGTCGACGTACGACTTGCGTGCGTCGTCGATCGCCGCCTTCACGATGGCTTCGGGCTTCTGGTCGGCGGACGACGGGAAGAACAGCACGTCCACCTGCTGCGCCAGCGTCTTGAGCTGCTCGATGGCGGCCGGACGGTACACGTCCGCCGACACCACCATCACTTTCTTCTTGCGCTTTTCCTTGAGGTGCTTGGCCAGCTTGCCGACGGTGGTGGTCTTGCCCGCGCCCTGCAGGCCGGCCATCAGGATGACCGCCGGCGCCGGCACGTTGAGGTTCAGGTCGGCGGCCTGCGAGCCCATCACCGCGGTCATTTCGTCGCGGACGATCTTGATCAGCGCCTGGCCCGGGGTCAGCGACTTGAGCACTTCCTGGCCGACGGCGCGCACCTTGATGCGCTCGATCAGGGCCTGCACCACCGGCAGGGCCACGTCGGCCTCCAGCAGGGCGATGCGCACCTCGCGCAGGGACTCGCGGATGTTCTCCTCGGTCAGCCGGCCGCGGCCGCGCAGGCGCTCGATGGTGCCGGAGAGGCGCTGGGTGAGGGATTCGAACATGCGGGCAGGACCTGGAAATGGGGGAACAGCGGACTGCCAAGTATAGCGGTTGACCTCCGTCAGCCGGGCCGGTGGACAAACGCGCTAGACTCGCCGCGAACACGGCAGGGAATGAGGCAGCATGCGTTTTGCACGGGTTCTGGCCGTCCTCGTGGCGCTGGCCGGCGGGATGCCGGGCGCCGGGATGGCCGCGCAGGCCCGCGTGGCGGTGGCGGCCAATTTCGCCGATGCCGCGCGCCAACTGGCTGCCGACTATGGCCGCCAGAGCGGGCACCGCATCGATGTCAGCGCCGCTTCGACCGGCAAGCTTTATGCGCAGATCCGCAACGGTGCGCCCTTTGATGTGCTGCTGGCCGCCGATGCCGCCACGCCGCGCCGGCTGGTGACTGAGGGGTTGGCCGACGGCGCCACCCTGCACGATTACGCGATCGGCCGGCTGGTGCTGTGGAGCCGCGCCCCGGACAGGGTGAAGGACGGGGAAGCCCTGCTTCGCCGCGGCAAGATTGACCGACTGGCCATCGCCAACCCGGAACTGGCCCCGTACGGGACAGCGGCCCGTGATGTGCTGCGCCACGTGGGACGCTGGGACGCGCTCAAGCCGCGCCTGGTCATGGGCGAGAATGTCGGCCAGGCCACGCAGTTCGTGGTGACTGGCGCGGCGCCGCTTGGCCTGCTGCCACGATCGATGGTGCTGGAGGCGCGCAAGTCCACGCCCGGCTCAGGCTGGGACGTGCCGGCGTCGTGGCATACACCGATCGTGCAGAGCGCCGTGCTGCTATCGCGCGGTCGGGAGAACGCCGCGGCCCGCGGATTCCTGCAGTACCTGCGCAGTCCGCTGGCGCGGGCGCGCATCCGTGCGCTGGGTTACGACTGACGCCGCGGCATGGACGCTTCCGTCGCCACCTCCGCTTGGAACTCCACCCCGTGGATCGCGGCCACGTGGGTCACGCTGAAGCTGGCCGGACTGACCAC
Source organism: Lysobacter olei (assembly GCF_054777355.1). Lineage (NCBI taxonomy): Bacteria > Pseudomonadati > Pseudomonadota > Gammaproteobacteria > Lysobacterales > Lysobacteraceae > Lysobacter > Lysobacter olei. The sequence continues at coordinate 239,859 of NZ_BAAHAT010000004.1, read as the reverse complement.
CTTGATCCTGCTGGCGCTGGGCATGCCGTTGGCGTGGTGGCTGGCGCGCACGCGCTCGGGGTGGCGCGTGCCGATCGGGGCCGTGGTGGCGCTGCCGATGGTATTGCCGCCCACGGTGTTGGGTTTCTATCTGTTGATCGGTCTGGCACCGCAGAGCCCCATCGGGCAGATGACGAACGCACTGGGCCTGGGAACGCTGGCCTTCACCTTCGAGGGTCTGCTGCTGGCCTCAGTGCTGTACTCCCTGCCCTTCGTGGTACACCCGCTGCAGGCTGGCTTTGCCGCCGTCCCACGCGCAGTGCTCGACGCCGCGGCCACGCTGCGCGCATCGCCGCTGGACCGCTTCTTCAGCGTGGTGCTGCCGTTGTCGCGGCCGGCGCTGGTGACCGCCACCCTGCTCGGCTTCGCCCATACCGTCGGCGAATTTGGCGTGGTGCTGATGGTGGGCGGCAACATCGAGGGCGAGACGCGCGTGCTGTCGGTACTGCTCTACGACCAGGTCGAAGGCATGGCCTACGCCGATGCGCATAGATTGGCAGCGGGGCTGCTGCTGTTCTCTTTCGCCTTGCTGTTGGTGATGCAGTGGTTGGGCCGGCGCACGGCGGTGGCGCATGACTGAGGCCGCGAACGATCTCCTCGTCCGCCTGCGCGTCACGCGACGTGACTTCCGTCTGGACGTTGACCTGACCCTTCCCGGCCAAGGCACCACGGCCGTGTTCGGCCCATCCGGCAGCGGCAAGAGCACGCTGTTGCGCGCCGTTGCGGGGCTCGACCCCGATGCAGTCGGAACGGTGCAAGTGCAGGGAGAGACGTGGCAGGACGGCCCGGTCCGGTTACCCGCCCACCGGCGGCAAACTGGGGTTGTCTTCCAGCACACGGAATTGCTGCCGCACCTGAACGTGGACGACAACCTGCATTATGGCTGGCGCCGCGCGGGGTCACCGCGGGGCCTGCTGGAGGCTTGGACGGCGCGGCTGGGTCTCGCCCCGTTACTGCAACGCCGTCCGGATTCGTTGTCCGGCGGTGAGCGCCAGCGTGTCGCGCTGGCGCGCGCGCTGGTCACCCAACCGCGCTGGCTATTGCTGGATGAGCCGCTGAGCGCACTGGATGCCGAACGGCGCGCGGAGATCCTGCCCTACCTGGATGCCGTGCGTCGCGATGCAGGCATTCCGGTGCTGTACGTGACCCATTCGGTCGAAGAAGTGGCACGCCTGGCGGACCACCTGGTGCTCCTTGACTCGGGAACAGTCACGGCGACGGGGCCCGCCCTCGACGTGCTCAATCGCGCTGACCTACCCCTTGCCCTGCGCGACGACGCCGGCGTGGTGTTGACGGCGCGCGTGCGCGAATGCGACGCGCATGGGCTGCTCACCCTCGACACGCAGGCCGGAGCCCTGCATGCGCATGGGCGTGACCATGCCGCAGGCACGCCGCTCCGCGTGCGGGTGCAGGCCCGCGATGTCAGCCTGGCGCTGCAGCACCACGACGACTCCAGCGTGCTGAACGTGTTGCCGGCCACCCTCGTGGAACTCGTGGAATTGCCCAGCGGGCAGGTCCAAGCCCGGCTGGACGCCTCGGGGGCACCGCTGTTGGCGCGGGTGTCTCATCGATCGGTGGCGCGCCTGGCCCTGCGCCCCGGCATGTCGCTCTGGGCGCAGGTCAAGGCGGTGGCGCTGCTGGTCTGACGCGTTCAGCGCGCTGCGGCATGCCGTTGGGCGTTGATGATTTCGGGCAGATCCGTCTCGTGATCGATCTGCGGGAACTTGCGACGCTCCATCCGGCGGATGGCGAAGTGCATCCACACCAGTGCAATCGACACCAGGACGAACAGCAGCATGAAGCAGCTGGTCCACACGCCGACCACGTCATTCATGAAGCCAAAGGCGATGGGCAGGACGAAGCCCCCCAGGCCGCCGATCATGCCGACCACGCCACCCACCGCGCCCACGTGCTGCGGGTAGTACACGGGGATGTGCTTGTACACGGCCGCCTTCCCCAGCGACATGAAGAAGCCGAGTACGAATACCAGCACCGTGAAGGGCGCGAGGCCGATTGCCAGGTGGAAGGTGATGTCTTCCTTGATACCGCGGATCGTGTAAGTGGTGTCGGGATAGGACAGGAGGAAGGTGCAAATCACGGACACGCTGAAGGTCAGGTACATGACCCTGCGTGCGCCCCAGCGGTCTGAAAGCCACCCACCCACCACGCGGAACAGACTGGCCGGGATGGAGTACGCCGCCGCGATCATGCCGGCGGTGGCCACGTCCATGCCGTACGCGCCGATCAGGTAGCGAGGCAGCCACAAGGCCAGCGCCACGAACGCGCCGAACACGAAGAAGTAGTACAGCGAGAACCGCCACACCTGAAGGTTGCGCAACGGCTCCATCTGCTGCCGGAACGGGATCGGCTTCACGCCCGTGCGGCGCCGCTCGGCCAGGGATGGATCATCCTCGCTGAGCAGGTAGAACAGAATGCCGACCACGGCCAGCCCCACGGCCCATATCTTGGCCACGGTCATCCAGCCGTAGGCCACCATCACCATCGGCGCCAGCAACTTGGTCACCGCCGAGCCGATGTTGCCGGCGCCAAAGATGCCGAGCGCGGTGCCCTGCTTCGAGGCCGGGAACCATTTGGACACGTACGCCACGCCCACCGAGAATGAGCCCCCGGCGATGCCCACCAGCAAGGCGCCGATCAGAAACTGCGGGTAGGTTTTCGCCCAGGTGAGACCCCACGTGGCGGCGGCCGCGGCGAGCATCACCAGCAGCAACACGCGCCGGCCACCGAACTGGTCGGACCACACGCCCAGGAACAGGCGAATCAAGGAGCCGGTCAACACCGGGGTGGCGATGAGCAGGCCGAACTGGGTGTCGTTCAGGCCCAGCTGCTGCTTGATCTGGATGCCGATGATCGAAAAGATCATCCACACCGCGAAGCAGGTGGTGAAGGCGAAGGTACTGAGCCACAGCGCGCGCTGCTGGCGGGCTCCGCTTATCTGGGAAAGGTCCTGCATGGACGTGCTTCCGGTCGGGATTGGGAATCGTTGCGATGCCTGCCGCGCCCCTTGCGGCAGGCGAGCTCCGCCACCGGATGCACGTCCGTCGCCGGCCAAGGCGCCGTGGCGTGCGACCGGCGACGACGCCGGTGCATCAGTGGGCTGGACTCAGGCCGCTTCGGCCTCGATGGCATCCAGCCCGCGTACCTCATATCGCTCCTGCAGCTCCAGCAGGTACTGCTGCAATTCGCGCTGCCTCACTTGCAGTTCAAGGTAGTCGGAAATCCGCTCGCGGACTTGATCGAACGCAAGCGGCTCGCCTGCGGCAAGCGCATCCACGCAGACCACGTGGTAGCCCCAGCGCGACTCCACCGGGAAACCGGCCAGGCCTTCGCGCAGGCGAAAGACTTGGCGGTCGAACTCCGGCGTGGTCTGCCCCCGTTCCAGCCAGCCCAGGTCACCGCCCTCGGTCTTGGAAGGACAGTCGGAATGGCGCAGGGCGAAGTCGGCGAACAGTACCGGGTTGTCCTTCAGCTCCGCGATCAGCTGCTCGCCTTTGCTGCGCGCGTTGAAGCGGCCGGTAATGTCGTCGACCGACGCGCCCAGCAGGATGTGGCGGAGCCGGATGCGGTCGGGGGAGCGGAAGCGCCCGGGGTTCTGCTCGAAATACCTGCGGCAGTCTTCCTCGTTGGGCACACGGTTCTCCACCTCGCGCTCCAGCAGGACGCGGATGCGTGCCTCCTCCACCGGCTCACCGCCGGAGGGTTGCACCTCGTCGTCCAGCCCCAGCCGCCCTACCTCGCGCCGCAGCAGCTCGCGCACCACCAGCGCCCGCGCCGCCGACGCGCGCGACTGTTCGGGCTTCATCGCGCGGTGATGCTGCATCTCACGGGCGATGTCGGCCTCGCTGATGGCCGTGTCGGCCACGAACAGCAGGCACGGCGCGGGTTGCCCCAGCGAACGCGGGCCCTCCTCCGCATGATCGTGGTGGTGGGCGTGCGCCTCCTCCGCTACTGGCTTCTGCGAGTCGATGACGGTGATGGGCAGGGCGCGCAGGGTCGGCTTGTCGTCGCTCATGGATCAGGCCCTCGGGCCGTAACGCAGGGCCGGCTGGCGGCGACGCACCACCTGGTAGGGGCGCCACAGGTAGCTGACCGGGATGCTCCACACGTGCACCAGTCGGGTGAACGGCGCGATCAGGAACAGCGTCATGCCGAGGAACACGTGGGCCTTGTAGATCCAGTGCACATCGGTGATGAAGTTGGCGGCGCCCCAGCGGAAGGTCACGATATGCTGCGCCCACTCGCTCAGCAGGATCATCACGCTTCCGTCCATGTGGCCGGCCGACACGGCAATGCTGAACATGCCGAGCACCAGTTGGGCGAACAACAATACCAGCACCAGCGTATCGCCAAAGGTGCCCGTGGCGCGGACGCGCGCGTTGGTCAGGCGACGCACCAGCAAGATGCTGATGCCGATGAAGCACAGGGCGCCGAACACGCCACCGACCACCATCGCCATCAACTGCTTCTGTGGTGCGGTGATGAAGTGCTCGTACACCGCGTGCGGCGTCAGCAGGCCGACCAGGTGGCCACCGAGGATGGCCAGCACGCCCACGTGGAAGAGGTTGCTGCCCACGCGCATGCCCTTGTCGGACAGCAACTGGCTGGAACCGGTGCGCCAGGTGTACATCGACTTGTCGAAGCGCACCCAGCTGCCGATGAAGAACACCGCCAGTGCGATGTAGGGAAAGATCTGGAAAGCGAACTGGTGGAGATAGTTCATGGCTGCACCTGTCGGGTGGCGGCGGAGCGTGCGGGACTGCGGCTGGGCGGAGAGCAATTTTCGTCCGGTGCTTCGGCACCGAAGCGGACGGCCTCCTCCTCCCACAACCGGTCCATCACCTCCGGTGTGTCATCGCGGGGTTCCTCGCTGGCGCGCTGGCGCAGGGCGCCCAGATCGAGCTTGCCATCGGCGAACTCGACGAGGATCTCGAACAGAACCGCGTATGGGCTCTTGCGCTCGCCGGCGCGGGCGGCGAGCAGGCCGACGATGTGGCTGACGTGGTGCAGCCAATCCCGGGCCTCCGCCTGCGGCTGCTGGTCGAGGTACTCCAGAAGCAGCGGCAGATAGTCCGGCAGCTCCTTGGCCGACAGCTCGAAGCCGTTCTTGCAGTAGGCCTCGATCAGGTCGACCATGGCTTGCCCGCGGTCGCGCGATTCGCCGTGGATGTGTTCGAAGAGCAGCAGGCTCATCGAACGGCCACGGTCAAAGAGGGACAGCCACTGGTCCTGCGCGGCCAGCGGGTCCTGCGCCAGCAGTTCGCGGGTGAATGCAACAAGCTGCTCGCGGCGTGCGCCCTTGAGCGCGGGGTCCGCAGCCGCCGCCAACAGTTCATCGCCGTGCTGCCACAGCTCGTCCTGGGGGTAGTCCAGCAACACCCCCACCAGCTTGAGCAGGCTCATTCGACCACCTCATGCTTTTCCTGGCGGTTGGGATGTACCGCGTAGGCGGTGGTCTTGCGCTGACTGAACAGATCCGCGGGGCTGTCGCCGCTGCAGCCGTTGCCGAAGGTGAAGCCGCAGCCACCGCGCTCACCGAAGGCATCGCTGGCGTACTCGCGATGCGCTGACGGAATCACGAAGCGGTCCTCGTAGTTGGCGATGGCGAGGTAACGGTACATGTCCTCGGCCTGCGCCACCGTGAGGCCGGCCTGCTTGAGCACGGCGAGGTCCTCGACGCCATCCACGTTCATCGCGCGGCGCCAGGCGCGCATCGCCATCATCCGTTCCAGTGCGCGCACCACCGGAGCCTCATCGCCCGCCGTGAGCATGTTGGCCAGGTAGCGCACTGGGATGCGCAGCGACGCGACGTCCGGCAGTTCGCCATTCATGCCCACGCGGCCACGCTCGGCGGCGGACTGGATCGGCGACAGTGGTGGCACGTACCACACCATCGGCAGCGTGCGGTATTCCGGATGCAGCGGCAGCGCCAGCTTCCAGTCGATCGCCAGCTTGTACACCGGCGATGCCTTGGCGGCCTCCAGCCAGCTGTCGGGGATGCCTTCCGCACGCGCGGCCTCGACCACCTTGGGATCGAACGGGTCGAGGAAGATGTCCAGGTGGGCTTGGTACAGGTCCTTCTCGGCCGGCACCGATGCCGCGGCTTCGATGCGGTCAGCGTCGTACAGCATCACGCCGAGGTAGCGGATGCGGCCCACGCAGGTCTCCGAGCACACGGTCGGCTCGCCCATCTCGATGCGCGGGTAGCAGAAGATGCACTTCTCGGATTTGCCGCTCTTCCAGTTGTAGTAGATCTTCTTGTACGGGCACGCCGACACGCACATGCGCCAGCCGCGGCACTTATCCTGGTCGATCAGGACGATGCCATCCTCCTCGCGCTTGTAGATGGCGCCCGATGGGCACGCCGACACGCACGCCGGGTTGAGGCAGTGCTCGCACAGGCGTGGCAGGTACATCATGAAAGTCTTCTCGAACGCGCCGTATATCTCCTTCTGCACGTTGTCGAAGTTGCGGTCCTTGGAGCGCTTGGCGAACTCGGTGCCGAGGATCTCTTCCCAGTTCGGACCCCAGTGGATCTTCTGCATGCGCTCGCCGCTGATCAGCGAGCGTGGCCGGGCCGTGGGCTGGTGCTTGCTGTCCGGCGCCTCGTGCAGGTGCTGGTAGTCGAAATCGAACGGCTCGTAGTAATCGTCGATCTGCGGCAGGTCCGGGTTGGCGAAGATCTTCGCCAGCATGCGCCAGCGGCCGCCAGCGCGCGGCACCAGCTTGCCGGCCTGGGTACGGACCCAGCCACCGTTCCACTTGTCCTGGTTCTCCCACTCCTTGGGGTAGCCAACGCCGGGCTTGGTCTCGACGTTGTTGAACCAGGCGTACTCGACGCCCTCGCGGCTGGTCCAGACGTTCTTGCAGGTGATCGAGCAGGTGTGGCACCCGATGCACTTGTCCAGGTTCAGCACCATCGCAATCTGTGCGCGGACTTTCATCACACCACCTCCTGGGCGTTGGCCGGCACCGGCTCGCCATCCAGCCAATCAATCTTGTCCATCTTGCGCACGATCACGAACTCATCGCGGTTTGTACCGGTGGTGCCGTAGTAGTTGAAGCCGTAGGCCAACTGCGCGTAACCGCCGATCATGTGGGTGGGCTTGACCACCACGCGGGTGACCGAGTTGTGGATGCCGCCGCGGGTACCGGTGATCTCGGAGCCGGGCGTGTTGATGATGCGTTCCTGTGCGTGGTACATCATCGCCATGCCGCTCATCACGCGCTGGCTGACCACCGCGCGCGCCGCGATGGCGCCGTTGACGTTGAACAGTTCGATCCAGTCGTTGTCCTCGATGCCGGCCTCGCGCGCATCGGTCTCGCTCAGCCACACGATGGGGCCGCCGCGCGACAACGTCTGCATGATCAGATTGTCGCTGTAGGTGCTGTGGATGCCCCACTTCTGGTGCGGGGTGATCCAGTTCAGCACGATCTCCTTGTGACCGTTGGGCTTCTTGCCGAGGATCGGCGCGATGGTCTTGGTGTTGACCGGCGGGCGATAGCCCATGAAGCCCTCACCGAATGCCACCATCCACTCGTGGTCCTGGTAGAACTGCTGGCGACCTGTCAGCGTGCGCCACGGGATCAACTCGTGCACGTTGGTGTACCCCGCGTTGTAGCTGACGTGCTCGTCCTCCAGCCCCGACCAGATCGGCGAGGAGATGATCTTGCGCGGCTGCGCCTGGATGTCACGGAAGCGGATCGCCTCGTGCTCCTTGCCCACCGCGAGATGGGTGTGGTCGCGGCCGGTGAACTCGCCCAGTGACTCCCATGCCTTCACGGCGACGTGGCCGTTGGTTTCGGGCGCGAGGTGCAGGATCACCTCGCAGGCATCGATGGCGCTGTCGATGGCCGGGCGGCCTTGACTGACGCCTTCGTCGCGCACGCGGTGGTTGAGGTCGCCGAGGAAGTCGACCTCATCCTGCGTGTTCCAGCTCATGCCCTTGCCGCCGTTGCCCAGCTTGTCCATCAGCGGACCAAGCGAGGTGAACTTCTTGTACAGGTTCGGGTAGTCGCGTTCGACCACCACCATCGACGGCATGGTCTTGCCCGGCACCGGCTCGCACTCGCCCTTCTTCCAGTCGGCGACGGAGAACGGCATGGCCAGCTCGTTGGGGGTGTCATGCAGCGTCGGCACCAGCACCAGGTCCTTTTCCACGCCCAGCACGCCGGGCGCGAGGCCGCTGACCGTGCGCGCGATGCCCTTGAAGATGTCCCAGTCACTGCGCGATTCCCACGCCGGGTCCACCGCCTTGGAGAGCGGGTGGATGAACGGGTGCATGTCGGAGGTGTTGAGGTCGTTCTTCTCGTACCAGGTGGCCGTGGGCAGCACGATGTCCGAGTAGAGCGCCGTGGTGCACATGCGGAAGTCGAGCGTGACCAGCAGGTCGAGCTTGCCTTCCGGCGCCTCGTCGCGCCAGGTCACATCCTCGGGCTTGATCGCGCCGCGCTCGCCCAAGTCCTTGCCTTGCAGGCCATGCCGGGTGCCGAGCAGGTGGCGCAGCATGTACTCGTGGCCCTTGCCGGACGAGCCCAGCAGGTTCGAGCGCCAGATGAACATGTTGCGCGGGAAGTTCTGCGGCGCATCCGGGTCGGAGAAGGCGAAGTCCAGCGAGCCCTGCTTGAACTGGGACACCGCGTAGTCGACGGGTGCCATGCCGACCTTCTCGGCAGCGCGCACCACCTCGATGGGATTGCGATCCAGCTGCGGGGCACTCGGCAACCAGCCCATGCGCACCGCGCGCAGGTTGAAGTCAACGAGGCTGCCGCTGTACTTGGAGGCATCCGCCAGCGGCGACAGAATCTCCTTCACGTCCAGCTTTTCGTAGCGCCACTGGTCGGAGTTGAAGTAGAAGAACGACGTGCCGTTCATGTGGCGCGGCGGGCGGTTCCAGTCCAGCGCGAACGCCAGCGGCTGCCAGCCGGTCTGCGGACGCAGCTTCTCCTGGCCCACGTAGTGCGCCCAGCCGCCGCCGGTCTGGCCGATGCAACCGCACATGACCAGCATGTTGATCAGGCCGCGGTAGTTCATGTCGTTGTGGAACCAATGGTTCATCGCGGCGCCGACGATGATCATGCTGCGACCGTGCGTCTTGTCGGCGGTGCGCGCGAACTCACGGGCAATCTCGATCACGTCTTGGCGCGGCACGCCAGTGATCGTCTCCTGCCAGGCCGGGGTGCCCGGCACTTTGTCGTCGAAGCTAGCGGCCACGTTGCCGCCGCCAAAGCCGCGGTCCACGCCGTACTGCGCCAGCAGCAGGTCGTAGACGGTGGCCACGGCCCATTCCTGACCGTCAGCCAGGGTCATTCGGCGCACGGGAATGTTGCGCTCCAGCACCTCGTCGAACTTCGAGGCCGTCCACTTCTCGTGCTCGATGCCGCCGAAGTACGGGAAGCTGACCGCCTCGATGCTGTCGTTGGCGTCCTTCAGGGTCAGCCTCAGGCGCGTGTCACGCCCAGCGCTCTCCTTCTCCTCGATGTTCCACTTGCCCTTCTCGCCCCAGCGGAAGCCGACCGAGCCATTGGGCACCACCATCTCGCCGGTGGCCTCGTCGTACGCCAGCGTCTTCCATTCGGGGTTGTTGGTTTCGTTGAGGCCGCCCAGGTCGCTGGCACGGAGGAAACGCTCCGGCACGAGGCGCCCGTCATCGCGCTTCTCCAGGCGCACCAGCAGCGGCATGTCGGAGTACTGGCGGCAGTAGTCGGTGAAATACTGCGACGGGTGGTCGACGTGGAATTCCTTGAGGATCACGTGGCCCATCGCAAACGCCAGCGCGGCGTCAGTGCCCTGCTTGGGGTGCAGCCAGTGGTCGGTGAGCTTGGCGACCTCCGAGTAGTCCGGGGTAATCGCGACGGTCTTGGTGCCGTTGTAGCGCGCCTCGGTGAAGAAGTGCGCGTCGGGCGTGCGAGTCTGCGGGACGTTGGAGCCCCACGCGATGATGTAGCGGCTGTTGTACCAGTCCGCCGACTCGGGCACGTCGGTCTGCTCACCCCACACCTGCGGCGAGGCCGGCGGCAAGTCGCAGTACCAGTCGTAGAACGACAGGCAGGCGCCGCCCAGCAGCGACAAGTAGCGCGCGCCGGCGGCGTACGAAACCATCGACATCGCTGGAATCGGCGAGAAGCCGACCACGCGGTCCGGGCCGTACTGCTTGACCGTGTACAGGTTGGCGGCCGCGATCATCTCGTTGGCTTCGTCCCAACGCACGCGGGCGAAGCCGCCCATGCCGCGACGGGACTTGTAGTCCTTGGCCTTGGCCGGATCGTTGACGATGCTCGCCCATGCCTCCACCGGCGACTTGGTCTTGCGCGCCTCGCGCCACATGCGCAGCAGCGCGCCGCGCACCAGCGGATACTTCAGACGGTTGGCGCTGTACAGATACCACGAATAGCTGGCGCCACGGGGGCAGCCGCGCGGCTCATGGTTGGGCAGGTCGGGTCGCGTGCGCGGATAGTCGGTCTGCTGGGTTTCCCATGTGACCAGCCCGTTCTTGACGTAGATCTTCCAGCTGCACGAGCCCGTGCAGTTCACGCCGTGGGTGGAGCGGACGATCTTGTCGTACTGCCAGCGGGCGCGGTAGCTGTTTTCCCACTCCCGGCTTTCCGTCTTGGTAACGCCGTGGCCGTCGGAGAATGTGTCCGGGCTGCGCTTGAAGAACTGCAGCCGGTCAAGGAAATAACTCATGGGAAAACCCTCTTGGCAATCGATTGCATCGCGGTGTCACGCATCCTGTTGAAGGGGCCGGCGATGCCGGCCCCGGTTACCTTGCGACGGGTCAGCACGGTGTTTCGGCGCCGCGGCGGTAGTACCACCACCACGTGACCACCAGGCAGCTGACGTAGAAGGCGATGAACCCATACAGCGCCATTTCGGGGCCGCCGGTCATGGCGATCGATGAGCCGTAGCTCTTGGGAATGAAGAAGCCGCCGTAAGCACCGATCGCCGAACTGAAGCCGATCACGGCCGCCGATTCGATGCCCGCCTGGCGCGTCGCCGCGGCCTTGCCCTCGGCATCGGCGTTGGCCGACCAGCGCTCATGCAGCGTGCGGAAGATCACCGGAATCATGCGAAACGTGGAGGCGTTGCCGATGCCTGTCAGCACGAACAGCGCCATGAAGCTGGCCAGGAAGCCCTGGAAGTTGCCGCCCTGCCCGCCACTGGGCAGGAAGTGCAGCACCGCGAACACGCCCGCCACCATCAGCGCGAACACCCAGAACGTCAGGAGCGCGCCGCCCAGCTTGTCGGACAGCCAGCCGCCCACCGATCGCATCAGCGCGCCCACCAGCGGCCCCAGGAAGGCATACGTCATCGGGTTGACGTCGGGGAACTGGGTCTTGATCAGCATCGGGAAGCCAGCCGAGAACCCGATGAACGAGCCGAAGGTACCGATGTACAGCCAGCACATCAGCCAGTTGTGCTTGCGCTTGAAGATCACCGCCTGCTCGGCGAACGACGACCGTGCGGCGGAGAGGTCGTTCATGCCAAACCAGGCGGCGATGCTGCACACCACCAGGAACGGCACCCAAATGAATCCCGCGTTCTGCAGGAACAGCACCTTGCCGTCGGCGGTCACCTGCGGCACACCGGCCAGCGTGCCGAACAGCCCGAAGGTGATGACCAGCGGGATGACGAACTGCGTGACCGACACGCCCAGGTTGCCCAGCCCCGCGTTCATGCCCAGCGCGTAGCCCTGCTTCGCCTTCGGGTAGAAGAAGGAGATGTTGGACATCGACGAGGCGAAGTTGCCGCCACCGAGTCCGCACAGCATGGCGATGGCGACGAATTGCCAGTATGGCGTGGTGGGATCCTGTACCGCGAAGCCCAACCACACGGCGGGAATCAACAGCGAGGCCGTGGCGATGGCGGTCCAGCGCCTGCCGCCGAACAGCGGCACCACGAATGAATAGAAGATGCGCAACGTGGCACCGGACAGGCCGGGCAGTGCAGCCAGCCAGAACAGCTGGTCGGTGGTGAAGGTGAACCCCACTTGCGGCAGGCTCACGGTCACCGCGGAGAACATCATCCAGATCGCGAACGCCAGCAGCAGCGCGGGGATGGAGATGGCGAGGTTGCGATTGGCGATGCGGTTGCCGGTACGCGCCCAGAACGCGGCGTCCTCCGGTTTCCAGTCATGGATCAGGGAACCAACGCTGCGAGGCTTGCTGGCCATCTGGGCGTTCATGGGACGTACCTGCGGTAGGGAAAGCCGGATGTGCCGACGGCCGCCTCTTGGGAAGCGCGGCGTCTTCACTGCAGCGCCAGCGTGCTCCCGATCGCCCGACCCTAGATTGATCGGGATCAATTTCAGCTGGGGCCTTCACACCCTCTTGACGTAGATCAACCGGAGTCCCGGTCAGCTCCCCCAGGGGATTGCGCGCCCCGCCTGGACGTGCCGCGGCTGCGGACGCTGTCCCGCACGTCCACCTCGAAGGCGACCTCCAGGTCGGGCCCTATCCCCACCGCGAGCCGGAAAGCCAGGCCCTCCCGACACGGCAGCCGGGCCACGTATGGGTCCAGCTGCCCGCGCGACAGGCTGAGCGTCCAACCGCCCTTGCCCGCCAGCAACGTGGGCTCATCGCCCCCTACCACGCGCACCTCGTGCCTGCAGCACTCGCCGCCCGGCAATCGGGTCAGATTGTCGATGGCCTCGCCAGCCAGCAGTCGTGCCAACTCAGCTTCGCTGATCCGCACCCGAAGGGACTGTCCCTGCATCTGCACTTTCATGAGCTCACCGCCTGCCATTCATCGGGCGTGTTGCAGTTGACGAGTTCTGCTCGCTGCGCCGGCGATAGGTCGATGGATGCGCCCTTGAGCGCGTGGCGCAATGTCCGCAGCGATCGCCGGCCCGCCGGGTCGCCCAGCAGCCCGGCCAGCACCGCGCGGCTATGGGCATCTACCTGCAGACGCACCGGCAGGACGTGGTCACGAAATGTCACGCATGCCGACGCGCGTGCGCTCGCCAGCGCGCGCAGAAGGCCCGGCGTCACCAACGGCATGTCCACGGGCATCAACAGCAGCACTCCGTCCGGCACCGCTGCGAACACACTGGCCAAGCCGCCCAGCGGACCGAGGTCAGGCGTGGCGTCGGGAAGGCCGTCCCACTCCGGGTAGTCGCCGCTGACCACCACTCTGGCCGCACCAGCCGCCATCATCGTGGCGCAGGCGTGCTCCACCAGCGTCTGGCCACGCCACGTCAGGCGCGCCTTGTCCTGCCCCATGCGGCTGGAACGGCCACCGGCCAGGACCACGCCGATCCAGACCGGTGGCTCAGTGTCCGTGGTGTCCATGGGGATGGCTGCAGCCTTCGTCGCCATGGGCAGTCGTCGGCATCGGGCTGCCGGCCTCTGCGTGCGGCACCGCCATCTGGACGCCCTCCGCTGACACCGCCGCCTCGTCAGCCGATGCGACCGCCACCGACGTCGGCATTTCGGAATCTTCCCCACACAGCGAACACCCCTCGCTCCAGATGCTGTCGCCGTCCTCGTAGTGTTCCTGCTTCCAGATCGGGCTGGTGTGCTTCACCGCCTCGATCACCTGCCGACAGGCACGGAAGGCCTCGTCGCGGTGTGGCGTGCCCGCCGCGACCACCACCGCCAGATCGCCCACCGCGAGCCGCCCCTTGGCGTGGGCGATGTAGAGCTTCAGCGTCGGACCGAAGTCGCCATCGGCGCGGGCCGCGATCTCGCGAAAGCCATTTAGCGCCAACGGTACGAACATGTCATAGCTGACGCCGGTGACCACCCGTCCGTGGTTCAGATCGCGTACCCGACCGACAAACATCGTGATGCCGCCGAAGCCGGGATCGGACACGAACTCGAGTGCCGCCGCTGGATCGAGCGGACCGTCAACGATGTCGACGACGCTGCAATGATGCCGTTCCATGTTCAACCTCCACTCACCGGCGGCAGTACCGCCATTCGGCCGTCGGGCGGCAGCGCATCCGCCTCGCGCAGCACCGTGGTCTCGCTGGCGAAGGCCGAGCGGCGCAGCAGCGCCGGGTTGAAGCCTTGCCAGTGTGTGCAGCCGTAGTGCTCCAGCGCCTGGCGCAGCTCTGACACCCGTGCGCCGTCCGGGACATCGATCACGACCTGCGCACCCGGATCAAAACTGCGGAAGGCGCCAAACAGGCTCACCTGCACCTTCATGCCCTCACCTCGTCCATCCGCGGGGCCTCCAGATGCCCCAACCCATACACCTCCACCAGGTCGCCGGCCTCCGGGGCTTCGGCGTCCTCCGCTATTACCACCCAGGCATTCGCCGCCAGCAGCGGCAGGATGCGGAACGACTCCTGGCCAGGCAGCACGCGCGCCTGCAGGCGTCCCGCACCGTCGACCTCAAGCCGCCCTTTCAGATGAAACCTCAGTGGCGCGCGCTTGCGATAGGCCGCGGCCAGCGGTACGCGCAGCGGTCGCTCCGGCGCCAGCCCCGTCATTGCGCGCAAGGCCGGTTCGACGAAGAAGCGAAGCCCTACCGCGCTCGACACCGGATTGCCCGGCAAGCCGAAATACAACTGCCCGCCCGCCAGCCGCGCAAACAGCAGCGGCTTGCCCGGACGAATACGCACCTTGTGGAAATACGTCGTCGCACCAATCCCGCGCAGCGTGTCGGGCACGAAATCGTAACGCCCCATCGAGACCGCGCCGGTACTCAGCACCACATCCGCGCCGGCCTCGATTGCACGCTCGAGTGCCGACAGTAACGCCGCCGGATCGTCGGTCACCGTCTCGCGGAGCACCACGTCAGCGCCCGCCTCGATGGCGCGCGCCGCAAGGAATGGGCCGTTGCTGTTGCGGATTTCCCCGGATGCAAGCGTTCGCGTCGGGTCATCGACCAGTTCGCGCCCGGTGGTGATAACCGCCACGCACGGGCGTCGCACCACATCAACCACCTGCACCCCGAGAGCCGCCATCATCATCAAGTGTTGCGGCGCAACGCGCGTGCCGGCATTAATCACCGGTGCGCCGCGCACCACGTCTTCGCCACGCAGGCGCACGTGCTGGCCGGCCTCGACGTCGGCCGCCAAGCGGATACGCGTCGGACGGCCATCGGCATCGCGTGCCAGCACGTCCACCTGCTCCACCGGCACCACGGCATCCAAGCCCTCCGGCATACGCGCGCCGGTCATGATCTCCCACGCGCCAGGCGTCGCCTCCACACGCGCGTCGCCTGCGGCCTGCGCGCCCGCGACATCGAACTCGGTGCCGACTCGCAAGGTCGCACCACCCACGTGCAGCGCAAAGCCATCCATCGCCGAGTTGTCGAAGGGCGGCAGGTACTCCCCGCTCGCCACGGGCGCGGCCAGCACGTGGCCCAGTGCCTGCTCGGGCGTGCAGCGGCGCACGTCCAGCCGCGAGGCTTCGCGCAGGATGGTGGCCAGCGCCTCGTCGTAACCGATCATGCGTGCGCCTCACCGTCGATCATCGCCAGCGCGTGTGCCAGCAACGGCGCGAGGATGTCCATGCCCTGCTGCGCCGCACGCGGGCTGCCCGGCAGCGCGAACACCAGCATGCGCCCCACCTGCACCACCTCGGCACGGCTGAGCCACGCCAGCGGCGTGTGTTTGGCGCTTTCGCTGCGGAACATCTCGGCCAGCCCGTCCACTTGCCGGTCCGCGACCAGACGCAGCGCCTCAGGCGTCACGTCTTGCGGCCCCAGGCCGGTGCCGCCGGTGCACAGGCAGATGCGGACGCCGTGCGCCGCCAAGGCACGCAAGCGCTCGGCCAGCGGATCGATGCCATCGGGCAGTACTTCAACATGGTCCACGCGCGCGCCTAGGGCGCGCAGGCCCTCTACCAGCACCGGCCCCGAACGGTCCTCGTACTCACCGCGGCTGGCGCGGTCGCTCAGCGTGATCACCGCGCACGGCACGTCGCGCAGCCGCGCCATGTCGCGCGGGCGGTAGTGCTCGCGCTCGTCGTCGGTCATGCCCTCGGGGTGCAGCCACAGGCCGCTCTTGCCACCCTCCTTGAACAACAAACGGATGGCGCCGATCCCCAGCGCGGGCTCCACCGGCTTGCTCAGGTCATACAGGGTCAGCAACGCGGCATTGACGCCGGCCAGCGCTTCCATCTCCACGCCGGTGCGCGCCTCAGTGGCGCATTCGCAGTACACGCGGATGGCGTGGCGCTCGGGCACCGGCTCGCAGCGCACGCGCACCAGTTCCAGCGGCAGCGGGTGGCACAGCGGCATCAGTGCGGAGGCCATCTTCGCGCCCTGCAGCCCGGCCACTTCGGCCATCACCAGCGCGTCGCCCTTGGGCAGGCGCCGCTCCACGATCAGTGGGTAGGCCACCGGCCCCGCCTTGAGTTCGCCCACCGCCACCGCGCGCCGCCGCGTGGGGCGCTTGTTGCGGATATCGGCCATGTAAAAGGCCGCGGCACGTTCCGTCGTCATGCGTTGCTCATCCTCCAATCGATGCCAGGTGCGGGGTGATGCCCGTCTGCCCCTGGTGCAGGCCGTGTCCGGCCGCCTTGAGTCCCAATTGCGTGGCGATACGCGCCACCAGCGCGTCGTGGTCACCATCCGACTGCAGCAACGGCCTCAGCGCGACGCCAAAATCGCCGAACAGGCACAGCCGCAGGTCGCCGCGCGCGGTGACGCGCAGGCGGTTGCAGCCCGCGCAGAAATCCTTGGAATACGGTGCTATCACGCCGATGCGCCCGCGGTAGTCCGGGTGCGTGTATTCGCGCGCCGGCCCGGCATCGTCGGCACGCGGCCGCAGCGACCAACCCGCGTCCACCAGTTGCTGTTCCAGCGTCTCGCCGCGCACGTGATGGCGCTCGAAGTACGCCGCGTTGTCGCCGGTGCGCATCAGCTCGATGAAGCGGATGGCCATGTCGCGCTCGCGCAGGTAATCGCACCAGGCCGGCAGTTCGTCATCGTTGAGCCCGCGCAGCAACACGGCATTGAGCTTCACTGAGTCGAAGCCCATCCCAAGCGCCATCTCGACGCCTTCAGTGACTTCGGCAAACCGGTCGTGGCCGGTGATGGCCGCAAAACGCGCCGGGTCCAGGCTGTCCAGGCTGACATTGAGCGCGGTCAAGCCCGCCTCGCGCCAGGTGCGCACATGGCGCGGCAGCAGGCAGCCATTGGTGGTGATGGCAATCTTGCGGATGCCCGGCACCGCCGACACCGCGGCGATGATCGAAGGCAGGTCCTTGCGCAAACTCGGCTCGCCACCGGTCAGGCGGATCTTGCTCATGCCCAGCGCGGCGAAACCGCGCACCAGGCGCTCGATCTCGTCCAGCGTCAGGAACGTGGGCCGGCCGTCGGCATGGTAACCATCGGGCAGGCAATACCTGCACCGATAGTTGCAGGCCTCCGTCAATGAAAGACGCAGGTACGGGAACGCCCGCCCGAAGCCGTCAACGAGGGTCTGCATGTTGTCACTCCAGTCCGATACAGGGAGGCCGACCCGTTTCCAGTCCGACCCGGTGACTCCGCCAGGCGGAGTCACGGCCCGGTCGCCATATCCGTGTGGACACAGGCGGCCGGGCTTGGAGATGTCACAGGGGCGAACCCCTGCTTGGGACGTAGCTTAGACCCATGCGGCGGGCTCGTGCTTGATTGGGGTCAAGACCGGCCTGATTACCGCCGGCGGATGGGCCCAGGCGGGGCATGGCGCCCCCATGGACGTGATAGCGTCGCGCCACTCCCCTCGAAGCCCACCCCATGAGCCTCGCCACTTTCCAGGACCTGCTCGACGCCGCCACCCGCCAGCCTGAACCGCAGCGCCTGCTGTTTGTGTTCGCCCGGGTGGACCTGCCCGAACACGCCACCGACGACCAGCGCGAGCGTTATGAGCAACGCGAGGGCGGCACCCTGTCGCCCTGCCTGTGCGTGGACAAGGCGCCCGCCGAGGTCGCCAGCTTCGATGCCCTAGCCGCCGAATCGGCCAACACAGGCCAGGACTGGGACATCGTCTTTGTAGGCAGCTTGTCCGGGCGTGCCGGCATCGCGCCGAGTACGGACGAAGCGGCACAACCGCTGCGTTTCATGGTCAACGCCATCAACAACGGCCGCGTGTCGGACTTCGCGGCCTTCGACCGCAGTGGCGCGGTCCTGCAGTTCGGCTGACGCTCAGCGCAGCAGCGGCAGGCCGAGGAAGAACACCAACAACACGGTGTTAATAGCCCAGGCCACGGTCAGCGCCCGGGCCAGCACACCGTAGCGGGGATCGTGGGCCTGCGGCGCGGCGCGCCAGACGGCCACGAGGATCCAGGCGGTGTAGACCAGCAGGAAGGCCAGCAACCCCAGTGTGGCGCTGGGCGTTCCGCCGCCCGTCATCAGCCACAGCACCCCAATCCACAGCAGGTTGCTGGGAATCACTCCGTACAACCAGAACACCCTCCCCAGCGGGCTGGCGTTGCGGGAAGACGGCGTCGCGTGCGAAGCGTGCATGACTTGCTCCTCCAGACGGTGCTAGGGCCGAGCATACGCCCCGCCCAGCGTCCGCGCGACATGGCCGCACCCGCGGCCACACGGCTATGCGACACTTTGCCGATGACACTCGTTCTCGTTTCCACCCTGTCCTACCTGTTCGCCACCGGACTGCTGGTCACCGGCCTGCAAGGCAACCGTGCCCCCTCGCGCCATTGGGCGTGGCCGGCCATCGTCGGCCTGATGGCGCACGCTCTGGTGCACGTAAACACTTGGCAGGCCAGCGGCGGCACTGACATGCACTTCTTCGCCGCACTCTCGCTGGTGGGCCTGGGCATGGCGTTGCTGACCACGGCCGTAGGCCTCAATGGGCGGATGGCCGCACTGGGTGTCGTGGTGTACCCACTGGCATCGACCATGCTGTTGCTGTGCGCGGCCAAGGGCCATGGGACGACCACAGGCCCCATCCTGGACTGGCGGCTGCAACTGCATGCCTGGCTCGCGCTGCTGGCCTACGCCACCTTGGCCGTGGCGGCGTTGCTGGCGATGATGCTGTGGCTGCAGGAGCGCGCCCTGCGCCGGCGCGAGTTCCACCGCTGGCTGCGGGCGTTGCCGCCACTGGTGGCACTGGAAACGCTGCTGTTCCGCACCATCAGCGCGGGCTTCGTATTGCTCACCGCGACCCTGCTGACCGGCATCCTCTTTGTCGAAAACCTGCTGGCCCAGCACCTGGTGCACAAGACCGTGCTCAGCGTGCTGTCGTGGCTGACCTTTGGTGCGCTGCTGGTGGGACGCTGGCGGTACGGTTGGCGCGGCGCCACCGCGGTCCGCTGGACCTTGGCGGCGATGGCGCTTCTGGTGCTGGCGTTCTTCGGCAGCAAGTTCATGCTGGAGCTGGTGCTGGGCCGAAGCGCCTGATAGCCGTTGCGCGCGAGGGTAAGGCTCCGCCTTCCGGTTCACCGGGCGCCGCCATCGCCAGCATTCGACGATCGAGGAGGGCTGCGCAGGTCACTCCCGCGCGGCGTCCAGCGCCTCGGCCAGCCGCTCCACGGCAATGACCTCCATCTCACCGATGCGCCCGGACTTGGGCGCATTGGCCTTGGCGACGATGGCGCGCTTGAAGCCATGCGTGGCGGCTTCCTTCAGCCGCTCCTCGCCGTTGGGCACCGGGCGGATCTCACCGGACAGGCCTACTTCACCGAAGGCGATCGTGCGCTCGGCCAGCGGCCGGTCGCGCAGCGACGACAACACCGAGAGCAACACCGGCAGGTCAGCCGCGGTCTCCTGCACGCGAATGCCGCCGACGATGTTCACGAACACGTCCTGGTCGCCGACGCCCACCCCGCCGTGGCGGTGCAAGACTGCCAGCAGCATGGCCAGGCGGTTGCCTTCCATGCCCACCGCCACCCGGCGCGGATTGGACAGCGGCGAGGCATCCACCAGCGCTTGCACCTCCACCAGCAGCGGGCGCGTGCCCTCCCGGGTGACCATCACGCAACTGCCCGGCTGGGGGCGCTCGCTGCCGGACAGGAAGATCGCCGACGGATTTGGCACCTCACGCAGGCCCTTGTCGCCCATCGCGAAAACACCGAGTTCGTTGACCGCGCCGAAGCGGTTCTTGAACGCACGCAGCACTCGGAAACGGCTTCCGCTCTCGCCCTCGAAGTACAGCACCGCATCGACCATGTGCTCCAGCACGCGCGGGCCGGCGATGCCGCCCTCCTTGGTCACGTGGCCCACCAGGAACACCGACGTGCCCGTCTCCTTGGCGTAGCGCACCAGCCGCGCCGCGCTCTCGCGCACCTGGCTGACCGAGCCGGGGGCGGCACTCAATTCCTCCGTCCACAGCGTCTGTACCGAGTCGGCCACGATCAACCGCGGCTGCATCGCCGCCGCGTGCTCGAGGATGCGCTCGATACCGGTTTCGGCCAGCGCATGCACGCCGTCCAGCGGCAAGCCTAGGCGCGCACCGCGGCCTGCGACCTGCGCCAGCGACTCCTCACCGGTGACATAAAGCGCCGGCAACTCGCCGGCCATCTTGACCACCGCCTGCAGCAGCAGCGTGGACTTGCCGATGCCCGGGTCGCCGCCGACCAGCACCACCGCGCCATGCACGAGCCCACCGCCCAACACCCGATCCAACTCACCGATGCCAGTGCTGACCCGGTTGTCCTCGGCATGGCGCACGTCCTTCAGGGGCGTCACTGCAGGCGCATCCGCCTTGCCCGCCCAGCTGCTGCGCCGGGAGGCCGCCACCCCGCCCTTGGAAGCCGAAGCCGCCGGCTGCACCACGAACTCACTCAGCGTGTTCCACGCGCCGCACTCGGCGCATTGGCCCTGCCACTTGGTGTGGTCGGCGCCACACTCGGAGCAGACGTAAGCGGTGCGGGACTTGGCGGCGGACTTGCTGGAGACGGCCATGGCGACGTGCGTGGTGGATTGCCGACACTGTAGCCCGTCCGTGTCGCGCGGGACGAGACAGCATCCGCCGCTCGCCCCGCGCCTTCCCTGCATGCCTCGCCGTGACCGCCGGTCGCCACCGGGTAGCGCGCCGCCCGCGCAAGGACGAAGATGGTCGTGGATGGGCTGCCGGCATGCGTGGACGACGACACTTCCTGCAGGTTTCGACCCGCCTGGCGCTGGGCATGGCGACGTCCGGGCCCGCCGCCACGCTGCTGGCCGCCGCCACAAGACCCTTACCGGGGAGCGCTCCCATGTCGCACCCGATGCGCCTGTTCCTGTGCGGCGACGTCATGCTCGGTCGAGGCATCGACCAGATACTGCCGCACCGGTCGGATCCAACCTTGCATGAATCCCACGTCCGCGATGCGCGCCGGTACCTCGCGCTGGCAGAGCGTCACAGCGGCGGGATTCCACGCCCGGCCCCCTGCACCTATGTCTGGGGTGATGCGCTCGCGGAGCTGGAGCGACAGCGCCCCACCGCCCGCATCATCAATCTGGAAACCGCCGTCACCCGAAGCGACCGGCACTGGCCCAAGGGCATCAACTACCGCATGCACCCCGGCAACGTGGCCTGCCTGACGGCGGCCGGCATCGATTGCTGCGTGCTGTCCAACAACCACGTGCTGGACTGGGATCGCGAGGGACTGAGCGAGACCCTGTCCACGCTCCGCCGCGCCCGGATCGCGACCGCCGGCGCAGGCGGCGACACGGCGATGGCCCAGGCCCCGGCGATCCTGCCCGTGGGCGACAACGCGCGCATCCTCGTGTTCGCCGCCGCCACCGGCGACTCCGGCGTGCCAACGGCCTGGGCGGCCACGCCATCCCGACCGGGGGTAAACCGCCTGCCCGACCTGGCGGCTTCCACCGTGTCGCGGTTGGCCGCGTCGGTGCGACACCATAAACGCGACGGCGACCTGGTGGTGTTCTCGCTTCATTGGGGTGGCAACTGGGGCTACGCGATCCCGCCCGAGCAGCGCGCCTTCGCCCATGCCCTGATTGACGAAGCCGGCGTCGACCTGGTCCATGGCCACTCCTCGCACCACGTGAAGGGCATCGAGGTGCACCACGACCGATTGATCCTGTACGGCTGCGGCGACTTCCTCAACGACTACGAGGGCATCGAAGGCCACGAGGAATACCGCGGTGAACTGGGCCTGATGTACTTCCCGGTGTTGGAACGCGGCAGCGGGCGTCTGCTGGAGTTGGTGATGACGCCGACACGCATCCAGGTGTTCCGCGTTCTTCTGGCAGCGGGGGACGACCGTCGTTGGCTGGTTGACCGCCTGCGCCGGGAGTGCCGGCAGCATGGGAGCGACGTGGCCCTGGGCGAGGACGGCCGGTTCTCATTGCGCTGGAGGTGACCTCGCGCATACTGCGCCCCGCATGCCCCAAAACGACAAAGTCCCGCCGGAGCGGGACTTTGAAGATGGTGCGGAAATAGGCACCGCACTATTGGCCTATGTATCTGATTTATTGTGATTGTTTTTCATTGATCTGAGAAAGTACCCCCAGAAATACCCCCACATTTGCCCGGCTACCCCGGCACCGGAGGAGACGCCATGGGCCGGCAAATCCCGAAATTGTTCCGATATAGCATCGCTCGCCGGGGCACGCGGTCAAGGGCTGAGATCACCAGACTTTGGAGGCGCCCCCGGTGACTTTCCAGCCGGACCTTTTGGTGAGAATCTTTCCTCCGCTACGCGCCGGCTTTCCCTGATAGGTTCGCCCCCGCCCACTAGCGGTGGCACCCCGTCAAACCACGAAGCTTTTCAGAATGGACGCTCAAAAGATTCTCGCTCTGCTACTAGCCGCAGCCGCCGCAGGGGACACAGGCGCCCTTGCTTTCCTGCCGGTGTACCGCTTTTGGGCCCAAGCTGTCTGACCCGCCCCCATCCCGCACCTGACCATAGAGGGTTTGAATCCCGCCATGGATCTACGCTTGCACTCGGTGTTGCGTCCTATTTTGGATGCTTTGGATGATCTGGAAGTCATGATTCCGGAGCTGCGTGCCGCTTACACGGATTCGGGCGCGCGCTTGGCAGCGTTCGCTGCTCTCGCGGGTCCCATCAGAAACGAGGCAGCGCGAATGGAGCGGACCCATGACCTCCATGGATGCTGTGACATGGTTTCTCATCGCATCGACAGGATGCTATTAGAGGCAGGCTGGATGGATGAAGCCGGCACCGCCATCGACTCGCCGGGCTAACACCTCCGTTTGACGCTGCCGGGGAATCCTTTCCGCGCCGCCACCCAACAGGCCAGGAATCGACGGCCTTGCGCCACGCTCGCCGCTGGGGCTGTGTGGTGAAAGTCCCGCCATTGGATCGTGACCTCTGCACCCGTGCCGGTCGGCTTGACCCAGCCCACCGTTCCCGCGTGCCAGCGCAAATACGCGCCAGTCTCGGTTTCGATCCAGTGGCAGGCTGGGGGCAATCGTCGCATGGCCACACTCTGCGACCGTCCCATCGCAAGCGCTGCGAACCGCCCCGCCATCACCCCGTCGCACTTGGCCACACTGTGCGATACAGGGCGCGAATGGCGTCCCCGTAGCGTCCCCCTTGCCGATGGCCTGCAATGCCCGCACACGTCGCAGCCGGCACGCTGGCGACCTTGCTGCAACCTTGCCCCAATCTTGCTGTGACCTTGTGGCGATCTTGGGGCCGCGCCTTTTTACGGCGTCACCTAACCCGTTGCCGCTGCCGCCCCCCTTTTACGGCGTCGGAAAACCCGGCAGCAACTAGGGCCAGGATCACGCGCGCGGCGTCTTTCCCTTCACTAAAGAAATGGCCCCCACCACGGCAGCAGCAGGGGCCAGCCTTTTTAGAGTGTCCAAAAAGTCCGCAAACCGCCAGCGGTCTATTTCCCTCTACTTTAGGCAATGGTCGCCGGTGGGCTCTCCCTCTCCATCCCTCACCCCTTCCTTTCCCTGTTATCTACATAAGGGGTACAGATTTGACCCCTATCCCTACGATGCATAGGGGGCAATTTGACCCCTATCACGGCAGGAACAGCAGGCGGAAACGGTCGGGGGTAGCACGGTGTCCGGGGGTCGCAGACTTGCCGCGCTCTGTGCATTCGATCAAGCCCGCATCCTCCGCAGCCCGCAGGCCGGCAGTCCGTCGCCGCTTGTCCAAGCCCCAGCGCGCCGCATCGCTTCGCGTGAACGTCAGCCGCCCATTGATTGCAGGGCCGTAGTTTCGCAACAGCCCAAACATTACCCGCGCGCCTGCATCCGGCAACGTTCGGAACGCCTCGCTATCCATCACGTCGTGGGGAAGTTTGGCGAACCCCTGTGCGGGGGCCTTCCATGCGCTCTCGAAAATGCCCGCGACCTCCGCACCATCCAATGGCGTCTTGCATCGCTCCGCATTGGCGACCGTCACCCGTCGCAACGCCTCGGCATGATCTAGCCCCTTGTTCCGCAGCCCGCAGGCAAACCGGTACAGGGCCAGGTTGCGTTCACCATCGGCCCATTCCCCCTCATCGTTCGCCGCGCGCGTTGGAGTGAACGGCAGCGCCATCACCTCGGCAAAGTCTGGCCACCGCCACGGCTGCACCGGATCACAATGCAGCAGCCGCGACGTGAACGGATCGCGTTTGGCGTGAACGTACCCCGGCAGCCGGATCACGCGCGGCAAGTCCGCCATTGCCCGGTCGCCTTGGAATCGCTCGGCTAGGGCCAACTGTGCCGGCCGGAAGTCCGATAACGGCATCCCTGCCACGGGCCACAACGCATGGAACCGGGACGGCGAGGATTCGCAGACGATAGGGGGCGGGATTGGCGCGGCTTGCACGGGCTCCAATGGCGCGCCGTCCAAATCCAGAAAGACAGCCCGGACGGATTGCACGTTGCCCGTTCGCCGCCCCTTCCCGTCGCCACGGTTCACCATAACGAAACAGCCCGCACCTTTTTCGTTCTGCCCCGCCAGCCACCGTGCACAACTCGCATACGTTCCGCTCCGGTGCCGGGCTAGCTCGCGCCTTTCCTTGCGGTCATCAAACGTTTGGAACGTCAGCCCACCATCTGGGGCCAACGCCGACAAAAACCGCACGGCATCCGGTTGCCGGTAGTCAGCCGCCATGGGTGCCCCTTCGCACCCCGCAGGGTGCCGGGTACACGGTCACAGCCTTGCGCGCGGGCTTGTCTGGGGCTGGGGTAGCGGATCGCCCCGCATCGCCCCGTGTACGGGCTTGGCCGGCAGCGTCTAGGGCATCCATCACCCAAAACCCCGCCGCGTTACGTCGCCACCCGCGCGCCTGCATCTCCGCAGGCGTTAGGCATCGCCGGCTATGCGCCCACTCGCCGCGCTTCGCGTACTCGCCCACCCTATGACGGTCAAAGACCCGCGTTCGGTTGAACAACTCCCCGCAGGCCGTGCACTGGCAACGTGCACTCCCCAAGCTCGGGCCGGTCATGCTGTCACCCCCTGCGACAGCAGCAGGCGCGCGGCGTGTAGCAGGTCGGTCGCCTCCACAATGCCGGGGCCAGGATCATCGGTCACGCGCGCGTATACGTCCAAAAACTCCGCCGCCGTGCCCAGCATCGCCACCGCCTGCGATAGCGCCAACGTCGGGCGCGCGATATGCTCCGCCGTGCCGACGCCACCCGCGTTTGCACCTGCGCCCTGATTCCCGTCTGCCGCCAAGCTCGCCGGGATTAGGGCGTTTTCATTGGGCCTTGTCATGCCGCCGCCTTTGCATCGCGCGCGGCAATGCGGGCTTGGCACCACTCCATGACTTCGTGCTCTGGCCATGCGCTGGCACGTTCACCCAGCTTCACGGGCTGCGGGAAGTCGCCGGACTGCACACGGCGGTAAATCTCAGAACGGCTTAGGCCGGTTCGGGCTTTGACTTGGGGAAGTCGCAGCAGCGTATAGGCCAGACTCGCCGGGGTACCTTGTCGCATTGTTTGCCCTCCACAACGCGCGCCCTGCGACTTGCTGGGCTGCACCGCGCCGTGTCGGGTATCTATTAACTACCACGCTCCAAAGACTTCAACGGTTTTTTGATGGCGGTCACGTGTTGACTGCGCTGAAATGCTGCTGCTGCGCGGGTTACAGCGTGCGCGTGAGTTTTTCCCCAACGGGCTTGCATCCCTGAAATGCGCGACCATTCGCCGAACGAACTGCGCGAAAAAACGCCTCATTGGAGCGTGGTCAGATCATCAAGGTGGCGTGAGTCCGAACGCCGGAACCGTCGCCTGATGGCAGACAAGTCGCAGAAAAGCGTTAGCGGGCTTTGCGCTTAATCGGAATGATCTTGGCACCCGTCCGCAGGCCGTCCAAGTAGTCCGCCCATGCCTGCATCATCTTGGTTCGTTCCGCTATGTACTGCGCCCGGTTGTATGCCGCGCGCACCTTGTTCCGCTCCGCATGGGCTAGCTGGCGTTCGATAACGTCCGGTGCCCATCCAAGTTCGTTTAGGCGCGTGCTGGCCATGGCCCGGAAGCCGTGGCCCGTCATGGTGTCTTTGTCGAATCCCAGCCGCCGCAGGGCCGCGTTTACCGTGTTCTCGCTCATTGGCCGGTCGGCCGTCTGCAAGCTCGGGAAGCAATAGCGCCCGCGCCCCGTCAATGGCTCTAGCTCCCGCAGGATCGCCACTGCTTGCGAGGACAGCGGCACCGCGTGAGCCTCGCGCATCTTCATGCGGCCGGCAGGGATGCGCCACAGTGCACCGTCTAGGTCTAGCTCCGCCCACTCCATGGCGCGAAGCTCGCCGGGCCGGACAAACAGCAGCGGGGCCAGCCGTAGGGCGCAACGCGTGGTGAATTGGCCCGAGTAGTCATCGATGGCCCGCAGCAGGTCGCCCACCTTGGCCGGGTCGGTTATCGCCGCGCGCGAACGTGACACTACCGGGGCCAGCGCCCCCCGCAGATCAGCCGCAGGATCGCGCTTCGCTGCGCCGTGTGCGATGGCGTAGCGAAATACCTGGCCCGCCCGTTGCTTGGCCCTATGCGCCGATTCATGCGCCCCTCGGGCCTCTATGCGCTTGATCGTGGTCAGTAGTTCCGGCGCGTCAATGTCGCCAATCGGCCGCGAGCCCAACCATGGGAACAGGTCATTCTCAAAACAAGCCAGCGCCTTGTCATAGGTGGCCTTCGCCATGCTCCGCTTTTGCTTGGCCAGCCATTCGCGCGCGATGGCCTCAAAGCTATTCGCCGCTGCGACTTTGGCCGCCAGCTTGGCCGCGCGTTTGCTCGCTGCGGGGTCGCCACCGTCACGGATCGCCGCGCGTGCTTTGTCACGCTCTCGCCTCGCCTCGGCTAGCGAAACCTCTGGATAGGAACCAAAGGACAGAAGGCGCTCCCTGCCTGCATTGCGGTACTTCATCCGCCATAGGCGCGCGCCGCTGTCTTTGGTCAGCAGGAACAAACCGCCACCGTCCGCCAGCTTGCCGGGCTTGCCCTCGCTGGCCTTGATAGCCGCCGCTGTCAGCTTTCCAGTGTTCGCTGCCATGCCCGATACCCCCGCTTTTGGGTGCCGATACCCCCAGAGGGGGCCGGATACCCCCAACGGTACCCCCACGTTTGCGGGGCTGCAATGGGACGATTGGGAACCTTACAGGCACAAAAAACCCCGCCGTAGCGGGGTTTCCTGTCTTTCGTGGGGGTATTTGGGAAGCCCTGAAACCCTCATTTGGTGCCGGAAATAGGAATCGAACCTACGACCTACGCATTACGAATGCGCCGCTCTACCAACTGAGCTATTCCGGCGAAGACCGGCAATTGTAGGGATCCGCCCCGCAGGGGTCAATCGACCAGTTGCAGCCGCAGCTCCTTCGGGAGGGCGAAGACCATGTCCTCGGGCTCGCCATCCAGCTCGCGCACCAGCTTGGCGCCCAGCTCGTGCAGGCGCTCGATCACGCCGCGCACCAGCACTTCCGGCGCCGAGGCGCCTGCGGTGATGCCGATGTGGCGCTTGCCCTGCACCCACGTCGGATTGATCTCCGGTGCGCCGTCAATCAGGTACGCCTCAACCCCCTCGCGTTCCGCCAGCTCGCGCAGGCGGTTGGAGTTGGAGCTGTTGACCGAGCCCACCACCAGCACCAGATCACAGGTCCGGGCCAGCTCCCGCACGGCGTCCTGGCGGTTCTGGGTGGCGTAACAGATGTCGTCGTGGCGAGGTCCGACGATGGCCGGGAACTTGGCGCGCATCGCCTCGATCACCGCCTTGGTGTCGTCCACCGACAGCGTCGTCTGGGTGGTGTAGGCCAGATTCTCGGGCTGATCGACGACCAGCGCCTGCACATCGGCCACGTCCTCGACCAGGTAGATCTTCCCGGTGCCCGCCTCGCGCTGCCACTGGCCCATCGTGCCTTCCACCTCGGGGTGGCCTTCGTGCCCGATCAGGATCACGTCACGGCCGGCGCGGCAGTGGCGCGAAACCTCCAGGTGCACCTTGGTCACCAGCGGACAGGTCGCGTCGAAGATCTTCAGACCACGACGCTCGGCCTCGGCGCGGACCGCCTTGGACACGCCATGCGCGCTGAAGATGACGGTGGCGCCATCGGGCACCTCGTCCAGTTCCTCGACGAACACCGCACCGCGGTGCTTGAGATCGTCCACCACGAAGCGGTTGTGCACCACCTCGTGGCGCACGTAGATCGGCGCACCGAGCATCTCGATGGCGCGCTTGACGATCTCGATGGCCCGGTCGACGCCGGCGCAGAAACCGCGGGGATTGGCGAGCAGGACGTCCATGGGCCGATTTTACCCCCTGCGGCCCGGGTCGGTCTTGCCGCCCTGCCCGCCCAGCAGGCCAAACAGGGCGATGCCGATGGCACCGCCGACGATGGCCATGTCGGCCACGTTGAAGGCCGGCCAGTAATGGTCCCGGTAGTGCCACTGGATGAAGTCCACCACGTGGCCGTGCAGCAGCCGGTCGATGACGTTGCCGATGGCGCCGCCGATCACCAGCGAGTACGGCAGCGCCGACTTCCAGTCGCCCCGTGCCGTACGGCTCAGCCACCAGCCCAGCATGCCGCTGATGCCGACGGCCAGCACCACGAAGAAGTACTTCTGCCAGCCGCCCGCATCGCTCAGGAAGCTGAACGCGGCGCCTGTGTTGTAGGTGCGGTACCAGTTCCAGAAGCCTTCGATCACCGGGATGGCGGTGTATTCCGGCAGGTCGGCCAGCACCCAGGCCTTGGTGGCTTGGTCGAGCACGATGACCAGCGCGGACAGCGCGAGCCAGACGAGGGCGTTGGGCTTGGGACGGGAAACGGTCAAGTGGTCATTCCGGTTAAGTCAGGGAAAGTGGCGACGGCGGGCTCAGAACCAGCGACGGTCCTCGCCCGCGCCGTCCACGTTGTCCACGCAGCGGCCGCACAACTGCGGGTGCGCGGCAATCAGGCCCACGTCGTCACGATGGTGCCAGCAGCGCACGCACTTGGACTTTGCCGTGGCGGTGGCTTCGACCGTGATGTCCTTCGCGGCGTCGTCGGCGATCAAGCGTACGTCACCGCTGATGAAGAGGAAGCGCAGCTCATCCACCAGCGGCGCAAGCCAGTTCTGGTCGGCCACGCTGCAGCGCAGGCCGATCTCGGCCTCCAGTGCCGCACCAATGGTGCCCGCGGCGCGCAGCGGCTCCAGCGTCTTGCTGACCTGCTCGCGCAGCGCCAACAGCCGCTCGAACTCCTCGGCCGACAACTCGGCATCGCCGGTGAGCGGCGCCAGACCCTCGTACCAGGTGGTGAACAGCACGTGCTCGTCACGCTGGCCCGGCAGGTAGGCCCACATCTCCTGCGCGGTGAAGGTCAGGATTGGCGCCACCCAGCGCACGAACGCCTCGGCGATGCGGTACATCGCGCCCTGCGCCGAACGGCGCCCGCGCGAATCTTCCTGCATCGTGTACAAGCGGTCCTTGGTCACGTCCAGGTACAGCGACCCCAGGTCCACGCTGCAGAAGTTGGCCAGCGACTGCACGATCTCGGCGAAGTCGTAGCGCTCATAGGCGGCCTTGATCTTCTCCTGCAGCTCGTGCGCGCGGTGCACGATCCAGCGGTCCAGCGCGACCATCTCCTCCAGCGGCAGCAGGTGCTGCGCCGGGTCGAAGCCGTGCAGGTTCGCCAGCAGGAAGCGCGCGGTGTTGCGCAGGCGGCGGTACACGTCGCCGCTGCGCTTGAGGATCTCGTCGCTCACCGCCATCTCGTAGCGGTAGTCGGCCGATGCGATCCACAGGCGCAGCACGTCGGCGCCCATCGCATCGACCACCTTCTGCGGCGCGATGACGTTGCCGAGCGACTTGGACATCTTGCGGCCGTCGGCATCGACGGTGAAGCCGTGCGTCAGCACCTGGCGGTACGGCGCCACGCCATCCATCGCCACGGCCGTCAGCAGCGAGCTGTGGAACCAGCCGCGGTGCTGGTCGGAGCCTTCCAGGTACAGGTCGGCGGGCTTGTGCAGGCCGTCCTGCGGACGCTGCGCCAGCACGCATTCATGGGTCACGCCGGAGTCGAACCAGACGTCAAGGATGTCGGTAACCTTGTCGTACTGCGCGGCCTCGTCACCGAGCAGTTCGGCGGCGTCGAGGTCGTACCACACGTCCACGCCGGCCTGTTCCACGCGCTCGGCCACCTGGCGCATCAGTTCGGGCGAACGCGGATGCGGCAAGCCGGTCTCGCGGTGGATGAACAACGCAATCGGCACGCCCCAGGTGCGCTGGCGCGAAATGGTCCAGTCCGGGCGTCCTTCGATCATCCCGTAGATGCGCGCCTCACCCCACTCCGGCACCCAGCCGACCTTGCCGATGGCGGCCAGCGCGTCGCGACGCAGATGCGCCTGCTCCATGGAGATGAACCACTGCGGCGTGGCGCGGAACACCACCGGCGTCTTGTGGCGCCAGCAGTGCGGGTAGCTGTGGTTGAGCTTGGCCAGCGCCAGCAGGTGGCCGTTGCCGCGCAGCATCTCGACAAGCGCGTCGTTGGCTTTCCAGATGTGCAGGCCGGCCAACTCCACGCCGTCGGCGGCGGGGGTGCTGGGCAGGTACACGCCGCGGCCATCGACCGGGTTCATCTGTGCGGCGGTGTAGCGCTCGATCAGGTGGTACTTCTGGCTGACCGCGAAGTCTTCCTGGCCGTGGCCCGGCGCGGTATGCACGGCGCCGGTGCCGTCCTCGGCCGACACGTGGTCGCCTACGATCAGCGGGATGTCACGCTCGGCGTAGAACGGGTGGCGCAGCAGCTCGCCTTCCAGCTCGCTGCCCATCGCGGTGCCGTGCACCACGACGTCCTCGACGCCGTAACGCGCCAGCGCCTGGGTCGCCAGCGCCTCGGCCAGCACCAGCAGGCGGCGGCCGCCGTCGGCGCGCTTCGGGCCTTCGACCAGCGCGTATTCCAGCTCGGGGCCGATGCTTACCGCCAGGCTGGCCGGCAGCGTCCACGGCGTGGTGGTCCAGATCGGCACCGCCACCTCCACGCCCGCATCAAGCGCCATGCCGAACTGGGCAGCCAGCTTGGCGCCATCCTTCGCGCTGTACGCCACGTCGATGGCCGGCGACAGCTTGTCGGCATATTCGATCTCGGCTTCGGCCAGCGCCGAGCCGCAGTCAAAGCACCAGTAGACCGGCTTGGCACCGCGCGACAGGTGCCCACGGTCCACGATCTTCGCCAGCGAACGCAGCATGTCCGCCTCGAAGCGGAAATCCATGGTGCGGTATGGGTTGTCCCAGTCGCCCAGCACGCCCAGGCGCTTGAAGTCCTTGCGCTGCAGGTCGATCTGCTCGGCGGCGTATTCGCGGCACTTCTGCCGGAATTCGGCGGCGGTGAGCTTGTCGCCCACCTTGCCGAACTTCTTCTCCACCGCGATCTCGATCGGCAGGCCGTGGCAGTCCCAGCCCGGCACGTAGGGTGCGTCGCAGCCGTCCATCAGGCGCGACTTGACGATGATGTCCTTGAGCACCTTGTTGACCGCGTGGCCGATGTGGATCGAGCCGTTGGCGTACGGCGGGCCGTCGTGCAGCACGAAACTGCGCGCGCGACTCCTGGTCTTTTCGCGGACGCGCTGGTACAGGCCGTCCTGCTCCCACTGCGCCAGCGCAATGGGCTCCCGCTTGGGCAGGTCGCCGCGCATCGGAAAATCGGTCGCCGGCAGGTGCAGCGTGCTCTTGTAGGGATTGACGTCAGCGGTCACGCGTAGGCTCGTTGTTGGTCTTGTTCAAGAAGGGCACGCGCCTGCACGGCGTCGTGTTGCATCTGCGCGGTCAACGCCGCCAGATCGGAAAACTTTTCCTCGTCGCGCAACTTGGCGACGAACTCGACTTCGATGCGGCGCCCGTAGAGGTCGCCCGCGAAATCGAACAAATGGGCCTCCAGCAGCGGCTCTACGCCATCCACCGTGGGCCGGGTGCCGAAGCTGGACACCGACGGCCAACCGGCCGCGGCCTTGCCCGCATCCACGCCCGGCAGGCCTTCCAGCCCATGCACGCGCGTGGCGTAGATGCCCTGCAACGCGGGCACCTTGCCGGCGAAGCGCAGGTTGGCGGTAGGAAAGCCCAGCGTGCGGCCGAGTTGCTTGCCGCGCACCACCCGCCCGCCGATGGCGTAGCGGCGACCCAGCAGACGCTCGACGCCTTCGAAGTCGCCGTCCAGCAGCAGCTTGCGGATGCGGGAGGCGGACACGCGCTCGCCATCCACCACGATCGGCGCGATCTCCCCGGCCGTGAAACCGTGCTCGCCGCCCAAAGCCTGCAGCAGCGCCAGATTGCCGTCGCGCCCCTTGCCGAAGCCGAACTCCGGCCCGACCCAGACCTCACGCGCGCCAACGCGCTCCACCAGCACCCTGCGGATGAACTCCGCACCCGGCAGCGCGGTCAGCGCGGCATTGAAGCGCAGCAGGCCCACCTGGTCCGCGCCCAGCCGGCACAGGCCTTCCACCTTGGCATGCGGCAGCAAGAGCCGCGGCGGCGGCGTGCCCCGCGAGAAGAATTCACGCGGCAGCGGCTCGAAGGTCAACGCCACCGCCGGCACGCCCAGCAGGCGTGCGCGGGCCACAGCGTGGCGCACCAGCGCCTGATGCCCCAGGTGGAGGCCGTCGAAGGCGCCGATGCAGACCACACTGCCGTGCGGGCACCGGGGCCCGCCCTCGACGTCACGAAACAGCCTGCTCATCACCTTGAAGTATAGCCGCCGCGCGCCGGCTCAATGGCCGCGAAGGTCGCGCGGGCGGATGCCCTGCAGCCAGAGCATGGCCCCGTAGACCAGGCCGCCGGCACCGACCATGACGCCCAGCCGCATGCCGCGCTGCCACCACGCCCACGCCGTCCAGTCCTGCCACAGCCACAAGAACACGCCAACCACCAGGGTCATGGCCACGCTCGCCAGGCCCACCTGGCGCAGGAAGCGCGCCCATCCCGGCTGCATCTGGTAGACGCTCGCGCGCCGCAGGTACCACCACAACTGCAGCGCGTTGGCCCAACCCGCGATGGCGATGGCCAATGCCAGCAGCGCATGCGCGCCCGGAATGCGGCCCAGCGCCTCGATCGGCTGGCCGCCGGCCGCTGCCAGCGCCTGCTGGCCGACCGGGGTGAGGTACACCAGCCCCGCCATCAGCGACACCGTGCACACAAGGTTGATCACCACCGACGCCACCGCCGACTTCACCGGCGTCTTGGTGTCCTGCCGTGAATAGAACGCCGGCGCCAGCACCTTGACCAGCAGGAACGCGGGCACCGCGATCGACTGAGCAATCAGGCTCAACTGCGCCATGCGGGTGTCGTCCGCACTGAAGCGCCCGTATTGGAACAGCGTGGCAATCAGCGGCTCGGCACACAGGATCAGGCCTAGGCAGGCCGGCACGCCGATCAGCAGGCACAGCCGGAAACCCCAATCCAGCCCTTTCGAATAACCGGCGGGATCCGCGGCGGCGTGCCGGCCCGACAGGTGCGGCAGGATCACCGTACCGATGGCCACGCCGAACATCCCCAGCGGGAACTCCAGCAGGCGGTCGGTGTAATACAGCCAGGTCACGCTGCCGCCGATCAGGAACGACGCCATCACGGTGTTCATCAGCAGGTTGACCTGCACCACCGACGAGCCGAACAGGGTCGGCACCATCAGCTTCATGATCTTGCGCACGCCGGCGTGCGCCACGCCCCAGCGCGGCCGCGGCAACAGGCCCAGCTTTGCCAGCGACGGCAACTGAAACACCAGCTGCAGCACGCCCGCGGCAAACACGCCCCAGGCCAGCGCCAAAACCGGCTGCTCCATCCGCGGCGCCAGCACCAGCGCGGCGGTGATCATCGAGATGTTCAGCAGCACCGGCGACAACGCCGGAATGGCGAAGCGATTGAAGCTGTTGAGGATGCTGCCGGCCAGCGAGGCCAAGGAAATGAACAGCGCATACGGGAAGGTGATGCGCAGCATTTCCACGGCGAGGTCATGCTGCGGGCCATCCGGCGCGAAGCCCGGGGCGAACACCTGCATCACCCATGGCGCGCCGGCGATGGCCAGGCCAGTGACCACCAGCAGCGCCGCGGTCAGCGTGCCGGCCACCCGGTCGATCAGTTCCTTGACCGCCGCCTGGTCCCCCTTGGCCTTGTACTCGGCCAGCACCGGCACGAACGCCATGGCGAACGAACCCTCGGCCGACAGACGACGCATGAAATTGGGGATGCGGAAGGCCACGACGAAGGCGTCCATGGCCGGGCTGGCACCGAACACCACCGCATACACCTGGTCCCGGATCAGGCCGGAGACCCGGGAAATGAACGTCATTACACTGAAAATGCTGGCAGATCGGAGCAAGCCCTTAGCCATGGGCCATACTCCACCCCGGAACGGCAGCCCCACCCCACTTGACACCGGCCCACTTGACATCGGCCCAGTTGACGCAAGCTACTGAAACGGCCATACTTTCCCGTCTGATTTTCCGTTTCCCCATTTTACCCAGCTTCAACTACAAAATTTCAGGAATTCGCC
Organism: Lysobacter olei; assembly: GCF_054777355.1. Lineage (NCBI taxonomy): Bacteria > Pseudomonadati > Pseudomonadota > Gammaproteobacteria > Lysobacterales > Lysobacteraceae > Lysobacter > Lysobacter olei. Next base: position 205,043 of record NZ_BAAHAT010000004.1, on the reverse strand, counting down.
GTGGCAAACATCAAGTCCGCCAAGAAGCGCGCCAAGCAGGCTGTCGTGCGCAATGCCCGTAACGCCAGCCAGCGTTCGATGCTGCGCACCGCCGTGAAGAAGGTGCTCAAGGCCCTGGGCGAGAACGACGCCGCCGGCGCCGAAACCGCCTTCGCCGTGGCCCAGCCGGTCCTCGACCGTCTGAGCTCGCGTGGCCTGATCCACAAGAACAAGGCCGCTCGCCACAAGAGCCGTCTGACCGCTCGCATCAAGGCCCTCAAGGCTGCTTGATCGCACGGTTACTTGTGTCTTGTGTGACGCGAAAAACCCGGCTCCGGCCGGGTTTTTTGTGTCCGGGGTCCGCGAAGCGCCTATCCGCCACGCCCAACTCACCCCATCCGCCCCATCCGCCCCGACCTGATCCGACCTGATCCGACCTGATCAGAGCGCCCCTAGGTCGACACCGGCCGGCTGATGGCGGGAGCAACGCCGCCGCGCGGCCCCAATGCAAAACAAGAAGGGCCAGCATTCGCCAGCCCTTCGTCCAACAGCCCGCGCCCTCAGGCAACGACTCAGATAGGCGAATGATCGCCGCTGGCCTGGGCTTCCAGCGCGTCCTCACGCTGCCGGTCGAAGAAGGCCATGATGTCCTTCATGATCGGCCAGGTGCCCTCGCGACTGATGGCCGACACCACGTACCAGCGGTCGGTCCAGCCCAGCTCGGCGATGATTGCCTCGGCGACTTCCTTCTGCTCTTCCTCCAGCAGCAGGTCGGCCTTGTTCAGCACCAGCCAACGCGGCTTATTCAGCAGCTCGGGGTCGTGGCGCTCCAGCTCGCGCTCGATGGCGCGCACCTGGTCGGCCGGGCTCATTTCCACCCCGCCCTCCATCGGCGCGATGTCCACCAGGTGCAGGAGCAGGCGGGTGCGCTGCAGGTGCTTGAGGAACTGCGTGCCCAGCCCGGCGCCTTCGGCCGCGCCTTCGATCAGGCCCGGGATGTCGGCGATGACGAAGCTGCGGTGCGGCTCCACGCTGACCACGCCCAGGTTGGGGTACAAGGTCGTGAACGGGTAGTCCGCGACCTTGGGCGTCGCCGCCGACACGGCGCGGATAAGGGTGCTCTTGCCGGCATTGGGGAAGCCCAGCAGGCCCACGTCGGCCAGCAGCTTCAACTCCAGCTTGAGCGTGCGCTCTTCGCCCGGCAGACCCGGCAGCGCCTTGCGCGGCGAGCGGTTGATCGAGCTCTTGAAGTGCATGTTGCCAAGGCCACCCTTGCCACCCTTGGCCACGAGCAGGCGCTCGCCGTGGCGGGTCAGGTCGCCAATCACCTCGTCGGTCTCGACGTTGATGACCACGGTGCCCACCGGCACGGTGACGGTCAGGTCGCTGCCACCCTTGCCATAGGCCTGCCGACCCATGCCGTTCTCGCCACGCTGGGCCTTGAACTTGGTCTGGTGGCGGAAGTCGACCAGCGTATTGAGGTTCTCGTCGGCAACCAGCCACACGCTGCCGCCATCGCCGCCGTCGCCACCATCGGGGCCGCCCAGCGGGATGAACTTCTCACGGCGGAAACCGATGCAGCCGTTGCCGCCATCGCCCGCGGTGACCAGGATTTCGGCCTCATCGACCAGCTTCATGCAAACCTCGGATGTGTGTTCCAGAAAGCAAAAGGCCCCGCAGGAAGCGGGGCCCTTCGCAGCCAGTGCGTCGCGATTACGCGGCGACGACGCTGACGGTGCGGCGCTTCTTCGGGCCCTTGGTCGAGAACTCGACCTTGCCATCCACCAGCGCGAACAGGGTGTGATCGCGACCGAGGCCGACGCCGGCGCCCGGGTGGAACTGGGTGCCGCGCTGACGCACGATGATGTTGCCGGCTTCGATGGCCTGGCCGCCGTAAATCTTGACGCCCAGGTACTTCGGGTTGGAATCGCGGCCGTTACGGGTTGAGCCTACGCCCTTTTTCTGTGCCATGGCGGCTTCTCCTGTTTAGCCGGCGATGCCGGTGATTTCGATTTCGGTGAAATGCTGACGGTGGCCCATCTGCTTGCGATGGTGCTTGCGGCGGCGGAACTTCACGATACGCACCTTGTCGGCGCGGCCGTGGCCAACCACCTTGGCGGAGACAACGGCACCCTTCAGGGCGTCGCCGACCTTCACGCCATCGCTGCCGCCCAGCATCAGGACGTTGTCCAGCTTCAGCTCGCTGCCGACTTCGGCATCGAGGAGCTCGACGCGCAGGGTCTCACCCTGCATCACGCGGTACTGCTTACCGCCAGTGACGATTACTGCGTACATTGACCAGATTCCTCTGTAGTTATTTTGGTCGCCTGCGCCGCCTTCATGGACGGACAGAAGCGGAATTGTAGGGGTTTCAGCGGGTTACGGCAACCACCCCTATCGCCCGCCCGGGCGTGACCGGCCTGCAACGGTCGCAACGTTGGTCTCGGTCGGCGGCCTGGCACCCAAGTCAACCGGCGAAGGCAGCCAAAATCCCTTTCCCAACAGGGGCTTGTGGCATGTACGAGCAGCTGGTCCAACGGACGGCCGCCGAGTTCGGCGCCAACCCGCATGACGTGAAAAAGGTGCTGGGCGAGTTGATCGGGCTTGCCTTCAGCCCGAGGCATGGCGGCCCCGAGGGCTTCCTCCAGGCGTTCCGGGAGGTCGGCCTGGGTGATGCGGTGACTTCCTGGTTGTCCCACGGGCCGAACCGCCCGATCACGGTCCTGGAACTGGAAACAGCCCTGGGCCCCGGGACGGTCGAAGCCATTGCCGACCGGGTGGGGGTTTCCGCGCAGACCGCGGGTGCCTTGGCGGCATCCATGCTGCCGGACGCGGTCGATGCCCTCAGCGAGCAGGGCGTGCTGCCATCGATGGGCTTGCTGGACAAGCTCCGCGAGTGGTTTGGCGACATGGGGGAAGGCTGGGGCCATATCGAACGCTGGCGCCGGGGCGGAATGTAACGCTTCCGCCGGAGCGCAGCGGCAGGATTCCGTTTGCTTAACGCGCCCTGTGATTCACTGGCGTGGGCATTTGAACGCCCGTCTCCCCTTAGGTGGAGCACCGCCATGAAGCCGCACATCATCGAGCAGATCCAGCGCCGGCTACGCCACGAGCGCCCGATCCCGCCGCCCGACGCCGCCGCCCAGCCCCCCAGGAGCCGCCGCGAACGCATGCGGGCCTGGATCAACGAGTTGAGCGAGGACCTCGCGAACATCGACCGCTCTCGCAAGGAACCGCCTTCGCGCAAGGATTGAGTCGGGTCGCGAGCGACGACCCGGCGCGTGTGCCCACGCGGCCCAGCCGCCGTGCGCGGTTTCGCTTGGCCTGCATTTGCTAGTGTCACCCCCACCCGATACGCTCATCGGTTCGCCGTCGCCTTGACGGCCGCCCTCCCCCAGGCAGAGAACCGATGGCGCTGGACTACATCCGCATCCGTGGCGCACGGACGCACAACCTCAAGAACGTCGACCTCGACCTGCCGCGCGACAAGCTGATCGTGATCACCGGCCTGTCGGGGTCGGGCAAGTCGTCGTTGGCGTTCGACACCATCTATGCCGAAGGCCAGCGCCGCTATGTCGAGTCGCTGTCGGCCTATGCACGCCAGTTCCTGAGCGTGATGGAGAAGCCCGATGTCGACCACATCGAAGGGCTGAGCCCGGCGATTTCGATCGAGCAGAAGTCGACCTCGCACAACCCACGGTCCACCGTGGGCACCATCACCGAGATCTACGACTACCTGCGCCTGCTGTATGCGCGCGTGGGCCTGCCGCGCTGTCCGGACCACGGCTACCCGCTGGAAGCACAGACCGTCAGCCAGATGGTGGACCAGGTGGTCGCGCTGGCCGACAAGCCCGAGACGGCGGAGCAGCGCTACATGCTGCTGGCGCCGGTGGTGCGCGAGCGCAAGGGTGAGCACGCGCAAGTGTTCGAGCAATTGCGCGCGCAGGGTTTCGTGCGCGTGCGCGTGGACGGCGCGCTGCACGAGATCGACGCGGTGCCGCCGCTGGCGCTGCGGGTCAAGCACACCATCGAGGCCGTGGTGGACCGCTTCCGTCCGCGCGAGGACATGAAGCAGCGTCTGGCCGAATCGTTCGAAACGGCGCTCAAGCTGGGCGACGGGATGGCCTCGGTCATGTCGATGGACGCACCGGATGCCGCGCCGCTGCTGTTCTCGTCCAAGTACAGCTGCCCGGTGTGCGAGTACTCGCTGCCGGAACTCGAGCCGCGACTGTTCTCGTTCAACTCCCCGGTAGGTGCCTGCCCCACCTGCGACGGCATCGGCGTGGCGCAGTTCTTCGACCCGGCGCGCGTGGTGGTGCACCCCGAACTGTCGCTGGCGGCCGGTGCCGTGCGCGGCTGGGACCGCCGCAATGCCTACTACTTCCAGTTGATCCAGTCGCTGGCCAAGCACTACGACTTCAAGGTGGACACGCACTGGCAGGACCTGCCTGAAGACGTGCGCCAGGCCGTGCTGTTTGGCAGCGGCGAGGAGCAGATCCAGTTCACCTACCTCACCGAAGGCGGCAGCAAGCACCAGCGCAAGCACCGCTTCGAAGGCATCGTTCCCAACCTGGAGCGACGCTACCGCGAAACCGAATCGCCGGCGGTGCGCGAGGAGTTGTCCAAGTACATCAGCGAGCGCGCCTGCACCGAATGCGGTGGCGCACGCCTGAACCGCGCAGCGCGCAACGTGTTCGTCGCCGAACGGCCGTTGCCGGACATCGTGGTGATGCCGGTGGACGAGGCGCTGGCGTTCTTCCGCGGGCTCAACCTGCCGGGCTGGCGCGGCGAGATCGCCACCAAGATCGTCAAGGAGATCGGCGACCGGCTGCGATTCCTGGTCGATGTCGGCCTCGATTACCTGACACTGGAGCGCAAGGCCGACTCGCTGTCCGGTGGTGAAGCGCAGCGCATCCGCCTGGCCAGCCAGATCGGCGCGGGCCTGGTCGGCGTGATGTACGTGCTGGACGAACCGTCCATCGGCCTGCACCAGCGCGACAACGAGCGACTGCTGGGCACCCTCACGCGCCTGCGCGACCTCGGCAACACGGTCATCGTGGTCGAGCATGACGAGGACGCGATCCGCCTGGCGGATTACATCGTCGACATCGGCCCCGGTGCGGGCGTGCACGGTGGCGAAGTGGTGGCGCAGGGCTCGTTCGAGGACGTACTGAAGGCGCCGCGCTCGCTCACCGGGCAGTACCTCAGCGGCGCCAAGCAGATCGAGATCCCGGCCAAGCGCCACAAGCCCAACCCGAAGGCGATGCTGCACCTGCGCGGCGCCAGCGGCAACAACCTCAAGGACGTCGACCTCGACATCCCCTCGGGCCTGCTGACCTGCGTCACCGGCGTGTCCGGCTCGGGTAAGTCGACGCTGATCAACGACACGCTGTTCACCCTCGCCGCCAACGAGCTCAACGGCGCCGCGCACACCGTGGCGCCGCACCGCTCGGTGGAGAACATGGACCTGTTCGACAAGGTCGTGGACATCGACCAGTCGCCCATCGGGCGCACGCCGCGTTCCAACCCCGCCACTTACACGGGGCTGTTCACTCCACTGCGCGAACTGTTCGCGCAGGTGCCGGAAGCACGCGCGCGCGGCTACGCGGCCGGCCGCTTCAGCTTCAACGTGCGCGGCGGCCGTTGCGAGGCCTGCCAGGGCGACGGCCTGATCAAGGTGGAGATGCACTTCCTCCCAGACGTCTACGTGCCTTGCGACGTGTGCACGGGCAAGCGCTACAACCGCGAGACGCTGGAGATCCTCTACAAGGGTTACAACATCAACGACGTCCTTGAGATGACCGTCGAGGATGCGCTGACCCTGTTCGAGGCGGTGCCGGCCATTGCGCGCAAGCTGGAAACGCTGATGGATGTGGGCCTGAGCTACATCAAGCTCGGCCAGAGCGCGACCACGCTGTCGGGTGGCGAGGCGCAGCGCGTGAAGCTGTCGAAGGAACTGTCGCGCCGCGATACAGGCCGCACCCTGTACATCCTCGACGAACCGACGACCGGCCTGCACTTCCACGACATCGAACACCTGCTGGCGGTGCTGCATCGCCTGCGCGATGACGGCAACACGGTGGTGGTGATCGAGCACAACCTCGACGTGATCAAGACCGCCGACTGGGTCATCGACCTGGGTCCGGAAGGTGGCCACCGCGGCGGCACCATCCTCGCCACCGGCACGCCGGAGGACATCGCTTCCCTGCCCCACTCGCACACCGGTCGCTTCCTGGCACCCATGCTGGGCGTGCAGCCCGGCAGCGGCAAGACCAAGGCGGAGAAGCCCAAGCCATCCGACGCCAAGGCCTCGGAACCCAAGCCTTCGGAACCCCAGCTTTCGGAACCCAAGGCCGACAAGACCAAGCCCAAGCCCGGCAGCCGTGCTGGCGCCGGGCGCAAGACCAACAAGAAGACATCCGCCGAATGAGCGACAACACCCCCACTGACGCCGGCAAGCCGGCCCGCAAGCCACGCAAGTCCGCGCCGCGCCGCCGCAAGCCCGCCACCAAGGCCGCCGCGAAAGCGGAAACCATCGCCCCGGATGCAGCCCCCGAGACTCAGGTGACCGACACGGACGCCCCTTCGCCGCAGGCGTCTCAGCTCCTCACTGAAGCACCCGCGCCCGAGGCGGCGCCGCCACAAGCCCGGCGGCCTAAGGCGGAAGGCCAGGGTGCGTCGCCATCGCCCAGGCAGGCCACGCCCTCAACGGCCGCATCGCCGGGGCCGCGCGTGCTGATCCACGTTCCGTTGGGGGTGCGTTGGCGCGATCTGGACGCCTTCAATCACGTCAACAATTCGAAGTACCTGAGTTACCTCGAAGAAGCCCGCCTGCAGTGGATGTTGACGATGCCCGGCCAGGGGCTGGACGACCATGTCGCGCCGGTCGTGGCGGCGGCCAACCTCAACTACCGTCGCCCCATCGAATGGCCGAACGAGGTGATGGTGGAGCTGTTCGTGGAGCGGCTTGGCAATACCAGCGTGACCATCGGCCACCGCATCGTGGCCCGCAACGACGCCAGCGTGCTGTACTGCGACGGCAATGTCGTGCTCGTCTGGATCGACCGCGGAACAGGCGCCGCTGCGCCGCTGCCCGCCGAAGTGCGTACCGCTTGCCGCTGAGCCTCAGCCGGTAGGCTTGCGCACGGTGAGTTCGCCCCGAAGGACGCCACCGCCCTTCAGCGCGAACTCGATGACGACCTTGCTGCCTTCCTTGAGCGGCGCCCGAGGCTGCATCAGCATCAGGTGCAGCCCGCCGGGCTTGAGCGTGGCTGCGCCTTCGGGCGCAATGCGCAGCTCGGGCAAGTGGCGCATGCGACTGACGCCATCCACGACACGGGTTTCGTGCAGCGACACATCGCCAAAGGCCGGGCTGGAGGCTCCGACGATCGCGACCGGTGCCGCGCACGGGTTCTCGATGATGCCAAAGCCCGCCATCATCGGCATCGACACCGGGGGCAGGCGTACCCAGCCTTCTTTCACCCGCGCGGTGCACTCGCCCGCGTGCGCGGGGGAAAGGGACATCGCGACGGCGGCCAGACAGGCGGCAAGCAAGGGACGGATTGCGTTCATGCGCCTATGATAACCGCGCATGCCTGACCCACGGGCACACCCGGGAACCCACGCCATGAGCCTTGTCGAGACCACGTTCCACGATGGCATCGCGGAGATCCGACTCTCGCGCGCCCCTGTCAATGCGATGAACCCGGAGCTCTGCGACGCCGTCCGCGAAGCGCTCGGCGCGGCCATCGGCACGGGCGCGGCAGGCATCGTCCTGGGCAGCAACGCCAAGGTGTTCTCCGCAGGTCTGGATGTCCCCCACCTGATGTCGCTGGGCGAGGACCGCGACGCGCTCCGTTCCGCCTGGCAATCGTTCTTCGATACCGCCCTGGCCATCGCCAATTCCCCGATTCCGGTCGTCGCCGCCCTCAGTGGCCACGCCCCGGCCGGTGGGTGCGTGTGGGCATTGTGCTGCGACTACCGCGTGATGGCGTCCGGCCCGTTCCGCATTGGCCTCAATGAAACGCAGGTGGGGCTCGTGGCACCCGAGGGCATCCAGCGCCTGTTGCGGCGGATCGTCGGCCCGCACCGGGCCGAGCGGCTGCTCGTGTCCGGCGACCTGGTGGAATCCCAGCAGGCCCTGGCCTATGGGCTGGTCGACGAACTGGTCGACGTGGACAGCGTGTCGGCCCGCGCCCTCGTGTGGCTGGAACAGCTGCTGGCCTTGCCGCGGAGCGCAATGCTGGCGACCCGGACCATCGCCCGGGCCGACGTCGTGGAGGCGCTCCAGCCGCACCACATCCAGCTCGACCGGTTCGTCGGAGCCTGGTACTCGGAGGGCACGCAGGCGGCGCTGCGTGACCTCATGGCCAAGCTGGGCAAGTGAGCGCCCCCACTGCCGGAGGTCAGTTGACCCAGACCTCGACGCGGTCATTGAGGTAAACCGCCTGCGGATGCGTGGGCCGCACCAGCGGCCGCAGGGCGCCCAACCCAACGGAGCGACGCACCACCACGCCTTGCCCTTGGAGGTAGTCCGCCACCATGTTGGCGCGGTCGGTGCTGACGATGGTCGAGACCAGGGTGCCCGCCGGGTCCACCGCCCCAAAGGCCAGGACCGTCGCCTGGCGATTGGCATTGGCCGGCAAACGCATGAACGCGACGATGCGGTCGAGGTCACGCTGGGCCCTGCTCTCAAACAGTGACTGCAGGCCACCGGGATTGAAGCGCAGGCTCAGGGGCAGACGCTCCGCGCCCGCCACCACGTTCTGGTAATCCAGCGCGCCCACCGGCAGCGGCTGCTGCACGGCCGGACGCAGGGTCACGGCGATATGACCCGATGCCGCCACCGCCGCCTGCGCGTGCCGTCCTATGGAAAACAACGCGAAGCTGCGACCCAGCGCCGACATCATCTGGCCGCCGTAGAGGCTGTAGCGCTGGACGAGGGGGTAATCCTCGCTCTGGACGTTGATCCGGGTGGGCAGCAAGGCGGCACCGCCCTGGCCAATGGCCAACGGTCGTGTCAGCGGCGCCACCGGGCTGCGCAGGCCCATGATGCCAATCGCACCGCGTTCGCCAGCCACCGCCGCGGAAATGCGCCCGACCGGCACCGTGCGACGCGACCCCGTCAATGCGGCGCCTTCCATGACCCGTTGCTGGAGGAACTCCAGCTCGCCGCCATGGTTCGGCGTGAACACACTGATCGCACCCGGGAGTCCACCCAACTGTTGCCAGTCGGTAATCCGCCCTGAGAGCACGTCGCGCAGCTGGGCCATCGACAGTCCGCGCACCGGGTTGTCACGGTGCACCATGACCGCCAGCCCATCGAGTGCAATCACGAACTCCTGCTCGGCTGAATGCAGCTCACCCAGTTGCCAGGCGGCGTCCATCTCCGCGGCATTCGGCGGGCGCGCCATCATCGCAAGTTCCGTGTTCCCGGCCACCAGCGCCATCATGCCCGCGGCCGAGCCGTTCTTTGCGATCTCCACCACCAAGGGTTCGCCGTCACGGATGCCGCGAACTTGTGTGATGGAGACGCCGCGCTCGATGCGCTCGATCTCCTCATACCCCAGCGACTCCATCCAGGCATGCACCAGCGCGGGCATCAACCCTGCACCGATCGTGTTCGAGCCATGGATGCGCAGTCGCTCCGCATTGGCGTACTGGGCTGAAGCGGGATTTGGAAACACCACCAACATGCACACCACCATCGCGGTGCGCAGCAAATTCGTCCACATTGAATTAATCCCCGAAAAACGCGGGGAGTTTCGCGGTGCGCTGTTACGCCCGCATTACATTGCGAACCGGATCACGCTTCCCCGGTCGCAACGGCGCGCGATGGGTGGGCAATCCAGCCGCTCCACGAGCCGGTGAACAGCTTCGCGCCGCCCAGGCCTGCGCGCTCCATGGCCAGGAGATGGTGACAGGCGGTGACGCCCGAACCGCACATGACAATGGTCTGGCCGGGGGCATGGTCGCCCAGCAATGCGCGGAATTCCTCTGCAAGTTGCACCGGCGACTTGAGGCGACCGTCGGCCGTGTTCTGCGTCCACGGCCTGTTTCGCGCGCCTGGCACATGCCCTGCCACGCGGTCGATGGTCTCGTTCTCGCCGCGGAAACGGTCCGCCGCGCGCGCGTCGATCAGGAGGTCACCCGCCGCCAGTCGCTCCTGCACTTGGGCGGCATCCAGCAGGCGATCGGCCTGGAACGCACCGACATACCGTGCCGGCGCCGACTTGGGCGGATGCGAGTCCACGGGATGCAGGCTGTTGGCCGTCCATCGACGCCAACCGCCATCCAGCACCGCGACCTTCTCATGCCCCAAGGCACGCAGCAGGAACCACAGGCGCGCGGCCTGTGCGCCTTCGCCATCGTCGTAGGCGACAACCTGATGCTGCGGACTGATGCCCCATTCGCCCAGTTTGGCGGTGAACGTCGCGGCGTCCGGCCAAGGGTGACGCCCCATGCCGGCCTTCCCCATGTCGGACAGGTCGCGATCCATGTGCGCGAACACCGCGCCGGGGATGTGCCCCTGCTGGTACATGACCTCGCCGGCACCCGGATCTACAAGCGAATGGCGGCAATCCACCACGACGAGGTCGTCACGCCCCAGCGCGATGGCAAGCGTTTCGGGTTGTACGATCGTGGTCCAACCTGGCATGGCGCGATCTCCGTTGCGTACGACGGCGCCTGCATGGCGCCGTCAATCCGGCACTGTACCCAAGCGCTCGCGTAGGTTGTACAGGATGGAGGCGGTGACGCCCCAGATCCTGCGACGGGTGGGGCTGTTCTCGACGAACTCGAGTATGCGCCTTGTCCGGCCCTGCACGTCGACCTCGCGGGCGACGAGATTGCCCGGCGCCATCAGGAAGGCGAGCGGCACCTCGAACACCTCCGCGACTTCGCCCGGGTGAGGCAGGGGCTCGTAGGTGGGTTCGATCCGCGCGACCACGGGCATCACGCGGAACCCCGTGATGGTGGCCAGCGGGTCCAGGAAGCCCAATGGCGAGACCAGTTCCGGGGCCACGCCGATCTCTTCCCGCGTCTCGCGCAACGCAGCACCCACCGGGCCTTCGTCTTCCGGCTCAAGCCGCCCACCGGGAAAGCTGACCTGCCCTGCATGGTGGCGCAGGATGTCGGTGCGACGCGTAAGCAGCACTTGTGCCCCTTCCGGTCGATCCACCAGCCCGACCAGCACCGCCGCTTCCTTCAACATGGCGCCGGGATCCAACAGGCCATCCATCTCTTCGAGGTTCCACGCCTGCGCCTTCGGCGGCGCCGCAAGTGCATGGAGCGCGCGCTCCAGACGTGCCAGCGCGGGCGCATCGACCCTCACCCGCGGGACGCCTCGCGCTCAGGCAGGACCACTTCCATCAGGTGCAGGCGCTCGTCGTCGCCCATATGGATCCAGCGTGCGATTTCCGCGCCGGTGCGGTGGCAGCCTTCGCACAGTCCTTGGGCATCGAGGCTGCATACGCCGATGCAAGGACTGAGGACGGCACGAAAGGAACTCATGACAACACGACTCCAGATACAACACGGGCGGCCTGCATGATCGCGCCCTACAAACGGATTGCGCCGGGCAAGCCGGCGCAATCGTTGTTACCCAATCATTGAATGGCGCTTACTTGACGCTGACCAGCTTGAGCTCGAACTGCACGGCGACGTTCGGCGGGAAACCGGTGCGCGGATCGGCGCCATAGGCCTTGTCCGACGGCAGGGTCACTTCCCACTTCGAGCCGCTCGGCATCTGCAGCAGCACTTCGCGCATCGCGGCCATTTCGACTTCGCTGACCTTGATGGCCGGGATCGTCTGCGCCGGACGCGCCTGCGCCGGACGCTCGCCCCACGGGAACGGACCGGCAACCTGAAGCTCGACGGTGCTGGCCTGGGTCGGCTTGGCGCCGTTGCCAGCCTCGATCACGCGGTACTGCACGCCGCTGGGCAGCGACTTCACGCCCGACTTGGCCTTGTTGGCGGCGATGAAACCTTCGCTCTTGGTCTTGTTGGCGGCCGCCGCCTTTTCCCATTCGGCCTTGGCCTTTTCGGCCTGGCGCTTCTGCATGTTCTGCACGGCCGTACGCAACTGCTCAACCGGCACGGCCGGCTGCTTCTTCGCGTAGCCGTCCTGCAGGCCCTTGATGATGGCGTTGACGTCCACCGCCTCGCCGCTCTCGATCGCATTGCGGCCGAGGTCATAACCGAGCGCATAGCTGAGCTTGCCCTTCTCGGTCGAAGTGTCCTGCGCGACGGCGTTGCCGGCGGTCAGAGCCAAGGCTGCAACAGCGGCAGCGATCAAACGCAACTTCATTCGGTGGAATCTCCGGATATATGGCTCGAGCGACAGAGGTCGCCCGGGTTGGTAACGCCCGCCGGCCACAGGGACCCAGGGGACGCGCTAGGATAGCGGCGCCCCGGCTTAACCGCCACTGACGCCAACCCCTAAGACAATGGGAGTGGCGTGGAGTTCCGGAAAGCCTTCAGATTCCGTTATCCCCAGCCTTTTTGCCCTCATGACCGACTCCCCCCTTCAGATTGCCGACCAAGGCGCCGTCCGCCGCATTACCGTCAACCGCCCGGACAAGCTCAACGCCCTGAACGCCGCCACGCTGGACGCGCTGCACGAGGCGTTCCGCGCCGCAGCGGCCGATGATGCGGTGCGCGTGGTGGTGCTTACCGGCGCCGGCCCCAAGGCCTTCGTCGCCGGTGCCGACATCGCCGAGATGAACACCCTGACCCCGGTGCAGGGCCGCGACTTCGCCCTGCGGGGCCAGCGCATGATGCGGTTCGTGGAAAAGATGCCCAAGCCGGTGATTGCCATGGTCAATGGCTTCGCCCTGGGCGGTGGCCTGGAACTGGCGATGTGCTGCCACCTGCGTGTCGCCGCGGACACGGCGAAGGTCGGGCAGCCGGAAATCAACCTCGGCCTGATCCCCGGCTTCGGGGGCACGCAGCGCCTGCTGCGGCTCGCGGGCCGCGCCGCCACGCTGGAACTGTGCCTCGTGGGCGCGCCGATCGACGCACAGCGCGCCTTTGCACTGGGCATCGTCAACCGCGTCGTGGCGGCGACCGAACTGGAAACCGAAACGATGAAGCTGGCCGAGCAATTGGCCAATGCCGCGCCGCTGGCACTGCGCGGCTCGCTGGACTGCATCAACGTCGGTGGCGAGTGCGGGATCGAGGAAGGACTGGAGTACGAGGCCGCGCAGTTCGGGCTGATGTTCTCCACGCAGGACATGCGTGAAGGGACGACGGCTTTCCTGGAGCGGCGCAAGCCCTCGTTCCAGGGCGCGTGACCCCAAAAGGATGAGCGCCCCCCTGCCCTGCCCAGGCTGCATCTGTGCCAGTGCTTGCCCGGTCGGCCTGCCCACGTCAGCGCTTCTGGCTGCCCTTCACGATGACGACATCGACCAGGCACTGACCCTGGGGCTGCTGGAGTGCACCGGCTGCGGCGCATGCAGCCGTGCGTGCGCCGCAGGCACGCCGGTGGCGGAAACGCTGGTACTGGCCCGCGACGAACGCCGGCAGGCACTTGCCGCGCGTGAACGGTTCCGGGCCCGCACCCTGCGCCTGGAGCGAAGGGCCGCCGAGCGTGCCGCCAAACGCATGCCCGCGGTACATGCCGAGACCGTGCCGGTCACCCCGCAGCCCACGGCCCTGCCAAGCGCTGCGGCGGCGGCCCTTGCCCGAGCCAAGGCGCGCGCCGCGGAGCGGCACAAGCCGTGACGCGCAAGGCATCGCCAACGCCGCTGAAAAAGCGGGGGGCCAAGGTGGGTACGGCACTTGGCACGGGCAGGCCCGGCTCCGCCGCGACCGCCGCTCGCTCCCAGCCCGCCACGGGCCGCAAACCCTCAGGCCGGATGCCCCCGACGGATGTCGCCGAGATGTTCACGCGCCTCCAGGCGCTGAATCCCGCGCCCCGGACGGAACTGGAATACAGCACGCCCTACGAACTGCTCGTGGCCGTGACCCTGTCCGCTCAAGCGACCGACGTGGGTGTCAACAAAGCCACCCGCAAGCTGTTTCCGGTCGCCAACACGCCAGCGACGATCGCGGCGCTGGGCGTCGAAGGGCTCAAGCCCTACATCGCGACCATCGGCCTGTACAACACCAAGGCCGTCAACGTGGTCGCCATGGCGCAATTGCTGTTGGAACGCCACGCGGGCGAGGTGCCGCGCGACCGCGCCTCCCTGGAAGCACTGCCGGGCGTGGGCCGCAAGACGGCCAACGTCGTCCTCAATACCGCCTTTGGCGAGCCGACCATGGCGGTGGACACCCACATCTTCCGCGTGGCCAACCGCACGGGGCTGGCCGCGGGCAAGACCGTTCGCGCCGTGGAGGATGGGCTGCTGAAGGCCATTCCTGCCCAATTCCTGCAGGACGCCCACCACTGGCTGATCCTGCATGGCCGGTACGTCTGCAAGGCGCGCAAGCCGGACTGTCCCCATTGCGTCCTCCGTGACCTTTGCCGCTTCAAGGACAAGACGCCCGGCGAGCCGGATCCGGCACGCGCATAGTTCGCCGTCTTCGCCCGGGTTGACCCCACGGTTGCGGCGCATGCGCCTCCTGAGCGGCTGCACGCCCCCGCCCCCATCCCAAACGAAACGCCCCCGGCCACATGGCCGGGGGCGCTGGCTTCAGACCAGGGAGAGAGTCCGGTCTATCAGAAGCTGAACTGCGTGCGCAGCGCGTACTGGCCGGTCTCGTCACCGGTCACTTCGTTCTCGCCGCGGGTGTAGTTGAACATCAGGCGCACGTTGGAGTTGATGTAGTAGTTCAGACCCAACGTGGTCGAGGTGGCCTCGCGGTTCTCGATGTCCTTGTTCTCGATCGTGTCGTAGCGAGCCGTCAGCTCCCACGCACCCTTGTCGGTCAGCTTGGGCGAACCGAACACGCCCGAGGCGGACTTGTAGGGCTTGTGGTGACCGGTGAGCATCCAGCTGCCCATCACGTAGAAGGTCTCGACGTCCTGGTCGCCGCCCAGCGGCGCACCGTAGGTAGCGCGGGCGTACTCGGACTGCAGGAACATCGGGCCGAACGACGCAGCGGCTTCGAGACCGAATGCATCGACCGAATCACCGCTGGCGCCGGTGGTGGTGGCGATGGTCTGCGAAGGGCCGCGGCGACCGGCGTAATTGGCGACGGCGCTGACATTGGCCGAGCCCTGGTTGAGGTTCTCGGTGCTGCCCGACAGGCCCAGGTGCAGCGTGGTGTTGTCGTTGTTGATCGGCGCAAAGGTCACGCGAGCGGCGGCACCGGTACCTTCGTTACGGGAGCCGGATGCATTGCGCAGGTTGAACACGGTGGCGCCGAAGGTGTAGTTGTCGCCGGCGCGCATGTAGCCGATGCCCTGGTTGAACTGGCGACCGCTGTAGATGCCGGTGGCCGAAGCAAACGGGCGCTCCATCATGGTGATTTCGTTGGAGCTGGTCAGCTCCTCCATCGAGCGGTACGGCTTGAACTGACCGATCGTGACCTTGCCGCCAAATGCGCTCTTGGCGATGAACACATCGCGGAAGCCGCCGGTGGGGGAGCTGTCGGAGAAGTCGTTCTCCAGCTTGTATTCCCAGCCCAGCGCCTTGCCGGCCAAGGTCAGGCGCGTGCGGCGGAACTCGGTGGTGCCGGTGGTGTGGGCCAGGTCGCGATCAAAGGCATAGGCGTCGAAGTGGATGCGACCACCAACCGAGGCTTCAAACTTCTTGTCGGCCGAGGTCACCTTGATGCCACCCTTGGTCTCGATCTTGGGAGCGCCGGTGGCCAGCTTGTCGAGCTGGGCAGCGGTATCGACGTTGACATCGGACTGGGCGTCGGTGCGCTCTTCCAGTTCAGTGATCTTGGCCTGCAGGGCCTCGATCTGCGCCTTCAGCTGGGCGAGTTCGACGTCGCTGGGTGCAGCAACCGCGCCGAAGCTGGCGCCGCCGATGGCAACCGCGATGGCGGCGGTAAGGATGGAGGAACGCATGGGTCAAACTCCCTTGGATGGTTGGATGGCGTAGGCGGGCCGGAGGCCGCAGGGCGGCACGAGGTTAAGGCCCCGTAAAAACGACGCAAAGGTTGCCGCTGAAATCTGACAGTCACATGTGACTTATGTGACAACGGGATTACGGGGCGCATTACACCACCCGGCCGGGCCGGCGACGATGCGGCGAGGCCTTCGGCCGACGACCGGCAGCCACGCCTCGCCCCAAGGGACGTGCGGGCGCCTCGCGCGCACGCGTGGCTCTTTGTTAACAACCCGGCCTCCCCCACTCGCCGGGATCGATGTCTTCGTTTCGTCACACAACAGACGCGGCAGTGCAACCAAACCGTTATGGAATGCGCTCCGGGCGGGCTACGCCCGTATCGACTTTTCCAGGAGCCCTACGTGTTCAAGTCCCTCAAACTCCGCGTCGCCGCTGTCGCACTCGCGTCAGTCGTCACCGCCAATGCCCAAGCTGCCGACATCACCGGCGCTGGCGCCACGTTCATCTACCCGCTGCTGTCGAAGTGGTCGGCCGACTACAACGCCGCCACCGGCAACAAGATCAACTACCAGTCGATCGGCTCGGGTGGCGGTATCGCCCAGATCAAGGCCCGCACCGTGGACTTCGGCTCCTCCGATGCCCCGCTGAAGCCGGAAGAACTGGCCAAGTACGGTCTGGCCCAGTTCCCGTCGGCCATCGGCGGCGTGGTGCCGGTGATGAACGTGCCGGGCCTGAAGGCCGGCGCGATGAAGCTGGACGGCCCCCTGCTGGCCGACATCTTCCTCGGCAAGGTGGCCAAGTGGAATGACCCGCGCATCGTGGCCCTGAACGGCGGCGTGCAGCTGCCCGACATGAAGATCACCATCGTGCACCGCTCGGACGGCTCGGGTACCACCTTCAACTTCGTCAACTACCTGTCCAAGGTCAGCCCGGCGTGGAAGTCGGAAGTCGGCGAAGGCACCTCGGTCAAGTGGCCGGTGGGCATCGGCGGCAAGGGCAACGAGGGCGTGGCCGCCTACGTGAAGCAGATCAAGGGCGGCATCGGCTACGTCGAGCTGTCGTACGCGCTGCAAAACAAGATGGCCTATTCGCGCCTGAAGAATGCCGCTGGCAACTATGTCAATCCGAACGCCGAGACCTTCCAGGCCGCCGCAGCCAGCGCCAACTGGGGAGCCGCCAAGGACTTCCATCTGGTCATGACCAACGCCCCCGGCCAGAACGCCTGGCCGATCGCCGCGACCAACTTCATCCTGATGTACAAGAAGGCCAAGGTCGCCCAGCGCTCGCGCAACGCCCGTGACTTCTTCAAGTGGGCCTATGCCAATGGCGACGCCCAGGCCGAAGCGCTGCACTACGTGCCGCTGCCGGACAGCCTGGTGAACCAGATCCAGACGTACTGGACCAAGGAAATGAAGTTCTGATCTCAGGCATGACTGAGATCAACCAAAAGCGGGCCTTCGGGCCCGCTTTTGCGTTTGGGGAGGAGTGAACGCTACAGAAAGATGACCGTCTGATGTCATTCGGCTGTAACAAAAACATCATTTCATAGCCCCACCCGCCGGCGACCTCGTCGGCACCTCCTTGGAGACGCCATGAAGACCCCGGCCCGCCTCGCTGTCCTGTCCCTCGCCATTGCCCTGACCATGGCCGCCTGCAAGCCGGCCGGAGACACCCAGGCACCGGCCACCGACGCCGCCCAGCCGTCCGCCAGCGAAGCCCCGGCCGCCGGCGACAAGGTCGCCGTGGAAATCACCGGCGCCGGCGCCACCTTCATCTACCCGCTGCTGTCCAAGTGGTCGGACGTCTACCACAAGTCCACCGGCGCCAAGATCAACTACCAGTCGATCGGCTCGGGTGGCGGCATCGCCCAGATCAAGGCCGGCACGGTCGACTTCGGTTCGTCCGACAAGCCGCTGTCCAGCGACGAGCTGGCCGCCGCCGGACTGGGCCAGTTCCCGTCCGCCATCGGCGGCGTGGTGCCGGTGGTCAACGTGGAAGGCATCAAGGCCGGCCAGCTGCGCCTGACCGGCGCGCTGATCGCCGACATCTACCTGGGCAAGATCAAGACCTGGAACGACGCGGCCATCGCCGCGGTGAACCCGGGCGTGCCCCTGCCGGCCACCAAGATCAACGTGGTCAAGCGCTCCGACGGTTCGGGCACCACCTTCAACTTCGTCAATTACCTGTCCAAGGTCAGCCCGGAGTGGAAGGCCAAGGTCGGCGAAGGCACTTCGGTTACCTGGCCGACCGGCATCGGTGGCAAGGGCAATGAGGGCGTGGCCGCCTACGTGAAGCAGATCAAGGGTTCGATCGGCTACGTCGAGCTGGCCTACGCCACCGAGAACAACATGGCCTACACCGCCATGCAGAACGCGGCCGGCAACTGGGTGCAGCCGAGCGTGGAATCCTTCCAGGCCGCGGCCGCCACGGCCGACTGGGCCAGCGCCAAGGACTTCAGTCTGGTCATCACCAACGCCCCGGGCGCCGACGCGTGGCCGCTGACCGCGACCAACTTCATCCTGATGTACAAGCAGCCCAAGGACGCCCAGCGCAGCAAGGCCGCGCTGGACTTCTTCAAGTGGTCGCTCGAGAGCGGCCAGCCGCAGGCGCAGGAACTGCACTACGTGCCGCTGCCCGCGGACCTGGTCAAGCAGGTCGAAGCGTACTGGGCGGCTGAAATCAAGGCCTGATGACCTCCGCTCGCCGGCCGCGCCCGATCTCTCCCGGGTGCGGCCGGCGCTGCGCTTATCGCTATCGCACGGATCCGCCTGCCGATGAATGCCACTACCCTCCCCGCCGCTCCCCTGAGCGACCGTGACCTGAAGGATGCCCGCGCCGACCGCGGGTTCCGCATGCTGGTCACGGCCGCAAGCATGTTCGTCCTTGTCTCGCTGGTCGCCGTCGCGTTCTCGATGGTGTGGGGCGGGCGCGAGGCGCTGCAGAAGTTCGGCGTGGGATTCCTGTTCTCGAAGGAATGGAACCCGGTCGAACTGACGTTTGGTGCGCTGGTGCCCATCTACGGCACCATTGTCACCGCGCTCATCGCCATGGTCATCGCAGTGCCGGTGAGCTTCGGCATCGCCATGTTCCTGACCGAGATCGCGCCCAAGTGGCTGCGCGGCCCGGTGGGCGCGGCCATCGAGCTGCTGGCGGGCATTCCTTCGATCATCTACGGCATGTGGGGCCTGTTCGTGCTGGTGCCGGTGCTGAGCGAGCATGTGTACCCCTGGATCGACGCGCACATGGGCCAGTGGCCTGTGGTCGGCGCGCTGTTTGCCGGTCCGCCGATTGGCCTGGGCATGCTCACGGCGGGCATCGTGCTGGCGATCATGGTGATTCCGTTCATCTCGTCGGTCATGCGCGAGGTGTTCCTCACCGTGCCGGGCCGATTAAAGGAATCGTCATACGCACTGGGTTCCACCCGCTGGGAAGTGGTGTGGGACGTCGTGCTGCCCTACACCCGCTCGGCGGTGATCGGCGGCATCTTCCTCGGCCTGGGCCGCGCGCTGGGCGAAACGATGGCGGTGACCTTCGTGCTCGGCAACGCGCATGAGCTGACCGCGTCGCTGCTGATGCCGGGCAACTCCATCGCCGCGACCATCGCCAACGAGTTCGCCGAAGCCGACTCGGACATGTACCGCTCGGCGCTGATCCTGCTCGGCTTCGTCCTGTTCCTGGTGACCTTCGTCGTGCTGGCCGCGGCCCGCCTGATGCTGCGCCAGCTCGCCAAGAAGGAGGGCAACTGATGTCCCTGTCCTCGAAAAACGCTTCGCTGTACGCCTACCGCCGCGGCAAGAACATCCTCGCGCAGGTGCTGGCGGTGGCCGCCACGGTGTTCGGCCTGTTCTGGCTGGTGTGGATCGTGTGGACCACGCTCAGCAAGGGCATCGCGTCGATCAACGCCGACCTGTTCACGCAGATGACGCCGCCGCCGGGCGAGACGGGCGGCATGCTCAACGCGTTCTTTGGCAGCGCGGTGATGAGCCTGCTGGGCATCGTGCTGGGCGCGCCCATCGGCGTGCTGGCCGGTACGTTCCTGGCCGAGTACTCGCAGAAAAGCTGGATCGGCAACACCGTCCGCTTCGTCAACGACATCCTGCTGTCGGCGCCGTCCATTGTCCTGGGCCTGTTCGTGTATGCACTGGTGGTGGCCCAGATGGGGCACTTCTCGGGCTTGGCGGGCGCGATCGCGCTGGGCTTCATCGTGCTGCCGGTCGTGGTGCGCACCACCGACGAGATGCTGCAGCTGATCCCGGCGCAGATGCGCGAGGCGGCGCTGTCGCTGGGCATCCCGCAGTGGAAAGTGACGCTGCAGGTGCTGTACCGCTCGGCGCTGCCGGGTATCGTCACCGGCATCCTGCTGGCGCTGGCGCGCATCAGCGGCGAAACGGCCCCGCTGCTCTTTACCGCCCTCAATAACCAGTACTGGACGAGCGACATCTTCGCGCCGATGGCCAACGTGCCGGTGGTGATCTTCCAGTACGCCATGAGCCCCTACGAAAGCTGGCACTCGCTGGCCTGGGCCGGCGCCTTTGTCCTGACCCTGTTCGTGCTGGTCGTGAGCCTGGTTGCACGTGCGATCGTGGCGCGCAACAAGGTGGCCCATGACTGACCTCCCTTACTCCATTGCCAAGACCCCGGACATGAACGACGCACGCATCCACCTCGCCACGGCCCACCACGCGCCGTCGGCCGACACCGCGCCGGTCAAGCTGTCGGCCCGCAACCTGGACTTCTACTACGACCAGTTCCGCGCGCTGAAGGGCATCAACCTCGACATTCCGGAAAAGCGCGTGACCGCGCTGATCGGCCCGTCGGGCTGCGGCAAGTCGACCCTGCTGCGCATCTTCAACCGCATCTACGCGCTGTACCCGAAGATGGAAGCCAAGGGCGAGGTACTGCTCGACGGCCAGAACGTGCTGGACCCGAAGTACCCGATGAACCGCCTGCGCAGCAAGGTGGGCATGGTGTTCCAGAAGCCGGTGCCGTTCCCGATGACCATTTTCGAGAACGTGGCCTACGCGATCCGCCACCACGAGCGGCTGTCGAAGGCCGACATGGCCGTGCGCGTGGAACAGGCCCTCACCCAGGCCGCGCTGTGGGACGAAGTGAAGGACAAGCTGGGCCAGAGCGCGCTGGGCCTGTCGGGTGGTCAGCAGCAGCGCCTGTGCATCGCGCGCGCGGTGGCGTTGCGCCCGGACGTGCTGCTGCTGGACGAGCCGACCTCGGCGCTGGACCCGATCTCCACCAGCCGCATCGAGCAGCTGATCGAAGAGCTCAAGCACAACTACACCATCGCCATCGTCACCCACAACATGCAGCAGGCGGCCCGCGTGTCGGACTACACCGCTTTCATGTACCTGGGCGACCTGGTCGAGCATGGCGCCACCGAAACCATCTTCTCCAACCCGACCAAGCAGCAGACCGAGGATTACATCACCGGTCGCTTTGGCTGATCGAGGACAACCCATGAGCCCGCCCCCAATGAACGAGCACATCGTGAAGAGCTTCGACGACGAACAGCGCCGCCTGCTCAATGAAACCCTGCGCATGGGCGAAATGGCCGCCGCGCAGCTGGAGTCCGCGCTGGACGTGCTGGTCCGCCGCGACGACAAAGCCGCCGAGCGCATCATCGCCAATGACGAAGCGATCGACGCGCTTGAGAACGAGATCAGCCACGACGTCATGAAGCTGGCGCTTCGTGGCCCGATGGCGCGCGACCTCCGCGAGATCCTTGCGGCGATCCGCATTGCGTCGGACATCGAACGCATTGGCGACTATGCGGCCAATGCCGCCAAGCGTTCGACCGCGCTGAACCTGCTGCCGCCGCTTCCGCAGATCGTCAGCCTGCAGGCGCTGGGCACGCTGGCGGTCAAGCAGCTGCGCGCCGTGCTGGAGGCATACCGCACCAACGACATCGAGCTGGCCCAGTCAGTCCGCGCCGGCGACGCCACGGTCGATGCCGCCTACACGGCGCTGTTTCGCGAACTCCTGACCTACATGATGGAGGATCCGCGCAACATCACCCCATGCACCCACCTGCTGTTCATCGCCAAGAACCTGGAGCGCATTGGCGACCACGCCACCAACATCGCCGAGAACGTCTGGTTCCTGGTGCGGGGGGAAGAAGCGCTGCCGCCGCGCGAGAAGCGCGACCTGAGCAACACCGCGACCTGACCGGCCGGGACCACGGGCGGCAGCCCAGACTTGGCGGCTCCACGATCAGCCGGGGCCGCCCTCTGGCCGTCGCGGTGAAAGGGTCGGTTCCGCCCCCTGCCCCTCGGCGGAGCCGGGACGGGCAGCACGCTGCCCCGAGGCCGGGAAGCGGAGTAGCATTGGGCTCCCACCGCGGCAGAAGCCGCATCTATGGAGAGCGCATCATGTCCCGCAGCAAGAAGCCAATGCTGTCCGCCACCGCCCTGGCCGGCGGCCTGATCCTTGCCGGCTCCACCTTCGCCGCCACGCCGCTGGCGCAGGGTTACATGCTCGGCACCCAGAGCACTGCCGCCGCGGAGAAGGCCGGCGAGGCCTCGTGTGGCGCCAAGCATGCCGGAGGCAAGTGCGGCGGCATGATGCGCGGCGCCGAGGGCGGCTGCGGCATGAACATGATGGACGCGAACAAGGATGGCAAGGTCACGCGCGCCGAGTTCGACGCCGGCCACGCCGGGATGTTCACCCGCATCGACACCAACAAGGACGGCGCCATCGACGCCGCCGAGATGAAGGCCCATCGCCAAACCATGATGGGCGGCCCGAAGGCTGCTGAAGGCAAATGTGGCGAGGGCAAGTGCGGCGAAGGCATGTGCGGCGCTTCTGCCGACAAGAAGCCCACCGAAGGCAAGTGCGGCGAGGGCAAGTGCGGCTCGATGTAAGCCGCGCGTTTTGGGCGTGACCATGGCGGCATCTCACCTGCTAGCTCCGGACGCCGCAGGCCTTGGCCTGCGGCGGTCGTTGCTGGGCCCCATGCGCGCCGCTCCCGCGGGCTGTTTCGATTTCCTTGAAGCTGCCCCGGAGAACTGGATGGGGGTGGGCGGCCACTTGGGCGAGGCCTTTGATGATCTTGCCACCCGCCACCCCGTCGTGTGCCACGGCCTGTCGCTCTCCCTGGGCGGCACGGCTCCACTGGATGACACGTTCCTTGCTCGGCTGCGGCACTTCCTCGACCGCATCCATTGCCCGCTTTACAGCGAACACTTGAGTGCCTGCAGCGATGACCGCGGGCAGCTGTACGACCTGATGCCCCTGCCCTTCAACCGAGGCGCGGTCGAGCACGTGGCTGCACGCATTCGCCAGGTGCAGGATGCGCTTGGGCGGCGCATTGCGGTCGAGAACATCTCGTATTACGCCACCCTGCTGCCCGAAGGCGACTCGGGCGCGTTGCGCGAAAGCGACTTCATCAACGAAGTGGTGGCGCGCGCGGACTGTGACCTGTTGCTGGACGTCAACAACATCATCGTCAATGCCACGAACCACCGCTACGACCCCGTCGATTTCCTGCATGCCATGCCAGGCGAGCGCATCGCGTACCTGCACGTGGCCGGCCATTACGACGAAGCCGTGGACCTGAAGATCGACACCCATGGCGCGCCGGTCAGCGATCCCGTGTGGGACCTGCTGGCGGAAACCTACCGTCATTTCGGGCCGCGCCCGACGCTGCTGGAGCGCGACTTCAACCTGCCGCCGCTGGACGAACTGCTGGGCGAGCTGGCCGTCGTGCGCCATCACCTTGCCGCCGACCACGGCACCCGGCGTCATGCGGCCTGAGTCGAACGACCCCGTGGCGATCGACGCCGAAGCCGCCTCCTCGTCGGCCGACCCCTTGGCGACGCTGCGCGCGCTTGCGGATCACATCCGGGACCCGGAGAACCGCCCCGCCCCCCAGAGCATCGAGCCACGGCGCCTGGAGGTATACCGCGAGCTGTTCTTCAACAACGTCCAGAGCATGCTCGCGGGCAACTTCCCCGTCGTTCGTCGGATCTTCGATGACGAGGCGTGGACAGCACTACTGCGCGACTTCTACCGCGAACACCCCGCACGCACGCCGCTGTTTCCCGAGTTGCCTCGCGAGTTCCTGCACTATCTGGACACCCGCGCCGAACAGCGCCGCCCTGATCCGGCATGGCTGCGCGAATTGGCCCACTACGAATGGGTCGAACTGGCGTTGCAGCTGCACGAGACCACGCCGGCTGACGTGCCCCACGACCCGACTGGGGATCTTCTCAGCGGCCGCCCGCTGGTGTCGCCGCTGGCTTGGCTGCTGGCCTACCTATGGCCGGTCCACCAGCTTGGGCCGGACTACCTGCCCGATGCGGCACCGACGGCGCCGACCCTGCTGCTTCTGCTGCGCCGCGACGACGGCCAAGTCGCCTTCCAGGCCCTGAGCCCACTGACCTACCGACTGCTGGAACGCATGGAAGCGCATCCGGGGATGAGCGGCCGGGAGCAACTGGAGGCGCTGTGCGCGGAAGCCGGCGTTGATGACGTGGAGGGCTTCATCCGCCAAGGGACCACGATGCTGGAAGAGCTTCGCCGCGACGGCGTGCTGATCGGGACCCAGCCCGACTGAGTCCCCTCCCGCGCATCGGTCGCTACGGCGCCTCTGCTACGCTATTCCCGATGAATGACGCCAGCAACGCCCCTGCCGCCACCTCGTTTCCCAGCATGGCCTCGCGTTTCCGCGGCTTCCTGCCTGTGGTGGTGGACGTGGAAACCGGCGGCTTTGACTGGAACCGCCACGCGCTGCTGGAAATCGCGGTGGCGCCTCTCGACCTCGATGCGGACGGCAATTTGGTCGTCGGCGAGGTCACCAGCAGCCACGTGATCCCTGCGGCCGGCACGGAGATCGATCCGAAGTCGCTGGAAGTCACCGGCATCGACATCGACAACCCGTTGCGTGGCGCGCTGCACGAACGCGCGGCGCTGGATGCGGTGTTCGCACCCGTGCGCGAGGCAGTCAAGAAGCACGGCTGCCAGCGCGCCATCCTGGTCGGCCACAACGCGCACTTCGACCTCAACTTCCTCAACGCGGCGGTGGCGCGCTGCGGGCACAAGCGCAACCCCTTCCACCCGTTCAGCGTCTTCGACACGGTGACGCTTGCCGGCGTGGCGTATGGACAGACCGTGCTGGCCCGTGCCGCGCAGGCCGCTGGCTTGGACTGGGATGGGACCTATGCCCATTCCGCGGTGTACGACACCGAGCGCACCGCGCAGCTGTTCTGCCGCATCGTCAACGCGTGGAGCGCCGGGGCGACGGGGTCAGCGACGTAACTTTCGCCGCAACAACCAGGCGGCATACACGCTGAACGCCACGGCCACCACGCCCAGGCCGACCAGCCACCAGCCCTCGCGACGGACCACGCCTTCGCCCGCCAGCACGGTGCCCACCGCGTAGGGCAATTCCGCAATGGCCAAGGCCGAGAGATACACCGGAAAGCGCACGCCCAGCAGACCGCACAGGTAGCCGGGCACCTCCGAGGGCAGCGCGAACTGCAACAGCAGCACGACGGGGAAATGCGCCTCTCGCGGCACCTTGTCGGCGTAGAAGTCGACCAGCCGGGCCGCGCGCTTGGAGTGCACGAGTGGGCGGCGGAACACGCGCCCCATCCAGTACGCGCTCATCCCTCCCAGCAGCCAGCCCAGCCACAGCAGGCCGATGGTGGACGGCACGCCCCAGGTGTACACGGCGACCGGTACCAGCAGCGCGCTTGAGAAGAACGCCAGCATCGCCGACGCGGCGGAGAGCGCCACGAACAGCAGCCCGCCGGTTACCGGATGCGCGGCGATTACCGGTTCGGCCGCTGACAGCAGCCGATGCAGCGCGGCGTTGGTGCCCTCCATCGACAGCAGCACGGTGACCAGGGCCAACCCCAGCAGGACCGTCAACGCCTGCCGCCAATGCGATGCCAGCCGTTGCTGCAGCGGCGTCATGCGGCCAACTTCAGGCCGACCAGGCCCGCGACGATCAGCACCACGCTTGCCAGCCGCAGGGCACCCATCGGCTCATTGAACAGCAGCACGCCGAGGATGACCGTGCCCACGGCCCCCACCCCCACCCAGACCGCATAGGCAGTACCCACGGGCAACGACTTCATCGCCAGCCCCAGCAGGCCCAGGCTGACCAGCATCGCCGCGGCGGTGCCGAGGGAGGGCCAGAGGCGGGTGAAGCCTTCGGTGTACTTCAGGCCGATGGCCCAACCGACTTCAAACAAACCGGCCACGATCAGGAGAATCCACGCCACGACACACACCTACACAATGCATGGGGCCGTCCCCGGATGAACATGGAGCGGCGGGGTCGTCCCCGCTTCCTGAGTCTGGTGGCGATACGTGGTGCAGTCGTGTTGACTGGCCGCGTACCGCGGGGCCTTCAGGTGACAGCGCGCTGCCGAACGGCCTCGAACAGGGTTACGCCGGCGGCCACCGACACATTCAGGCTTTCCACCTCGCTGCCGCCGGGCATGGGAATCTTCACGAGCTGGTCGCAGTTCTCGCGGGTCAGGCGGCGCAGGCCATCGGACTCGCCGCCCAGCACCAGCGCGACGTTGCCACGCAGGTCCAATGCATACAAAGACGCTTCGGCCTCGCCAGCCAGACCGTACAGCCACACGCCCTGCTTCTGCAGGTCGCGCATGGTGCGGGCCAGGTTGGTCACCGGCACCACGGGAATGCTGTCGGCCGCGCCAGCGGACGTCTTGCGCACGGTGGCGTTGACCTGCACCGACTTGTCCTTGGGGATGATCACCGCGGTCGCGCCGGCCGCGGCGGCACTGCGCAGGCACGCGCCGAGATTGTGCGGATCCTGCACGCCGTCCAGCACCAGCAGCAGCGCGCGCCCCTCGGCGCCATCGACGAGGCCTTCCAGGTCGTTCTCGCCGTAGGTCTTGGCCGCTGCATAACGCGCAACCACGCCCTGGTGGCGCAGGTTGCCGACCACACCGTCCAACGCCTGCGTCGCGACCTTGCGCACGGCAATGTCCAGCCGCTGGGCACGGTTCTCGATCTCGGCCAGGCGGGGGTTCTTGGCGCCGGCTTCGATCAGCACCTCGCGCACATGCTCGGCGTCGTGCTCAAGCGCGGCCGAGACGGCATTGATGCCGGCAATCCACTGTTTCTGGCTCATTCGGGTTCCGGAGGCGGGCCGCGGCAGGGCGCTGCGGCAATGCAGGGGGTGCCGCACAAGTCGGCAAGGCCCGCCATTTTCCCACATTCTCCCGAGGGCGGCCCGCATCCAGCGCCCGCTGCCACAACGGAGGCAGCGGGGCCGTCTGCGCTGGCCGCCCTTGCCGGCCGACCGCGGTGGGGCGAGGCGGCCGGGCCCGCCTCAGTACTTCTGCTTCACCCGCTTGGCCGGCTTGCCACGCGGCGGCAGGGGTTTGGCACCCCGCTCCTCCACCAGTCGGAAGTCGATGCGGCGGTCCTCCACGCTGGCCTTCAGCACCACGATGTCCACCCGGTCACCCAGGCGGAACTCGCGGCCCATGCGCTCGCCGCTCAGCGTGCGGCGGATGGGGTCGAAGTGGTAGTAGTCGTAGGGCAGTTGGGTCACGTGGATCAGGCCGTTGACCTTGGAGTCGTCCAGTTCCACGAACAGGCCGAAACTGGTCACGCCGCTGATCACGCCGGAGAACTCGCCACCCACGTGGCGCTCCATCCACGCCGCACGGTAACGCTCGTCCACCTCGCGCTCAGCCTCGTCGGCACGGCGCTCGCGCTCCGAGGACTGCAGCGCCAGCTGCGCCATCTCGCTGGGTGAGTACTTGAATTTCTCCGGGCGCGCGCCGCTGAGCGCGTGCTTGATGGCCCGGTGCAGCAGCAGGTCCGGGTAGCGGCGGATCGGCGAGGTGAAGTGCGCGTAGGCCTCCAATGCCAAACCGAAATGCCCGGTATTGCCGGTGGCGTACACGGCCAGGCTCTGGCTGCGCAACAACACCGATTCGAGCAGGGCGGCATCGGCCCGCTCGCGGATCTTCTTCAGCAACTGGGTGAAATCGCGTGGTTCCACCTGCCCCCAGGCCGGCATCCGCAGGCCGAATTCCTTCAGGAACTCCTGCAGGTCGGCGTACTTCTGCTCTGGCGGGCGTTCATGCACGCGGAATGGCGAGGGCACGTCAGCCCCCATCACGAACTTCGCCGCCTCCACGTTGGCCGCGATCATGCATTCCTCGATCAGCTTGTGCGCGTCGTTCCGCTGCAACATGCCGGCCTGCACCACCTCGCCCTTGGGGCCCAGGACGAATCGCACTTCGCTCGATTCGAACTCGATCGCGCCGCGGCGCTCGCGTGCCTTCGACAGCACCTGGTACAGCTGGTGCAGGCGCTGGACCTGCGGCAGCAACGAGCCAATCACGCCCAGCGCGTCCTCGTGGGCCTCCTCCGCAATGCCCTCGCCCACCGCATTCCATACCTGCGTGTAGGTCAGGCGCGCATGCGAATGCATCACCGCCTCGTAGAACTCGGATGCGGTGACCTCGCCCTTGCGGTTGATCTGCATGTCGCAGACGAAACACAGGCGGTCGACCTTCGGCTTGAGCGAGCAGATGCCGTTGGACAGCGTCTCCGGCAGCATCGGCACCACGAAGCCGGGGAAATACACCGACGTGGCACGTTTGAGGGCCTCGTCGTCCAGTGGGGTGCCCGGGCGCACGTAGTGCGAGACGTCGGCGATGGCCACCACCAGGCGGAAACCGTTGCGCGTGGGTTCGCAGTAGACGGCGTCGTCGAAGTCCTTGGCGTCTTCGCCGTCGATGGTCACCATTGGCAGGTGGCGAATGTCGACGCGGGATGCGGCCTCGGCAGGCTGCACCTCCACCGGCACGGCGGCCGCCTCGGCCAGCACGGCGGCGGGGAATTCATGCGGAAGTTCATGGCCGTGGATCGCAGCCTGCACCGCCAGCGAGGCGGTCAGGCGGTCGCCCAGCACCGTCAGCACGCGGCCGATCGGCGGGCGGTTGGTGTCGGGCGCATGCACCAGTTCGCACACCACCAGCTGGCCATTCTGCGCGTCCATCCGCGCATCGGCCGGAATCATCACGTTGCGCTGGATGCGGCGGTCGTCGGGCACCACGAAGCTGATGCCCGCTTCGACGGTGAAGCGGCCGATCAGGCGATTGAGCCGGCGCTCCAGCACTTCGACGATGGAGCCTTCGCGGCGGCCGCGGCGATCCACGCCCGTCACGCTGGCCAGCACGCGATCACCGTGCATCGCCTTGCGCATCTCGAACGGCGGCAGGAACAAGTCGTCGCCACCGCCCGCATCCGGGCGCAGGAAGCCGAAACCGTCGGGGTTGGCGATGACGATGCCGGGAATCAGGTCCATCCGCTGCGCCGGCACGAAGCCACCGCGGCGGTTCTGCAGCAGCTGGCCGTCACGCAGCATGGCGCGCAGGCGGTTGCTCAGCGCCTCGAAGCGGTCGGCATCGGTCAAGCCGAGGCGCTCTGCCAGCATGGACGCGTCCATCGGGCCATCGGCGGCGGTGATGAGTTGCAGGATCAGTTCGCGACTGGCAATGGGGCGCTCGTAACGGGCCGCCTCGCGATCCGCGTGCGGATCACGGTTCACCGGGCCGCCTGCGGCGCGCGATGCGCGTGCGGGCGATGTGGGCGACGTCCGCGGTTTGAAGCCACTCGGCGCCGGCTCCGGCATCCAACCCGGTCGCTTGGCCGCCGGCTTGCCCGAAGTGGGCTTGCCGCCGCCCGCGGCGCGCGCGCCCTGGCGCTTGCCACCCGCCCCGACCTGCTTGCCTGCGCCCGTGAAACCTGCGCCGGACTTGCCGGCGCCACCCTTGCCACGTCCCGTGGTTTTTCTGGTCATGGCGGGGATGGTCTCACATCACCATGAACGTCGCGTCGCGGCCGATGACGAATGGACGGCGTCGCGGTAACCGGGGCGGGCACGCGGGACCGTCGGAGTTGCCGCAAATCAAGGACGGCGCGCGCCCGTCGCCCTAGCCTGCCCGGATCAACCCCGCGATGCGTGCCATGCCCCTCATCGAACCTTCCGCCCGCGACTTCGCCCGGCGCCTGCTGCCCTTGCTGGACCTCACCCGCTTGGGCGACGACGACACGCCGTCGCAGGTGGAAGCCCTGTGTGCCGTGGCGCTGGCGGCCGATCCTGCGCCCGCCGCCGTCTGCATCTACCCGGAGCACGTCACCACCGCGCGCCGTTCACTCGGGAACGCCGGCATCCGCGTCGCCACCGTCGTGAACTTCCCGGAAGGCGAAGGCCGCCCCGCGCGCGTCCAGCGCGAAGCACGCCGCTCCATTGCGGCCGGCGCGGATGAAATCGACATGGTGTTTGACCATCAAGCCTTCCTCCGCGGGGAGATCACGCGGGCCCGGGACGGCGTGGTCGCCTGTCGCGAGGCCTGCGGCCGCGGCGTCACCCTGAAGCTGATCCTGGAATCGGGTGTGTTGGACGATGCCGCCCTGATTCGCCGGGCCAGCCAGATCGGCATCGATGCCGGCGTCGATTTCCTCAAGACCTCAACGGGCAAGACGGCGGTGGGCGCCACGCTGCCCGCGGCGGCGGCCATGCTGGACGCCATCGAGGCATCCGGCGGGAACTGCGGACTCAAGATTTCCGGTGGCCTGCGCACGCTCGATGATGCCGCGCCCTACCTAGATTTGGTGGACGCACGGATGGGGGTGGACTGGGCGAACGCCGACCATTTCCGCATCGGCGCCAGCGCGTTGTTCACCGCGCTCCTGGATGCCCTGCACGGACACGACGCCGCATGAGCACGCCCCACCTGGACGCCGAACCGGGCCAGATCGCCCCCACCGTGCTGCTGCCGGGCGACCCGCTGCGCGCCCGCCACATCGCCCGCGAATTCCTTACCAACGCCATTGAGGTGAACACCCGCCGCAACATGCTGGGGTACACCGGCACGCACCGGGGCCAGCGCATCTCGGTGCTGGGCAGCGGCATGGGCATTCCCTCATGCGCAATCTACGCCACCGAACTGGCACGCTTCCACGGCGTCAGGCGGATCGTGCGCGTGGGCACCTGCGGCGGCGTGGGCGAGGTCGCGCTCGGCGACATCCTGCTGGCGCAGTCGGCCAGCACCGACTCGCGGTTCAACCGCCTGCAGTTTGGCGGACACGATCTGTCGGCCTGCGCCGATTTCGGGTTGTTGCGCGCGGCCGCGGACAGTGCTTTACGCCTGGGCATTTCCGCCACCGTGGCCGGCATATTCAGCACGGACAGTTTCTACGGGGGTGACCCGCACCTGGTGGGGCACCTGCTCCGCCATCGGATCGCGGGTGTGGAGATGGAATCCGCTGGCCTTTATGGCCTCGGCCTGCGCGAAGGCTTCCGCGCGCTGTCCGTGCTCGCCGTCAGCGACCACCTGCAGCGCGACGAGCACATGGCAGCCGAACAGCGGGAACAAGGTTTGTCGACGATGGTGAGGCTGGTGCTGGAAGCACTGATCACCGACACGGCCACCTAGCCACCCCGTTTCAGCGCGCGATCCTGGGACGCGCCCCAGCAACGCCGCGCACGGCCACGGACGCCAGATACACAAAACCCCGCACGTTGGCGGGGTTTGCGAAGGGGTGTACCCTTTGAGTTTGGTGCCCAGGAGAGGACTCGAACCTCCACGGTTTTACCCGCTAGTACCTGAAACTAGTGCGTCTACCAATTCCGCCACCTGGGCATTTCGTTCGGCGATGTTGCTGCCTTGCGAGCCGCGTATTCTGGGACCATGCCCCCACCCTGTCAACAGTTTTTTGTCGTCTTGAAGAAGATTCCGTTCGCGGATACGGTTTGGGCACAACCAGTGAACCTGCGGGCGGTGCGCACGGCGCGTCGCCCGCTTCTACTTTTGGAGAAGAGCATGACCAAGCCCACCCCACCGCCCCTTCTGATTTCCCGCTTCGACTGCGAGCGCCTCGAAGCGCTGCTTGAGACGCCCATCGCACGCGGGCACGACACCCAGGCGCTGCAGGCCGAACTGGAGCGCGCCGAGATCATCGAGCCGGCCAACATGCCCGCCGACGTCATCACCATGAATTCCACCACCCGCTTCCTCGACGAGAACAGCGGCGAAGAACGCGAAATGACCCTGGTGTTCCCGCGCGATGCCGATGGCAGCGCCGACAAGGTGTCCATCCTCGCGCCCGTTGGCAGCGCCCTGCTCGGCCTGCGCATCGGCGACAGCATCCAGTGGCCCATCCCGGGCGGCCGCACCATCCGGCTGCGGGTGCTGTCCATCCAGTACCAGCCCGAGGCCGCCGGGGACTTCACCCGCTGACCGGCGCGGGGGCGCCCACGGTTCGCCCCAGCGACTGCGCTGGAGGCGAGGCCAGGGGCCGCGCCTCCCCGCCTGGCCGCCCCCGAGCGGCGCCCCCCTGCCCTGGCGGCGACCACGGCGGTCGCATCCTTTGCGACCGCCGCCGCATATCGTGCCGCCCCCGGCCCAGCCGCCGGGCCGGCGGTTAGAATCGCCCGGACCCTCCGAATGAGCGCGTAGCCGCGCATGACGTTTTTCGCCATGAAGTCCGCCCATGAATGATTCCGTAAGACCGGCTTTCCACGGCTTCGAACAGATCCCCCTGCGCGAGTACGCCGAACGCGCCTACCTCGACTACTCGATGTACGTGGTGCTCGACCGCGCCCTGCCGTTCCTCGGCGACGGGCTCAAGCCGGTGCAGCGCCGCATCATCTATTCGATGAGCGAGCTGGGCCTCAACGCCGGCGCCAAGCCCAAGAAGTCCGCGCGCACCGTGGGCGACGTGATCGGCAAGTACCACCCGCACGGCGACAGCGCCTGCTACGAGGCGATGGTGCTCATGGCACAGCCGTTCTCCTACCGCTACCCGCTGGTGGAAGGCCAGGGCAACTTCGGCTCCACTGACGACCCCAAGTCGTTCGCGGCAATGCGCTACACCGAGTCGAAGCTGACACCGATCGCCGAAGTGCTGCTGGGCGAGCTGGGCCAGGGCACGGTCGACTGGACGCCCAACTTCGACGGCACGCTGGAAGAGCCCTCGTGGATGCCGGCGCGCCTGCCGCACCTGCTGCTCAACGGCACCACCGGCATTGCGGTGGGCATGGCAACCGACGTGCCTCCGCACAACCTCAATGAAGTGGTCAGCGCCTGCGTGCGCCTGCTCGATGACCCGGACGCGACCACCCGCGACCTGTGCGAGCACGTGCTGGGCCCCGACTACCCGACCACCGCGGAGATCATCACCCCGCGCGCCGACCTCCTGCAGATGTACGAGACCGGCCTGGGCAGCGTGCGCGCCCGCGCCGTGTACGAAAAGGACGGCAACAACATCATCGTCACCGCGCTGCCGTACCAGGCCTCGCCGGGTAAGGTGATCGAGCAGATCGCCACGCAGATGCGCGCGAAGAAGCTGCCGTGGCTGGAGGACCTGCGCGACGAGTCCGACCACGCCAACCCGACCCGCATCGTGCTGGTCACGCGCAGCAACCGCGTGGACACCGACCAGCTGATGGGCCACCTGTTCGCCACCACCGACCTGGAAAAGAGCTACCGGGTCAACTTCAACGTGATCGGCCTGGACGGCCGCCCGCAGGTGAAGGGACTCAAGGCGTTCCTGACCGAGTGGCTGTCGTTCCGCACCGACACGGTCACGCGCCGCCTCAAGCATCGCCTCGACAAGGTCGAGCGCCGCCTGCACCTGTTGGCCGGCTTGCTGGTCGCGTACCTCAACCTGGATGAAGTGATCCGCATCATCCGTACCGAGGACGAGCCCAAGGCCGTGCTGATGGCGCGCTTCGGCCTCAGCGAGGACCAGACCGACTACATCCTCGAGACCAAGTTGCGCCAACTGGCGCGCCTGGAAGAGATGAAGATCCGCGGCGAAGAAGCCGAGCTGCTGGCCGAGCGCGACCGCATCGTCGCCACGCTGGAGAGCAAGGCCAAGCTGAAGAAGCTGGTCAAGGACGAACTGCTGGCCGATGCGAAGAAGTTCGGCGACGCGCGCCGTTCGCCGCTGGTGGCACGTGGCGCCGCGCAGGCGATCTCCGAGACCGAGCTGGTGGCCAGCGAGCCCATGACCGTGGTGCTCAGCGAAAAGGGTTGGGTGCGCGCGGCCAAGGGCCACGACATCGACGCCGCCGGGCTGAGCTACCGCGAAGGCGACGCGCTGCTGGCCTCGGCCAAGGCGCGCAGCACGCAGCAGGTGGCGTTCCTCGATTCGACCGGCCGCGCCTACTCCACCGTGGTGCACTCGCTGCCATCGGCGCGCGGCAATGGCGAACCGCTGACCGGGCGTTTCTCGCCGGCGGCGGGCGCGGCGTTCCAGACACTGGCCAGCGGCGACAACGACACGCGCTTTGTGCTGGCCTCCTCGCACGGCTACGGCTTCGTCACGCGCTTCGAGAACCTGACCGGGCGCAACAAGGCCGGCAAGGCAATGC
This sequence comes from Lysobacter olei, assembly GCF_054777355.1. Classification (NCBI taxonomy): domain Bacteria; kingdom Pseudomonadati; phylum Pseudomonadota; class Gammaproteobacteria; order Lysobacterales; family Lysobacteraceae; genus Lysobacter; species Lysobacter olei. The sequence goes on along the minus strand of NZ_BAAHAT010000004.1, from coordinate 170,714 downwards.
TGTCGCTGACCCCGGGGGCGAAGGTCCTGCAGCCGGCACCCGTCGGTGCGGTAGATCAGGACCGCGTGGTGGCGGTGACCAACGTCGGCCACCTGCTCGCCTTCCCGGTAAGCGAGCTGCCCGAGCTGGACAAGGGCAAGGGCAACAAGCTCATTGATATTCCGAAGGCCAAGCTGGGCACCGAGCGCGTGGTGGCGGTGGCGGTGGTGCCGGCGGGTGGCACGCTGACGGTGAAATCCGGCGCACGCACGATGTCGTTGTCGTGGAAGGAACTGGAAGCGTACGTGGGTGCACGAGCGACGCGTGGTGGGTTACTGCCGCGTGGATGGCAGAAGGTGGATGGCCTGGATGTCTGATTGCTGGGCCGAGACACGCGCTGCGGCGCATCGACACCGCGCCGCTAACGAGGATTGAACGATGGAACCGGAGTTCTGGCACCAGCGCTGGCAGGAAAAACGCATCGGCTTCCACCAGCCCAAGGCGACACCGCTGATGCTCAAGCATTGGCCGTCCCTGGGTGTCGCCCCTGGCTCGCGTGTGTTTGTGCCACTGGCAGGCAAGTCGCAGGACATGCTCTGGTTTGCCGCGCAGGGTTACCGAGTGCTGGGCGTGGAGCTGTCGCAACTCGCGGTTGAGCAGTTCTTCGGCGAAAACGACTTGCCTTACACCATCACCCAATCGCCATACGGCCGGCATTACCGATCGGGGGAGATCGAACTGGTGTGCGGCGACGCATTCGCACTCGACACCCGGTTGCTCGAGGAATGCGACGCCGTGTTCGACCGTGCGGCGCTGATCGCGCTCCCGCCCGCGATGCGCGAGCGCTATGCAACTGAACTGTACGGCAAGCTGCCAGGCCGGTGCCGCGGACTCCTGATTACGCTGGAGTACCCCCAGCATGAGATGCCGGGACCGCCGTTCTCCGTTCCGGAAGACGAGGTTCGGCGCCTGTACGGCAAGCGCTGGACCGTGGACCTGCTGGAGCGCCGCGACATCCTCGAACAGGATCCCGGCTTCGCCGAGCAGGGCGTCACCGCGCTTCACACTGCGGTCTACAGGCTGGGCGCCCCGGCTTGAGCCCGGCGCCCTAATGGTGGCGCCACGCGGCCCATTCCGACGCAGGCCGCGCCGGCGAGAACAGGTAGCCCTGCCCCAGCTGGCACCCCATCTCCATCAGATAGTCGCACTGCTCCCGGGTCTCGATGCCTTCGGCGATCACGTCCATGCCCAGCGTGCCGGCCATCGCCAACACTGCACGCACCACGGCTTCGCTGCCGGCCTGCTCATCGCGACGCAGCGCGGCGACGAACGAGCGGTCGATTTTGAGCGCATGCAGCGGAAACCGATGCAGGTAGCTGAGCGAAGAGTAGCCCGTCCCGAAGTCGTCCAGGGCCGCCACCACACCGGCCTCGCGCAGGACTTCCAGGGTCGTCTGTACCTGTTCGGGGTTGTCCAGCAGCGCTCCTTCCGTGACTTCCAGGCGAATGCGCTCGTGCGGCAGATCGTGCGCATCGAGCATGTCCAGCACCTGGTCGGCCAACGCGGGGGACCTGAAATGCCGAGGTGAGACATTGATGGTGACGTAGCCCATATCCTCCCGCTGGGCCCGCACCATTCGGCAAGTCTTCTCGAACATCTGCCAGTCAATCTGCTCGACGCTGCCGCTCTCCTCGGCGGCCTCAAGGAACTCACCGGGCGCCAACACGCCGCGCCGCGGATGCCTCCAGCGCAGCAACGCTTCGTATCCCACCACGTGCCGGTCCTTGAGGCGCACGATGGGCTGGAAGTACGGAATGAACTCCGATCGGCGCACCGCGCGTCGCAGGTCACTTTCAAGCTCAAGCAGTTGCAATGCCTCGCCGTGCAGTTGCTCGTCGAAGATCTCGAAACGCTGCCGTCCGTGGGCCTTCGCCCGGTACATGGCCACATCCGCATCGCGCAGCATCTCCTCCGCGCGGAGGTAGCGCTCGTTCCCCAGTGCAATACCAATGCTGGCCGACGTGAACAGTTCCTTGCCATCAATGTGCATGGGTTTGCCCAGCGCGTCGATCACGCGTTGCGCCAGATGACAGGCCTCTTCCGGCAGGTTGACCTCCTCCAGCAACATCGCGAATTCGTCCCCTCCCAAGCGGGCGACCACGTCGGACGGGCGCACACAAGCCGCCAGGCGCGCTCCGGCCTGTTTCAACATCTCGTCCCCGGCATGGTGGCCAACACTGTCGTTGATGATCTTGAAACGGTCCAGGTCCAGGAACAGCACGGCGAAACTGTGATTGGGATTGCGGCTCCGCCGCGCCATCGCACGCTCGAGTGCGTCGTACAGGAAACTGCGATTGGGCAAGCCGGTCAGGGAGTCATGCAGGGTCTCGTGCATCAGTTGCTGTTCGACACGCTCCCTTTCGCGAATCTGCTCCCTCAATTCGCCCACCACGGACGCCAGCTCGCGCGTGCGACGCTCCACCCGGCTCTCCAACTCCGCCTGGGCCTGTTTCCGGTCCAGGGCGGTGAGGATATGCTGCGCCACAAAGGCCAGCAGCGCCCGGTCGTCCCGATCGAAACTCACGGACGGGTCGTAACTCTGCACGAGGATCGCGCCCCGAACGACGCCCTCAGCCACCATGGGCACGCCCAGCAGGTCCTCTGCCAAGGCGCCGACGAAAACCCCTTCGGGGATCCCCAGTTGCGCGCTCACCTGTTCAGGCGGCCCCATCACGGACTTGCCATGTCGGATGAGGCCAAGGGTGATGGTGTTGTCCATCTGCTCGGCAGGCACCTCCACATCGGTGTCGACCAAGCCCGGGTCCTTTTCGTCGGCGTGATAGATGAAGCGCAACGTGTCCCGCTGGGCGTCGTGCAAGGCGATCAGAAAGTTGCGCGCGTACATGAGGCTGCCGACGACCCCATGGATCCGCCCCAGCATCTCGTTCATGTCCAGCTCGGAGCTGGCCAGGTCCGCGATCCGGAACAGCGCGGCCTGCAACTGCTCGCCCCGCTCGCGCTCACGGACTTCTTCGGTCAGTGCGTGGGTGCGTTCCTCTACCCTCCGCTCCAGCTCTTCGTGCGCCTGCTTGCGCTGCAGGGCGGTCAGGATGTGCTGGGCCACGAACGCCAGCAGAGCACTGTCGTCCTGCGTGTAACGGTTGTTGGCGTCGTACGACTGCACCACGACTGCGCCACGGACCTGTCCCTCGGCAATCATGGGGACGCCAAGCCAGTCGACGCTGTCCGGTCCGTGTTCACCTGCACCGCCCAGCCCCATCTTTTCCCGCAACTGCCGCGACGGCCCCATTGCTGTCCGACCGCTGCGGATCACCGCCATGGTCAGGCTGTCACCCATGGCCGATGCCGGGAATTCCTCGTCAGCGCGGATGGGACGCGGATCGGCCCCGTCCGCGAAGTAAACGAAACGCACCGAATCCCGTTCCGGGTCGTACAGTGATATGTAGAAGTTCTCCGCGTACATGAGCCCAGCGACGACCGTGTGGATGCGGCGCAGCATCTCGGGCATGTCCAGCTCGCTGCTCGCCAGGTCCGCAATCAGGTAGAACGCACTCTGCAGCTTGGCGGCCTTTTCCATTCGCCCCGCGGCCCGGCGCGCGGCCGCCAACTCCACCTCGGCCCGCATGCGAGCCGCCAACAGGATCAGGAATGCGCGAAAGCCTGGCGGAAAGGTCTCCGGGAATCCCTCCGTTCCCGGCCAATCGGCCATGAACACCGCCTGCGCGAAACCCAGCGGAAATGCGACCCGCCGTTCGCCGGTGACCGCCATGTCGTCGACCGCGTGGCTTCGTTGGCGCCGGGCCAGGTCGATCAACCTCGTTTCGCCTTGCGACAGGGGCGTCGTCGGCCATTGGTGACGAAGGGGTAACCCGCCGCGGGTATGACCCGACACCCACACCAGGCGTGCATTGAGGCAACCGAACGCGGCCTCCGCGAGTTCCACCACGAGGGCATCCAGTTCCGCCAGGTTTGTCGGCACGGTCAGGAAATGGGCTGGTTGCGCGAGATCCGCTCCGATTCCGGCGGTGGAGTCGCCATTGTGACGGGGACCGGGATGCGACGTGGCCATTGCCTGAAGATGCAACGGCGCGGGCGACCGGAAACGGCCGCCCGTCGCCACCCCACGCTCACCTCAGGCCAGGGCCGCCTGATGCACGCCCGTCACCGCACGACCCGACGGATCGGCCATGGCGGCGAACGCGGCATCCCACGCAATCGCCGCCGGGGACGAACAGGCGATGGATTTGCCACCAGGCACGGTCTGCGCGCAGGCATCGCCTGGGAAGGACTGCTCGAAGATGCGGCGGTAGAAGTACGCCTCCTTGGTCTGCGGCGGGTTGATCGGGAAGCGCTTCTCCGCCTTTGCCAGGTCGTCGTCGCTGACGTGGGCTTCGGCGTGCGCCTTCAAACCATCGATCCAGCCGTACCCCACCCCGTCGCTGAACTGCTCCTTCTGGCGCCACAGGATCTCTTCCGGCAGGTATCCCTCGAACGCCTCGCGCAGTACCGCCTTCTCAATCCGGACGCTGCCGTCGCCGCGTGCGCCGGCCATCTTGCAGGCGGCGTCCATGCGCATGGCCACGTCCAGGAACTCGACATCGAGGAACGGTACGCGCGGCTCGACGCCCCAGGCCATCATCGACTTGTTGGCACGCAGGCAATCGTAGCTGTGCAACGCGTCCAGCTTCCGGACCAGTTCCTCGTGAAATTCACGGGCGTTGGGCGCCTTGTGGAAGTACAGGTAGCCACCAAAAATCTCGTCGCTGCCTTCTCCCGACAGCACCATCTTCACGCCCATGGCCTTGATGCGGCGCGCGAGAAGAAACATGGGCGTGGACGCACGGATGGTGGTCACATCATAGGTTTCGATGTGGCGGATCACCTCGGGCAGCGCGTCGAGCCCCTCTTCGAAGGTATAGGTGAACCCGTGGTGCACCGTGCCGAGCGCGTCTGCGGCAACCTGGGCGGCCTTGAGATCCGGCGAGCCGTCCAGGCCGATCGCGAACGAATGCAGCCGCGGCCACCAGGCTTCCGACTGGTCATCTTCCTCCACCCGACGGCGGGCGAAGCGCGCGGCGCAGGCGGCCACCAGGGATGAGTCCAATCCACCGGAAAGCAGCACGCCATACGGCACGTCGCTCATCATCTGGCGATGCACGGCACGCTCGAAAGCCTCGCGCAGTTCCAGCTTGTCCACCGCAACACCTTCGACAGCCTGGTAATCCCGCCAGGCACGCTCGTAATACCGGATCGGCGTCCCCGCGGCGCAGCGCGGATCGGCGCTGTCGTAGTAGTGACCCGGCGGGAAGGGCGCCACGTCGTCGCACACCCGGACCAGCGCCTTCATCTCCGAGGCCACCCACAACCGGCCGTCCGCGTCGTGACCCCAATACAACGGGCAGATGCCCATGTGATCGCGGGCGATCACGGCGCGCTGGCGGGCGCGGTCCCACAGGGTGAAGGCAAAGATGCCGTTCAATTGCCCCAGCCACGCGCCAATGTCCTGGCCGTCGCGGTACAGCGCGTTGACCACTTCGCAATCGGACCCGGTCTGGAAGGCATAGGGCCTGGCAAGCCGGCGCTCCAGCTCGCGATGGTTGTAGATCTCCCCGTTAACCGCCAGCACCAGCTCGCCGTCGGCCGAACGAATGGGTTGAGCGCCGCCGGCAGGATCGACGATGGCCAGGCGCTCGTGCACCAGGATGGCGGCCGCATCCACGTGGACACCACTCCAGTCCGGCCCACGATGCCGCTGCCGCGCAGACAAGGACAACGCAAGCGGGCGCAGCGGCGCGAGGTCCACGCCAGGACGGAGGTCGAAGACACCGAGGATGGAACACATGGCAGAAGTCCTTGGGAGGGAGGAAAGAAAAAGGCCCGCACTTCGCAGTGCAGGCCTTGGAGAGAGCGAGTAGCGGTTACGCGTGCTAGTCGCCGGCCTGCGGGAGGCTGGCGTTGTTATTCAGGTTATTGCCACGTACCGACACGCAACCGCACCCGAAACGGGCGAAGTGAGCGTGGGCGTGGGTGGCAACGGAGGTCATGGGTCGATCCTGCTACAACACCCTGCGGCGGTGCAAGGGACGTTTTCACCTGAAACGATGACGCCCAAGCCGGCAGCGCCCACCTCCGCTAAGCTGGGCAACGGAGGGGCCAATGATGAAATGGGTTGTCCGTGGGTTCCTGATCGTCGTGTCCGCCGCCACACTGTTGCTTGTGCTGGCGTGGGCGCTGCTGCGTGGCAGCCTGCCCCGGCTGGAGGGGGACCTGGCGCTGGCCGGTTTGTCCGCTCCGACCACGGTGCAGCGTGACGCACTGGGCACGGTGACCATCGACGCCGCCAACGAGGCCGATGCCATGCGTGCGCTGGGCTATGTGCACGCGCAGGAGCGCTATTTCGAAATGGACTTGATGCGCCGAACGTCGGCCGGCGAATTGGCCGACCTGTTCGGCCCGCGCGCCGTCAAACTCGACAAGTCGCGCCGCGTCCATCGCATGCGCGCCCGTGTCCAGCGTGATCTCGCGATCATCGCGGGTGACAAACGCGACGTGCTCCAAGCCTATGTCGAGGGCGTCAACGCCGGCGTATCGGCGCTGCGCGCACGGCCCTGGCCTTACTTCCTGTTGCGCACGCAGCCGACGGCGTGGCGCGCCGAGGACAGCGCGCTGACGGGCTACGCGATGTACTTCGACCTGCACGATGACAGCAACGCGCGCGAACTGGCGTTGTGGCGTCTTCAGGCGCGCGTGCCAGCCCCGTTGTTCAACCTGCTGGCGTACGACGGCAGTCGATGGGATGCGCCGGTGGCAGGCGCCTCGCGCGGCGATGCCCGCTTGCCCTCGGCCAGCGAGTTGAACCTGCGGGCGTTGCCGGGCCTGGTCTCCTCACCGACCCGCCCACTCGACGAACCCGCCGCCACCGGCAGCAACAACTTCGCCGTGGCCGGCGCATTGACCCGCGACGGCCGTGCCATCGTGGCCGATGACATGCACCTCGGCCTGCGCGCACCCAACTTGTGGTTCCGTGCGCGACTGCGCTATGCCGATGCGAAAGCACCTGGCGGTCGCGTCGATGTCACCGGGTTCACCCTGCCGGGGTTGCCGACCGTCGTGGTCGGCAGCAACGGGCACGTCGCCTGGGGCTTCACCAACGGCTACGGTGACTGGCTGGACTGGCGTCGCGAACGCCCCTGTCGCACCGGGTCGTCCGTGCACCCGTGTGACCCCATTGCCAGCCATGTGGAAACCATTGCCGTCGCGGGAGGCGACCCGGTGCGCTTCACGGTGGAGGAGTCGGATTGGGGGCCAATCCTGCATCGTGAGCCCGACGGCAGTGCGCTGGCACTGCGCTGGACGGCCCACCTGCCGGGTGCGCTCAACTTCGGACTCAGCCATTTCGCACGTGCCGGCTCGCTCGACCAGGCCCTGGCATTCGCCGATACCGCTGCGGTACCGGGCCAGAACCTTGTGATCGGCGACCGCGACGGCCGCATTGCATGGCGCATGCTCGGCCCGATGCCGCTGCGCGGCGAGGGCTGTTCGACCCGTCACCTGATGGAATCCAGCACCGCCTGTCGCCCATGGCCGGTGTCGACCGCCGGCGCCCCCACCGTCATTGACCCGCCGACCGGCCGCCTCTGGACGGCCAACAGCCGCGTGGTCGACGGAGCCGCCCTAGACCGCATCGGTGACGGCGGCTATGTGCTCGGCACGCGAGCACACCAGATCCGCGATGCGCTGTTCGCCAAGGAACGTTTTGATGAGCGGGCGTTGCTGGCCATCCAACTGGATGACCGCGCCATGCTGTTGACCCCGTGGTGGCAACTGCTGCGCGACAGCGCCGCCCGTACCCGCAGGCCGGCCCTGACCGCCGTGGCCTCCGCGGCGTCCCACTGGGAGGGGCGCGCGGCACCGGATGCGGTCAGCTACCGGCTGGTGCGCACCTGGCGGCTGGCCGTCAACCGCCGCATTGAGGACGGCCTGCTGGCGCCGGCCCGTAAGGCACTGGGACAGGACGCGCCACTGCCCGCACTCCCCCAACTGGAGGGCGTTGCTTGGCCGATGGTGACGGAGCGACCGCCGCACCTGCTGCCGGCAGGCTACGACTCGTGGGACGCGTTGCTGGAAGCCGCGGCCATCGAAACGCGTGACACGCTCCTGCGCGAAGGACCGCTCGAGCAGCGCGCCTGGGGTGAGCAGAACACGGCCAATATCTGTCACCCGCTGGCCGGCGCGCTTCCGTCCTTTGCCAAGCCTTGGCTGTGCATGCCGTTTGACCGGTTGCCGGGGGATACCGCCGTACCCCGCGTACAGACCCCGGACAAGGGCGCGTCGCAGCGAATGGTTGTCGCGCCCGGCCGGGAGGCCGAGGGCCTCACGCACATGCCCGGGGGCCAGAGCGGTCACCCGTTGTCGCCGTTCTGGGGCGCAGGACACCAGGACTGGGTCAAGGGACGCGCGTCCCCGTTCCTGCCTGGGACGACGGTGTTCACGCTGAAGCTCGCGCCCACTACGCCGCCCCAGCACGCAGAACTCTAATCGGGCACGACACCGTGCCCCGATTCAGGCGATCAGCATTCGTTTGATCAGCGCGAGGTACAGCGCGGGCAGCGCCTCCAGGTCCGCCACCCGGACATGCTCGTCGACCTTGTGGATGCTGGCGTTGACCGGCCCAATTTCGATGCACTGCGCGCCCAGCGGCGCGATGAAGCGTGCATCCGAGGTCCCGCCGCCGGTGCTCTCTTCCGGCGTACTACCAGCGAAGGCCGCCAACACCTCGCGGGCGTTGGCGCGCAACGCGCCTTCGGGCGTGTAGAAGGGCTCGCCACTGCGATGCCAGTGCACCGAATAATCCAACCCATGCGCCTGCAACACCGCTTCGCATTCACGCTCCAGCTGTGCCGCCGTCCAGCTCGGGTTGTACCGCAGGTTGAACAGCACCTGCAGCTCGCCTGGAATGACATTGTTCGCACCGGTGCCTGCATGGATGTTGCTCACCTGCAGGCTGGTCGGTGGAAACGTCTCATACCCCTCGTCCCAGCGTCGCGCGGTCAACGCGGCCAGCGCGGGCAAGGCCAGGTGAATGGGATTGCGCGCCTTTTCCGGGTACGCGACGTGTCCCTGCACACCTCGCACGGTCAACGTGGCGGAAAGGCTGCCACGGCGTCCGACGCGCAGCAGATCGCCCAGCACCGCCTTTGAGGACGGTTCACCGGTAACACACCAATCGATGCGCTCCCCGCGGGTGCGGAAGACGTCGGCAACCTTACGCACGCCGTCGATCGCGTCGCCCTCCTCGTCCGAGGTCAAGAGCACGGCGATGCGCCCCGGGTGCGTCGGATGCTCGCGCGCAAATCGCTCGGCCGCGACCACGAACGCCGCGACGCTGCCCTTCATGTCCGCCGCGCCGCGACCGTACAGCACGCCATCGCGAATCTCGGGCACGAAGGGATCGCTGGCCCACGCGTCGCGAGGCCCCGGCGGCACCACGTCCGTGTGGCCAAGCAGCACCAGGGTGGGGCCGTCGGTGCCGTGCACCGCCCAGAGGTTGTCCACCTCACCAAATGGCAGATGCTCGCAATCGAAGCCCGCGTGTTTCAGGCGCTGTGCCAGCAATACTTGGCAGCCCGCATCCTCGGGCGTGACCGAAGACCGGCTGATCAACTCGCGGGTCAGCGCCATCGTCTCGGCGCCCATGCCCTCGTCGCGCGTGCAGTCGTGCGTCACGCTGCCCTCCCTCTCCGCGTTGCTCACGCGTCCACGCCGAATCGCTTCTTGAAACCGTTGTCGCTGAAGCCCTGCGTGACCATCCCGTCCGCGGTGACCACCACCGGACGCCGGATCAGCTGCGGGTACTCCTTCAACAGCAGCTTCCACTCCGCGTCGGATCCCGGTGACTTGCGGTTCTCCGGCAACGTGCGCCACGTCGTGGACGACTTGTTGATCATGGCGTCCCAACCGCCAAGCTGGTCTTTCCAGGCCAGTAGCGTTTCCGGCGCCTGATGCTCGTCCCGGTAGTCAACGAAGCGGTGCGCCACGCCAAACCGTTCCAGCCACTTCATGGCCTTGCGGCAGGTATCGCAGTTCTTCAAGCCGTAAAGGGTGGTCATGCCGCTCAGTCCGCCAGGCCGCGGAGCAACTCATTGATGCTGGTCTTTCCAATGGTCTTGGCATCGACCTGCTTCACGATCACCGCGCAATACAACGAATGCGTGCCGTCCTTCGCCGGGAGCTGGCCCGATACCACGACACTGTACGGCGGCACGTAGCCGTAGCTGACTTCGCCAGTCATGCGGTTGTAGATGCGGGTGCTCTGGCCAAGGAACACGCCCATGCCGATCACGCTGTGGTGGCCCACGACCACGCCTTCGACGACCTCCGAACGCGCGCCGATGAAGCAGTGGTCTTCGATGATCGTCGGTGTCGCCTGCAGGGGCTCGAGCACGCCACCAATGCCGGCACCGCCCGAGAGATGGCAGTGCTTGCCCACCTGCGCGCAGGAACCCACCGTGGCCCAGGTGTCGACCATGGTGCCCTCGCCTACATGGGCGCCGATATTGACGAAGCTGGGCATCAGCACGACGTCCTTGCCGATGTAGGCACCCCGGCGGGCAATCGCGCCCGGCACCACGCGCGCGCCGAGCTTGCGGAAATCATTCTCGCCGTAGCCAGCGAAGCGCGCGGGCACCTTGTCCCAGAACGGCGCAGGCTGGGCGTCCACCACCTGCATCTCGTTGACGCGGAAGTACAGCAGCACCGCCTTCTTCAGCCACTCGTTGACCTTCCAGCCACCGTTGCCATCAGGCTCGGCCACGCGGAACTGGCCGTCTTCAAGCCCGCTGACCACGCTCTCCACGGCCGGGCGCAGCGAGCCGTCGATCTCGTCCAGGGTCAGCATGGTGCGGCGTTCCCAGGCGCTGTCGACCATGAACTTCAGCTCCTCCACCCCCGGCCCCTTGGGCACGGCCTTCTTGCGGGTGGACTTGCGAACGGTCTTCTTGGCAGGGCTCATCGGTTCTCTCCATCTAGGCAGGCCAGCAGCGCTTCACGGAGCGCCTGCTGCTGGTGGTCGTCGAGCGGCAGGTCGCGCCCGTCGGTAATCTGGAATACGTCCTCGGCGCGTTCGCCGAAGGTGGCAATGCGGGCATCGTGAACGCGCAGCCCTTGGTCGCGCAGTGCGCAGGCCACGTCGGCCAGCAGCCCGGGCCGGTCGTTGCACACCAGGCTGAGCACCGTGCGTGGCCTGCCGTTGGCGTCGATCGTGTTGAAGGCGACCTGGGGGGCGATGCGGAAGTGGCGCAGGTGGCGCGGCTGCGCACGACGGGCCGGACGGATGGACTGCAATGGCCCCGCCAATGCGTCTGCCAACCGACGCTCGATGTCCTCGGCCGACGGCGTGCTCCGCGGGTCGGCCGGCACGACTTCGAAGCTGTCGAAAATCGTGCGGTGCGGGCCATCCAGCACGCGAGCCTGTTGGATCGCGAGCCCACAACGGTCAAGCGTCGCCACGATGGCCGCGAACAGTCCATCCCGGTCCGGTGAATGCACGAACACTTCCAGCGCGCCTGCATGCGCCGACACCGGACGCACGCGCACGCGCGTGTCGCCCACCGCCACCCCACGCAGCGAGGCCGCCTGCCAGGCGATCTGGTCGGGGCGCCCGCGTTGGAAGCCCACCTCGGGCATGCGCGCGAACAACGCCTCCACGTCCTCGTCGCTGGCACCAAAGGCGCCCAGCATGGCCCGGGCGCCCGCGCGCGTCTCGTCGCTGCGCTCGGCCGCGGCCACCGGATTCTCCAGACCTCGGCGCAGGGCCAGGCGCGTGGCGGTGTACAGGTCGGCCAGCAATCGATCTTTCCACGCGTTCCACAACTTGGGCGAGGTGCCGGCAATGTCAGCGCACGTCAGCAAGTACAGGTGGTCGAGTCGCTCTCGATCCGCGACCTTGCTGGCAAACCGATGGATCACGTCTGGGTCGGCAATGTCCTGCTTCTGCGCGGTGACGGACATCAGCAGATGCTGCCGCACCAGCCACTCCACCAGTGCCGTGGCGCCTTCCGAGAGGCCCATCGTCTCGCAGAATGCCCGGGCATCCACCGCACCCAGCTCTGAATGGTCCCCGCCGCGCCCCTTGGCAATGTCGTGGAACAAGCCGGCCAGCAGCAGCAACTCTGGCTTGTGCAGGCGCGGCCAGACTTCATGCGCCAGTACGAATCGTTCGTCCGGAATGCCTGACGCGAACGATGCCAGGTTCTTCAACACCGCCAGCGTGTGCTGATCCACCGTGTAGACGTGGAACAGGTCGAACTGCATGCGCCCGGACACGTTGGAGAACGCTGGAATCCAGCGCCCCAACACGCCCAGTCGGGCCATGCGCGAAAGCGTGTCGACCGGCTTGGCGCCGCGAAGCAACTGAAGGAACCGGTTGCGCAGCGTTGGCGTCGCCTCGTCGTACGGCGGCACCATTGGCAGGGTTTCCGCCAGCGCCCGCGCCGTGCGCGAATGCAGTCCGCGAACGTCGGCGCGCTGCGCCCACACCGCGAACAACGCGAACATCGCGTCGGGCGTGCGCGGCCAGACCGGGTCACGGGCCGCTAGATAGCCGCGACGCAATTCGAACAGGTCATCGATGGGTTCGGGAACGGCCTCGCCCTCGAGCTGCTCCTCGAACCGCTGCAACAGGCGTTCGCCGATCCGCAGTACCAGCGCGGCACTGCGGTAGAAGCCCTGCATCATCTGCTCGACGCCGAGGTTGCCCGCGCTGTCCTCGTGCCCCAATCGCGCGGCGAGCAGCTTCTGGTAGTCAAAGCGCAGCCGCTCCTCGCGCTTGCCTGCGACCAGGTGCAGGCCCCAACGCAATCGCGACAGCGCCTGCCGTTCCCGGCGAATCGTCCCCACCTCGTCGGCACCCAGCAGGCCGATCGCGACCAAGGATTCCATGTCGCCCGTGCCGAGGATACGCAAGGCCATCCAGCGCAGGGTATGCACGTCACGCAGGCCACCGGGGCCTTCCTTCAGGTTGGGCTCCAGGTTGTCGGCGGTATCGCCATAACGCGCATGGCGCAGGCGCAGTTCCTCGCGCTTGGCGGCGAAGAATTCCCGCGCAGGCCAAACCGCCGCAGGGTTCACGGCGTGCTGCAGGGCGCGCGCTGCCGCTTCGTCCGCCATCAGCGGCCTGGACTCCAGCAGCGCCGTCATCACCGTCAGGTCGGCCGCGGCTTCGGTGCACTGAAGCGCCGAACGCACGGCATGCCCCGCCTGCAGCCCCGCATCCCACAGCAGCGCGACGAAGCGCGCCAGGGCATCCGCGTGCGCGGCCTGCGCCTCCGGTTCAGCCAACACCAGCAGGTCGATGTCCGATTGGGGGAACAGCTCGCCGCGGCCATAACCGCCCACGGCGAACAACGCCAGGCCTTCGCCCGCGCCGACACAGCGCTGCCAGGCGGCGACCACCTGCGCGTCCACGCCGGCGGTTCGCGCCTTCAACAGGCGGTCAATGTCGCACTCGGCCTTGAACGAAGCCGCCAACGTGGCATCCAATTGCGCCACCGCGGTACGCGCCTCGGCCGCCCACGTCGCGTCATCCAACGGCGAGGCGAACTGCGAAAGGCCGGCCGTCGGCGCCGGTGCGGGGGCCTCGTCGGCGCCCTCGGCACTCATAGGTCGTTGTCGTCGCCCGGCAGGCGGGTCAGGATCTCCACGCCGTCCTCGGTCACCGCCACGGTGTGCTCCCATTGCGCCGACAACTTGCGGTCCTTGGTCACCACGGTCCAGCCATCCGGCAACAGACGGGTGTGGCGCGCGCCCTCGTTGATCATCGGCTCGATGGTGAAGGTCATGCCCGGCTTGAGCACCACGCCCTCGCCCGGGCGGCCGTAATGCAGGACCTGTGGGTCCTCGTGGTAGACCCGGCCGATGCCATGGCCGCAGTACTCGCGCACCACGCTGAAGCGCTCGGCCTCGGCGTACTCCTGGATGGCCGCGCCGATGTCACCCAGCGTCACGCCCGGCTTGACCATGCGGATGCCGCGGAACATCGCCTCGCGGGTCACTTCGACCAGGCGCTTGGCCATGACCGAGGGCGTGCCCACGTAGTACATGCGGCTGGTGTCGCCGTGCCAGCCGTCCTTGATGACGGTGACATCGATATTGACGATGTCGCCTTCCTTCAACACCTTGCCGGGGCTGGGAATGCCGTGGCAGATGACGTTGTTGACCGAGGTGCAGACGGTCTTCGGGAAGCCCTTGTAACCGACGTTGGCCGGGATGGCCTGCTGCACCTTCACGATGTGGTCGTGGCAGATGCGGTCCAGCTCCTCGGTGGTCACGCCCGGCTTCACGTGCGGGGCGACGATCTGCAGCACTTCGGCGGCCAGGCGGCCGGCGATGCGCATCTTCTCGATTTCTTCGGGGGTCTTGAGGGTGATTGCCATTTGCACATTATCCCTGATCCGCAACGGGGCTGCCTGTTGGTTGCTGGGGTAAGTGCGCTTGGCGCTGCCGGACGGGAGCGGGCGATGGGCTTGGGGTTGTTCCAGCCCTCCATCGCGGCATCCTGCCGCGAGTCGGGCCGCGGGCCATCCCTGGCCCGCTTTTCCACAACCCCAAGCCCATCGCCCACTCCCTCGCCACCAGCCCCAACGCCCCAAGTTGCCCTGAAGGGGTGTCCGGGCTAAACTTCCGCGGCTATGTGTCCGGGTTGTCCGGCCGCATACCGCCCACGCCGGGCGTCAGTGATGGGATCCCACCCCTTCCCAGGCGAATACACACCTGCCGCCACAGCCCGTCCCGGGGTGCCCTCAAGTCCTTATGGATCAAGGGGTTCGGAGACGGAAGCGACAGGGAGGCCCAACCCCGGAACCCTCGCCCCGCCCCGTGCGCGGGCAGGCCGCCCACATTCCCGCGGCCGGGTTCCACTGCCTGGAGTTTCAAGCAATGCCCCAGATCACCATGCGCCAGATGCTGGAAGCCGGCGTCCACTTCGGCCACCAGACCCGTTACTGGAACCCGAAGATGGGTCCGTACATCTTCGGCGCCCGCGGCAAGATCCACATCATCAACCTCGAGAAGACCGTTCCGCTGTTCAACGACGCGATGAACTTCATCTCGGGCGTCGCCCAGAAGCGCGGCATGATCCTGTTCCTGGGCACCAAGCGCTCGGCGCGTGATGCCATCAAGGAAGAGGCTGAGCGCTGCGGCATGCCGTTCATGAACCAGCGCTGGCTGGGCGGCACCCTGACCAACTTCCGCACCGTGAAGCAGTCGGTCGCCCGCCTGAAGGAGCTGGAAGCCGCTGAAACCGACGGCACCTTCCAGAAGCTGGTCAAGCACGAAGTGCTGGGCCTGCGCCGCGAGCGCGACAAGCTGGAAGCCTCGCTGGGCGGCATCAAGGACATGAACCGCCTGCCCGACGCCATCTTCGTGATCGACATCGGCCACGAAGACATCGCGATCAAGGAAGCCAAGAAGCTCGGCATCCCGGTCATCGCCGTCGTCGACACCAACTACAACCCGGAGCTGGTTGACTACGCGATCCCGGGCAACGACGACGCCATCCGCGCCGTGCAGCTGTACGCCCGCGCCGCCGCCGACGCCGTGCTGGAAGGCAAGGCTGCCGCTCCGCAGGCCGGCGTGCGCGAGGAAGAGTTCGCCGCTGCCGCCGAGGGTGAGGAAGCTGGCGAGGCCCCGAAGGCCCGTCGCGCTCCGGCCAAGAAGGCCAAGGCCGACTCGGCCGAGTAAGCGTGTTGTAACGCCGCCGCGCCACATTGGCCGGCGGCGTTCACCGCGGTGGCCGCGCGCCACCGCCCACTTTCGCCGGTCCGGACGCAGCGGGGAGCCTGTGCCCCGCCCCTTCCGGCCCCACGCAGCCTGCCCGCTGCGCCCGGCCCGGCCACACATCGAGGTAAATCCCCATGGCAGAAATCACCGCCTCCCTGGTCAAGGAACTCCGCGAGCGCACTGGCGCCGGCATGATGGAGTGCAAGAAGGCCCTGACCGAGAACAACGGCGACATCGACGCCTCCGCCGAGTGGCTGCGCAAGTCGGGCCTGGCCAAGGCCGACAAGAAGGCTGACCGCGTGGCCGCTGAAGGCCGCATCGCGGTCGCCCAGGACGGCGGCAAGGCCGTGCTGGTCGAGATCAACTCCGAGACCGACTTCGTCGCGAAGGACGAGAACTTCATCGCCTTCACCAACGCCGTCGCCCAGGCCGCCCTGGCCGCTGGCGCCGCCGATGCCGAAGCCGTGAAGGCCGCCAAGGTCGCCTCCGGCGAGACCGTCGAGGAAGCCCGCGCCGCCGCCATCTCCAAGCTCGGCGAGAACATCCAGGTCCGTCGCCTGGCCGTGGTCAACACCGACAACAATGTCGCGGCCTACGTGCACGGCGGCAAGATCGGCGTGCTGGTCGAGCTGAAGGGCGGCGATGCCGACCTGGCCCGTGGCATCGCCATGCACGTCGCGGCGATGAACCCGCCGTACGTCAAGGCCGCCGACGTTCCGACCGCCTTCGTCGAGAAGGAAAAGGAAATCGAGCTGGCCAAGATGAGCGACAAGGACAAGGCCAAGCCGGCTGACATCCTCGAGAAGATCATCAGCGGCAAGATCAACAAGATCGTCAACGAAGTCACCCTGTACGGCCAGCCGTACGTGCTGAACGGCGACCAGACCGTCGAGCAGGCCGTGAAGGCCGCCGGCGCCGAAGTCATCGGCTTCCAGCGCCTGGTGGTCGGCGAAGGCATCGAGAAGGTCGTGGAAGACTACGCTGCCGAAGTGGCGAAGGCGATGCAGGTCTGATCCTGCCGCGTCACGACGTCGCAGTACCGAAAGGTCGCGCTCTGCGCGACCTTTCTTTTTTGGGGCCTGCCAGACGCACCAGAGCCCGGCGGGCGGCATCCCACCCCTGCGATGCGACCACCGCCCACGAGCGCGGGGCGCGTCAGTTACAATTCCATCCGCCCACGCCACTGCCAGAGTCTCCCCATGTCCGAACTCGCCTACCGCCGCGTCCTCCTGAAACTTTCCGGCGAGGCGCTGATGGGCGACGAGGACTATGGCATCGACCCCAAGGTCATCAGCCGGCTGGCCCGCGAGGTGATGGAGGCCCGCGAAGCCGGCGCCGAGGTGGCCCTGGTCATCGGCGGCGGCAACATTTTCCGCGGCGCAGGCCTGGCCGCCGGCGGCATGGACCGGGTCACCGGCGACCAGATGGGCATGCTGGCCACGGTCATCAACGCGCTCGCCATGCAGGATGCGCTGGAAAAGCTCGGCGGCAAGGCCCGGGTGATGAGCGCCATCAAGATCAACGACGTGTGCGAGGACTACATCCGCCGCCGCGCCATCCGCCACCTGGAGAAGGGCCGGCTGGTGATCTTCGCCGCAGGCGTGGGCGCCCCGTTCTTCACCACCGACTCCGGCGCGGCCCTGCGCGCCGTCGAAATCGGCGCCGACCTGCTGCTCAAGGCCACCAAGGTCGACGGCGTGTACGACAAGGACCCGAAGAAGCATGCCGATGCGGTCCGCTACGACCAGCTGACCTACGACGAGGTCATCGCCCGCGACCTGCAGGTGATGGACACCGCCGCCTTCGCCCTATGTCGCGACAGTGATCTGCCACTGCGCATCTTCGACATGAGCCAGCCGGGCGTGCTGCTGCGGATCCTGCGTGGCGAGAGCATCGGTACGCTGGTGCGGGGCCGCAACGGCACGCAGGCCTGACGCGACGCGCCCCAGGCCGCCCATGTCGCTCCACCACCACGGCAATGACGGTCACGGCCACGGGCATGACGGCACCCGCGCTTTCGCCGCGGTCACGCTGATCAACCTGCTGTACACGATGCTGGAAGCCGGCTACGGCTTCGCCACCAATTCGCTGGCATTGCTGTCGGATGCGCTGCACAACTTCGGCGATGTGCTGGGGCTGGGGTTGGCGTGGGGCGCCGCCGTCATTGCCCGGCGCCCGCCTAGCGGCCGCCATACCTACGGCTGGCGCCGCGCCACCCTGCTCTCACCACTGGCGAACGCCACGCTGTTGGTCGGGTTTTCCGGCGCGCTGGCCTGGGAGGCGATCCGCCGCTTCACCGCCCCGCCCGACGTGCCGGGCGTCCCGGTCATGGTCGTGGCCTCCATCGGCATCGCCGTCAACCTCGGGGCCGCCTGGCTCGTGCGGGACGGCCACGCCCACGACCTGAACCGGCGCGGCGCCTTCCTGCATCTGATCGCCGACGCCGCGGTCTCCCTGGCGGCCGTGCTCGCCGGCCTGGGCATATGGTGGCTTGGCTGGGCCTGGCTGGATCCCGCCATTGCGCTGCTGGTGGGCCTGGTGGTGGCCGTCAGCGCCTTCCTGCTGCTGCGCGAAAGCTTTGACGCGGCAATGGACGCCGTCCCCAAGGCCATCAACCAGGACGCGGTCACCGCTTTCCTGCAGGAGCAGCCCGGGGTGATCGCGGTGCACCATGTGCATATCTGGTCGCTGGGCGCGGGCGAAGTCGCCATGACCGCCCACCTCGTGCGCCCCTACGACGAACACCACGACAGCTTCATCGACGCGCTCAACCATGCGCTTGATGAGCGCTTTGGCATCAACCACCCCACGTTGCAGGTCGAACACGGGCAGGCCTGCGAGCACGACCAGCACGAACGGGCGCCGCACGGGCACCACGGGCACGGGCACGGGCACACTCACTCCCACGACCATTGAATCGGCCGGGAGCGACCATTCCTCGCCGCAGCGGGCCTCGGGGTCATGCCAATGGCCGCCGCCACGGATCCCGCGATCGCCGCCTTCATGGCCCGTAACCCCCCTGCTCCCTCTATAATCCCGCGATTACCGCTACAGGATCGGAGCCGGCGATGCTCAACGACATCAAGAAAGACGCCCAGACCCGCATGGCCAAGAGCGTGGAAGCCTTCCGCCACGACCTGACCAAGCTGCGCACGGGCCGCGCATCCCCCGCCATTGTCGACCACCTGAAGGTCAACTACTACGGTTCGGACATGCCGCTGACCCAGGTCGCCTCGGTCACCGTCAGCGATGCCCGCTCGCTGGTCATCACCCCGTGGGAGAAGCAGATGGTGGCCGCCGTGGAAAAGGCGATCATCAACTCCGACCTGGGCCTGACCCCGACCACCGCCGGTACGGTCATTCGCATCAACCTGCCGCCGCTCACCGAGGAGCGTCGCAAGGACCTGACCAAGGTCGTGCACTCCAATGGCGAGGATGCCAAGGTCGCCATCCGCAACATCCGCCGCGACGCCAACCACCAGGTCAAGGAGCTGCTCAAGGAGAAGCTGGTGACCGAGGACGACGTGCGTCGCGCCGAGGACGAGATCCAGAAGATCACCGACAGCGCCATCAAGGACGTGGACGAGGTGATCAAGGCCAAGGAACAGGAACTCATGGCGGTCTGACGGGTCTGTACCGTCTCGCATGAGCTCCGACACCACGCCACCCGCAACGAACGCCGGCCGCGTCCCGCGCCACCTTGCCATCATCATGGACGGCAACGGCCGCTGGGCCGAACGCCGTCGCCGCCCGCGCATGATCGGCCACCGCGCCGGCGCGAGGGCGGTCAATGCGTGCATCGACTTCTGCCTGGCCCGTGGCGTCCAGGCGCTGACCCTGTTCGCCTTCTCCAGTGAGAACTGGGGCCGGCCGGAGGACGAAGTCGGCGCCCTGATGAAGCTGTTCCTCAACGCGCTGGAAAGCGAAGTGCAGGAACTGCACCGCCGCGGCGTGCGCGTGCGCTTCATTGGCGAACGCGAACGCTTCAACGAGGCCATCCGTGCGCGGATGCACGCCGCCGAGGCCCTGACCGAGGCCAACTCCGCGCTGCACCTGAGCATCGCCGCCAGCTACGGCGGCCGCTGGGATATCACCGAGGCCGCACGCGCACTGGCGCGGGACGTGGCCGACGGCCGGCTGCGCCCGGAGGACATCGACGAGGCCGCCATGGGCGCGCGCATCGCGCTGTCCGACCTGCCCGCACCCGACCTCTTCATCCGCACTGGCGGCGACCTGCGCATCAGCAACTTCCTGCTGTGGCAGCTGGCCTATACCGAGCTGTGGTTCACCGATACGCTGTGGCCTGACATGAACGCCACCGTCCTGCAGCAGGCGCTGGACGACTATGCGAACCGCGAGCGCCGTTTCGGGCTGACCGGCGCACAGGTCGCCGGTCGGCAAAACGAGACTTCCTGATGACCCAAACCCGTCTGCTTGCCGCCCTGGTGATGGCCCCCGCCGCCATCGCCGCGATCCTGTTGCTGCCCACGCCCTGGGTGGCCGCACTGTCGGCCGTGATCTTCCTGGCCGGCCTGTGGGAATGGTTCGACCTGGCCGAAATCGAGGACACGCTGGCGCGCACCGTGCTGCTGGTCGCGCACGTGATGATGATCGCGGCGATCGTCTGGGCCTCGCGCACCAGTGCCGGCACCACACTGGCCCTGTACCAGCTTGCCTCGGTGATTGGCGTGATCTGGTGGCTGCTGGCGCTGGCATGGCTGGGCCGCTATGAGTTCGCCAGCAACCACGAAACTTATGCCCGGGTGTTCAAACTGGCGGCCGCGGCGCTGGCGATGATTCCTGCCTGGTGCGCGCTGGTATGGATCCATGCCGGCGAGCCCAATGGCCACCGGTGGTTGCTGACCGCACTCGCCATCGTCTGGGCCGCCGACTCGGGCGCGTATTTTGTCGGCCGCAAGTTCGGCAAGCGCAAGCTCGCCCCCCGCATCAGCCCCAACAAGACCGTCGAAGGCCTGGTGGGCGGACTGGTCTGCGGCCTGCTGGCTGGCATCGGTTTCGCCCTGCTGGCGGGCGCGAGCCTTGGACAGCTGCCCGCCGTGGCGCTCGTCGCCATCGTCGCCGCGCTGTTCTCGGTGATCGGCGACCTGTTCGAAAGCCTGCTCAAGCGCCATGTGGGCGCCAAGGACTCCAGCCACCTGATCCCGGGCCATGGCGGCATCCTCGACCGGGTGGACGGCGTGATCGCCGCGCTGCCCGTGTTTGCGTTGGGCAAGGCCCTGCTGGGCTTCTGAGCATGCGCAACGTCGCCGTCCTCGGAGCCACGGGATCGATCGGCGCATCGGCGCTGGACGTGATCGCGCGCCATCCGGACCGGCTGCGCGCCTCCGTGCTCGCTGCCGGGCGCAATGTCGAGGCACTCGTCGCGCTCTGCGCCGCGCACCGCCCCATGCATGCCGTGATCGCGGACCACGCGGGGCTGCCGGCCCTGCAGGCCGGCCTGCGCGCGGCGGGACTTGCCACCCAGGCGCATGCCGGCGATGACGTGCTCGACTCGCTCGTCGCATCCGACGCCTGCGACACCGTGGTGGCCGCGATCGTCGGCGCGGCCGGCCTGCCTTCGACGCTGGCCGCCGCCCACGCGGGCAAGCGCATCCTGCTGGCCAACAAGGAGTCGCTGGTACTGGCGGGCGAGCTGCTGATGCAGGCCGCGCACACGGCGGGCGCCACCATCGTGCCGGTGGACAGCGAGCACAACGCGATTTTCCAGTGCCTGCCCGACGCGCACGCGCATGCCGGGCTTCGCCGCATCGTCCTGACCGCTTCCGGCGGACCGTTCCGGGGCCGTCGCCGCGAAGAGCTTGCATCGGTGACACCGGCGCAGGCAGTCGCGCACCCCAAATGGTCGATGGGTCCGAAGATTTCGGTCGACTCGGCCACGCTGATGAACAAGGGGTTGGAGGTCATCGAGGCCCACCACCTGTTCGGCGTGGATGGCGACCGTATCGGTGTCTGGGTGCACCCCCAGAGCCTGGTGCACTCGCTGGTGGAGTTCGTCGACGGCTCGACGCTGGCACAGCTTGGGCTCCCGGACATGCGCACGGCGCTGGCGGTGGGCTTCGGCTGGCCCGAGCGGATCAGCTCCGGTGTCTCCGGCCTGGACCTGCTGGCCCAGGGCGGCCGCCTGGATTTCGAAGCGCCTGACTTGGACGCGTTTCCCTGCCTGCGCCTGGCCTTTGAGTCGCTGGCGACCGGAGGCACGGCGCCGGCCATCCTCAATGCGGCCAACGAGGTGGCGGTTTCAGCCTTTCTTCAGGGGCGAATGGGTTTCCTTGCGATACCGGCGCTGGTCGAAGAGACCTTGTCGGCGCTTCCCGCCACGGCTGCCGCTTCGCTCGAGGCGCTGCGCGAGGCCGACCGACAGGCGCGGCACCTCGCCGAGCAGTCGATTTCCCGCCTGGCCACCCACGCATGAAGCCGAACCGCGCCACCGCCCTGATCGCACCGTGCCGAACGGAGGCATGCGATGTCTGAGTTCGTCGGATCCGTCTGGTGGCTGATCGTCAGCCTCGGCGTGCTGGTCACGTTCCATGAGTTTGGCCACTACTGGGTGGCGCGCCGCGCCGGCGTGAAGGTGCTGCGCTTCTCGGTGGGGTTCGGCAAGCCGCTGTGGCTGCGCCGGGGTGACGACGGCACCGAATACGCCGTGGCCGCGATCCCGCTGGGCGGTTACGTGAAAATGCTTGACGAGCGTGAGGGGGACGTCGCCCCCGCGGAAGCCGGGCAGGCGTTCAACCGGCAGAATGTGTGGAAGCGCATCGCGATCGTTGCCGCGGGCCCGGTCGCCAACCTGCTGCTCTGCGTCGCGCTGTTCTGGCTGATGTTCGTGATCGGACGCCCGGATTACGCGCCGGTGGTGGGCCAGGCCGAAGGCATCGCGGCACAGGCCGGACTGCAGCGTGGCGACACCCTGCTGGCGGTCGGAGACCGTGAGACGCCCACCTGGAGCGAAGCGCAGCTGGCGCTGATCCCGGCGGCGCTGGACCACGCCGATGTCACCGTCCGCGTCCGTACCGCCGAGGGCGCGGAGCGCACGCGCACCCTGCCCCTGTCCCGCCTGCCGCAGGCCTTCGACGAGCGCCGCGCGGTCGACGCCATGGGGCTCCTGCCCCGGCACCTGCTGGTTCCGCCGGTAGTGGGCAGCATTGCGCAGGACATGCCGGCCTGGGGCGTGCTTGCGGAAGACGACCGCATCACCGCCATCGATGGCACCCCGGTCAACGATTGGGCCGACATCGGCCCGATGGTGCAGCAGCTCGGCGAGCGCGGCGGTCCGGCCATGGTCGAGGTGCGTCGCGGCGACGAACGACTGGCACTGGAACTGACGCCCCGCCGGGTCACGCCGGCCTCGGGCGAGCCCTACTGGGCGCTGGGCGTCGCCGCCGCCCGCCCCGCCGAACCGGCCAAGGACGCCCTGCTCCAGCACGGCCCCCTGGCCGCCGTGCCGGCCGCCTTCCGCGAGACGGCGCACCAGGCCCGCGAACTGTTCGCGATGATCGGCCGCGCATTCACCGGGCGGGTCTCGGTGGAGAACACCGTGGCCGGGCCGATCACGATCGCGCGGGCCGCCAATGCGTATGCCCATCACGGCGCGGCGTGGTTCCTGTCCATGCTCGCGATGCTGTCGCTGAGCCTGGGCATCCTGAACTTGCTGCCGATCCCCGTCTTGGACGGCGGTCACCTGCTGTATTACCTTATCGAGCTGGTCAAGGGCAGCCCGGTGAGCGATCGCACCATGGCGGTCGGCCAGTACATCGGACTGGCGCTCATCGCCGGCCTGATGGGGCTGGCGTTTTACAACGACATCCTGAACAACCTGGTCCGCTGATGCTGACCAGCCCGCCTGCCCTGTTCCTGAACGGCAACGCCCCCAACCGGACGTGATGATGACGCGCACCCCCAATCGCCGCCTGCTTGCCCTCGCCCTTGCTGCTGCCATGGCGCCCGCCGTGCCAGCTTTGGCCCAGTCCGGAACCCCGTTCTCGCTGGGCGGCGCGCGGCCAGACGCTCCGACGGCCGGCAGCTTCACCGTCACCGATATCCGCGTGGACGGGCTCCAGCGCATCGCCGCGGGCACCGTGTTCACCTACCTGCCGATCGAGCGTGGCGACACGGTCGACTCCGCGCGGATCGGCGACGCCATCCGCGCGCTGTACAAGACCGGCTTTTTCGAGGACGTGGCCGTCGGCCGCCAGGGCGACATCCTGGTGGTGACCGTCACCGAGCGCCCGGCCATCAACAAGCTGACGCTGACCGGCAACAAGGACATCAAGACCGAGGACCTGACCAAGGGTCTCAATGACATCGGCCTGACCGAGGGCGGCACCTTCGACCGCCTGGCGCTGGACCGCGTGACCCAGGAACTGACCCGGCAGTACAACAACCGCGGCAAGTACAACGTCGAGATCACCCCGACGGTGACCCGCCTGGACCGCAACCGCGTCGACCTGACCATCAACGTCAAGGAAGGCAAGGCCGCGAAGATCCGCCACATCAACCTCGTGGGCAATGAAAAATTCGCCGACGAGCAGATTCTCGACACCTGGGAGTCGCGCGAGCACAACTGGCTGAGCTGGTACCGCCGCGACGACCAGTATTCGCGCGAGAAGCTCTCGGGCGATCTCGAGAAGCTCAACAACTATTACCTCGACCGCGGCTACGTGGATGTGTCGATCGACTCCACCCAGGTGTCGATCAGCCCCGACCGCCGCGACATGTTCATCAGCGCCGGCATCACCGAAGGTGACCAGTACAAGGTCTCGGGCGTGCAGGTGACGGGCGACACCGTGCTGCCGAAGGACCAGGTGGAAAAGATGGTCCTGGTGCAGAAGGACCAGATCTTCTCCCGTCGCCTGCTGGAGATCAGTTCGGATGCGATCGTCGCGTCGCTGGGCAACGTGGGCTATGCGTTCGCGCAGGTCAACCCGATCCCCGACGTGAACCGCGAGGACAAGACCGTCGCCATCAACATGCAGGTGGTGCCGGGGCCGCGCGTCAACGTTCGCAACGTCGTGTTCAAGGGCAACTCGCGCACCAGCGACGAAGTGCTGCGCCGCGAGATGCGCCAGTTCGAGGGCAGCTGGTATTCGCAGGCCGCGATCGACCGCTCCAAGATCCGCCTGCAGGGCCTGGGCTACTTCGAGACGGTCGACGTGGAATCGCAGCCGGTGGCCGGCACCAACGACCAGGTCGACGTCGTGGTCAACGTCAAGGAGACCCAGTCGGGCAGCTTCATGTTCGGCCTGGGCTACTCCCAGCTGACCGGCCTGACCACCTCGATCCAGTTGTCGCAGAACAACTTCCTCGGCAGCGGCAACCGCATGTCGGTGAACGCGCAGCGCAATGACTACCTGCAGCGCTACGACTTCTCGTACATCAACCCGTACTTCACCGACAACGGCATGTCGCTGGGCTACAACCTGTGGTGGAAGGAGTACAACAGCTCCGACTTCAACACGGCCCAGTTCTCGACCACCAGTGGTGCGGCGCAGACGGTGCTCGGCATTCCGATCTCGGAAACCGACACGATCACGGCGCTGTTCGGCGTCGACAGCAACGAGGTGCTGACGTTCGCCGGCGCCACCCCGCCGAGCATCATCGACTACATCAATGCGGTCGGTCAGCGCACGTTCCACGCCTGGCGTGGCGAGATCGGCTGGGGCCGCAACTCGCTCAACCACGGCCTGACGCCGACCGCCGGCATGTCCCAGCGCGTGTGGCTGGAAGCCACGCTGCCGGGTTCGACGGTCGAGTACTTCAAGATCAACTACAACGTCTCCAAGTTCTGGCCGCTGTCGCGCCACCTGGTGCTCAACACCCGCGCGGAACTGGGTTACGGCGATAGCTACGGCGACGCCTTCGTCCGTGACATCTGCTACACCCCGCAGGCGGGGCCGGTTGATCATGACAATGACCCGACGACGCCGCCGGTGGCTTCGCCGCCTCCGCCGCCGCCCAGCGATCCGTGCATCCCGGGTACGTCGGCGGACTACCTGAAGACGGTCACGGCCGATGGCCTGCCGTTCTTCGAGAACTTCTACGCGGGCGGCACGCGCTCGGTGCGCGGCTTCCGTGACAACACCCTGGGTCCGCGTGAGGCGCCGTTCGCCGGCAGCAATTACACGCAGCCGATCGGCGGTTCGCTGAAGACGGTGGGTTCGGTGGAAATGTTCTTCCCCACCCTGCTCGACACGCCGGCCGCACGCGTCTCGGCGTTCGTGGACTTCGGCAACGTGTTCCGCGACCTGGACGCGTTCGACGCCGGCGAGTTGCGCGCCTCCTCGGGCGTGGCGCTGATGTGGCGCTCGCCGATGGGCCCGATCTCGATCAGCTACGCCATGCCGATCCGCAAGGAAGACGACGACGAGCTGGAGCGCCTCCAGTTCACCTTCGGCGGCAACTTCTGACGACGTGATGGCCGTGGGTCATCATGATCGCCCCGTGTTCCGCGCCGCCGACCTGGCGGCGCGGTTCAATCTGGAGTTGCGTGGTGACGCCGGGACGATGCTGGACGGCGTCGGCACCCTGGCGGCAGCGGGTCCCGCCCAGCTCGCGTTCCTCGCCAACCCCCGGTATCGCAACCAGCTGGCCAGCACCCGTGCGGGCGTGGTGGTGCTGCGCGAGGGTGACGCCGACGGCTATGCGGGCACCGCCCTCGTGGCGCGCGATCCATACGTGGCCTTTGCACGCATGGCCGCGCTGTTCGAGCCGCAACCGGCCCGCGAGTCTGGGATCCATGCCTCCGCGGTCGTCCACGCCACGGCCGAGGTGGCGCCGGATGCCCAGATCGGCCCGTTCGTGAGCATTGGCGCCCGCAGCCGGATCGAGTCGGGCGCGGTCATCGGCCCTGGCAGCATCATTGGCGACGACTGCGTGGTGGGCGCGGGCAGTGAACTGATCGCGCGGGTCACGCTGGTCACCCGTGTCGTGCTGGGAGAACGGGTGCGGGTGCATCCCGGCGCGGTCCTCGGCGCGGCCGGCTTCGGCCTGGCCATGGAGGCCGGCCACTGGCTCAACGTGCCGCAGCTGGGTGGCGTACGCATCGGCAACGACTGCGAGATCGGCGCCAACACCACCATCGACCGGGGCGCCATCGAGGACACGGTTCTCGAGGACGACGTGCGCCTGGACAACCAGATCCAGATTGGCCACAACGTCCACATCGGCGCGCACAGCGCGATGGCGGGCTGTTCCGCGGTGGCCGGAAGCGCGAAGATCGGCCGCTACTGCCTCATCGGCGGTGCCGCAGGCGTGCTGGGGCACCTGGAAATCTGTGACAAGGTGGTGGTCACGGCCATGAGCCTGGTCACCAGTTCGATCCGGGAGCCGGGAGAGTATTCCTCGGGCACCCCATTGATGGACAATCGCAGCTGGCGCAAGAATGCCGCCCGCTTCAAGCAGCTCGACCGGATTGCCAGGCGCGTGGGGAACGCGGGCCAGGGCCACGACTGAGTCTTACACACACAAGGAACATCCTCGCACGGAGGCGCGGATGGACGCGAAGGATCGCCCAGAGGATTGATGATGACCGAAACCGAATCCACCGCGCTGAAGCTGCCGATCGACGTGCCGATGATCCAGCAGCTGCTGCCGCACCGTTATCCCTTCCTGCTGGTCGACCGCGTGGTCGAGCTGGAGCCCAACAAGCGCGTGCTGGCGTACAAGAACGTGAGCTGCAATGAGCCGTTCTTCCAAGGCCATTTCCCGGGACACCCGGTGATGCCGGGCGTGCTGGTCGTGGAGGCGATGGCGCAGGCCGGCGGTCTGCTGACCCAGCTGTCGGCGATGGCGATCACCGGTAAGCCCAGCACCGACAAGCTGTTCTACCTGGTGAAGGTGGACGGCGCGAAGTTCTCCCGCATGGTGGTGCCGGGCGACCGTCTGGAACTGGAAGTCACGCTGACGCGTACCATCCGCAACATGGCGTTGTACTCGGGCGTGGCCCGGGTGGACGGCGAGCAGGCCGCCTGCGCCGAGATCCTCTGCGCAGAAGCGAAGGCCTGAGCATGGACACCGCGCCGATCATCCACCCCTCTGCCGTCGTGGAGCCGGGCGCCCGACTGGGCGCGGGCGTGCGCGTCGGCGCGTTCTGCTACCTCGGCGACGAGGTGGTGATCGGTGACGGCACCACTTTCGGCCCGCACTGCAGCGTGAACGGCCCCACCAGCATTGGGCGGGACAACCGTTTCGTCGGCCATTGCGCCATCGGTGGCGAGCCGCAGGACAAGAAGTTCAGGGGCGAGCGCGTCGAACTGGTGATTGGCGACCGCAACACGTTCCGCGAGTTCTGCACCGTCAACCGCGGCACCGGCACGGGCGGCGGCATCACCCGCATCGGCAACGACAATTGGCTGCTGGCCTACACCCACGTCGCACACGACTGCATCGTTGGCGACCACTGCGTGTTGTCCAACAACGCCACGCTGGCCGGCCACGTGACCGTGGGCGACCACGTGATCCTCAGCGGCTTTGCCGGCGTGCACCAGTTCTGCCGGATCGGCGCGCACGCGTTCATCGGCATGGGCGCGTTCGTCAACGGCGACGTGCCGCCGTTCACCATGGTGGCTCAGGAAAGCTACGGTAGGCCGCGCGGCATCAACAGCGAAGGCCTCAAGCGTCGCGGCTTTGACGCAGAGCGGATCGCCGCCATCAAGCGTGCTTACCGCGCGCTGTACGTGTCCGGTGCGCCGCTGGCCGAGGCCCGCCTCGCGCTGGCGGAATTGGCGGACACCACGGGCAGCCAGGACGTACAGGCCTTGATCGAGTTCATCGACAGCGCCGAACGTCCGCTGCTGCGCTGAGGCACCCGCCGTGCCCGCCACGGACACCGCCGCACGTCCCAAACGCATCGCGCTGGTCGCCGGCGAGGCCTCTGGCGACATCCTCGGGGCGGGTCTGATCACCGAACTGCGCCGCCGCTTCCCCGATGCCGAATTCGCCGGTATCGGCGGGGACGGCATGCGCGCGGCGGGGCTGGAGGCCTGGTTCGACGCCAACGAGTTGGCGGTCATGGGCCTGGCCGAAGTGCTGCGCCACCTGCCGCGGCTGCTGCGCCTGCGTCGCCTGTTGCGCGAGCGTTTGCTGGCCTGGCAGCCGGACGTCTACATCGGCATCGACGCGCCGGACTTCAACCTGGGCGTGGAGCGCTGGCTGAAGCAGCGCGGCATCCGCACCGTGCACTACGTCAGCCCGTCGGTGTGGGCATGGCGCGAGAAGCGGGCGCAGAAGATCGGACAGTCCGCCGACCGCGTGCTGTGCCTGTTCCCGATGGAGCCGGCGATCTATGCGCGCCACGGCGTGGACGCGCGCTTCGTGGGCCACCCACTGGCGGACGAGATGCCACTGGTCCCGGACCGCGAGGCGGCGCGCGCGGCCCTCTCGCTGGATGTCAGCCGCCCCTTGCTGGCGGTGCTGCCCGGCTCCCGCACCGGCGAGATCCATCGCCTGGCAAACGATTTCCTTGCTGCCGCCGCGCGCGTGCTCGCCGCCGAGCCCCGACTGCAGATCGTGGCACCGATGGCGAGCGCACACGCACGACGGGCCTTCGAGGACGTGCTGGCGCGCCATCCCGATGCGACCGCACTGGCGCCTGCATTGACGCTGATCGACGGTCAGGCGCGCACGCTGATGCGCGCCGCAGACGTGATCCTGCTGGCCTCTGGCACGGCCACGCTGGAGGCGATGCTCGCCAAGCGCCCGATGGTGGTGGCCTACAAGGTCGCGCCGATGACCTACGCGCTGGTCAAGGGCCTGGGCATGCTCAAGGTGGCGCACTACTCGTTGCCCAACGTGCTGGCCGGCGAGCCCGTGGTGCCCGAGTTGATGCAGCACGACTGCACGCCCGACAAGCTCGCGGCGACGACCCTGGCCCTGCTTCGCGATCCGACAGCGGAAGCGGCCCTGGGTGAACGCTTCCGCGCGCTGCATGAACAGTTGCGCCAGGATGCCTCGGCGCGCGCCGCCGATGCGGTGGCAGAACTCATTGCGCCGACGGCGGCGGGAGCGGCATGAACATGAGCCGCGATAAGGGTTGGATCGCCGGCGTTGACGAGGCTGGTCGGGGTCCGTTGGCCGGTCCGGTCGCCGTGGCCGCGGTCATCCTCGCCCCCATGCGCCCCATCGACGGCCTGGACGACTCCAAGCGCCTCACCGAGGCCCGGCGCGAAGCGCTGTTCCCGCTGATCCAGGCGCACGCAATCGCGTGGCACATCGAACTGGTCGAGCCCGACGAAATTGACCGCATCAACATCTTCCAGGCCACGATGGCCGGCATGGAACGCGCGCTGCGCGGGTTGAGCGTCGCGCCGTCACTGGCCCGCATCGACGGCAACCGCCTGCCCCGCCACCTGCCCTGTGCGGCCGAAGCGCTGGTCGGCGGTGACCGTATCGAGCCGGCCATCATGGCCGCCTCGATCCTGGCGAAGGTCGCCCGCGACCGCATCATGCACACCCTGCACGCGCAGTGGCCGCACTATGGGTTCGACGCGCACAAGGGATATCCGACGCCGGCACACCTGGAGGCACTGCGGGCGCATGGCCCGTGTGCGCAGCATCGGCGAAGCTTTGCGCCGGTCCGGGCCTGCGTCGCCCACGACGATGAACGGGTTCCGGCGTTCGAGCTCACTTGTCAATGATGATGGCAGGATCCGACATGCGGCCGCCGGCACGGACCGCGTAGGTATACCGCTCGGACTGCGACGCCTGGGCCTGCGAAGCCCCCGCGGAGGCGGGCGTCGCAATGATCGACGCACGGTAAGTGCCATTCTCCCTGCGCGCATCCAAGCGCTTGCGCGGCGGGCCCGGCTCCGGCACGCGGTCATCGAAATCAAGCTGGAACTCGCGGTCCTGCGCCGGCGCATTCGCCCAAGTGATGCGCGTGCCTGGCTTGACGTGCAACTCCGGCGGATCAGCGACCGGGTTGTCCTCTTCGTCATACCGGATGGTGACGAATGCTTCCTTGTCCAGTTGCGTCTGGCTCATTGCGGCGTCCTCTCTGTCAGGGTCAGGCCTTGGAAGGCGGGGCCGAGGAACCCGGAGACGCCGGACGGGACGCCCCTTCGGCCTCCATGCCCCGCAGCAGGGGTGACGTACGAATCCGCTGCAAGGGGACACCGGCCTCCAATGCTCGCCGCACTCGCTCGCGCGCCCCGTCCCGGTCGCCGATCCGCGCCAGTGCCTGCGCGGCGAAGTACTCGACTTCGGCCGTCTCGGTGCCCAGCGCGTCGGCGCGCGCCAGCAGGCCCCGCACTTCGCCCGCTCGACCCAGGTTGGCCCGGTACCACGCCAGGTGCGCCGGGCCCATTGCGTCATCCCCTTTGAGCTTGATGTAGGCCTCAGCCATCGACGCCGCCCGCGCATAGGGCGAGCGTGCCTGCGCAGCAGTCTCGGGATCCGCGGACAGGGCGTCACCGATGTTGCCCCATAACCGGTAATCATCGGGATCCAGTTGCGCGGCCCGACGATAGAGGCTGGCGGCCTCGGCATAGGCGCCGTCTTCGAAGCGAAGGCTCGCGTAATTGCTCAACGCGCCGGGCGTAGGCTCCAGTGCCAGTGAGCGGGTGAAGGCGTTGGCCGCCTCGCGACGGCGGCCCGCCACGTAGTAGAGCCCGCCCAGGCTGTTCCACAATTTCGCGGCATCGGGCTGCAATGTGGTGGCGATGCGATACGACGCGATGGCCTTGTCGAGATTGCCGTTGAGATAGTGGTGGTATCCCAACTCGGCATGGATGGTGGCATCACCGGGGCGCAACTGGTGCGCGCGCTCGTAGTAGTCCAACGCCAACGGGTTGTTGCCAAGCGCGGCGTGCGTCGCCGCCAAGCCGACGTAGGCCTCGGGGCGGAGTGCCACGTCATTGAGCGCACGCGTGTAGTGCTCGATCGCGCGGGGATATTCGCCACGCGTGCGATCCAGGTCGCCCATGGCCAGGCTGACATCGAGCAGCTTGGGATCCATGCGGGCCGCACGTTCGCACGCCGTGCGCGCGCGGGTAAAGGCCGCCGCATCGCGTGCGGCTTCGAAACGCCGGATTTCCGCGCGGCAGATGCCCGCCTGGGCGCGCGCGAAGCCTGCGTCCTCCTTCAGCGCCTGATTGAAGAAAGCCACCGCACGACCGAGCGCCTGCTCGCTACGCGGCACGAGCAATTGCTGCACGCCCTTGAGGTAAGCATCGTACGCGGCTGCGCTGAGCGTTGGCTTCAGGCGGCGCGCCAGTTGCGACTGGTTCGCAGGCAACACGCCCATCAGCGAGTCGACCACTTTTTCGGCAATTTCACTCTGCACATCGAACACGCCCGACGCCTCGCGTTCGTAGCTCTCCGCCCACAGCGTGTAACCCGATTGGCTGTCGGTGAGGCGCGCATTGATCCGCACGCGCTGGCCTTCACGACGGACGGTGGCATCCAGCACCGTGGCCACCCCCAGGCGTCGCCCGAGCGTGGCAGGGTCGCGTTCGGCGCGCCCGCCCGAAGAGGGCGCGAGGTGCGCGGCCACCTTCAGGCCGGGGACGCCGGCCAACGCGTCATGCAGCTCGCTGGCCAAGCCTTCCGCGAAATAACGGTCATCCACATCCTGACCCAGGCTGGTGAACGGCAGCACGGCAATGGATGGCTCGCTCGGCGCCGTTGGACGTGTTCCCGGCCCGGCCAACCAGAACCAGAGGGCGAGGCCGACGGCAGCGACTACCGCGGCAACAACCCCCCAACGCCACGATAACGCCCGTCTTTCCGCCGCGCCCGCCCTGACGTGCAGCCCGGAATCGGCGGCGGCACGTCCTGTGTCGCCCGGAACGATGAGACTCCATGAGCGATGCGATTCGCTGCCCGCGCTGGCGACTTCGGGCACCGGTGGGCGGGCGGCCTCGGCTTCGTGGCTGTACAGCGCATCGACGGGCATCCCCAAGGCGCCTGTCGCCGCTGGCGCGGCTCCGTGTGCCATGGGCGCACCGGCTGATCCGGTGTCCCCCTCCAGCGTGGCGATGAACCGGTAGCCGAGCGCGTGCTGGGTCTGTATGTAACGGGGCTGCTGGGCGTCATCCCCCATCGCCGCACGCAGTTGCGCAATGGCCCGGGTCAGTACCCCGGGGGTGACGTGGCGATGGCCCCACACCGCATCGAGCAAGTCGTCGCGGGGCACCAACGCGCCGGCATGGCGCAGCAGGACCAGCAAGACCGCGAACGCCTTTGGCTCCACCTGAACCACTGCGCCGGCCCGGCTCAGGGTGTGGGCGCCCGCATCGACCTCGATCTCACCGAAACGGTAGCGCTCGCCGGGCCGTCCTTGACCCACCAAGGCTCCAGGCTCGTCCATCACGAAAACCTCATGAGGCCCTCATCCACCGCTTGGAACGCGGAGAGAAGGCATCGGCAGCCATCATGACCCTCATGGGCCCTCCGCCGCAGGATGACCTCACGCCGGAACCCCGGCGCCATCCCCCGCAACGAGAGCCACGACCATGAACGCCATGACCGCCATCGCCGCCATCAGCGCCCCCCGTTTTGCCGCCGCCCGCGCCCGCCGTTTTGAACGGCGCGTCGAGGTCCAGGTGCCGGCCATCGAGCGTCGCCGGGACATCGCGGAGCGCCGAGCCTCCCTGGCGCTTGAGGCCCACCTGCGCGAGGTGCGCCATCACAGCTACCTGTTCGCCCCCTGCCCCCGGTTCAGGATCCACTGAGCGGCGTCGGGCGAAGGCGCGACTGGCCATGGCCGGTGACGCCGCTCGTCTTCACCTAGCCCCCTGGACAGGACAACCGCCCCGCAACGGCGCATAGTGACGATGCAGCGACCGGCCCCTCCGGGCCGGCCGCGGTCGCGCCAGGCGCCGGCCGCCGCGCGAACGTCCGCCCCCCACTGGCCGGATCGACGAGGTGTGCCATGCGCCTGTCCACCCCTACCCCCACCCCGGATCCGTTGCCGTATGACACCTGGATGGGTGCCAGCGGTGATCCGCGCGCCAACATCGCGCTCACGCCGACCGCCATCGCGGGCTTCGATGCGTTGCTGCACGAATTGCACCCAGATGCCGCTCGCGTGGAGCCTGACCGGCTGCACCGGCTGATCAACTGGCTGCTCACGTTGCCCGACGATACGGCGCGCGACGTGCTCGACCGCCGGCTTCAGCGCATGGACGAACTGCGGATGATGCTGCTGGACCCGGACTGGGACGCGAACGCGGCGATGAGCGCGCGCGTGCGAAAGCTGCTGGATTACATCGATCGCGACGACGACCTCATTGCCGACCACGAGCCGCTGCTGGGCTTGCTGGACGACGTATTGCTGATCGAGCTGGCATGGCCCGCCTTTGCCGATGAGGCGGAGGAATACAAGGACTTCAGCAAGTACCGGCTCGAGGAGCGCCCGTTGGGCACCGGAGACGAGCAGCGGGCAGCCTGGATTCGCGACCGGCTGGCCGAGCTCGCGCTGTGGCGGCACAAGCTGCGCGTCAACGACAGCCATTACGTGCATCGTGGCCACCCCGAGGACCCGTTCAAGGTCGTCTGACGGCGCTGCGATCCCACCGTTCCATGGATCGAGCTGCGCGCCGGGCCAACCGGGTGCGGTCACCATCGGCATCGTCAGCGGCACGGAGGCGTTGCCCGCGCTGTCAAGGTCTTGCCCGAGCGGCTGGGCCTGATACCCTGCGGGTTGCACCTCCGGTTGCCGCATGTCCGCACGCTTCGTTCACCTGCACCTCCACAGCGAGTACTCGCTCGCCGACTCGACGATCCGTATCGGCGAGCTGGTGAAACGCTGCGCGATGCTGGGTCAGCCGGCGGTGGCGCTGACCGACATCAACAACCTCTTCGCCGCGGTGAAGTTCGTCAAGGCGTGCGAAGGTGCCGGTATCAAGCCGATCCTCGGTGCCGACATCGGCCTGGCCGACGGCAACGAGACGCCGTCCCGGATGACCCTGCTGTGTCGGGACCGCGGCGGCTACCTCACCCTCTCGCGCCTGCTCACCCGCATGTGGATGGAAGGCCACCGCACCGACGGCGTGGCAATGCGCCCGGAGTGGCTGCGCGAGGACAACGAAGGCCTGTTCGCGCTGGTCGGCCGGCACAGCCTCGCCGGCCGACTGGCCACCAGCAACCGCCACGAGCTGGCCGAAGCCTGGTTGGCCGACTGGAAGGGCGAGCTGGGCGACCGCCTGCACCTGGAGCTGACCCGCACCGGCCGTGAAAGCGAAGAGGTCTTCAACAGCTTCGCGCTGCACGCCTCCACCACGCGCGGCATCCCGGTGGTGGCCAGCAACGATGCGCGCTTCCTCGACCGCGAAGGCTTTGAGGCGCACGAGGCGCGCGTGTGCATTGCGTCGGGCCGCGTGCTCGACGACCCCAAGCGGCCCAAGGACTACAGCCCGGAGCAGTACCTCAAGTCGTCCGAGGAGATGGCCGAGCTGTTCGCCGACGTGCCGGACGCGATCGACAACGCGATCGCGCTGGCCACCCGCTGCAACGTCGAGATGCACCTGGGCACGTACTACCTGCCCGCGTTCCCGGTGCCAGACGACCACACCATCGAATCGTGGTTGCGCAGTTCCGCGCGCGAAGGTCTGGAGAAGCGCCTGCTCAAGCAGCCGCTGGCGCCGGGCAAGACGCGCGAGGACTACGACGCACGCCTGGAAACCGAGCTGGACGTCATCATCAAGATGGGGTTCCCCGGCTACTTCCTGATCGTGGCGGACTTCATCAACTGGGGTAAAGAACACGACATCCCCGTCGGCCCGGGCCGCGGTTCGGGCGCCGGTTCGCTGGTGGCCTGGGCGTTGGGCATCACCGACCTGGACCCGCTGCCGTACGACCTGCTGTTCGAGCGCTTCCTCAACCCCGAACGCGTGTCGATGCCCGACTTCGACATCGACTTCTGTATGGACCGCCGCGACGAGGTGATCGACTACGTCGCGCGCAAGTACGGCCGTGACCGCGTCAGCCAGATCATCACCTACGGCACCATGGCGGCCAAGGCGGTGGTGCGCGACAGCGGCCGCGTGCTCGGCCACCCGTACGGCATGGTCGACGGCATTGCCAAGCTGATCCCCAATACGCTGGGCATCAGTCTGGACGACGCGCTGGGCGAGAGCGAGGCCGCACGGAAGAACCCGGAGCTGGCCTCGTCCGACCTGATCACGCGCTACCAGACCGAAGACGACGTGCGCGACCTGCTCGACCTGGCGCGCAGTCTCGAAGACCTGACGCGAAACGCCGGCAAGCACGCCGGTGGCGTGGTGATCGCGCCGTCACCATTGAGCGACTTCTGCCCGCTGTTCGCCGAACACGATGGCGAAGGCCGCGGCAAGAGCCCGGTCACGCAGTTCGACAAGGACGACGTCGAGTCGGTCGGCCTGGTCAAGTTCGACTTCCTGGGCCTACGCACGCTCACGATCATCGATTGGGCGGTGAAGGCGATCAACAAGCGCCGCAGTGCCGCCGGCGAAGAGCCGCTCGACATCACCGCGCTGCCGCTGGACGATGCCGACACCTACAAGCTGTTCGCGCGTGGCGACACCGTCGCGGTCTTCCAGTTCGAATCACGCGGCATGCGCGAGCTCCTGAAGCGCGCCATGCCCGACGTGTTCGAGGACATCATCGCGCTGGCCGCACTGTTCCGCCCCGGCCCGCTGGGTTCGGGGATGGACAAGGAATGGTGCGACCGCAAGCACGGCCACACCGAGGTCAGCTATCCGCACCCGTCGCTGGAGCCGGTGCTGGGGCCGACCTACGGCGTCATCGTGTACCAGGAACAGGTGATGCAGATCGCCCAGGTGCTGGCCGGCTACACGCTGGGCGGCGCCGACATGCTGCGCCGCGCGATGGGCAAGAAGAAGCCCGAGGAAATGGCGAAGGAACGCGCCAAGTTCGAGAGCGGTTGCGCCGAACGCGGCATCCCGGCGAGTCAGGCCACGCCCATCTTCGACTTGATGGAGAAGTTCGCGGAGTACGGCTTCAACAAGTCGCACTCGGCGGCATACGCACTGGTCGCGTACCAGACAGCGTGGCTGAAGAACTACTACCCCGCCGAGTTCATGGCCGCGACGTGTTCGTCGGACATGGACAACACCGACAAGGTGGTTAACTTCCTCGACGAGGCGCGGGTGATGGGGCTGGAAGTCCTGCCGCCGCACGTCAACGCCTCCGAGTACATGTTCGAAGCGGTGGAGCCGCGCGTCATCCGCTACGGCATCGGCGGCGTGAAGGGTGTGGGCCGCGGCGTATGCGAGGCGATCGTGGATGCGCGTCGCGCCGCCGGGCCGTTCAACGACCTGCTCGATTTCTGCAAGCGCGTGGACAGCACCAAGCTCAACCGCCGCGCGCTGGAGGCGCTGGTCAATGCCGGTGCGCTGGACGGCCTGGCGAAGAACCGCGCCAGCCTGATGCTGCAGTTGCCCGAAGTGCTCAAGGCCACCGACCAGCTCGCCAAGGAGAAGGCGGCCGGACAGGTGTCGCTGTTCGGCGGCATGGAAGCAGCCGCGCCCGCCTTGCACCTGGACCTGCCCGAGACTGACGAGATGCCGCTGGGCCAGTTGCTGGCAGGCGAGCACGCCACGCTGGGCCAGTACCTCAGCGGCCACCCCTTCGACCCGTACCGCGAAGAAGTGCGCGGACTGATCGGCCACGACTTAGGTGGGCTGGAAGCGATTTGGGCCAACCGGCCGGAACCGGCGCGCGGCAGCTGGCGGCAAGAGGTCGAGACAGTGGTCGCGGGCCAAGTGGTGGGCCTGCGCAAGAAGGGCGACAGCCAGATGTTCGTGCAGATCGAGGACGGCCGCGGCCGCGTCGAATGCGCCTTCTTTGGCGAGACCTATTCCGAGTTCGCGCAGATGTTGGTGCGCGACCGCCTGCTGGTGATCCAGGGCGGGCTGCGCGAGGACAGCTTCAGCGGCGGCTTCGCGCTCAAAGCCAATCGCTGCTGGGACTTTGCGCAGGTGTGCAGCAAGCATGCGCAACGCCTGTCGCTGCGGCTCGACTTGCGCGTGCCCGGCACCTGGCAGCGGGTCAACGCGCTGCTCGACAAGCAGCGCCCCGGGCAGACGCCGCTGCGACTGGACCTGCTGGTCCCGGGCGCGGCCGGCATGGTGGACATCAACGGTACCCAGTCGATCCGCGTGGATGCCGACCTGGCCGGCACCCTGCGCGCCACACCGGGCGTGCGCACGGTCAAGGTGCAGTTGGCCAAGCCGTGGGCCCATTGACGCAATGACTGCGGGGTCCGGCGTTCGCTGACAAGATTGGTGGCGCCGCGAACATTCGTCCGCTGTCCCCATGCCATTGGGCCACGTGCGCCTTCCATCACGGATGCCCTCCACACGCCTCGGTACGTTGCCCCCCCTTGGGCTAGACTGTCGGCTTTCCCGGCAGCCGGCCTGCCACGAGCATGGCCCACCGCATGAATCCGAACTACCTCGATTTCGAGCAGCCCATCGCCGACCTTGAATCCAAGATCAAGGAATTGCGCGATTCGGCCCACAACGGCGCCTCGGTCAATGTGGACGCCGAAGTCCACGCCCTGCAGGAAAAGCTCCGCAAGCGCACCGCGCAGATCTTCCGCGACCTGAGTCCGTGGCAAGTCTCGCAGCTCTCGCGCCACCCTGCGCGGCCGTACACGCTGGATTACCTCCGGCAGATCTGCGACGAGTTCCAGGAACTCGCCGGCGACCGTGCCTTCGCCAACGACAACGCCATCGTCGGCGGCCTCGCACGCATCGGCGGGCGCAGCGTGGTGGTGATTGGCCACGAGAAGGGTCGCGATACCAAGACCAAGATCAGGCGCAACTTCGGCATGCCCAAGCCGGAAGGCTACCGCAAGGCGCTGCGCCTGATGAAGCTGGCCGAGCGCTTCAAGTTGCCGCTACTGACCTTCATCGACACCGCCGGCGCATGGCCGGGCATCGACGCCGAGGAGCGCGGCCAGTCTGAGGCCATCGCCCGCAACCTGCTGGAGATGGCCGAACTCAAGATTCCGGTGATCTGCACCGTGATCGGCGAAGGCGGCTCTGGCGGCGCGCTGGCGATCGGCGTGGGCGACCGCACGATCATGCTTGAGTACAGCACCTATTCGGTGATCACGCCCGAAGGCTGCGCCTCGATTCTGTGGAAGACCGCCGAGAAGGCCAAGGACGCCGCCGAGCAGCTGGGCATGACCGCCCACCGCCTGCACGCGCTGGGCCTGGTGGACAAGGTGGTGCGCGAGCCGACCGGCGGCGCGCACCGCAACCCCAAGCAGATGGCCAAGCGCCTGAAGGCCGTACTGCTCAACGAGTTGGACGCGCTGGAGACCGTGCCCGTGCCCGAGCTACTGCAGCGTCGATACGAGCGCCTGCGCGGGTACGGTGCGTACGAGGCGGCCTGAGCCCACCTCGTCTCCGCTTCGACGGCAGAAAAAACCGCGCCCTGTGGCGCGGTTTTTTTGTTACCAGCCCCGCTGGTATTGCGGCGGCGCGGGCAGATCCGCACCCAGCGCATGCGCCGCGCGGCGCGGGAAATACGGATCGCGCAGCAGTTCGCGCCCCATCAGCACGATGTCGGCCACGCCATCGGCTACCAGCGCTTCGGCCTGCGCCGGCTCGGTGATCAGCCCCACGGCGCCGGTGGCGATGCCCGCCTCCTCACGGACGCGTTGCGCGAAGGGCGCCTGGTAGCCCGGCTCAAGCGGGATGCGGGCATTGGGCACCAAGCCGCCGCTGGACACGTCAATGAGATCCACACCGCGTTCGCGCAGGCGCCGGGCCAGCTCGACACTCTGCGGCACATCCCAGCCCCCTTCGGCCCAATCGGTGGCTGAGATCCGCACCCACAGCGGCAGTTCCGCCGGCCAGGCGGCACGCACCGCATCGACCACCTCCAGCAGCAGGCGCACGCGGTTGTCGAAGCTGCCGCCGTACTGGTCCGCTCGCCGGTTGGTCAGCGGCGACAGGAACTCGTGCAGGAGGTAGCCGTGCGCGGCATGCACCTCCACGATGCGGAAGCCCGCCGCGTAGGCACGCCCGGCGGCCGCGACAAAATCGTCGACCACCTTGCGCAGGCCGGCCTCGTCCAGCGCGTGCGGCACCGGAGAGCGTTCGTCGAAGGCAAGCGGCGAGGGCGCCACCGGCGTCCAGCCGCCCAAGGCCGCGGGCACCGGGCCATGGCCGCGCCAAGGCGCATCGGTGCTGGCCTTGCGTCCGGCATGCGCGAGCTGCACGGCCGGAATCGCCCCGTGCTCCGCGATGAAGGCATTGATCCGAGCCCACGCCGCCACCTGTGCGTCGTTCCACAGCCCGGTGTCGTGCGGGGAAATCCGGCCCTCCGGCGACACCGCCGTCGCCTCCGCGACCACGACGGCCGCGCCGCCCACCGCGCGGCTGCCCAGATGCACGAGGTGCCAGTCATTGGGCACGCCATCGTTGGCCGAGTATTGGCACATGGGCGAGACAACGATGCGGTTGCGCAGGTGCAATGACCGCTGCGCCAGCGGCTCGAACAGTTTGGACACGGAATGGCTCACTGGGTCGGGGAAGTAGTCGTGGGGTCTGGCGCGTCCATTGGAAGCTACGGCCATGGGCCACTGTTTTCCAATACCGTCAACACTGGCGGTCGCGCCGATGTCTGGCACCATCCCCGGATGCCCGCACCCGCCGCCCCGCTGCCAGCATCGACCTTCCACGACTTGCCGAAGGCGCCGCTATGCGTCGGCTTCAGCGGCGGGCTGGACTCCACAGTGCTGCTTCATGCACTGGCCGCGCGGCCCGAGGTGCGTGAACGCGGATTGCGCGCCCTCCATGTGCACCATGGCCTGCATGCTGACGCCGACCAGTGGACGGGGCATTGCGTGGCGATTTGCCAGGCGCTCGGGGTGACGCTGGCGGTGGAGCGGGTGCAGGTGCCCCTCGCCTCCGGCGAAGGCCCAGAGGCCGCCGCTCGCCACGCCCGCCGCGCCGCCTATGCCCGCCATCTGGACCTTGGCGAAGTTCTGGTGCTGGCGCATCACCAGGACGACCAGGCCGAGACGTTCCTGCTGCGTGCGCTGCGCGGCTCCGGCCCGGACGGACTGGCGGCCATGCGCCGCTGGAGCGCGCTGGGCGACCACCGCCTCTGGCGCCCTCTACTGGCGACGCGGCGCGATGCGCTGCACGCCCACGCGCGGGCGCATGGACTGCGCTGGCTGGAAGACCCCAGCAACGCCGACACCGCGTTTGACCGCAACTTCCTGCGCAACCGGGTGATGCCGTTGCTGCGCGAACGCTGGCCTGCGGCCGACGCCGCGTTCGCGCACGCCGCCGCTCATTGCGAGGGCGCAACGGCACTGTTGCACGACGAAGACGAGCGGCATCTGGCGGAAGCCGCCACCGCCGACCCCGCGACCCTGTCGCGCACGGCGTTGCAAAGGCTCACACCGGCGCGCCGCGCCCGCGTACTGCGCCTGTGGATCGCACGACTGGGCCTGCCGCCACTGCCGGCGGAAGGCATCACCCGGATCGAGCACGACGTGCTGCCCGCGCGGGCCGACGCGCGCGCGCTGTTCGCGTGGGAAGGGTTCGGCCTGCGCAGTTGGCGGGACCTTCTGCACGCCGCGCCGCTGATCCCACCGCCCCCTGCCGACTGGCAGGCCACTTGGACGGGAGACACGCCTTTGCCCATTCCGGGCGGTGGCTCCCTGCATCTGGAGGGCGCCGCGTGCCTCCCGCAGCCGGTCATCGTCGGCCTGCGCGACGGCGGCGAGCGCATCAGCCTGCCCGGCCGCACTCATTCGCACGCACTCAAGCACGTGCTGCAGGACCTGGGCGTGCCGCCGTGGGAGCGCGAACACCTGCCGGTGCTGCGGTCGTCGGAGGGCGAG
Organism: Lysobacter olei; assembly: GCF_054777355.1. NCBI lineage: Bacteria > Pseudomonadati > Pseudomonadota > Gammaproteobacteria > Lysobacterales > Lysobacteraceae > Lysobacter > Lysobacter olei. Next base: position 129,112 of record NZ_BAAHAT010000004.1, on the reverse strand, counting down.
GTGCTGGCGGCCGGCGACCTGGCCTACTCGGCGACCTTCGATGTGTGGCTGAGGCAGCACGGCGCGCGCCTGCACTGGCAGCCGCCGACGCGTGCATCGCGCGATTGACCGCCCGCAAGCCGCGCCGCACACTTCACCCATGGCCCGCAAATCCGCATCCGAACCGTCGCCGGTCGCCGACTTCGAGACCTCGCTGGACGAGCTGGAACAGCTTGTCGAGAAGATGGAACACGGCGACATGAGCCTGGAAGACTCCCTGGCCGCTTACGAGCGCGGCGTGGGCCTCTACCGCCGCTGCCAGACCGCGCTGGAGCAGGCCGAACTGCGCGTGAAGCTGCTCAGCGACCCGCAGGATCCGGCCAGCGCCGAACCCTTCGCCGCCGCGCCCGATGCTTGAAGACCGCCTGATCGGTTGGCGCCACCGCGCCGACGTCGCGTTGGCGCGCGTGCTGCCCGACCCCGACCACTCGCCCCAGCGCCTGCATGCCGCCATGCGCCACGCCGTGCTGCTGGGCGGCAAGCGCATGCGCCCGTTGCTGGTGCATGCCAGCGGCGCACTGTTCGGTGCCGATGAAGCGCTGCTGGACGCGCCTGCCGCAGCGGTGGAGCTGATCCACGCCTATTCGTTGGTGCATGATGACCTGCCGGCCATGGACGACGATGCCCTGCGCCGCGGCCAGCCCACCGTGCATGTCGCGTTCGACGAGGCCACCGCCATCCTCGCCGGCGATGCGCTGCAGACGCTGGCATTTGCCGTCCTCGCCGAGGCCCCCGCCACCGATGCGGTACGCGTGGGCCTGCTGCGCACTCTGGCCGAAGCCGCCGGCGCCGCCGGCATGTGCGGCGGCCAGGCCTTGGACCTGGACGCCACCGGCAATGGCACCGCGCTCGACGTCACCGCACTGGAGCGACTGCATGCGCTCAAGACCGGGGCGCTGATCCGCGCCGCAGTGCGCATGGGCGCGCTGTGCGGCAGCGCCACGGACACCGACCTCGCGGCGTTGGACCGTTTCGCCACCGCGCTCGGCCTGGCCTTCCAGGTACGCGACGACATCCTCGATGTCGAAGGCGACAGCGCCACCCTCGGCAAGACGGCGGGCAAGGACGCGGCGCAGGACAAGGCCACCTTTCCCGCACTGATCGGGTTGGAGGCGTCGAAGGCACGCCTGCAGCAGTTGGCGGCGGAGATGGCGAACGCCTTGGCCCCCTTCGGCGCGAAAGCCGATGCCCTGGCCGCGCTGGGAAAATTGGCGATCGAGCGCCAACACTGAGGTCGCCACTCGGCGTTCCGAGAAGCAACCCAGCCTAAGGCGCTCCAAAAAGAAACGGCCGCAAGATGCGGCCGTTTCCCATTCAACGCCGCGCGTACGCGAGCATCACTTCAACAATCGGATCGTCAGCGGATAGCGGTAGCTCTCACCGTTGTAGGCCTTGAAGGTGGCGATCACGCTGCACACCAGCCACATCACCGCGATGGCGCCAATGGCCAACAGCAGCACGATGCCGGCGGGGGCGGTCAGGATGATGCCCAGGCCCAGCGTGAGCACGGTGGCCCCGACCAGCAGGAAGCCGATCAGGCCTGCCGCGCAGGCATAGATGAACATGCTCAGGTTGAAGTTGACGGCTTCCTTGGCGTGTTCGGCGACAAATGCCGAATCGTCACGCTTGATCATCCAGATGCCGAGCGCGCCGAGTGCACCGGCAATGCCGGCCACCCAACTCGTCAGCAGCGCCAGCGCCAATGCGGCCAAGTGCGCCCCGGCCGCCCACAGGCGTTCGTTCTCGGTCAGGTTGACGGGGGGCGGATTGGTATAGGCCTCGGTCATGACGGACTCCTTCCGGAAACGCTCCGGTCTCGACACCGATATTGAGGCATCGGCCGTAGGGTGCAAGTCAACTGACGGCACCCCTGCCGTCACTCGCCCGCGACGGTCATCGCGCCGACCAGGATCGAGCCCGTACGGATGTGCGAGCGCGGGTCCACGTCGCGACCCACCGCCTCGATGGCACGGAACATGCGCTTAAGGTTGCCGGCCACGGTCACGCCATCGACCGGGTATTGCAGCTTGCCGCCCTCCACCCAGAAGCCGGACGCGCCGCGCGAATAATCGCCCGTGATGCTGTTGACGCCCTGCCCCATCAACTCGGTGACCAGCAGGCCACGGTCCATGCCCCGCAGCAGGGACTCCAGGTCGCCCGCATTGCTCGCCACCTCCAGGTTGTGCACGCCGCCGGCGTTGCCGGTGGTCTGCAGGCCCAGCTTGCGCGCTGAATAGGTGCCGAGGATGTAGCGCTGCAGCACGCCGGCGGTGACCAGCGGTGACTCGCGCGTGGCCACGCCATCGGCATCGAACGAGGCAGAACGGAAACCGCGCGGCAGGAACGGCCGCTCCTCGATCGAGAACCAGTCGGGGAACAACTGCGTGCCCACGCTGTCGAGCAGGAAGCTGGCCTTGCGGTACAAGGCGCCCCCGGACACCGCCCCCAGCAGATGGCCGACGAGCGATCGGGCGATTTCGGCGCTGAACAGCACGGGGTACTCGCCGGTGGGGACCTGGCGCGGTGCCAGGCGCGCGGCGGCGCGTTCGGCGGCCTTGCGACCGATCGCGGCCACGTCTTCCAGATCCGACGCGGCCAGGCCGATGCTGTACCAGCCGTCGCGCTGCATGGCATCGCCCTCGCCGGCAATCAGGGCGCAACTGATGCTGTGCTGCGTGCTGCGTTCACGGCCCACGAACCCATGCGAGTTCGCGTACACGCTTACGCTGGTGCCGGTGCCCAGCGAGGCACCGTCGGAATTGCCAATGCGGGGGTCAGCATCGCGGCCTGCCTGTTCGCACGCCAGGGCGAGATCGATCGCACCGTCGGCGTCGATGGCCCACGGGTGCCAGCTGTCGAACTCGCGCAGATCTGTGGCCATCAGTTCCGCCTCGGCCAAGCCGGCCGCGTCGTCGTCCTCGGTATGGCGGGCGATGGCGCAGGCCTGCTCCACGGTGGCCTCCAGGCTGTCCTCGCGCAGGTCGGCCGTGCTGGCGCTGCCCTTGCGCTTGCCGAAGTACACGGTGATGGCGATGCCGCGGTCACGGGTGGATTCCACCGTCTCGACCTCGCCCATGCGCACGTTCACGTTGAGGCCGGCATCCTCCGAGCAGGAGACCTCGGCCTGGCTGGCGCCACGGCGGCGGGCACTGGCCAGCAGGCGCTGGGACAGGTCGGCCAGTGCATCCAGGCGCGACTGGCTGTCGACATGAAGGGCCGGTTCGGGGATCAGGGCGTTCAATGGCTTATCCTTGCAGCGTTGATTCCGCGGGCCACGCCGGCGGAACTGGAATGACGGAAACGGCCGCGCGCCACGACGCGCCGGCCGGCGAAAGAGGAACGATCAAGATGCGCGGCATTGACCCCGAAACCGGCGAATACCTGAGCCCCAGCCGTAGCGAGAACCGGCGCGAAGCGCTGGAAGTGCTGGCCTTGGGCGAAAAGCTGGTGGCGCTGACCGAAGCCCAGCTGGCCAGGCTGCCGGTGCCCGAGTCGCTGCTGCCGCACATCCGCGAGTGCAAGCGCATCACCTCGCACATCGCGCACAAGCGCCAGCTGGCCTTTCTGGCCAAGCAGATGCGCCGCGAGGACGACGAGGCGCTGGAAGCGCTGCGCGACGCCCTCGACGAGAACGGCGAGGCCGCGCGTCGCGAAGTGGCCGCCCTGCACCGCGTGGAGAAGTGGCGCGATCGCCTGCTGGACGAAGGTGACGCCGCGCTGGCGCAGCTGCTGGCCGAGTTCCCGGGCGCCGACCGCCAGACGCTGCGTCAGCTGACCCGCAACGCCTTGGAAGAGCGCAAGCGCAACAAGCCCCCGCGCGCGTTTCGAGAGCTGTACCGCGAGCTGCGCGAGCTGATCGTGGAAGGCAAGCACGGCGACGAGGATGGCGGCGAGACGCCGCTGTACGACATCCCGCCCGACGACAACGACGACTGAGCGTCGCAGCATCACGCCTGGGTTCCACCCACGGTCAGGCCGTCGATCAGCAGCGACGGCTGGCCCACGCCGACGGGAACGCTCTGCCCGTCCTTGCCGCACACGCCCACGCCCTCGTCCAGCGCGAGGTCGTGGCCGATCATGCGCACCTTCTGCATCGTTTCCGGACCGTTGCCGATAAGGGTCGCGCCCTTCACCGGCGCGGTGATCTTGCCGTCCTCGATGAGGTAGGCCTCGGTGGCGGAGAACACGTACTTGCCACTGGTGATGTCGACCTGGCCACCGCCAAAGTTGACCGCGTACAGGCCCTTCTTCACCGAACGGATCATCTCCTCCGGGTCATGGGTGCCGGCCAGCATGTAGGTGTTGGTCATGCGCGGCATGGTGATGTGCGCGAACGACTCGCGGCGACCATTGCCGGTCGGGGCCATGCCCATCAGGCGCGCGTTGAGCGTGTCCTGCATGTAGCCGACGAGGATGCCGTCCTCGATCAGCGTGGTGCACTGGGTCGGCGTGCCTTCGTCGTCGATGTTGAGTGAGCCGCGGCGGCCTTCGAGCGTGCCATCGTCAACGATGGTGACGCCCGGTGATGCCACGCGCTGGCCAATGCGGCCGGCGTAGGTGCTGGTGCCCTTGCGGTTGAAGTCGCCCTCCAGGCCATGGCCCACGGCCTCGTGCAGCAGCACGCCCGGCCAGCCACTGCCCAGCACCACCGGCATGACGCCGGCCGGGGCATCCACGGCTTCGAGATTGACCAGGGCCTGGCGCAGCGCCTCGCGCGCCCAGGCCTCCGGCTTGCCGCCAGCCAGCAGCTCCGCATAGGTGTAGCGTCCACCGCCGCCGGTGTAGCCCATCTCGCGGCGGCCGTCCTGCTCGACGATCACTTGGACGTTCAGGCGCACCAGCGGACGCACGTCGGCCGCCAGCACGCCATCACTGCGCGCCACCAGCACCGTGTCCACGCCGCCCGACAGGCTCACCACCACCTGCTGCACGCGCGGGTCGGCGGCGCGCAGCATGCGGTCGATGCGGCGCAGCGCCTCGACCTTGTCCTCGTTGCCGAGTGAATCCACCGGATCGACCGCGGGGTAAAGCGAACGCCCGCCGCCGCGCACCAGCGCATGCGGCGCCTGGCTGCGGCCGTCGCGCGCGATCGCCCGCGCCGACTTCGACGCGGCAATCAGCGCCTCGCCATTGATCTCGTCGGAATAGGCAAAGCCGGTCTTCTCGCCGCTGATGGCCCGCACGCCCACGCCCTGCTCGATGGAGTGGGCACCGTCCTTGACGATGCCGTCCTCCACCGTCCAGCTCTCGCGACGCGCGTGCTGGAAATACAGGTCGCCAAAATCGACGCCCGGGCCGAGCAGTGTGCCGAAGGCGCGTTCAAGCCCTCCCGCATCGAGGCCCGCGGGCAGGAGGAGACGGGATTCGGCGAGCTGGAGTGACTGGGTCATCGGGAGATCCGGTTGTGGGCGCCACGGGGCCGGTCATCGCGGGGGAGCCGGCCATCGGGTCGCCGGGCTGCACCCGGCGCGAGGGCGTGGATTGGCGCCGGAGCCCTATGGGCGCACGGCGGCATTGAAAACACTATATGCGGGCCGGGGCGTGCCACTTCAACCGGATGCCGCTGGCGCCAAGGGATGCGGGCCTGACAAGCCGACGCGCCCCGTCAGCCTCATCCACCATCGGCGGTGGTGCGCTCGCCGGCCGGCCTGCGCGCCTGCTCCCGGATCACATCCACCTTGGGGTCCTTCCACGGCCCGGTCACCCGGTAGGTCTTGGCGGTCATTTCGCCCAGCGGCTTCTGCAGCACGGCATTGGCCGCCGCGCCAATCGCCGCCCCCACCGGACCGCCGGCGATGGCGCCCACCGCGGTCAGCAGGTTGCCGGCCTTGGGGTGCACCTCGATGGTCTGGTTGAAGGTCTGGGCACGCAGGTTGGTGGTGCCACGGATGTCGATGTCCGCCGCCGGGCCCTGGATGCCCAGGTCATCGCTTCGGGCGGTGCCGTTGGCGAACTGCACCGTGCCACCGGCGCGATTGAACGCGAAACCCTTGGAAAAGAAGTCGCGGAAGTCGAGCGTCAATCGCCGCGGCAACTGGGCGATGCTCAACAGCCCCAGCACACGGCCCGCACCGGGTTCGACTTCCAGTAATTGGCCCTTGCGAACATCGACGGTGAGCTCGCCTTCCAGCGATCCCAATGAGAAGCCCGCGGGACTGCCCTCCCACAGCGCATCGAACCGCGCGGTGCCCTCGCCCCCCGACAACTGGCCGCGCATGCCGAAGCCGTCCAGCAGTGCGCCCACGTTGTCGCTGGCGATACGGATATCCATCTGGGTGCGTTCGGCCGCGCCTTGCCCGGACCACTCGCCGGTGAGGTCGATGCGTTGGCCGGGGGCGCGGGACTGCACCTGCTCGAAGCGCATGCCGCGCGATGTCGGGCGCGTCCGCACGGTGGCCTTGCCCAGTCTGGCCTCGCCCACGCGCAGGTCGTCGATTTCGAACAGCAACGGCGGGATGTTGGCCGGATTGACCGGCGCACTGCTGGCCGGTGGCGCGGTCGACGCCTGCGTCGCCTCGGGGGCACGCGCGATGGTGGTCCGGGCATTGGCCGGCACCGAGGCGACCGACGTACTGGAGTCGGCCGCGCGCCAATAGGCGCGCTCGAACCTTCCGGCAATCGTGGCGCCGTCGCCATCGGGCACCAGCAAGGCGCCTTGCAGCGCACGGCCGTCCGCCCGAACCGCGATGGCCTTTCGCTCGGCAGGTGAAACCACAACCCGGGTGTCGGGGAACACGCCCCCCAGCAGCTGCAGCCGGGAGGCAGTGACGTCGATGCGCTGCAGCGGGAATCCGCCGGCATCGCCAGACCCGCCGCGCGCGATAGCCACCCAATCGATCGCGTCCAGCCGATCGGCGCGACCGCCCACGACCAGTCCGTTCATCGGTGCCGGCGCGTCGGGCAGCCCGCCGCCGAGCTGGACACGCACCCCGGTGCGCCCGTCCTGGACCCGCGCACGCAGTGCCGCCCGTGATCCGAGCACCACCTTCACCTCGCCCGAGCCCAGCGGCAATGGTGTGTCGATGGTCGTGGCCAGCGTTTCGCCCGCCGGCTTCTGCAGGGGTTCGGGCAGCAGGATCGACGTGCCCTGCAGTTGGGATGCCAGTTGCAGGCGCGTGGCGGCCGGCCGACCGCCGCGCGCCGGCTGCACGCCCACCGCGACGGTCCACGGCGAACGCCCGCGCATGTAGGGCTTGAGCCATCCCAGGTCCGGCGCCTGATCCAACAAGGCCTCGGCGGCCAGCGTGGCGTCCAGCGCCGCCTCGAAAACATTGCCGCGCTCCTGCACGTAGGCATCGCCCACGCGCAGCGACAGATGACCGGGTTGGCCTTCATGGCGAACCGCCAGGCGATCGACCTTGAAGCCCTTGAGCGAGTAGTCCGCCCGGCCATTGACCCGATCGAACGCCAGCTTCCACCGCGAGTCCGCGAGGCGGGCATCGATGAGCCGCACCGCACCGTCCACGCGTGTTTCCGCCCCGTGGCCCAGGGGCATCACCAGGCCAAAATCCACTTCGGCCGGACCGCTCGCACTGACTTTGGCAAACGTCTCGGGGTCGAGCTTCTGCAGCGGGCTCTGGCGGAGCACGTCCAGCATATTGGCGGCGTCGCCCGTGGCCTCCGCGCGCACTTCAAGCTTTCCGCCGCGGTAGCTGTCGATGCCGGCGTGCAGGCGCTTGATCGCCAAGCCGCCCACCTTGCCGGTGCCATCCACGGTGAAACCATTGCCGATGAAACTCGCGTCGGCCTCCACGGCCTCGGCCGCCGGCCAGTCGCGCTGGAACTTCAGCACGCCGTTGGTGATGTGCGCATTGGCCTCGAAGCGACCGTTATTCTGATCGAACGGCCATTCGTCGAGGTCGCCGGACACGACGGCGCGTCCATTACTCAGGTGCCCGGAGACCAGCGCCATGTCCAGCCATTCGACGACCGGCTTGGCCATCAGGTGGTGGATCCAGAAGCCCTTGGCGGCCGGCAGCGTCGCCTCTTCGATGTCGGTGGCGAGATCGATCCACGGTCGCGTGCCGTCGCCTTGCCACCACAAGCCGCCACGGGCGGTGGCGGCGTAACCATTGCCATCCACGCGCAGCCCGGGCGTGCCGATGCGCCAGCCCTTGCCCTCGCGCCATCCACCAATGCGTCCGTCGAGTTTGACGTCGTGCACGACGCCGAAGCCCGCCGGCCAGTTGAAACGCAATGCGGTACCAGGATCCAACTGGACGTCGAACCCGTCGCCATCGCCATTGAACGCGCCGGCCAGTCCGTCCAGCCCCGGGGCGGTACCCACCGGATCGAAGCCAATTGATTGGATGCGGGCCCGCGCGTGCACCGGCCCGCCGCGTCGACCTTCAATTGCGATGCGCTGCAATGCGGCACGTGGCTTGGCGGCCAGCAGCCAGTGTCGCAGCCCGGGTGCCACGCGTTCGCTCAAGGCCAACACTTGGAACAGTGGTGCGGCGTCCAGCCGATCCGCGGCGAGGGCGTACTGTTGACCGCCGGCGATCAGCAGTCCATCCAGGACCTGCTGGGACGCACCCGACCCGATTCGCAACGTCGGAGCATCCAACCGCCAGCCTCCGCGAACCAGGCGCCAGCGCGCGTTTGCCTGCAACTGGTCGAACGCCACGCGCGACGTAGTGTGGCGGCCGTCTGCCGCGGCCAGCGGGGCGCCACGCAGCCGCACACCGCGAAGCTGCGCATCGGCCGTCACCAGCACGATGCGATGGCCGCGCAACTCGCCCCACGCTTCGGCGCGGCCCCGGCCCGCCTCGCCCACGACGCCGGCCAGTCGCAGCAATGACGTCCACGCTGCCAGGTCGGCATCGCGCGCGCCCGCATAGACCCGGCCATCGCCGCGCTTGCGGTCGAAATCAAGCATGCCATTGAGCGGCGTGGCATCCAGTCGGGGCCAGATGCGTGCACCCACGCGCACCCGGTCGCCGTTGACCTGCAGGCGCAGGTTGATGCGCGGAATGCGCGCATCCAAACCGTAAGCCGGCGCGATGACAGCAAGCTTGCCTCCGATTACCTGCAGTTCGCCCAGTCCCTCCAGCGCGGCGAACGGGTCACCGCCAGGCTTCTGCTGCCCAGGCAGGCCCCGCACCTGCCAACGGCCGTCCGCCAACCGTTCCAGGGTCAGGTCCAGCCCACGCAGGCGAAGTTCGGAGAACGAACGCCCCGGCAACACACCAGCGTACAACGACACCAGCATTTCGGTGTCGCCCACCACGAACGCCTGCCCGCCCTGGCCCACCCGCAGGTTGTCCAGCTTGAGCAGTGGACCGCGCCGGGTCCAGGCCGTCTCGACGCGGTCAAAGCGGATCGGTCGCCCCGCACGCTCGCTCAGCCAAGCCGCGACGCGCGCCGGGTTCTGCTCCGCCATCGGCAGCACCTGGCTCACCACACCCAGCGCCAACGCCACCAGCACCAGTGCGATCGCAATGGTGTAACCAAGGCCCCGTCGAGCGAGGCGCAGGCGGCGGCGCAGCGGCGTGGGCATCAGCCGGCCCTGCGGACGTCAGAGCAGCACGACATCGAACTGCTCCTGCGCATACTGCTCGTCGGCCTGGAAACGGATCGACTTGCCGAGGAATTCCTCCAGCTCGGCCACCGCCGCCGATTCCTCGTCGGTGATGCGCGCGACCACCTTGGGCGAGGCGATGACGAGCAGTCGTTGCGCGTCGAACTGGCGCACCTGGCGCACGATGTCGCGAAAGATCTCGTAGGTCACCGTTTCCGGCGTCTTCAGCGTGCCGCGGCCACCGCACTCGTGGCAGGGCTCGCTGAGCTGGCGCTGCAGGCTTTCTGTGGTGCGCTTGCGTGTCATCTCGACCAGCCCCAACGGCGAGAAGTCGTACACCGTGGTCTTGGCGTGGTCGCGGGCCAGCGCCTTTTCCAGCTGCCGCAACACTTGGCGCTTGTGCTCGGCATCAGTCATGTCGATGAAATCGATGATGATGATGCCGCCCAGGTTGCGCAGGCGCAGCTGGCGCGCCACCGACTGCGCGGCCTCCAGGTTGGTGCGGTACACCGTCTCTTCGAGGTTGCGCTGTCCGAGGAACGAACCGGTGTTGATGTCCACCGTGGTCATTGCCTCGGTCTGGTCGATCACCAGGTAGCCACCGGACTTCAGCGGCACCTGCTTTTCCAGCGCGCGCTGGATCTCATCCTCCACGCCGTACAGGTCGAAGATGGGACGTTCACCGGTGTAGTGCTCGATCTTCTCGGCCAACCCCGGCATGTAGGCCGCGGCGAAGCTGCGCAGGCGCTCGCAGGTCTCGCGCGAGTCGACCTTCACCTTCTCCACGTCGCGGCGCATCAGGTCGCGCACCGCGCGCAGCGGCAGGCTGAGGTCCTCATAGACGCGCTCGCCCACGCGCGACGTCTTCGATTTCTCCTCGATCAGCGCCCACGCGCGGTTGAGGTAGGCCACGTCCTCGGCAATGGCCTCCTCGGGCTGGCCCTCGGCATTGGTGCGCACGATGTAACCGTGCATCGCATCGGCCGGCGCCATCGCGGTGACGTGCGACTTCAGCCGCATGCGTTCGGCTTCGTCCTCGATGCGTGCCGACACGCCGACCACGCGCGTGCGCGGCAGCAGCACCAGGTAACGCGATGGAATGCTGAGCTGGGTGGTCAGCCGCGCGCCCTTGGTGCCAATGGGGTCCTTGACGACCTGCACCACGATCTCCTGGCCGTCGCGCAGCAGTTCGGTGATCGGCCGGGTGGTAGTCGGTGGCAACGGTGCCTCGCCACCCTCCTCGCTGCTGATCTGCGCCGGCTTGACGACGTCGCCGGCATGCAGGAACGCGGCGCGCTCCAGGCCGATGTCGACGAAGGCCGCCTGCATGCCCGGCATGACCCGCTGCACCTTGCCCTTGTAGATGTTGCCGACCACGCCGCGCGACCAGCCGCGCTCGATGTGCAGCTCCTGCAGCATGCCGTTCTCGACGACCGCGACGCGGGTCTCGCGCGGGGTGACGTTGACCAGGATCTCTTCCGACATGCCCGCGCCTCAGCCGTGCGCCGCGGCGGAGGCCGGCACGCGTGGGCAGTCAATACCGAACTCGCGCAACAGGCGCGCGGTTTCGTACAACGGCAGGCCCATCACCCCGGAGTAACTGCCGGACAGGTGGCTGATGAAGGCCTCACCGCCGCCCTGGATGGCGTAGGCCCCGGCCTTGCCGAACGGCTCGCCGGTGGCGACGTAAGCTTCGATATGGCCTTCCGAGAGGGGCGCAAAGGTCACCTCGGACACCGACACCGCCTGCGCCTCGCGCGAGGCGCTCACCAGCGACACGACGGAGATGACCTGGTGGGTGCGGCCGGAAAGCCGGCGCAACATCGACGCCGCGTCGTCCGCATCCCGCGGCTTGCCGAAGACCTCGTCATCCAGCACTACCTCGGTGTCGGCGCCCAGCACCACGGCACCCGGGGTGGCCACCACCTTCAGGAGTCCGGCGCCGGCCTTCTCGCGCGCCACCCGGCGCACGTAGTCCTCGGCCGGCTCGCCGGGCTGGCGCTGCTCGGGAATGTCCAGATCAAGCACGCCGAAGTCCAGGCCAAGGCGGCCCAGCAGTTCGCGGCGACGGGGGGATTGGGAGGCAAGATGCAGCATCGCCCAAGGATAGCGTGCCGCTTGCATCCGCAGCCGCTCGCCAACTGAACCGATGCACCACGAAGCCTTCAAACCGGGTGACCGGTCGCGGTCCGCAATGGCAACCTTGGCTTAACGCCAGGGCGGCCACGCAACCCCAAGCCGGCTCACGGGCCGTTAACCGCTTGCGCAAGACCCTCCCCACACCCACAAATGGAGTTGAGCATGTTCCGAACCCCCTTCCGGTCGACCCTGCGCCCGTTGGCGCTGGCTGCGGCCCTTGCCCTGGGAACCACCGCCACGATGACCGCTTCCGCCCAGATGGCACCGCACATGGCCACCACCGACGGCACCCTGCTCTCGGTATCGGCGCAGGCCGAAGCCAAGCGAGTGCCCGACATCGCCACTGTCTCCACCGGCGTGGTCACCCAAGCCGTCGACGCGAACAGTGCCATGCGGGCCAACGCCGAACAGATGGCCAAGGTCATCGCCGCGATCAAGGCCGCCGGGGTGGCCGAACGTGACATCCAGACCAGCGGCGTCAACCTCGGGCCGCAGTACCAGTACGCGCCCGACAAGCCGCCGGTCATCACCGGCTACCAGGCCACCAACACCGTGACCATCACCGCGCGCGACATCGGCAAGCTGGGCAAGCTGCTGGATGCGCTGGTGGCCACCGGCGCCAATCAGGTCTACGGACCCAACTTCGACGTGGACGACAAGGAGTCCGCCTACGACGAGGCGCGTCGCAACGCCATCAAGAAGGCGCAGCAGCGCGCCGAGATGTACGCCAAGACCCTGGACATGCGCGTGCGCCGCATCGTCAGCATCAGCGAAGGCGGCGGTGGCGGGCGTCCCGGCCCGATCCCGATGATGGCCATGGCGCGCGCCGAGAAGGCCGCCGACACGCAGATCGAACCCGGCGAAACCACGCTGTCGGTCAACCTCGACGTGGTGTTCGAGCTCGGCCGCTGAGCCACGCGGTTTGCGCAATGAGAGGCCCGCCACGTGCGGGCCTCTCGCGTTTCAGGGCTTCGCAAAGACCGCCCATCGCCAAGCGCACACCGCTCCTCCGCCAGCCATCATCCGTTCAGGTCCATACGAGCAGCGTCAAAACCAGGCGCCGCGCATGGCGTAACCCCATCGGTGGCGTCCAGGCGTTGTGATCTGTGCAGACCAACCAGGAGGTGGACCATGGTGTACGCGAATGCTCCCCACGCTGTAGTCGCCCACGCCCACGCGGCCCCGCACCCTCGACTCGATGGCACGCGCATCACCGCCGGCGCGGGCGCCATTGCCGCCAACGCCGCCGTCCTGCTCCTGATGCTTGCGCCGATGGCGGTGCCGCAGCTGCAACCGGGCCTGCCCAAGGTGCAGGACATCGTGTGGATCCCGCGCGAGCGGCCCACGCCACCGCCGCCACCGCCCATCGAAGTGCCGGTCCGACCAGTGCAGGCTGCGGTGCGCCCCGCTCCTGCGTCGCGCCCTATGCCGCTTCCGCAGACACCCGCGGAGACAGCACCTGTGGAGGGGGACACCCTCGCACCACCGCTTGCAGAGGCGCCCAACAACAGCCTCGTCGAGCGCGAAGGCAGCGGCATCGCCGGCGAAGGTGAAGTGCTGACCGGCGCGGTGCTGCAGTACGCCAATGCGCCACCGCCCAGCTATCCGCGCGAAGCCCTTCGTGATGGCTTGGCCGGCACCGTGGTGCTGGAGGTGTTGGTGGGCGTGGATGGCCAGCCCCTGCAGGCCGAGGTGGTGAGCAGCAGTGGGCACCGCATGCTCGACCATGCGGCTCGCCGGCAGGTGTTGGCGCGCTGGAAGTTCAAGCCTGCGCTGCAGGCCGGCGTGCCGGTGCAGGCGATGGGCCGCGTGCCGGTCGAGTTCCGGCTGGATCGTTGATGCCAGTGGGGCGGGCGGCGACAACCGCCCGCCCTGGCTTGGCGTCCTTTGGCGCAGTTCGTGGCGGGGTGCCCGTTGTTGGTCAACACCGCCCACTCACCAGACCCGCTACCGACGTACCCCAATTGACCCAACGCATATCCGCCCTGCCGTTGCGCCGGTAGCATGCGCGCATGAGCGAATCCACGCTGCCATTCGTGCGCACCCTCTGCCTGCTGCGCTGGGTGGCCGTCGCCGGCCAGGCGCTGACCGTCGCCGCGGTCACCGGGCCGCTCGACGTCCCCTTGCCCACCGCACCTCTGTATGGCGGCATTGCCGTCCTGGCCGCGTTCAACCTCATTGCAACGCTGCACGCGCGGCAGGCCCGCACGGCCTCCAGCCTGGAAGCCTTGGTCCACCTGCTCGTCGACATCGCGGCGCTGGCGTGGCTGGTGGCGTGGAGCGGCGGGATGGCGAACCCCTTCGCGTCGCTGCTGGTATTGCCGCTGGCGCTGTCGACGCTGGCGCTGTCGCGACGCTGGGTCGCCGGCACCGCCGCAGCCTGTGTCGCAGCCTATGCCGCGGTGGCCACCTTTGGCCATGACCTGCCCCACGTGCATGGCGGCCCCGCCGCCGGCTTCAACCTGCACGTGTGGGGCATGGCGGTGAACTTCCTGGTGATGGTGGGCGTGGTGCTCTACTTCTCCACCCGCCTGGTGGGCCTGTTGCGCCAGCGCGAACGCGAACTCGCCGACCTGCGCGAACGCTTCGTGCGCAACGAAGGCATCGTGGCCCTGGCCACGCACGCGGCCTCGGTGGCGCACGAGCTCAACACGCCGCTGGGTACCTTGACCCTGATTGCGGACGATTTGCTGGACAGCCCATTGCCCGCCGATGCGCGCGATGACCTGGCCACCATCCGGCAACTGGTGGACGTGTGCCGCGAGCGCGTGCGCGAGCTGGCCCGCCCCGCCGAACACGCGCGCGAGGACGCAGTGGACTTGCAGCAGGTCATCGACCGCTGGCAACTGGTCAGGCCCGACGTGGAACTGCATCGTGAAGGCGTCTTGCCCGCCGCGTTGCGCGTGGACCCGGGTGTCGGCCATCTGCTGTTGGCGCTGCTCAACAACGCAGCCGATGCGGGACTCGCCAGCGACCATCCGCGCGTCGACCTGTCATTGCAGATGGACGGCCCGCAATTGATGGGGGGCATACGCGACCACGGCGCCGGCTTCGACCCCGCACGACCACCGCTGCCCGAATTGTTCCGTAGCGGCAAGCCACACGGCATGGGTGTGGGCCTGGCCCTGTCGCACGCCACCATCGAACGCCTGGGCGGCGACCTGTGGGTGGAGTCGACCGGCGCGCGAGGCAGTTGCGTGCGCTTTCGCGTGCCCCTCGCCCCCGGGGCCCTCGACATGAAGGGGTTGCCGATCCCCGGGGGCGCCGCATGAAGGGCCTGCTGGTCGACGACGACGCGCTGTACCTGCGTACGCTGCAACGCTCCTTCGCCCGCCGCGGCATCGAGACCGAGACCGCGATGGACATCGATTCGGCGCTTGCGCTGGCGCGTGCCACGCCGCCCGAGTTCGCCGTGCTGGACCTGAAGCTGGCACACGAGTCCGGCCTGGCGCTGATCGAACCGCTGCGCGCCTTGCACCCGGACATGCGCATCCTGTTGCTCACCGGCTATGCCAGCGTGGCCACCGCGGTGGAGGCGATCAAGCGCGGCGCCGACGATTATCTGCCCAAGCCGGCCACGCTTGCGGCCATCCTGCGCGCGTTGGGCCTCGCTCCTGACGATGAGCCCGCCGAGGGCCCCGATGTCGCGCCGGACACGATGACCCCGCTGCACCGGCTGGAGTGGGAACACATCCAGCAGGCACTCAACGACACCGGTGGCAACGTCTCGGCCACCGCACGCCTGCTGGGCATGCACCGACGCTCACTGCAGCGCAAACTGGCCAAGCGACCGGGACCGGAACGCACGCCGCGCGACGAGTAGCCAGCCCGCGCCACCCTCCCCGCTCCCGGAGACCGTTACGCGGCCCGCGATGCAGGCCGCGCACGACGCGTCAGTACTCCACGTTGAGCTTCAACCACGCGGTGCGGCCCGGCTCACTGATCCGCACCGGGTCGCCGGGGTAACCGAAGGCGCTGTTGCCCGCCAGGTTGAGGTGTTCGGCATAGCTGCGGTCGAACACGTTGTCGATGCCCGCACTCACGCGCATCCGTGTTCCGATGCGGTACGCCGCGTTGACCGAGAAGACGCCAAAGCCCTTGCTGGGCCCGATGTCCCGCCCCACCACGTTGCCTTCGTTCACACTGACCCGCGACTGGTCGTCCACGCCGCGCAGCAGCGCGCCCGCCGACCACGTCCGTCCTTCGTACGACGCGGACAGTCGCGCTTCCAATGGCGGCATCTGCGGCAGTGCGCGGCCGTTTTCGCGCTGTTCGCCCCAGGCATAGGCCAGCGAACCGTCCAGCTTCCACCCCTCGGCCGGGCGCCAGCCGATTCCCGCTTCGCCGCCGCGGATGTCGGCATCGATGTTGAGCGCACGGGTCATGCCGGCCATGGTGCCGGTGCCGTAGCGAAACAGGATGTAATCGTCGATGCGGCCCACGTAGGCCGATGCCCACGCCTCGAATTGCTTGCGCTTGTAGTGCAGCCCGAAGTCCAGCTGGGTAGTGGTTTCAGGCTGTACGCCCGCGAAGGCGTTGACGCTGCCGAAGGGGCCATTGGTCGGGGAAAACAGCTCCCAGTAATCGGGCATGCGCTCGCTGCGACCGATGCCGGCGTACCACCCCAGCGGGACGTTCGCCAACTCGCGTTCGTAACGGACGAAGCCGGCCGACAGCGTCTCGTCGCGCGTCATGCCAGTGGTCGGATTGGGCCGCGGCATCATGCCACCGGTGTCGGGGCGCTGGTCGGTGGCTTCCGCGCGATCAATGCGCGCGCCCGCGACCCAACGCTGGCGTTCGCCCAGAGGCAGCGTGGCCTCGGCGAAGACGCCGGTGTTTTTCAGACGGGCATCTTCCAGCCACGGCCGCAACAGGTACGTGCCGCGGCCGGGAGCATTGCGCCGGCGGTGCTCGTTTCGCTGGTGGTCCAGGCCCGCTTCCAGTTCCAGGCTGGTCCACGCCCATGACAGGGCCACCCGCGCTCCCTGCGTGCTGCGGCCGACGTTGGACGCCATCGCCATCGGCATGCGGCTGGTGGGGTCGGGGTCGCGCAGAGTGTAGTTGTCCATCACGTGGTCGACGCGGTTGTCGTACACGTTGGCCTTCACGCGCTGCAGTGCGCCATCGAAGCCGCCGCGCTCGAAGCGCAAGCCCACGCTGTCGCGGCGGAAGCGCGTGCCGTCCATGGTGCGACCGGCATAGGCCGCCTCGCCATCACCGATGCCGGCGCTGAGCTCCAGGACGGTATCCGGATCGGGCGTCCAGCCGAGCGCGGCGTCGGCGTTCCACTTGTTCCAGCCCGAATGCACACGGCGGCCGTCGCCATCCACGTAGTCGCCCGACTCGGAACGGTTGGCCGACAGCGTCGCGTAACCCAGCGGTTTTCCTGCGGCAACGTCCACTACCTGGTCGTTGCGCGCGTGGCTACCGGCCAGCGCACTTGCCAGCAGGCGAACGCCGGGCACTTCGAAGTACTCCGGATCGCGTTCAAACAGCACCGTGCCGGCCGAGGCGCCCGGCCCCCACAGCACCGTCTGCGGCCCTTTCACCACGGTCAAGCGGTCGTAGGTTTCTGGCGCGACGTAGGACAGGGTGTTGTCCATGCGCGACGGGCAAGCGCCATGCAGCGCGCCACCGTTGGCGATGAGATTCAGGCGCGAGCCGAACATGCCGCGCAACACCGGGTCGCCGTTGGTGCCGCCATTGCGCAGCGTGGTGAAGCCGGGGATGGTTTTGAGGTAATCGGCGCCATCGCTGGCCGGCACCGGCTGCCGCGGCAGGCGCGGGTCGGTGGCTACCGTCAGGGGCGCGGTGGGCGTCAGCGAGGTGACGACCACGGTCGGAAAAGTGACGGCGGCGTCCTGCAACGCCGCGACCCCGGTCATCTGTGGGGTCGGCGCGTCGAGCGAGGCACCCGACGCAGGTGACACGGGGGCCGCCACGGTGGAGGCCCCTACCACCGAATCGTCAGCGGGCGGCGCCGCCTGTGCGTAGGTCGCAACTGGCGCGGCGAACAGCGCGCCCGCCAGCGCCAGGAAAAGAGGATGGGAACGCATGGAATCTGCCCTGTGTGTGCTGGGCAAATTTCACCAAGACCCTCGCTGAATGGGGATGCGACACAATGTCGCAGGTGGCCCGTGCGCAGCCCGCACCGGGCGTCCAACGCCGGGTCAGGCGCGGTGGTACGGGTGGTTGGCCAGCAGCGCGGCCGCACGGTACAGCTGCTCGGCGGCCACCAGCCGCACCAGCATGTGCGGCAAGGTCAGCGGCCCCAGGGACCACTTCTCGTCGGCGCGGGCCAACACGTCCGGCGCGTGCCCCTCGGGGCCCCCGATCAAAAACGCCAGGTCCCGCCCCTGGCCGCGCCAGAACTCCAGGCGCTGAGCCAGGTCCTCCGACGACCAGGTACGACCACGACCGTCCAGCGCCACCACGCACGCCCCTTTCGGCAGTGCGGCAAGCACGCGCGCGCCTTCGTCCTGGGTGGCCCGGGCGGCATCACGCCCCTTCCCGCGCAGGCCGGGTTCCACTTCCACCAGATCCAGGGGGAGCCAGTGCGATAGCCGCTTCTGGTATTCGCCAAAGCCTTCGGCCACCCAGCGCGGCGCGCGCTCTCCCACGGCGATCAGCTTGGCCTTCATGGTGATGCTGTCCGTTGGCGGGCTCGGGTGGCGCGGGAGAGAACAACGGCGCCGATGCGGCGCCGCGTTCCAGACGATCGATGACGGGGAAAAGCCCTCTGGCGGACTTACGCGTCCGTCGGGCCGTCCGCGTCGTCGCCCTCGGGGCGCTGGTCACCCACGGTCCACAGCCGCTCCAGCGCGTAGAACTCGCGCACGCGCGGCAGCATGACGTGGACCACGACGTCGCCCAGGTCGACCAGCACCCACTCGGCCTCGCGTTCGCCTTCCACGCCCAGCGGCATCACGTCGAGCTGCTTGGCGAACTTCACCACCTCGTCGGCAATGGACTTCACATGGCGGGTGGAGGTGCCGGAGGCAATCACCAGGTGGTCGGTGACGGTGCTCTTGCCGCGCACGTCGATTTCGACCACGTCCTTGGCTTTGAGGTTCTCGACGGCGTCTCGGACTGCCTTGAGCAGGGCGTCCACGGACGGCGGCGGGCTCGGCATGCGGGTCTTGATGACTTGGGCTTGGCTGGACAAGGGCGCTGGACTCTCGGTTCTTGGGGGGCGGGGCAGTGAGCCGCCCCCGGTGGGGCGCGATCACGCCGCGTACGGCAAATTATAACGGAGGCCGGGGGCCGACCCGGTCCACGCCGCCGTCACCCGCATACAGGCCGTGACGCTCGATGTAGGTGGCCACCGCGGGCGGCACCCAGTCGCGCCAGGTGGCACTGCCCCGGACAATGGCCTCGCGGATGGCCGTGGCCGATTCCGGCCGGAGCGGATGGCGCAGACGCAGCACGCGGCCGGCGGTGGCCTGCCGCAGAGCGGCGGGATCCCTGGTCAGGCGGCCCTCGACCAGCGGTACCAGCGCGGGCGGCCACGGGGCGTCCAGGTCATGCCCCGGGCGCTCGGCGACGATGAAGTGGCACAGGCCGAACAACGCCTCCCAGCGGTGCCAGGTCGGCAACCCCAGGAAGCTGTCGGCCCCGATGACCAGCGCCACCGGCCGGCGCTCGCCTTCGCGCTCGCGCAGGTCGGTGAGTGTGTCGAAGGTGTAGGAACGGCTCTCCCGCGCCAGCTCCCGCCGGTCGACGTGCAGGCAGGACTCACCGGCGACGGCCAGGTCCAGCATGCGTGCGCGCTGTGCGGCCGTGGCACCCGGGCGCGAACGGTGCGGCGGGTCGGCCGAGGGCATCAGGTGCACGCTGGCCTGCACGGTGTCGCGCACCAGGCGGGCGATGGCCAGGTGGCCGTTGTGGATGGGGTCGAAGGTGCCGCCGTAGAAGACCAGCAGGTCGTCGGCCATCGCGGTTTACCCGGCAGCGAGCAGCAGGCGAGCGGCGCGTGGCTCGGCCACGGCCAGCAACACGCGCTCCAGCGCCACCCATGCATCGCCGGGTTCGCGGCCCTTGGCCATCCGGTCCACCCGCCCCACAGCCACCAGGAATCGGTCCCAATGGCCTTCGGCGTGGCGCTGCAACGCGCGCTTGTAGGCGGGCTGCTTGGAGTCCCAGACCCGCAGGGCCTTGAACTCGCCCATCAGGGCGCTGCCCCCTCGGGCCTGCGCGCGTGCGAGCTTCGCAATCAACTGCAGTTCACGCACCACCATGCCCATGACGGCGGGCACCGCCTCGCCTTCCGCGCGCAGGCCGGCGAGCATCCTGGACACCTGCGCGGGTTGCCCGTTGAGCGCGGCATCCAGCACGCGGAACACGTCAAATCGCGCCGCGTCGGCCACCAGTTCCTGCATGCGGTTTGCGCTGAGCGACGTTCCATCGGCCAGCAGCGCCAGCTTGTCGACTTCCTGCGCCGCGGCTAGCAGGTTGCCGTCAATGCGCTCCACGAGCACCTGCACCGCATCACGGTCGGCGCGGACGCCATGCGCCCGCAGGCGACGCTCGATCCAGTCAGGCAGTTCGTGCGGCTTCACCTGCCAGGCGATGGCGATGTGGCCAATGCGGCCAATGGCCTCACTCCATTTGCCACCGTGTTGCTTGCTCCACTCGCCGCCCGTGACCAGCAGGGTCACGTCCGAAGGCGGCGCGGCGCAGAACGCCTCGATCACCTTGATGCCTTCCTTGCCCGGCTTGGCCGTCGGCAGGCGCAGTTCGATCAGTCGCCGCGCGGCGAACAGGCTGGGGGCACTGAAACTGGCCTCCATGGCGGCCCAGTCGGGCTCGCGGTTGCCTTCCTGTTCGTAGACTTCGCGCTCGGTGAAACCCTGGGCACGGGCGGCCGCCCGCAACGCATCGGCGGCCTCCAGCACGCGCAGCGTCTCGGGGCCGGCGATCAGGTAGGCAGGCTTGAGCGGCCCGGACTCGAGCTGGGACGCCAGCTGCTCGGGCTTCAGCTCCATCTCAGGGCTTGTCTTCCACCGGGGCCGGCGTCGGGGCCGGCACGTCCTCCACCGGCGGAACGTCGCCCACGGCGTCCATCGCCGCCTTGGCCGCATCGGTCTCGACCGGCGCGGTGGCGCTGCCGCCCTCCTGGCGTCGCGCCACGGCGTCGATGCGGCGCAATACCGCCGCCGACATTTCGCGGCGCAGCTCGCGCACCAGCACCTCGCGCTCGCCTTCGGTACCAATGGCATTGGTCGGCGCGGCGATGTAGTCGCGCGACAGTTCGATGGCCTGCTGCGGCACCAGCACGGTGCCGTCGACGCGGCGCAGTTCGAAGATCACGGCATAGCGCAGGCTGTATTCCTGCGAGCGGCCGAAGGCGTCAATGGCGATGGGCAAATCGCCCCAGCGCTCGGACAGCAGGTCCAGCACCGCCGAGGGCGCGGCCTCGTCGGTGGCCGGCACGGCCCCGGCACGCGTCAGCGAATCCGCCAGCGACTGGGCCAGCGGGCTGTAGCGGTCCACCGACACCACTTTCACCGGCCCCAGGTCCGGCGGCAGGGTCAGCGCATTGCGCAACTGGAAGCCGCAGGCCGAGAGGGCCAGCACGAGAATTACAGGCGCAAGGGCGCGCAACGGGCGTCGGGTCATGCTGGAAGTCTGGACGAGGTGCCTCTTCGCATCAAGGCTGCCCGCTGAAGACAGTCCTGGAATCGCATCGGCCCAAGGACGGGAGGGCGGCACATCAGCCCGCCACGATGTTCACGATCTTGCCCGGCACCACGATGACCTTGCGCACGGCCAGCCCCTCCAGGTACTGGGCCACATGGGGCTCGGCCAGCGCCAGGCGTTCGGCGTCTTCCTTGCTGACATTGACCGGCACCTCGATCGTGCCGCGCAGCTTGCCGTTGACCTGCACCGCCAGGGTGACCGCATCGCGGACCATCGCGGCCGGGTCGGCGGCCGGGAACGGCACGTCCTCCAGCACGGTTTCCGTATGCCCCAGCGCCTGCCACAGCGCGTGGCACACGTGCGGGGTAACCGGGTTGAGCAGCAGCACCATCGCCTCCAGCGCCTCGTGGCGCACGGCGCGGCCGGCGTCGCTCATGTCGTCGAACTTGCCGACGTGGTTGAGCAGTTCCATCAGCGCGGCAATGGCGGTGTTGAAGCTGTGGCGGCGACCGTAGTCGTCGCCGACCTTCTGGATGGTTTCGTGCAGCTGGCGACGCAGCGTCTTTTGCGCCGGGGTCAGATCGGTGCCGGCCTGCAGCAGCGCGGCTACATTCGGGTGGTCAGGCTGCGACACATGGGTCAGCACTTCGCGCCAGAAACGGCGCAGGAAGCGCGCCATGCCTTCCACGCCGGCCTCGTTCCATTCCAGCGACTGCTCCGGCGGCGCGGCGAACATCGAGAACAGGCGCACCGTGTCGGCGCCAAACTTGCCCACCATCAGCTGCGGGTCGACGCCATTGTTCTTCGACTTCGACATCTTCTCGGTGCCGCCGATCACCACCGGCTGGCCGTCGCTGCGCAGCGTGGCGCCGGTGATGCGGCCGCGTTCGTCGCGCACCACGTCGACATCGGCCGGATTGAACCAGTCCTTCGCCCCGTTCGGCTGTTCGCGGTAGAACGTCTCGGCGATCACCATGCCCTGGGTGAGCAGGTTGGTCGCGGGCTCGTCGCTGCTGACCAGGCCCTGGTCGCGCATGAGCTTGTGGTAGAAGCGGAAGTACAGCAGGTGCAGGATGGCGTGCTCGATGCCGCCGATGTACTGGTCGACCGGCGTCCAGTACTTGGCGCGCTCGTCCACCTGCTGCGCGGCGCCCGGCGAGGTGTAGCGCGCGTAGTACCAGCTCGACTCCATGAAGGTGTCGAAGGTGTCGGTCTCACGCTCGGCCGCGCCGCCGCACTGCGGGCAGGTGGTCTTGCGCCATTCCGGATCCGACTTGATCGGCGAGGTGACGCCGCTGAACGCGACGTCTTCCGGCAGCACCACGGGCAGCTGGTCTTCCGGCACCGGCACGTCGCCGCACGACGGGCACAGGATGACCGGGATCGGGCAGCCCCAGTAGCGCTGGCGGCTCACACCCCAGTCGCGCAGGCGGAAATTGACGCGTCGCTGGCCGCGGCCCTCGGCTTCGAAACGTGCGGCCAAGGTGTCCAGCGCCTGCTGGAAATCCATGCCGTCCAGATCGCCTGAATTCACCAGCCAGCCACGCTCGGTGTACGCGCCCTGCTCCGCAATGGCGCGCTGGAACTCCTCGATAACCTGCACCGCGGCGTTGTTGTCGTACACGTCGGTGCTGGCGCCGGTCAGGGCATTGGACATCATGTCGACGTGGCGACCAGCGTGCATGCCGAGTTCGACCAGCGCATCGCGCACCGCGTTGGACACGATCACCATCTTGATCGGCAGGTGGTAGGCCTTCGCGAATTCCCAGTCACGTTCGTCGTGGCCCGGCACGGCCATCACCGCGCCGGTGCCGTAGTTCATCAGCACGAAGTTGGCCACGTACACCGGCACCTGTTCGCCGGTGAGCGGGTGGATGGCGCGCAGGCCGGTATCGCGGCCGCGCTTGACCTGCGTCTCCAGTTCGGCCTCGGACACGCCGCCCTGGCGCAACTCGGCGATGAACGCGGCCAACTCGGCATCCGTCTGTGCGGCATGCAGCGCCAGCGGGTGCTCCGCGGCAATCGACACGAAGGTCACGCCCATCAGGGTGTCGGGGCGCGTGGTGAATACGGTGATGGGCTCAACGGCATTGCCGGCGCCATCGACCACGTCGAAGCGGATTTCCAGCCCCTCAGAACGCCCGATCCAGTTGCGCTGCATGGTCTTCACTGCGTCCGGCCAGCCCGGCAGCGTGTCCAGGCCGTCCAGCAGTTCCTGCGCGTAATTGGTGATCTTGAGGAACCACTGCGGGATCTCGCGCTTCTCCACCAGCGCGCCGGTGCGCCAGCCACGGCCGTCGATCACCTGCTCGTTGGCCAGCACGGTCTGGTCCACCGGGTCCCAGTTCACCACCGAGTTCTTGCGGTAGGCCAGGCCCTGCTTCATCAGGCGCACGAACATGCGCTGCTCGTGCACGTAGTACTCCGGCGTGCAGGTGGCGAACTCGCGCGACCAGTCGATCGCGTAGCCCATCTGCTGCAGCTGCGCCTTCATGTGCGCGATGTTGGCGTAGGTCCACTTGGCCGGCGCGGTGTTGTTCTTGATCGCGGCGTTTTCCGCCGGCAGGCCGAACGCATCCCAGCCCATCGGCTGCAGCACGTTGTGGCCGGTCATGCGCTTGTAGCGGCTGATGACGTCGCCGATGGTGTAGTTGCGCACGTGACCCATGTGCAGCGCGCCCGACGGGTACGGCAGCATCGACAGGCAGTAGTACTTGGGCCTGGCCGAGGCCTCGTCCACCTCGAAGGCCTTGACCTGGTTCCAGTAGCGCTGGGCGGCGCCCTCGACGGTCTGCGGGTCGTAGGCCCGGGGGTCGGTGGCGTTGGAATCGGTCTGGGCGGCTTCGGTGGACACGGCGGCGTGCTGGACGGTATGGGGACCGGACAGGGTACCGCAGCGCACCATGGGTGACCATCGCGAGGGCCATCGGGGGCGCCCCCGGTCCAGAACCACCCCCAACCAATGGCCTAGAGGCACGGAGCGTGACCCGGGCTAGAGTCGGACGATTATTCCCGGGGGAACTTTTGCCATGCGCTATTGCCTGTCCACGCTGATGCTGATGATGGCCGCGTTGCCGGCCGCGGCCACCACGACCGCCCTCCAGTGCGGCGACGTGTTCGACGCGCGCAGCGGTAAGCTGACGGGTCCGCGCACCGTGGTGGTCCGCGACGGCAAGGTGGCTGACGTGCTGCCCGGTGGCGCCACCGTGCCCGACGCGCGCACTGTCGACCTCTCCGGCCACACCTGCACGCCCGGCTGGACCGACCTGCACGTGCACATGGCCAGCCAGTCCAGCCCGCAGAGCTATTCCGAAGGATTCCGTCTGGATGAGGTGGACTTCGCGTTCCGCTCGGTGGATTACGCCAAGAAGACGTTGATGGCCGGCTTCACCAGCGTCCGGGACCTGGGCGGCGAAGTGGCACCGCACCTGCGCGACGCCATCAACCAGGGGTTGGTCGATGGCCCGCGCATCTGGGCCGCGGGCAAGTCCATCGCCACCACCGGCGGCCATGCCGACCCGACCAATGGCGTCAACAGCGTGCTCGCCCACCTGATCGGCCCGCCGGGCCCGACCGAGGGCGTCATCAACTCTACCGACGATGCGCGCCAGGCCGTGCGCCAGCGTTACAAGGAAGGCAGCGACGTCATCAAGATCACCGCCACCGGTGGCGTGCTGTCCTACGCCAAGTCTGGCGATGCGCCGCAGTTCACCGTCGACGAGGTCAAGGCCATCGTCGACACCGCCCGCGACTACGGCTACCGCGTCGCCGCCCATGCTCACGG
This sequence comes from Lysobacter olei, assembly GCF_054777355.1. Classification (NCBI taxonomy): domain Bacteria; kingdom Pseudomonadati; phylum Pseudomonadota; class Gammaproteobacteria; order Lysobacterales; family Lysobacteraceae; genus Lysobacter; species Lysobacter olei. The sequence goes on along the minus strand of NZ_BAAHAT010000004.1, from coordinate 103,991 downwards.
CGCGGAAGGCATCAAGCGTGCGGTCCTCGGCGGGGTGACCACCATCGAGCATGGCACCTACATGACCGACGAAGTCTTTTCGCTGATGAAGCAGAAGGGGACGTGGTATGTCCCCACGATCTATGCCGGCCGCTTCGTGGCGGAAAAGGCCAAGCAGGACGGCTACTTCCCTGAAGTGGTCCGTCCCAAGGCCGCGCGCATTGGCGCGTTGATCCAGCAGACCGCGGGCAAGGCATACAAGTCTGGGGTGAAGATCGCCTTCGGCACCGACATGGGCGTGGGCCCGCACGGCGACAACGCACGCGAGTTCGTCTACATGGTGGAGGCCGGCATCCCGGCAGCGGTGGCGTTGCAGGCCGCCACGATCCGCGCCGCCGAAGTGCTGGGCGTGGACGACCAGGGCGTGATCGAAACCGGCAAGCGCGCCGATATCGTCGCCGTCCCCGGCAATCCGCTGCAGGACATCGGCACGGTGATGAAGGTCGATTTCGTGATGAAGGACGGCAAGGTCTACCGCCAGCCCTGATCGCGAAATAGCCGTGGCGCGGCTCGCTCAGCGTAGCGACCGCGCCACCATCACGTAGGCCAGGAACCAGGCGAGAAGCGCGACGCGCTGGGCGACCGGCCCGGACAACAACCACGGCGGCAGCGCCGCGAACAGCAGCACCAGTGTGCCGGTGCCCAAGGCCCACGCGGCCGGGACGCGTCGCGATCGCCACAGCCCGGCGGCCATCAACAGCGCGCCCGGGATGAAGGCGATCCACCACAGCGTCCACATGCTCGCGTGACGCTGGCTGGTCGCACCGTCCAGATCGTGGGGATCCAGCGGCCAGACGCCCTGCGCCGCGAATGCCATCGCCGACAACAACCACAGGCTGGCACCAATCCGCGCGGCCCACCCTGCCGGCGCCCCCGCACCTGTCGACCCAGATCCTGCGACCAACGCCGCACGAAGCCCGGACGCGCTCCACGCCAGCAGGGCGCCCGGCACGATGAAGCCCAGCACGTTGAACGCCTGCGCCCGCGGCACGCCCTGGCCCCCCAGCAGGCCGACGGGCATCAAGCCGTGCACGTAACCCGGCAGCAGCAGTGCGAAGCCAATAAGGCTCGCCAGGCAAAGCAGCGCGGCAAGCCACGCGGAGGGGGCGGCACTGTGGGCCAACAACGGTCGATTCATGCGTGCATGCTAGCGTGCCCGCACCCAACCGACCGCTTCCCGGTTGCATGGTGCCCCGCCCGCCCCCATCTGTGCCGAAGAACCTGCCGAGAGCCACGCAATGACTGCCAACGCCCCCGCCGCCCACGTATTCGATGCCACCGCCGAAACCTTCGAAATGGAGGTGCTGCAGAAGTCGCTGCAGACACCGGTGCTGATCGACTTCTGGGCCGAATGGTGCGGTCCGTGCAAGCAACTGGGACCGATCCTGGAAAAGCTGGCGTCCGACTACAACGGCGCGTTCGTGTTGGCGAAGGTGGACGTGGACAAGCAGCAGGAACTGGCCGCCGCGTTCCAGGTGCGATCCATCCCGACCGTGTTCCTGGTCAAGGACGGGCAGGTCGTGGATGGCTTCCCGGGTGCGCTGCCGGAAGGCCAGCTGCGGGAGTTCCTGAAGCACCACGGCGTGGAGCCTGCCGAAGCGATCGCGCCCTCGGACGAAGCCGAGGCCGCGGCGCCCCTCGACCCGCATGCCGAGGTGGCACGCCTGCGGCATGAAGTGGCCGAGGCCCCAGAGCGCGACGAACTCAAGCTGGACCTGGCGCTTGCGCTGCTCAAGACCGGCGCCGCCGAGGAAGCAGAACAGCTGCTCGACGCGCTGCCCGCCAACCTGTCCACGGATGACCGCGCCGTCCGCGCCCGTGCCCGTCTGGGTTTTGCCACTGCGCTGAAGGGCGCGCCGGCCGTCCCCGCACTCAACGCCGCCGTCGCCGCCAATCCCGACGACCTCCGCTCCTGGCACCTGCTGGGCGTCCAGCACCTTGTCGCGGGCGACTCGGAGCAGGCCCTGGAGGCTTTCCTCGAGATGCTGCGCCGTGACCGCAATTTCGACGATGGTCTGCCCCGCAAGGCGTTGATCGACGCCTTCCGCGTCATCGAGGACGAAGACCTGGTGGGCCGTTATCGCCGCAAGATGGCCTCGCTGCTGTTCTGAGGCCGCCCGTCGGATCACCCCCTTGACTGTACGCATGCGTATGGCACGCTAGCCGCCCTGCCATACGCCCCTGCCCGATGAATGCTCGCCTGCTGCGCCACGGCCTGAACTGGTGGCCCCCCTTCCTGTTTGCCGGCATCCACGTCACCGCGCTGTCGGACGACTTCCGGCATGCCCGGGTGGAGCTGCGGATGCGCCCGTGGAATCGCAACTACGTCGGCACGCACTTCGGCGGCAGCCTGTTCGCGATGACCGACCCGTTCTGGATGTTGCTCGCCATGAACGCCCTGGGGCGCGAGTACTACGTCTGGGACAAGGAGGGCTCGATCGAGTTCATCAAGCCTGGACGCGGGGTCGTGCGCGCGGACTTCGACCTCACATCCGACGTCCTCGACGACATCCAACGCGCCACCGCGGACGGCGACAAGCACCTGCATTGGTTTTCCACCGATGTCGTGGACGCACGCGGCGAAGTGGTGGCCCGGATCCGCAAGCAACTGTACGTGCGTCGCAAACCTGAACACCGACCCGACGAGGCCGCTCGCGACCAGGCCTGAACGGCGGGCGCGCATGCGCGGTTGTCAGCGGACTGGGGTATGCTCGGGCCGCCACAGGGGGCCGTGATGACCAGCACTTCGATCAATCAGACCGACGCAGATGCGCCGCTGCCGGAGATTCGCGGCTTCAAGGTGATCCGTCTGATCAACCGGGGTGGCATGTCGTCCGTCTACCTGGGCGAGCAGATCGCGCTGGGCCGCGAGGTCGCGATCAAGGTGATGGCACCCCACGCCCTCGCCGACGAAGTCAGCCGACGCCGTTTCGAGAACGAAGTCCGCACCATCGCCCGGCTGGAGCACCCGCACGTGGTGCGTATCCACGACGTGGGTCGTACGTCGACCGGCCTGCCCTACTACACCATGCCGCACCTTTCGCGCGGCCACCTCGGCCGGCGCAATTACGTGGGCGATGAAGCCCGCATCATCGCCACGCTGCGCGCGCTGCTTTCGGCCCTCGACTATGCGCACTCGCGCGGCGTGGTCCACCGGGACGTCAAGGCCGAGAACGTACTCTTCGACGAAGCCGACCAGCCGCTGCTGGCCGATTTCGGCATCGCACTGCGGCGCGGCTTCGGGGCTCGCGTAACCTCGGCCGGGCTTGCGGTCGGCAGCACCGCTTACATGGCGCCCGAGCAGGCCCGCGGAGAGGATGTCGACGGTCGCGCCGACCTTTACAGCCTGGGTGTACTGACGTGGGAAATGCTCACCGGCTTGCTGCCCTACCGGGCGGCGGACGCGCTGTCGATGGCCGTCATGCACGCCCAGGACCCCATCCCGAAGCTGCCGCCCGCCTTGCGCCACTGGCAGGGCTTCATGAACCGGGCCTTGGCCAAATCGCCTCAGGACCGTTTTGCCAATGTGGCGGAGATGTCGGCGGCGCTGGACCTCATCGAGCGTCGCCACGGTTGGCCGGTGTGGACGCGACTGCGTGACCGTGCCGCGCGCGCGGGTCAGGTCGTGCGCAGGCGGCCCGGCGTGTGGGCCGGAGCGATGGCCGCGCTTGCGGTCTCGGTCGGCATCGCCTTCGCGCTGGGCGGCGGTCGCGAGAATAGCGACGGCTTCCTGACCTTGGGCGCACCGTCGTCCGACACCCCGACCGAGGCCGCGCAAGACGCCGTCGCCCCGATGCTGCGCCCGCTGCCAGAGGCGCCATTGCAGGCGGCGCTGGAGGATGCGCGCAGGCAATTGGGCGAAAGCAAACTCCTGGAGCCGGTGGACGACAACGCGCGGGCCAGCGCGTTGGCCGCCTGGCGCCTGGATCCGTCCAGCCAACAGGTGGCCGAAGTGCTGGATGCCCTGACGATGGCCTTGGGTGCGAAGGCGGCGTCCGCCATCCGCAGCGGGGACGACGCCAAGGCGCGCGAATTCATGGCCGCGATGCACCAGTTGGGCGAGCAGACCGGATCAATGACGTCGCCGGGCCACCGGGATGCCATGAAGCAGGCAGGCAAGGCCATCGACGTGCGCATGCGGGCGAGCGAGACCCGCGTGGACCACCCGGGTGCGCGTGCCACGGCGATACTGGCCCGCGACATCGGCTTGCCCGCGGCCACGGTGAAGGCACTGGTGGACCGCGCCGATGCCGTGCCTGCGGCGGGACAACGCGTGCCGGGTGATCCTGCCGGAAGTGTCGTCGGACGCAACCGCGTGGCGTTGGCCAGCAAGCCGGTAACGGTGGGCGATTACCAACGGTTCGCGCGCGCAACCGGACGCAAGGAGACGCTTTGCCGCGAGCGGATTTCGGTCCTACGCGTCATCAAACCGCGATCCTGGCGCGAACCCGGCTTTGCCCAGTCCGACAGCGCCCCGGTGGTCTGCGTGTCCGTGGCGGATGCGGAGGCGTATGCACGCTGGCGCAGTCAGCAGACCGGGCACCGCTACCGCTTGCCCTCCTCCGGGGAGGCGGGGTCCCTGGACGCCCAAACCGGCAACCGGGCGATGTCGCTGTGGTCCGCCGATTGCGGGACCAACTGCTCGCGCCGCGTCGCATTGGGGCCGTCCTGGCGCAGCAAGCAAGCCAATCGCCCGCTCATGGCTGATCGCGGCTACGACGACGTGGGCTTCCGATTGTTGCGCGAGCTCTAGCCGTCTGGGCGCCTATACAATGGCGCCCATGCGCAAACCCACCCTGCAACGGCTGTTCATCACCGGCCTGCTGACCCTCCTGCCGATCTGGCTGACGTGGGTCGTCGTCAAGTTCGTCTTCGTGCTGTTGTCCGACATCAGCCACCCGTTCACGACGCCATTGCTTGAAGACCTCGCCCTGACTTACCCGGCCACCTTGAACTGGCTGGTGGAGCCGTGGGTGCAGTACGGCATTGCACTGCTGGCCACCCTCGCCGTGATCCTGCTGTCGGGGCTGATGGCACGGCGCGTTTTCGGCCAGAGGCTGTTGCGCTGGTTCGAATCCCTCATTCAGCGCGTGCCGTTCGCGAACATCATCTACGGCAGCGCTCGTCAGCTCCTGGACATCCTGCAGACCAAGCCCGATGGCACGCAACGCGTGGTGCTGATCGACTTCCCGCACACCGAGATGAAGTCCATTGGCTTTGTCACCCGCGTGCTGCGCGAGCAAGGTACCGGGCGCGAGCTGGCGGCGGTGTACGTGCCGACCACGCCCAATCCGACCTCGGGCTACCTCGAGATCGTGCCGGTGGAGAAGATCACTCCCACCGACTGGACCGTCGACCAGGCCATGAGCTTCATCATCTCGGGCGGCGCAGTTTCGCCGGAGACGATTCCGTTTTCGGTACCACAGACCGCCGCGGACGCGGGTTGATGTCAGGCCACGTGCTTGGCGACCGGGCCACCCGGCTGTTCGTCGGGCTGGCGGCCTTCTTCTGCGTCAATGCGGCATTGGCCGAATTCATCGGGGTCAAGATCTTCGCCCTCGAGGACACCCTGGGCCTGCAGCCGTTCGAATGGAACCTGTTCGGCCAGAGCGGATCGCTGAGCTTCACCGCTGGCACATTGCTATGGCCGGTGGTGTTCCTGATGACCGACGTGGTCAACGAGTTCTACGGTCGTCGTGGCGTGCGCATGATCTCGTGGATCGCCGCGGGGCTGATCGTCTACGGCTTCGCGTTCGCGTTTGCGGCCATCGCGCTGGCACCCGCGGGCTGGTGGGTAGGCGCCGCGCAGGCGCAGGGTGTCCCGGACTACCAGGCCGCGTTCGCCGCGGTGTTCGGGCAGGGCCTGTGGACCATTGCAGGTTCGCTCGTCGCCTTCATCATCGGCCAGTTGATCGACGTGGCGGTGTTCCACCGCATCCGCCATGCCACCGGCGAGCGTTTCGTGTGGCTGCGCGCCACTGGCTCGACGGCGGTGTCACAACTGGTGGACAGCTTCGTGGTGCTCTACATCGCCTTCGTGCTGGGACCACAGAAATGGTCGATGTCGCTTTTCATGGCGGTGAGCACGGTCAACTACCTGTACAAGATGGTCGCGGCCATCGCGTTGATTCCCCTGATCTACCTGATGCGTGCTGCCATCGTCCGCTATCTGGGGCACGCGCGTGCGGACCAGCTGAGGGCGGAAGCCGCGGCCTGAACGCGGGTGGATGACCTTTGGCCCATGCCGTGAGGGCCGGAGGCGGGCGAGGCTCTGGGGCATTCACCCCGAGCCGGAGCCACCCATGCTGCACCGCCTGCCCCATCTTTCGCTGCTGACATTGGCCCTGGCCGCCACGCTGGCCGGCTGCGCCACCGCGCCGACCGCACCGTCCGCCACGGCGCCGGCGCAGACCGCCCCCGCGCAGGACAAGGCCACGCGACTGACTGCGCTGTATGAGCAGTACTGGGAAGAGCAACTCAAGCTCAATCCGCTCGCGGCCACGTTCCAGGGCGACCCCCGCTACAACGACCAGCTGCCCAACTTCTACTCCGCCGACTACCGGGCGCAGGCACGGGCGTTTACCGAGCGCTGGCTCAAGACCATCGAGTCGATCGGCGCCGAGGGACTGACAGGCCAGGACCTGCTCAGCTACGAGATCTTCGTGCGCGACGCAAAGCTGTCGCTGGAAGGCGACCGCTTCCCGGGTTGGCAGCAGCCGATCAACCAGTTCTACAACTTCGCCGCGATGGCGGTGCAGCTGGGCTCGGGCACGGGGGCGCAGCCGTTCAAGACGGTGCAGGACTACGACAACTGGCGCAAGCGCGGCGCGCGCATCCCCGAACTCTTCGACCAGGCCATTGCCAACAGCCGCGAGGGCATGAAGAGCGGCGTGGTGCAGCCCCGCGCGCTGATGGTGAAGGTGTTGCCGCAGCTGGATGCCCTGATCAAGGCCAAGGCCGACGACACGCTGTTCTGGATGCCAGTGAAGAACCTGCCGGCCTCGTTCTCCGATGCCGACAAGGCGCGCATCACGGCCGAATACCGCCAGATGATCGAGGGTGAACTGCTGCCGGCTTACAAGCGCCTGCGCAGCTTCATCAAGGACGAGTACATGCCCGGCACCCGCACCACGGCGGGCATGAGCGCGCTGCCCGACGGCGACGCCTGGTACGCCTTCAACGCGCGCACGTCCACCACTACCGACCTGTCCCCGGCCCAGATCCACCAGATCGGCCTGGACGAGGTGGCGCGCATCCACGGCGAAATGCGCAAGCTGATCGCGGAAGTGGGATTCAAGGGCGACCTGCAGGCCTTCTTCAAGTTCATGCAGACCGACAAGCGCTTCAGCTTCAATAGCGAGGAAGCGCTGCTCGCGCACTATCGCGGTCTGGAGGCAAAGATCAACGCGAAAATCCCCGAGCAGTTCTCGCTGTTGCCCAAGGCCCCGTTCGAGATCCGCCCGGTCGAACCGTTCCGCGCTCAGTCCGCGGCCGGTGGCTCCTACATGAGTCCGAGCGAGGACGGCACGCGCCCGGGCATTTTCTACGTCAATACCTACGACCTGCCCACGCGCAAGACGTGGGACGCCGAGGACCTGTACCTGCATGAGGCGATCCCGGGCCACCACTTCCAGATCGCGTTGCAGCAGGAACTGACCGACCTGCCAAAGTTCCGCCGCTTTGGTGGCGAAACCGCCTTCTCGGAAGGCTGGGGCTTGTATGCGGAGTCGCTGGGCAAGGACCTGGGCGTTTACACCGATCCGTACGACTACTTCGGCTACCTGCAGAACGAGCTATGGCGTGCAATCCGGCTGGTGGTGGACACCGGCCTGCACAGCAAGGGCTGGACCCGCGAGCAGGTGATCAAGTACATGCTCGACAACTCGGCCGAAAGTGAAACGCAGGCCACTGCGGAGGCCGAGCGCTACATGGCCATTCCCGGCCAGGCGCTGGCGTACAAGATGGGCGAACTGAAGATCAAGGAACTGCGTGCGCGGGCCGAACGCGAATTGGGCGCCCGTTTCGACGTGCGCGCCTTCCACGCCGAGGTCCTGAAGGACGGTGCGGTGCCGCTGTCGGTCTTGGAGCGCAAGGTCGACCGCTGGATCGCAGCCCAACGGGGTTGAAGCCTGCACGATCGGGTGATTGCGGGGGGCCGGCCATGCCGGCCCTTCTGCATTTCAGGCTGCGGAAGCGCCTGTGTGACCAGGGATGGCCCGCGCGCCGCAGGGCCTTTGTCCAGCGCTGTCAATTTCCTGCAAGACAAGGCAAACTCAGGGGACTTCCACTGTGCCGGGCTGCCGCCCGAGCCATTCGCACACACGCCCATGGCCCCATCCACTCACGCGCCCCTGCCCCTGCCTATTGCCGGCCGTCAGCGGATGATCCCGGGCGTTCCGCCCCTGGGGACGCCATGAGCCGCACAGGCATCCTGCTGGCGGATATCGGGGGCACGAACGCGCGGTTCGCCTTGTCGGGCGGCGGTGCCGATGATCCGCCGCTGGCGATGGACAGCGTCCGCGAGTTCTCGGTGGCCGATTTCCCGTCCCTGGCCGACGCCGCCCGCCATTACCTGCAACTGATCGAGGGCGAAGCCAGTCGCGGTGTGTTCGCGGTTGCAGGTCGCGTGGACGGCGACGAAGCCCGGATCACCAACCATCCCTGGGTGATCTCGCGTTCGCGCACGCGCGCCATGCTCGGCTTCGAGGAGCTGGCGTTGATCAATGATTTCGCCGCGCAGGCCATGGCGATCACCCTGCTGACGCCGGACGACGTCGCGGTGATCGGCGGCGCCACTTGGATGCCACCGGGGCGAGCCGACCATCGCACCTATGCGGTGATCGGCCCCGGCACCGGCCTTGGCGCCGGCGGCCTGATGATCCGCGAAGGCATTGCGCACCCGCTGGAATCGGAAGGCGGCCACGCCAGCTTCCCGCCCGGTACGCCCGAGGAAATCCAGATCCTGGAGCGGTTGTCGGAACAGTTTGGCCGCGTGTCCAACGAACGCCTCATCTGCGGGCCGGGGCTGGTCAACATCCATCGTGCGCTCAGCGAAATCGCAGGCGAGGATCCGGGGCCCATGCAACCCTCGGACGTGACACGCCGCGCCGCCGAAGGTGACGCACGCTGCCTGCGCACGCTGGACGTGTATTGCGCGGTGTTCGGCGCGATTGCGGGCGACCTGGTGCTGACCCTCGGCGCGTGGGATGGCGTGTTCCTGACCGGCGGCCTGGTGCCGCGCATCCTGCCGGCGCTGCAGCACTCGGGTTTCCGCCAGCGCTTCGAGCACAAGGGGCGCTTTTCGGCCGCGATGTCCCACGTTCCCACGGTCGCGGTATTGCATCCCCAAGCCGGGTTGCTGGGCGCCGCAGCGCTCGCTCGTCGCGAGGCGTCTCCCCTGCCCCGCTGATCACCGTCCACCGGACCGGAAAACGCGAAGGCCCCGCAGGTAAGCGGGGCCTTTGCATTTCTGCCGCACGCAGCGACGGCAGTTCCGCCATGACAAGGCCCACCAGACGGCGGGCCCTGCCGGCAGCCTTCAAGGTGTCGTGCTGGCCAAAGGGCAAGCCACCGCATCGGCGTGCTTGGCCGCACCGGCCACCACCTTGATGTCAGTGAATGCGGCAGAGAACGGCGCGGTGGCCGACACCGAGAAGGGCACTTCCACACCGCCGAGGTTAAGCCCGCGGTCGGCAAAGCAGGCCAGTGGCACCCTGACCGTGTGCTTGCTGCCCATCGCATAACCCGAGAGCGTGGCGGTCAGATCGACATCGGCGCCACAACCCGCGCCACAGCCCATCGACAGCAACACCGGCGCCTTGGGACGCTGATGCACCACAACATCGAACTGCAACGCCGCATCGGCACGGCCAAAGGAGATCAGGCTGTTACGCGCAGGATTGGCCGCGTAAAAGCGCGCCGGCGCCAGCCAGGTCACCTGCTTGGCGTCCTGCTGGGTGTTCACCTGCACGGTCTGCACGCGCAATGCCGGCTTGCCAGCCGGGAATTCGAAGCTGCGGTTGAGGTCCGCGCCCACCGGCCGGCTTGCGTCACCGGCAGCGACGTGCAGGTTGAACGGCGGAATATCGGCCATCTTGAATACCGGCAGCACGCTCGCCTCCGCGCAGGCCGCGGTGGTATCGACGGGCAAAGTGCCCAGCTGTGAGCCACTGCCGTGGCGAAGCCCGTACCCCACCGGGAACAACGGCGCCGCCTTCGCATTCGGACATGCCGTTGCCGGCCAAGGGAATCCGAGAGAGCCGCGGAACTCATGGGCGACACGGCTGCCGCGCTTGGCGAACAGCACGTCGGTCACGCCCTTGCCCTCGGTGCCCGGCAGCCAGGCTGCGACAAACACCTGCGACAGGTTCATGAGGTCGTTGGTGTAACGCGGACGGCCCGACAGCAACACGGTGATCACCGGCTTGCCGGCCGTTGCCACGCGCTGCAATACCGCGAGGTCTTCGGGATATTGACGGCTGTGGGCGACTGTGTCCGAAGGCGCAATGTCACCGTTGTACTCGGCGTAGGGCGTTTCACCGATCACGGCCAGCACGACATCGAACCCGCCTTGCGTGGCGCTGCTTCCGTCAGCGCTGTAAACGACATTGCCCTCGCCCACGGCCTCGCGCACGCCGGCCAGGATGGTGTCCGCGTTTGGAAAATCCGCGTTCGTGGTATCGGTACCCTGCCACGTGAGCGACCAGCCACCGGCCTGCAGCGGCACGCTGTCGGCACCCTTGCCCACCACCAGCACGCGCTGGTCGCGGCGGATGGGCAGCAAGCCGCCTTCGTTCTTGAGCAGAACCAGTGACTCGCGAACCGCGCGACGGGCCAGGTCCCGGTGCTGCAGCGCCTCGGCATCGCCGGCGTAGCGGTTGGCCGATGGCTTGCGGCCAAACAGGCCCGAGCGCAACTTGACCCGCAGGATGCGGGTCACGGCGTCATCGATTCGTGCCTGCGTGATTTCGCCGGACTCGACCTGGCGAATCGTGTTGCCGATGAACGCCTTCCAGTCATCCGGCACCATGATCATGTCCACGCCCGCGTTGATCGCCGGTGCGCAGCTGGCATTCGTGCATCGCGGCAGCTGGCCGTGGCCGTTCCAGTCACCGATGACGAACCCGTCGAAACCCATCTTGTCCTTCAACGCACCGGTCAGAAGATGACGGGCGCCGTGCATCTTGCCGTGTTCCTCGCCCGTGTCGGCATCGGTCCAACTGTTGTAGGAAGCCATGACCGTCTGCACGCCGGCCTCGATTGCGCCGTAGTAGCCCTGCGCATGCTCATTGAGCATCTCGGCACGGGTCACCCGCGCCAGGCCCTGGTCCTTGCCGTTCTCGGTAGCGCCATCGCCCAGGAAGTGCTTGGCCGTGGCCACGACGTTGCCGTCGTCCCGGAACCGGTCCTGCGCCCCAAGCACGTAGGCAACGCTGTAATCGCGCACCAGCGCGGCGTCGGAGGAGAAACTCTCGTAGGACCGCCCCCAACGGGTGTCCTTGACGACCGCCACCGCTGGCGCGAACACCCACTGGATGCCCGTCGCACGCACGCTTCGCGCCGTTGCTGCGGCGATCTGCTCGATCAACGCGACGTCATGCGCCGCGCCCAGCCCCACGTTGTGCGGAAACAGCGTGGCGCCGTGGATGTTGCTGTGGCCGTGCATCGCATCGGTGCCCCAGATCACCGGCACCGGAATCTTCGCATCGCTGGCCACCGACGCGTCGTAATAGCGATCCGCCAGCGATAGCCAATCGGCCACCGTCGCATGCTTGTTCTTGTCCGGCCATGAGCCGCCACCGTTGAGCACCGAACCGATGTAGTACTGCCGCACCTCGTCCGGCGTGATCGACTTGATCTCCGCCTGGGTCATCTGACCCACCTTCTGCGCCAACGTCATGCTGGCCAGGATCTCGGCCACGCGGGCTTCGATGGCCGCATCCCGGGTGATGCCACTGCGCAGCGCCGGCCAATCGGTCAGGGCGGCGCCGGCCGACGCGGCGGAAGGCGACGACTGACGCGGCGCCGGGGTGGTGGTACAGGACAGGCACGCCAGCATGCTGGCGCCCAACAAGGTCATGCGAATCAGATTCACTGGCATCTCCAGGGTATTGCGGCATGCGGCGCGCCCGGAGCGTCGCAGCCCAAAAACAGAAAGGCCGGGGAACACGGGAAAGCCCGTGTTCCCCGGCCATGCGATCACCCGCGTCGCGGGCCGGTCACAGCGTGTAGCGGAAGCCGAGCATGTACTGACGCCCGTACTCGGTGTATTCCTCGGGGAAGAACAGGCCCAGTCCGTTGGAGTCGCTGACCTCGGTGCGGAACGGCTCGTTATTCAGGTTGTTGACCTGGAACAGCACCGACAGGCCCGACAGACTGCTGGACTCGGGGAAGTCATAGCCCAGCTGCAGGTCGATGGTCCGCTCGTTGAGGGTGTAGCGATAGCTGCGCTGCCCAAAGATGTAGCTGTACTCGCCGCGGTACGGGTCGCGGAAGCGCTGGCTCAGGCGTGCGGAGAAACCGTTCTTCTCGTAGTACACGGTCGCGTTGCCCACGATCTTCGACAGACCGGGGAACGTGTCGGTGCTCGAGCCACCCGGGCCGTCCGGATCGATGGAGGACTCGGTGTACGAAGCGTTCAACAGGGAGCCGAACCCATCCAGCGCCGGATGAATCAGGCCGCCCTCAAGCGCCACGCTGAACTCCACGCCGCGCATGTAGCCACCGCTGCCGTTGGCGGGCGCCGAGAACGTACCCCATTCGGACGCCGGCGGCGTATCCGTTTCGAACTCATAACCGGCAAAGTTCCACGGGATGGTCTGGTTGTAGACGTACGACTCCAGGTCCTTGTAGAACGCCGCCAGGGCCACGTAGCTGGCCTCGCCGAAGTACTTCTCCACCGACAGGTCGACGGCGTTGGCGCGGAACGGTTCCAGCTTGGGATTGCCGCCGGAGCCGGCCCACTCACCGGCACCGTTGACGACGTTCACCCACACGCTGGCATAGGCGCCCATCTCGTTGATGCGCGGGCGCATCAGCTCCTTGGCGGCACCGAACCGGACATTCCAGCCATCGCCGAATTCCGCCACCAGGTTCAGGCTGGGCAGGATGTCGCCGTAGGACGTACCGACCCCGCGAACCGCCGCCGGACCGTCAGGGGTGATGGCCACGCCATCCGAACGCTGGTCGGTGTCGATGTACTGCACGCCGACGTTGCCGCGCAGCCGCACGTTGTCGGTCACGTCGATGTCCAGGTTGGCCTTGGCGTAGAAGGTACGGATTTCCTCCTCGATGGCCTGGTCCTTCTGCAGGTCGCTGTTGCTCTCGCTGAGGTAGACGTCGTAGTAGCGCGACAGCAGCGCGCGCGGATCGAAGGTCAGCACGTCGCCCATGCCGGCGAAGCCCAGGCTGGTGGGCGACTGCAGCAGGGAGGGATCGACCAGGGTCGGCACGCGACCGGGCAGGTCGGCGAAGTAGACCTGCGCGCTCTTGTCCTTGGTGCGCTTGGTGTAGTTGAAGCCCACGTCGTAGCTGCGCAGGAAGTCCGAGGATTCGACGACGCGGTTGAGGTCCAGTCGGAAGGACTTGATCACGTCCTCCTGCTGGGAATCCTCCATGCGGCCGTCGTGGCCCCACCCCTGTGCGTCACGCAGGTAGACCGAGTTGGGGTCGGACAGGTCGGGCAGCCCGTAATGCGCGTAGCCGGCCGTCAGCGGCACGGTGAAGTCGACATCCAGGCCACCGATCATGCCGGCGTAGGTCTCCAGCAACGACTGTTCACGCTCGGCGCGGGAATACGCGGCGTCGGCGGTCAGGGTGTAGACGTCCCACTTGAACTGGTTGTTCCAGCCAAACGCCGACAGCTTGTCTTCGCGCAGGTTGTTGTCGTTGCGGATGACCGGCTCGATGCCGCTCAGCGTGCCGCTGGTGACGACCGGGACACCGCCGTGCATCGTGGTGTTGGCCTGGGTGTAGGTCACCTGCCCGCCATTCCACCACGGGTCATTGGTCCACATCGCGCCGCGCATCCACTCTTCCTGGTCGAAGCGCGAGTGGTACAGGTCGAGCACGCTGTGCCACGTGTCGTTCGGCTTGAATTCCAGTACGACCATCACGCCATCACGCGTGGTGTCGCGGGACTTGACCCAGCCCTCCGCACCCTGGAGCGCAATCGCGTCATTCGGCTTGGCGCCCTGCGGCGCACCCCACAACGACGTGTTGGCCCACCACCACGACTTGTAGTGCTGCTCCTGGAACGGGGAGCTGAGCCGTGCGATGCCGACGGCCAGGCCGAAGGTGTCGTTGGCGAACTGGTCCACGTAGGACGCCGAGAGCCGGTAGCCCTTGTCATTGCCGCCGTCGGTCAGCTCGCCGAGCGAGTTGTACTCGCCGTGGCCACTGAACACGATCCGCTGCTCGCCAAAGTCGAGCGGGCGGATGGTCTGCATGTTCACGGTACCGGACAGGCCCTGGCCCACCAGCGATGCGTCGGGCGTCTTGTACACGGTGACGCCATTGATCAACTCCGCCGGGTACTGGTCGAACTCGACGCCACGGCTGTCGCCGGTGCTGGCCTGCTCACGCCCGTTGAGCAGCGTGCCCGAGAACTGCTCGGACATGCCGCGGATATGGATGACCTCGCCGCGCCCTTCCTTGCGCTGCATGGTCAGGCCCGGCAGGCGCGAGATCGAGTCCGCGATGCTGATGTCCGGCAGCTTGCCCAGGTCCTCGGCGGAGATGGCTTCCACGATGGAAGTCGACTCCGACTTGGTCTCGACGGCGGAAATGATCGCGGACCGGATGCCCGTGACCTTGACGGTCTCGACGGTCGTTTCGGCCTGCTGGCCCTGCGTTGCGGCTTGCTCCGCCTTTTGTGCTTCCTGTGCCTGCGCTTGTGCGCTGGCGATCAGCGCGAGGCAGCAGGCGGCTGCCAGCATGTGGCGTTGCGGACGTTGGCGTTGCATGCGTGCGGATGCGCCACGCGAGGTGGTCTTGCTGGTCATCAGGGTCCCCTCCCAAGGAATTTGACAGCGCTGTCATACCGCGCTCTCATGGTGCTGTCAATGAATCCATGGTCGCGACTACGGCCAACCCTGCCACCACCGGCCGGGAGCGGATGACGGGCAATGGATTTCGCGGCAGTGCAGCATGTCGTTTGCGCGCCGGACTGGGGACAATCGATGCGGGAGGAATGCGCGGGAATGAGCATGCAAGACCGGGGTGTCCAGACATTGGCCCGCGTGGGGCTAGGCCTGCTGTTGGGATTGGGCGTCGCGGCCGCCGCGCATGCCGCCGGCAAAGGACCCGCCCCTCAAGTCACCTCATGGGTCACGACGGACGACCATGCGCGCGCCCTGTCGCCCGCCGAGTCTCCCGCGTTTGGCAACCTTGGCCAGCTCCCCATCCATGTCGAAGTCGACGGCACACGCCACCAGCGCGTGGTCGGTTTTGGTGCCGCCCTCACGGACTCGTCCGCTTGGCTGATCACGCACAAGCTCAGTGCGGCGCAGCGCGATGACCTGCTGCGGGAACTGTTCGGGCGCGAAGGCCAAGGCATCGGGCTGGACTTCACCCGCCTCACCATCGGCAGTTCGGATTTCTCGTTGAGCCACTACAGCCTCGACGACATGCCCCGCGGCCAGACCGACCCCCAGCTCCGCCAGTTCTCCATTGCACCCAATCGCGGGGACGTCATCCCGGTGGCGCGGGCCGCCCTGGGGATCAATCCGCAGCTGAAGGTCATGGCGTCGCCGTGGAGCGCGCCCGGTTGGATGAAGACCACCGGTAGCCTCGTCAAAGGCACGCTGGCCGACGAGCACTTCGACGCCTTCGCGCGCTACCTGGTGCAATTCACCGAAGCCTATGCCGACGCGGGCATCCCGATTTTTGCGTTGACGGTGCAGAACGAGCCCGACTACGAACCCTCTGACTACCCGGGCATGCGCTTGAGCGCCGCGCAGCGCGCCAGGCTCATCGGCCGCCACCTTGGCCCGCTGCTGGCTCAACGCGGCTCAAGCACGCAGATCTTCGACTGGGACCACAACTGGGACAAACCCGAGCACCCGTTGGAGGTGCTGCGTGACCCTGTGGCGGCGCGCTACGTGTCCGCGGTAGCATGGCACTGCTATGGCGGCAATGTCGCGGCGCAGAGCCAGGTGCACGATGCGTTTCCGGACAAGGATGCCTACATGACCGAATGCTCCGGCGGCGATTGGGAGCCGGTGAAGAGCGGCGGCCTCACGTTCCTCGCCCGCGAACAGATCATCCGGACGACGCGGCACTGGGCGCGTGGCGCCCTGTTCTGGAATCTCGCACTGGATGAGCGCAAGGGCCCGTTTGCCGGCGGCTGCAAGACCTGCCGCGGCGTCGTCACCATCAACACGGCCGACGGCACCATCACCCGCAACGATGAATACTACGCCCTCGCCCATGCCAGCCGCTTCGTCCGCCAGGGTGCCTGGCGCGTTGGCTCCAGCGCGGGCAGCGACGGCATCGACAACGTGGTGTTCGAGAACGCCGACGACCACTCGATGGTGATGGTCGTGACCAATTCAGAACGCGCGCCACGGCGCTTCTCGGTCGGCCACCGAGGCAAGGTCTTCCATTACACCGCCCCGCCCCGCAGCCTCATCACACTCTCTTGGAACAGCGACCCGGCCGGAGGCAGCCGCTGATCCTCGCCGGGCGCCACGCGCCCGTCGGGGTACGATAGGACCCAAGGGGAATCACCGCAGACGCCACAGGGACCGATGCAGGCCAGGACGAAGGACACCAACGGAACACGCGCGCGCATCGAAGACGTCGCCGAAGCGGCTGGCGTCTCGATCAAGACCGTGTCACGCGTGCTCAACCACGAGCCCAACGTCCGCGAGGAAACCCGGCGACGCGTGGAAGAAGCAGTTGCCCGGCTGCAGTACAAGCCCAACCTGTCCGCGCGCAGCCTGGCGGGACAGCGTGCCTACGTCATCGTGCTGGTGTACGACAACCCGTCGCGCAACTACCTGACCGAGATCCAGGGCGGCGTACTGGAGGCCTGCCGCGCCCGGCATTTCAGTCTGGTCCTCGCGCCCGTCGACCCGGATGACCGCAACTACCTGCCCGAGCTGGTCGACCTGATCGATCACTCGCGCGCCGACGGACTGGTGCTGGTGCCGCCGCTGACGGACGACGCCAAGCTGCTCGACGCACTGCATGAGCGCCACCTGCCCTTCGCGTCCATTTCACCGCGCACGCCCGAGGGCCGCTTTGGCGTCACCCTCGACGAACGCGGCGCGGTGCGTGAGCTGATGGCGCACCTGATCCAGCTCGGCCACCGTCGCATCGGGCATATCAAGGGCCCGCCGCAGCATGGCGCCGGCACCTGGCGCCATTCCGGCTACCGTGAGGCGCTCAAGCAGGCCGGCATTCCCTACGACCCGGCCTTGGTGGTCAAGGGCGAGTTCACCTTCGAATCCGGCATGGAGGGCGCCCGGCAACTGCTCGACCTGTCCGATCCGCCCACCGCCATCTTCGCTGCCAACGACGACATGGCCGCGGGCGTGCTGCGTGTGGCCGGCGAGCGCGGACTGTCGGTGCCGGGCGACCTGTCGATCTGCGGCTACGACGACACGCCGCTGTCGCGGCAGATCTTCCCGTCACTTACCACCGTGCGTCAGCCGACCAACGACATGGGTCGCGTCGCCACCGAGGAACTCCTCAAGGCGATCCGCGACCCGGACGCTGGTGACATGGTGAAGATGGACTACGCCCTGCAGCTGCGGGAGTCGACCGGACCTCGCCGCAGCCGCCACTAGGCCATCACCAGAACACGGCGTACAGCGCCACCAGAATGGCGATCACCGCCAGGCTGGCGATATTGAACGACACATCGGTGCGGTAGCTGACATCGTCCACGCGGATGAGGTCGCCCTCGCCCGTGGGCTTGCCCATCAGCGACACCGCCACCGCCAGCGCCAGCGCCATCAGGAACACCAGGCCCACGCGGTCCATGAACGGCAGCGACGGCCATGCCAGCTTGAGCACGATCGACAGGGCGAACGAACCGATCGCCGCGGCCAGCGCGCCGGCCTCGTTGGCGCGCTTCCAGAACAGGCCGAGCATGAAGATCACCACGATGCCCGGGGTGAAGAAGCCGGTGTACTCCTGGATGTACTGGAAGCCCTGGTCGAACCCGCCGATCAGCGGACGCGCCGTGGCAATCGCCAGCACGATGGCAATGGCCGCGGCAATGCGACCGATGCGCACCAGGCCAACCTCATCGGTGTCCTTGCGCCACTTGGCGTAGAAGTCGAGGGTGAAGATGGTCGCGACCGAATTGATCTTCGACGCCAGCGACGCCACGATCGCTGCCACCAGCGCCGCGAACACCAGCCCCAGCACGCCGCTGGGCAGCAGCCCCATCATCGTCGGGTAGGCCTGGTCAGGACGCGCCAGCTCCGGCGCCAGCATCACCGCGGCAATGCCCGGCAGCACCACGATCACCGGCATCAGCAGCTTGAGGAACGCGGCGAACACCACGCCCTTCTGCGCTTCCTGGATGTCCTTGGCCGCCAGCGCGCGCTGGATGATGTACTGGTTGAAGCCCCAGTAGCTGACATTCATGATCCACATGCCGCCGACCAGCACGCTGATGCCCGGCAGGTCCTTGTAGAAAGGGTTGTCCTTCGACAGGATCATGTGGAAGTGCTCGGGGCTGGTCTCCCACAACTTGTGGAAGCCCGCCACCACGCCCGCGCCGTCGCCGATCTTGGCCAGCGTCAGGCCCGTAACCAGCAATCCGCCCAGCACCAGCAGCGATACCTGCACGATGTCGGTCAGCGCCACCGCCTTGAGGCCACCGTACAACTGGTACGCCAGCGCGAACGCGCCCAGCAGCGCCAGCGCCAGCATCTGGTCCATGCCCGTGACCTGGTTCACCGCGATCGAACCCAGCCACAGGATCGAGGTCAGGTTCACGAACACGTACAGGCCCAGCCAGAACACCGCCATCAGCGTGCGGATTCGGTGGCCGTACCGCTCCTCCAGGAACTGCGGCATGGTGTAGATGCCGTTGCGCAGGAACACGGGCAGGAAGAACTTGCCGACGATCAGCAGCGTCAGCGCCGCCATCCACTCGTACGAGGCAATGGCCAGGCCGATGGCATAACCGGAGCCGGACATGCCGATGATCTGCTCGGCCGAGATATTGGCTGCGATCAGCGACGCGCCCACCGCCCACCACGGCAGCGCCTTGCTGGCAAGGAAGTAGTCCTTGGCGGACTTCTGGTGGCCGGCCTTCTCGCGCGACACCCACTGCGCGAGAACGAAGATGCCGGCCAGGTAGGCCAGCACGATGGTGGTGTCGAGAGCGGAAAGTCCCACGTAGAACTCCTGGTTGGAGGGTGGCGGAACCGGATGTCGCGTGCCCCCGCATGCCCACTCCGTCGGCACCCTCGACGCCCGACCCGGCGTGATGGCACTCGATGGGCGCACTGGCGACCCCCGTCCCCCGGTCCGCTGTCAGCTGGCAGCGAACACGTCATCCCGATAGTGCACGACCGGCACAGGCTTCGCGGATGACAGCGCTGTCAGAATACCGCTCGGCGGTCGCATTGCATTTTGCAGTGCAACATCGCGCGACGTTGCGGCCGCCCGGTGCGCGCGAGCCTGCCGCCCCCCCAAAGAAGAAGGGGCCGGCAATGCCGACCCCTTCCTGTACCACCCGTTCGATCAGGCGCGCGAATCGCGGCGCTGCCCGCCACCGCCCGCACCGCGGCCACCCTGCCCGCCCCGGTGCTGCTTCGGCCCGGCATGCGCATGGCGTGCCGTCGGCTTGCCGTGCGGCCGGTTGCCCGGCTTGCGCGGCGGCTGGTTGCCGCCGTTGCCACGGCGCGGGTTGGGAATGGCCGTATCCAGGCGGATCGGGCGGCTCGGCGCATAGCCTTCCACTTCGACCAGCTCGATGTCGGCCTTCAGCAGGCGCTGGATCTGACGCAGCAGGCCGCCTTCGTCATGCGACACCAGCGACAGCGCCTCGCCCGTACTGCCGTTGCGGCCGGTGCGGCCGATGCGGTGCACGTAGTCCTCGGCCACCATCGGCAGGTCGTAGTTGATGACCAGCGGCAGGTTCGGGATGTCCAGGCCGCGCGCGGCGACGTCGGTGGCCACCAGGATGCGCACCCGGCTGGCCTTGAAGTCGTTCAGCGCCTTCTGGCGCTGCGCCTGGCTCTTGTTGCCGTGGATGGCGGAGGCCTTCAGCCCCGCGTCTTCCAACTGCTCGGCCAGGCGGTTGCAGCCGTGCTTGGTGCGGCCGAAGACGATGGCCTGCTCGCCGTGGCGCTTGGCCAGGATCTCGATCAGCAGGTCACGCTTGTTCGCCCCGTCCACCGGGTGCGCACGGTGCGCGATGGTCTCGGCGATGGTGTTCTGCGCCGCCACCTGCACCTGCTGCGGGTTGCGCATGAACTCCAGCGCCAGCTGCTTGATCTGCGCCTCGAAGGTCGCCGAGAACAGCATGGTCTGGCGGTCCTTCGGCAGCTTGCCGAGGATGCGCTTGATCGCCGGCAGGAAGCCCATGTCGAGCATGCGGTCGGCTTCGTCCATCACCAGGATCTCGATCTCGTCGAGCTTGACGCTGCCGCGCTCCAGGTGGTCGATCAGGCGGCCCGGGGTGGCCACCAGCACGTCCACGCCACGGCGGAACGCATCGACCTGCGGGCCCATGCCGGCGCCACCGAAGATGGCGATGGTGTTCATGCGCAGGTGCTTGCCGTAGCCACGCAGGCTGTCGCTGACCTGCACCGCCAGTTCGCGGGTCGGGGTCAGGATCAGTGCGCGCGGACGGCGGAAGCCCTTCACCGGCGTCTGCTTGGCCAGACGGTTGAGCAGCGGCAAGCCAAACGCGGCGGTCTTGCCGGTGCCGGTCTGGGCGCCGCCCAGCACGTCATGGCCGGCCAGCGCCAGCGGGATCGCCTCGGACTGGATCTGGGTGGGGGTGGTGTAGTTCTGCTCGGCAAGCGCGCGCAGCAACGCGGGCGCCAGGCCCAGGGATTCAAAAGACATCGGTACAGCTCCTTTTCGCCGCAAGCGCGCGGGGCGACCCTGCGCCACGCGCACGGCCACGGACCGGAGAACGGTTGCGTGATGACCCCAGCGTTCCCTTGAACCGCGCTGCGGGTGATCGGATTTTGACGGCACCGGATGCTCCGGGCCGTGTCTGCGCGACGAAAGACGTGCGGGATAAAAGCCGCGGTCGCATGAGGCACAAGGCCTGCGAGGGCGGCGGGCATACCTGGGAAACGTACCCTTTCGGGGAGGCAGCCGTGCGCTGAACAGGGCGGACTGTACGCTAACCCGCCCTGCTTCGCCAGCAAACGCCATCCTGCCGTTCAGCCAGCAGGCATACCGAGGCTCCCATCAGGCGTCGGCGTGCATCCCCGGGCGAGCCAACATCACGTCGACGCCAAGCCGGTCCCATATCTCGCCGGCCAGCGTTTCGCGCGCCTTGTCCTCGCCATGGACCAAAACCAGTGACGGCTTCGCGCCAAACTGCCCGTACCAATCCAGCAGGCCTTTCTGGTCGGTGTGTGCCGACAGGCCGCCCACGGTGTGCACCTGGGCCGACACCCGGTAGTCCTTGCCGTGGATGCGTACCCATCGTGCGCCGTCCACCAGGCGCCTGCCCAGCGTGCCCTGGGCCTGGAAGCCCACGAACAGGACGTGGGCGTGGCGCCGGCCCAGGTTGCGCTTCAGGTGGTGCACGATGCGGCCGCCATTGGCCATGCCACTGCCGGCGATGATGATCGCGCCGCCGTCCATCCGGTTGATCGCCATCGACTCGTCCGGCGTCTCGGTAATGCGCAGGTTGGGCATGCGGAAGGGATGGGGCTTGGAGCGCCACACCCGCTGCGCTTCGGCGTCGAACAGGTCTTCGTGCCGCTCGTACACTTGGATCACCTTGGCCGCCATCGGACTGTCGAGGAAGATCTTCCAGCGCGACAGCCCCCACTCGTCCCAGTATTTGGCAAACCAGTACAGCAGTTCCTGGCTGCGCCCCACCGCGAAAGCCGGAATCAGTACGTTGCCGCGGTCATGCCAGGCGCGTTCGAAGATCTCACCGATCTCCTCCACGGTCGCCAGGCGCTCGCGGTGGTTGCGATCGCCGTAGGTGGACTCCATCAGTACCAGGTCAGCCTCGGTGATCACCGCCGGGTCGCGCAGGATCGGCGAGCCCTTGGGGCCGACGTCGCCGGAGTACACCAGCTTGCGGTCATCGCCCCACAGCTCCACGCAGGTGGAACCGAGGATGTGGCCTGCCTCGCGGAACTGGATCTCCACCCCCGGCAGGATCTGTTCGCGCCGATCGTAAGGCAGCGGGCGCACCAGCTTCATCGCCGTATGCACGTCGTGCTTGGTGAACAGGGGCACCGCCATCGGCTCGCCGTGGCGACGATTGCGGTTGGCGCGTTCTGCATCGCTCTCGGCCAGCGACGCAGCATCCAGCAGCATCACTGGCATCAGGTCCGCGGTGGCGGCCTGTGCGTAGATCGGCCCGCGGTAGCCCCGATGCACGAGCAAGGGGACTCGGCCGATATGGTCGATGTGCGCATGGCTGAGCACCAGCGCGTCCACCGCCGTGGGTTCGAACGGAAACGCCTCGCTGTTGCGCCGCTCCGCCTCAAAGCTGCCCTGGATCATGCCGCAGTCCAGCAACACCCTTTGGCCCGCGACCTCGACCTCGTGCAACGACCCGGTCACCTCGCCGGCGGCCCCGTGGAAATGAACCCGCATGCCCTGCTCCTGAATGACTCGGCTTCACGCTAGCACACCCCCACCGTGACCAATGACACCCGCCCCCGTCGGCAAAGCCCGCTACTGTCGGTGGTGGCCCATTGCGGGCCCACTACCCCTCGCCTGTCCGGTCGGAGCCGCCCGTGAACCAACCCCAAGTCCTGTTGTTGTCCCTCGCCATCGCCGCCGGCCTGACCGCGTGCTCGAAGAAGGAAGAGGCCGCGAATACTGCCGATGCTGCCAAGCCGGCCGACGCCGCAGCCCTCACGCTCGACGAGAGCAAGCTCCCGGGCGTGAACCGACTCCAGATCGGCGATCTCGACACTTCCAAGGACGCGTGCACCGACTTCGGCGGCTACGTGAACGGCAAGTGGCTGGCCGCCAACACCATCCCGGGCGACCGCACCTCGTGGGGCGCCTTCGAAATGCTGGACGAGCGTTCGCAGGCCATCCAGCGCCAGCTGGCCGAGCAGGCCGCGGCCATGAAGGACGCCAACGGCGTCGAGAAGATCGTCGGTGACTTCTGGTCCACCGGCATGGACGCGGCCAAGATCAACGGTCAGGGCCTGGCGCCGCTGAAGTCGCACCTCGATGCCATCGCCACGCTCGACAGCAAGGAAAAGATCGCCGACTACCTGCGCACCAGCGCGGCCAAGGGCGAGAACTTCCTGTTCGGCTTCGGTCCGGAAGCGGACTTCAAGGACTCGAAGATGAACATCGCCTACGCCATGCAGGGTGGCCTGGGCCTGCCGGACAAGGGCTACTACTTCGACGCCGACAAGAAGGACAAGCTGGCCGCCTACCAGGCCCACGTCGCCAAGGTGCTGGAGCTGAGCGGCGTGCCGGCGGCCGATGCCCTCACCCAGGCAAAGGACGTGGTCGCGTTCGAGACGCGCCTGGCCAAGGTGTCCAAGTCCAGCGAGGAGATGTCGCGCGACGTCGCGCTGTACTACAACCCGGTGTCGCCGGCCGATGCCGACAAGCTGACCCCGAACTTCGCCTGGACCAAGTTCTTCGAGTCGCAGGGCGTGGCCGTGCCGAAGATGTTCTCGCTGGCGATCCCGGCGTTCCACCAGGAAGTCAGCAAGATGCTGGCCGACGTGCCGGCGGCGCAGTGGCAGAGCTACCTGCGCTTCCACACGGTCGATGGCGCCTCGCCGTACCTCGCTGACGCCTTTGCGGAAGAGCACTTCAGCTTCTACAACAAGACCCTTCGCGGCCAGAAGGAAATGAAGGAGCGCGGCAAGCGCGTGCTGGACACCGTGCAGCGCACCACCGGCGAAGCGCTGGGCCAGATGTACGTCAAGGTCGCGTTCTCGCCCGAGTCGAAGGCGCGCATGGAGCAGCTGGTCAAGAACCTCAGCGAGGCCCTCAAGGCCCGCATCGAGAACCTCGACTGGATGGGCGACGAGACCAAGAAGAAGGCCATGGAGAAGTGGGCCAGCTTCACCCCGAAGATCGGCTACCCGGACAAGTGGCGCTCGTGGGAAGGCCTGGCCACCGGACGTGACAGCTACATCGGCAACGTGCTGGCCGCCAACGAGTTCAACTACAAGTGGATGATGGGCAAGATCGGCAAGCCGGTCGATCGCACTGAATGGGGCATGCCGCCGCAGATGGTGAACGCCTACTACAACCCACTGCAGAACGAGATCGTGTTCCCGGCGGCCATCCTGCAGCCGCCGTTCTTCGACGCCAACGCCGACGACGCCCTCAACTATGGCGGCATCGGCGCGGTGATCGGCCACGAGATGATCCACGGCTACGACGACCAGGGCAGCCGTTTCGACGCCACTGGCAAGTTCGAGAACTGGTGGACCGACGCCGACGCCAAGGGCTTCTCCGGCCGCACCGACAAGCTCGTGTCGCAGTTCAACGCCTATGAGGCCGTGCCGGGCAAGTTCGTCAACGGCAAGCTGACCCTGGGCGAGAACATCGCCGACCTCGGCGGCCTGGCCACGGCCTTCGACGCACTGCAGCGCGCCACCGCCGGCCAGCCGGACCCGAAGCTCGACGGCCTGACCCGCGACCAGCGCTTCTTCGCCAACTGGGCCACCGTGTGGCGCCGCAACTTCACGCCGGAAGAGCTCAACGTGCGCCTGACCACGGACCCGCACGCGCCCGCCAACTTCCGCGCGGTTGGCGCACCGTCCAACCTGCCGGCGTTCGCGGCGGCGTTCTCGTGCAAGCCGGGCCAGCCGATGGTCCGCGAGGGCGACAAGCAGGTCGTGATCTGGTGAGTTGACACGGGTCGATGACCCGCACGTGTCTGGCCTTTTCTCGTCGGCCAACAGCGGAGGCCCGGGGCGACCCGGGCCTCCGTTTTTCGTTTCGCGCCCCGTACGTCGAGGGTTGCGTCGCGCTGCCGAGGGCCGCCAACCCCGGGCTCGGTGTGACGACGGTGTTCAGTGCCGCCAAGGACACGATTGCTAGACTCGGGGCACCCCGTTGCAAGGACCCGCGAATGCCCCTGCGCCCACTTGCCTGCGCCCTGGCCCTCGGTCTTGTCGCCCTCGCCGCCCACCCTGCTGATGCCGCGAAGAAGCGCAGCAGCAAAGCGGCCGCCTCATCGGCCAACGCGGCCTGCTCCGACTTCTACACCCACGCCAACCGCGACTGGCTCGCGTCCCATCCGCTGCCTACCGGCGTTGGCGCCATTACCGCCCTGGGCGAACTGAATGCTCGTGCCGCACGGCAGCAGGTGGAACTGCTCGATGTCGCCATGCGCCAGCCGCAGGACAACGTGCAAAAGCTGCTGGGTGATTTCTGGGCCAGCGGCTTGGACGAAGCGGCCGTCGAGCGCGACGGGGCCGCCCCGATTCAACCGCTGCTCACCCGCATCAATGCCATTCGAAAGGCGAAAGATGTCGCGCCGTCGATCGCCGCCCTGCACCAGGTCGGCATACCGGTGGCATTCGATTTCGGCGCCGATGTCGACCTCGCCGACCTTGACCGACACATCGGTTACTTCAGCCAAGGCGGCCTCGGCCTGTCCGACCCGGCGTTTTACACCCGCACCGATGCCGCCACGCAACAGGTGATGGCCCGCTACCGCGAATACGTGCAGCGGCTGCTCGCCCTCACCGGCACGCCCCAGGGACGCCTGGCGCAAGAAGCCCAACAGGTCATCGATCTGGAAACGCGCATCGCGCGGCTGCACGCCTCCCCGTCGACCTCGAACGACCCACGCAGCCTGTACGCGCCGGTGGCCACCGCATCCCTGGGCAAGCAGTACCCGCGCCTGCAACTGGATGCCTTCCTCCGGGCGCAGGGCGTGAACGACGACCGCGTGTCGCTCGCCAATCCCGGCCTGTTCTCGCAACTTGATGGATTGGTTTCCAGCCTCAAGCCCGCGCAGTGGAAGACTTACCTGCGCTGGCGGGTCGCTGACACCATGGCGCCCTACCTGTCGAAGTCGTTCCAGGACGCCAGCTTCGATTTCCGCGGCCGGCTCTTGGCCGGGCAAGCGGCACCCGCGCCGCGCCCCCAGCGCGTGCTGGACGCCATCAACCTCGCGGCCGGCCCGATTCTGGCCAGGCAATACGTCGGTGCCTATTTGCCTGCCGCAACCCGTGACCGTGCGTTGGGAATCGCCAACCAGGTGCGCGATTCCCTAGCCGCTGCGATTGATCGCGACACGCGACTGGGTTCGGCCGCCAAGGTCGAAGCCAAAGCCAAGCTCGCGGCGCTGAAGATCGAAGTGGGCGCCCCTCGCCGCGACCTGGACTACAGCGTGCAACCGATGGGACGGGCCAGTTTCGGCGGCAACATGCTGATTGCCTCCACTTGGCACCATCGCGAGGAAATGAGGCGCATTGGCCGCGGCAACGCCGACCGGCGTTGGAACGTCCTGCCTCAGCAACCCGCGCTCACCTACGACGTGGCGCAGAACCGCTTGATCGTGAGCGCCGCGATGCTGCAACCGCCGGTGCTGGATCCCAACCGGGACATTGGTCGCGATTACGGGGCCTTCGGCGCCCTGGTCGGCCACGAGCTCAGCCACGCCGTCGGACCGCGCGGCCGCCTGGTCGATGCCAAGGGTGAGGTGCGCGACTGGTGGAGCGCAACAGATGCCGCGGCCTGGCACGAGCTCGGCAATCGCGTCGCCGCGCAGGTGAGCCAACGCCCCGTGCCCGGCGCCGCTAGCATGCGTGTCAACGGCAGTCGCGTGCGCGACATCGCCGTGGCCGACCAGTCCGGGGTCGAGCTTGCGTGGGCGGCGTTTCGCGCCGCCGCACCGTCTGCCACCCGCGATGCCCAACAGGGCTTCTTCAGGGGCTGGGCGGGGCTATGGGCGGAGCAGGTGGCGCCCGACCTCGCGAATGAGCGCGCGCTGCACAGCGCCTACGCCCCCGGGCCAGTGCGTACCCACGCGCCCTTGGCGAACTTGCCAGGCTTCGCCAGCGCTTATGGCTGCAAGGCCGGTCAACCGCTGCAGGCCCATGCCACCGACCGGGTCACGGTCTGGAGGTAGTCCACGCCTGCGGAACAGCACCGTCTCTCGGGCGGTGCTGCCAACGGGACGCCCTCAGCGCACGATGCGCATGCGGGGCGGGCCTTTGCGGCCAAACGGCGGCTGCCCACGCCAGTAGCGGATCAGCAGCCAGCCAAACACCATGCCGCCCAAGTGCGCGAAATGTGCCACGCCCGGCATCGTATTGGTGATGCCCATAAGCAATTCGATCACGCCATAGACGATCACCAGCGTGCGTGCCTTCATCGGGATGGGCGGGATCAACAGCATCACGCGCTGGTTGGGGAACAGCATCCCGTATGCCAACAGCAGGCCAAAGACGCCGCCCGACGCACCCACCGTGGGATACGCCTCACCGCCCTGGGCCATCGTCCACCAGCCCACCGCCAACTGGAACGCGGCGGCGCCCACGATGCACGTCAGGTAATAGGTGAGGAAACGCTTTTCGCCCCACGTGTGTTCAAGCGGCGCGCCAAACATCACCAGCGCCAGCATGTTGAACGCGAGGTGGGCGAAGCCGCCGTGCATGAAGCCGTACGTCAGGACCTGCCACGGCAGGAACCCACCTTGCGCATACGGGTCACTGCCACTGTCGAGCGGCCAGAGCATGAACGACGCCAACGACGCATCGCCCACCACCAGTTGCAGCAGGAAGACCAGTCCATTGGCGATCAGCAGGGCCCGCGTCACGGGCGGCAGGTTGGCGAACATCGCGACTCCTTCGTGTCCGCACATGGTAGCCGCTGCCAGCCCGGGAAGGGCCGTCGCCCCCTCAAGGCTGGGCCCGTCGCCAGCCCCTGTTCAGCCAGCCTGAGGCCCCCACACCAGGTCGTCCAGCGTGGCCGCGGCGCGCTGTCCGCGCACCCGCCCAGAGTCCACCACGATCCCCTCGGCGCGCAGGCGCGCGCTTTGTTCCAGATAGCCCTCGGAGCCCTCGGGGAACGCGATGCGCCCATCCGAGCGCAAGACGCGATGCCAAGGCAGGCTGGCGTCTACGTTCTGGCTCAGCAGCCTGGCGACCAGTCGCGCCCGGCCGGGCAGTCCGGCGCGCCGCGCGACCTCTCCATATCCGGCCACCTCACCGCTCGGGATGGCCCACACCGCCGCGAGGATCCGGCGGCATGCCTCTTCGGCAGGAATGGCGACGGTCTTTGCGCGCATCGCGGTAGCATAGACCCAAGCCCGTCCGCGAATGGAGCCGCCCGTGCGCAACTTCGAATCGATCCGCCGTCACGTCAAGGCGTCCGGCTTCCACATCAAGATGGAAGACGAGGACGTCCTCTGCATCGAGTTGTCGCTGGAACAGGGCACGCGACACCAGGCAATCTTCCTGTCCGAGCTGGACGACGATGACGGCCGCCCTTACCTGCGCGTCAGCACCGCGGTGGCGCCGACCACCGGCCTGGATGCCCGCCGCGCCCTGGTGTTCAACTGGGAAAGCCGCGTGGGTTACCTCTGCATTGGCGACCTCGACGGCGTGCCGTACCTGCAGCTGTGTGAGAACCGCCCCTACGAAGGCCTGGATGCCGCCGAAGTGGATCGCCTGGTGCTGGAAATCGGCGGACTGGGCGATCGCATGGAGCGCATGATGTCGGCCGGCGGCGACCTGTTGTAGCGCAGCCCAGCCCTGACATCTTCGGCCGCTTGTGTACCTACGGCGGCAGGCCGGTGTCCGCGGTGACACCTTCCGGAAGCGCGGCACCGCGGCACGAATGGGATGCGCCGCCCCGATGAAACGCAAGAGGCCCGCATACGCGGGCCTCTTGCATGGGAAGCGCTTTGCGAAGCGCCCTGGGCCGTCAGACCCAGCCCATCAGCACGAACAGCTCGTAGCAGAGCCAGGCCATGAAACCGGCCGCAGGGATCGTCAGGATCCACGCCCAGATCATCTTTTCGACCACGGTCCACTTGATCGAATTGAAGCGCTTGGCCACGCCCACGCCCATGATGGCCGACGAGATGTTGTGCGTGGTCGACACCGGGATGCCCAGCGACGACGCCAGCAGGATCACCGACGCGGCGCTGGTCTCGGCCGCGAAGCCGTGGATCGGGTGCAGCTTCACCAGCTTGTGACCCAGCGTCTTGATGATGCGCCAGCCACCGGCCGCGGTACCCGCCGCCATCACGATGGCGCAGGTGATCTTGATCCACGTGTCGATGTCGTTGTTGTCGATCGCGCCCTGTGACGGGTGCAGGAAGGCCAGCCACGACGGCAGGTTGTTCAGCGTGCCATCGGACTGCGCCGCCACCAGAGTCAGCGCGATGATGCCCATGGTCTTCTGCGCGTCATTGGAACCATGCGCGAAGCCCATCGTGGCCGCACTGGCCAGCTGCATCTTGCCGAACAGGCTGTTGACCCAGCGCGGGCGGGCCAGGCGTGCCAGCAGGCCGCCGCTGGAGGCCATGCCGGAAATGATCGCGAACAATATGCCCATCACCACGAAGCCGGCCATGAAGCCCAGCAGCGGTGACGAGAACATCGGCACGATCACCTTCCACAGCACGCCGGCGCTCTTCCAGACCGGCTCCTTGGGCTCCGACCAGACGATGGCGTCGAAGTTGTTCATGGCCGCGGCGAAGGCCGCGCCGCACAGGCCGCCGATCAGCGCATGCGAGGACGAGGACGGCAGGCCCAGCCACCAGGTGATCAGGTTCCAGACGATGGCGCCCACCAGCGCGCACAGGATCAGCTGCGAGGTGACGTCGACCACGCCGGCATCGATGATGCCCGACGCGACGGTCTTGGCCACCGCAGTGCCCCACAGCGCGCCGATGAGGTTGGTGCCGGCGGCCAGCATCACCGCCTGCATGGGCGAGAGCACTTTGGTCGCCACGACCGTCGCGATGGAATTCGCGGTGTCGTGGAAGCCATTGATGTACTCGAAGATCAGCGCCGTCGCGACGACGACGAGAACGAGGGTCAACATGATCCCGCTCCCGTCAGGAATTCTTCAGCACGATCTCGTACGCCACCACCCCTGCTTCGCGGCAGCGGTCGATGGCCTTCTCGAGGATCTCGAAGAACTCCTTGAGCAGGAACATCTGCAGGTGGTCGAGCTTGCCCGAGTAGATGTCGCGGTACAGCTCGAGCATCAGCCGGTCGGCCTCGTTCTCGATGGCACGGAGCTTGTCGTTGAGCTCCTTCATCGGCTCCAGCTTCATGCCGCGCAGCGCTTTCACCATCTCCACCACCACGCCCGAGGCCTGCTCCAGCATCGCCGCGCGCGGGGCGAAGTCGATGTGGCCCAGGTGCTGGGTCGCCAGCGAGTAGCGGTCGGCGAACTTCTCGATCTGCTTGGGAATCTTGTAAAGCGCCGAACCCAGCGCCTCGATGTCCTCGCGCTCGATCGGGGTGATGAAGCTGTTGACCAGCTCCTGGCTGATCTTTTCCGAGGCCGTGCGCTCGCGCTGGCGCGCCAGCTTGAAGGCATTCAATGCCGGCTCGCGGTCGGCCGCCTTGAGCATGGCGTGCAGCGCCTTGGCGCTCTCGTGCCCCGCGGCCGCCGCTTCCTCGAGGAGGGTATAGAACTGGTTGCCTTGGCCAAAAATGGTTTGCAGGGAGAACATGCGGGGCCTCTGGGTGCCGGGGCTCGGGAGCCGGGTTAAGGGTAAGCGGGCGGAATTATGACGGTTTCGAGACGCTCGCGCTGCCCTCAAGGCGGCGTGAAGGGCCCGCCTGCTAAGATCATCCGGCGGTTCTCCCTGCCGTATGACTGCCCGCTCCATGGACGACGACCCTGATCCGGCGCCTACCGACGCCACCCCGACAGCCTCGCTGACCCCGCCCCGCCCCTCGGGCGCCCCGGAGTGGAGCCGATGCTGGAGCTGCTGATCGTCTTCGCCCTGATCATCCTCAATGCCTTCTTCGCGATGTCGGAGATGGCGCTGATGACCTCGCGCAAGCTGCGCCTGAAGCAACTGGCCGAAACCAGCCGTGGCGCCCGTACCGCGCTGGCCTTGGCCGAGCAACCGGACAACCTGCTGTCCACCGTGCAGGTGGGCATCACCCTGATCGGCGTATTGACCGGCGTGTTCGGCGGCGAGTCGATCGGCCTGTTGATTGCGGACGCCATCGACAGCCTCGTCCCGGCCGCGCGCGAGTACGCACGCTCCATCGGCGTAGGCACGGCGGTCGGCCTGATCACCGCCTCGTCGGTGATCTTTGGCGAGCTGATTCCCAAGCGCCTGGCCCTGACCAACCCGGAGGGCATTGCGTCGGCCGTGGCCATCCCGCTGGACGGTCTGGCTCGCGCGGCGCGGCCGGTGGTGGCGGCGCTGGGGGCGATCAACCGCGGCGTGCTGCGGCTGCTGGGCTTTGGCGACGATGCCCGCAGCGAGATCAGCGAAGAGGAAATCCGCCTGCTGGTGACCGAGAGCCACGAGCAGGGCGTGATCGACGCCGACGAACGCAAGATGATGAACCGCGTGCTCAGCCTGGGGGACCGCACTGCGGAAAGCCTGATGACGCCGCGCATGCGCATCACTTGGCTGGATGCCAGCGCATCGCTGGAGGAAAACCTGGCGGCGATGCAGGACAGTCCGTTCTCGCGCTTTCCGGTCTATCGGGACAGCGACCAGGACGTGGTCGGCATCCTCGAGGCCAAGTCCCTGTTGCGCGTGTTGAAACCCGGCGTCCCGGTGGACCTGTTCGCCGACCTGCGCGAGGCGCTGTTCGTGTCCGAGTCCACGCACGCGCTCAAGCTGCTGGAGATTTTCCGCGAAGAGCAACAGTCACTTGCACTGGTCGTCGACGAATACGGCGACGTCAGCGGCCTGGTGACCATCAACGATGTCATGGGCGCCGTGATTGGCCGCCTGCAACCGGTGGAGGCCGATGCCGAAGCGCACGCCCCGGTGGTCCAGCGCGCCGACGGTTCGTACCTGCTCGATGGCGCCCTGCCGGTGGAGGACCTGCGCGAACTGTTGGGAGGCGGTCGCCTGCCCGACGAGGACGAACACGACTTCCACACCGCCGCCGGCATGGTGATCGCGCACTTTGGTCGCATCCCGCACGTCGGCGAACACTTCGAGTGGTCGCACTGGCGCATCGAAGTGGTCGACCTGGACGGTCCCCGCATCGACAAACTCCTGCTGCAGCGCCAGGCGCCTCCGGCCGGGGATCCCGATGACGCCGCAGCGGCCTGATCGCCACCCCCACGACGTCGGGACGCGGGCGCTGCTGGACCTCATGGCCAGTGGCGCCCCCACGGATCGGCTGCGCCTGGGCGACGTGCTGGCCGGACTGGGCAACCGTTCCTTCGGCATGATGCTGTTCATCGCCACCCTACCCGCCTTCATCCCCATCCCGGGGGTCGCCGGCGCGATCAGCGGGCCGCTGGTGATGCTGGTGGGGCTGCAATTGCTGATCGGACTGCGCCGGCCCTGGCTGCCACGCGCACTGGCCCAGCGCGGGCCACAGCGTCAGGCGCTGGTGCGCTTCCGCGACCGGCTCGCGCCCTGGCTTGATCGGCTGGAGCGCCTGGTGCGGCCACGTGGCGAAGGCGTCCTGGATGTGCGGGTGGCCAGTTGCTTCACGGGCTTGCTGCTCGTGCTGCTTGGCCTGCTGCTGTCCCTGCCGATCCCGTTCACCAACTTCGTCTTCGGCGCCCTTCTGCTGCTGTTCGCCCTGGCGCTGCTGGAGCGCGACGGCTGGCTTATGCTCGTCGCCTGGGCCGCGGGCATTGCCGGCATCGGGGTGTTTGGCGTGCTGTCCGGCAGTCTGGCGAGCGCCGCCAGCCGCTGGATCGACCTCGCGATCTGAGGGCGAACCGGCGTTATGCCTGCCGAACCGGGGCTCCGCCCAGCAAGGTCATGAACTCGTCGATCGCCACGGGATAGCCGATCCAGTAGCCCTGGGCCAGGTCGCAGCCACGCTCACGCAGCAGCGCGTACTGCCCCTCCTTTTCCACGCCCTCGGCGACCACGGTGATGCCCAGCGAATGGGCCATCGCGATGATCGCGCTGGTGAGGGCGAGGTCGTCCGGGTCGCGCAGGATGTCGGCAATGAAGCTGCGGTCGATCTTGACGCCATCGACGGGGACCCGACGCAGGTGGCTGAGCCCCGAGAAGCCGGTGCCGAAATCGTCCAGCCACACCTTCACTCCGGTCTCCCTCAGGCGAGACAGCAGGTTGCCCGCGTGGATTTCGTCGCCGATCACCGCGGTCTCGGTCAGTTCCAGGTGCAGCTGCTGCGGCGAGAGCCCTGTCTCGGCCAGCGTCGCGGCCACCACGCGCGGCAGGTCGCCGCTACGCAGCTGCCGCGGTGACACGTTGACCGAGACAAACGGCATCGGCCCGCCCGGGTTGCGTGGCTTCCACCGGACCGCATCCCGGCAGGCCGCGCGCAACACCTGCGGCCCCAGCGATTCGATCAGGCCACTCTGCTCCGCGACTTCAATGAAGACCGAAGGCGCCACCAGGCCGTGTTTCGGGTGTCGCCAACGCAGCAATGCCTCGGCGCCGACCATTTCGCCATCCGACAGGCGGAACACGGGCTGATAGACCAGGCTCAATTCGCCGCGATCCCACGCGCCCCGCAGCTCATGCTCCAGATGCACGCGGCGCTCCACCGCCTGGTCCATGGCGCGGCTGTAGAAGCGGTAACAGTTCTTGCCGGCGACCTTGGCCTGGTACATGGCGATGTCGCCATTCTTCATCAGGGCGGTCGCCCCCGACGCATCGTCCGGGAACAGGGTGATGCCCACCGAGGTGCTCAGGAATACCTGGCGGCCTTCGACGGTGATCGGCTGGCTGAGTTCTTCGACCAACGCCTCCGCCAGCCGCGTCGCGGTCCAGCGCACTTCGTCGCCATAGACCGCCCCGGACTCCACCAGGATCACGAACTCATCGCCGCCAAACCGTGCGAGCAGCGCACTTGCCCCGCCCACCCGTTGCACCAGGTCCTGGATACGGTTGGAGAACTGCACCAGCACGTCATCGCCGGCTTCGTGTCCCAGGGTGTCGTTGATCCGCTTGAAGTCGTCCACGTCGGCAAACAGCAAGGCCAGCTGCCGCCCGGCGCCGTGCAGCGTCAGCAGACGCTGGTCCAATGCCTCGCGGAACGCCAGCCGGTTGTGCAACCCGGTCAACGCGTCGGTGTAGGCCATGCGCCGGATCTCGCGGTCATGGCGGGCGACGCTGGTTCCCATGCGCGAGAACGCATTCATCAGGTCGCCGATTTCGTCATTGCGCCTGTTGGTCGGCAATGCGGTGTCGAAGTGGCCGGCCTCGATGGCACGCGCGGCATCGGCCAACTGGCGGATCGGCCGCACCAGCGATCGCTGGATGAGCCACGCCATGCCGGCCGCCACGACCGCCAGCACCCCGCCCAGCAGACCGATCCACAGCAGGTGTTGCTGCCCGAGCGCCTGCAACTGGCCGCGCAGTCCGGCGGAGGCGCGCTCCTGCTGCTCGCGCACTACTTTCAGGTCGTAGCCCGCTCGAACACCGCCAATGCGCAGGTCCCCGATGGTGATCGGCGCCGATACGTCCATGGTGTCGCCCAAGACCTGGGTGTGCACCCGCCGGGCACCGATGGCCTCGTAGGCCATCGGGTCGTTCATGAGCAGGCCGTACTCGGGAATATCCTCGCTGCCGTCGTGGATGATGCGTCCCTGCGCATCGAACACCTTCACGTAGCGGGTGCCGGGCTGCCGCAGCGTGGTCTGGCCCAGCCGGCCGATCGTATCCAGATCCGAGTAATACAAGGGGTTGGCCATGGTCTGCGCCAACTCGCCGACGACGCTCTCGGCGTTGCGGCGCAACGTATCGTTGGCCATGTCCTGCATGGCCGCGCGGCTGGTGACTTCGACGGCTTCCTGCATGCGCTGCTGGCGCTGCCAGAGCACGCCCATCGCGGACAGGACCAACAAAACGACCACGGCCATCAACAACAGGAAACGGGCCTGAAGTCCCAGTCGCAACTTCATTCGACCTCCCGGTGCACGCGGTCGATCCCCGTGGCCAACCGCGCAAGCGAGGCCCGCGCCGGCTCATCCAGGGGCAGGAAACGCGTGGTTCGGAAGAACTTCAGCAGCGCCTCGCTCGCGTCAGGATCGGCCGCGGCATCCACCAGGACCTGGGCCAGCCGTTCGCGCACCCGCTCGTCCAGGTTTCCACGCACCAGTTCCAACGCACGGGGATACGGCTCGGACTTGCCGATGATCACCAGGTCGCGCGCGAAGCTGGGCGGCATGCGCCGCGGGTTTTCCCAGTCCAGGTTGCTCATCGCACCAGCATCGACCAGGCGCTTGTGCACCCACGTGGATATGTTCAACTCCGACCGCGCGAACAGATAGCCCACCTCGTCGGACGCCACGCCATCGCTCGGCGCCAGCAGCAGCTCCAGGCGCAACCCGCGCTGCAGCAGTTCGGCCGCCGGCACGTAATAGGCACTGGTCGAGGAGAAACGCTGGAAGGCGACGCTGTGCCCGCGCAGGTCATCCAACGACTGGATCCCGCTGTCGCGTCGGACGAAGAAGACGCTGCGGTAGTAGCTGGTCCCGTCGCGCTCCGTCAGCAGGATCGGCTGCGCGTTGGCCCGCTTCTGCAGCAATACGGCGCTCGCGGCGGTCTCGGTGACCCAGTCCACCTTGCCACGCCGCAGGTAACTGGCCATCTGCTGCGCATCCTTGGCCATGAGGATGTGCCCCTCGCGAATGCCGACACTGGCCATCCGCGGCACCACGTAGTCCAGCAACGGCTTCAGTTGGGCGTAGTGCTCATGGGGATCGTCGCTGATCCGCCCCAGCACCAGCACGCCATCGTCCGACCCCGCCTTGACCGGGAACACCGCGCCACAGACAAGACCCAGCAATGCCAAGGCGAGGCCACGAAACTGAACGATCAAGGAACACATCCGGATACCAGACCGTCTCGCAGACTAAACGAAACCGTTGCGCGCGGGTATACGCCCGGCGGCGGTGCCTCACGCATCGGGAGCCCCGTCCGGCCGGAATGCCGGCACGCGATCAATCCGGCTTGACGCCCAGGCGGGCGGTCCGCTCCACATCGGCCAGAATGCCCCGCAGCAGGCGAACCTCTCGCTCATCCAGGTCGGCCCGCAGGAACAGGCGCCGCAGCTTGCGCATGGCCGATTCCGGCACGCGACCCTTGTGGAAGTCGATGAGGTCCAGCACGTCGCCCAATTGGCCGAAAAAGCCCTCCAGCTGGGCGTGGGAGGCGAGCGGATCGGTTCGCTCGGTCGCGGCCGCAACGGTCCGGGGTGCCAGTGCGGGCGCACCTTCGTCCAAGCACAGCAAGGCCAAGCGCAACTCATACGCCAACACCTGCACCGCCATGGCGAGGTTGAGCGAGCTGTACTCGGGGTTGGCCGGGATGTGCACCGCGGCGTGGCAGAGTTGCAGTTCCTCGTTCTCCAGGCCGGTGCGCTCGCGCCCGAACACCAGCGCTACCTCCCCGCCCGAGCCGGCACGGCCGATGGCGCGCGCGGCCGCTTCGGACGGCATCAGCTCCTCCAGCGCCACCCGGCGACTGCGGGCGGTGCAGCCCAGCACAAAGTGGCAGTCGGCCACCGCTTCGGCCAGGGTGGCATGGGTCACGGCGGCGGCGAGGACGTCGTCAGCACCGGCGGCCAGCGAGTAGGACTCGGCGTTGGGGGCCTTCTCGGGCGCCACAAGGACCAGCCGCGACAGGCCCATGGTCTTGATGGCACGGGCCGCGGAACCGATGTTGCCGGGGTGCT
This sequence comes from Lysobacter olei, assembly GCF_054777355.1. Lineage (NCBI taxonomy): Bacteria > Pseudomonadati > Pseudomonadota > Gammaproteobacteria > Lysobacterales > Lysobacteraceae > Lysobacter > Lysobacter olei. Next base: position 67,008 of record NZ_BAAHAT010000004.1, on the reverse strand, counting down.
GGGTGCCGACCAGGACGATGCGCAGGCGGCTGGCGAGTGCGTGGGGTGCAGTGTTCATCGGCGGTAATGGTAAACTGGTCGGCCGGCCTCGAGCCGGATCGCTCTTTATCGCCGCCAGTCCGACCCCAACCTCAGCCACGAGAGGCCCGTTGCCATGCAGAAACCCGCCGTCACCCTCATGGTCAAGGCCGCCCGCGCCGCCGGCAACGTGCTGCTGCGCCACATGTACAAGCTGGACGCGCTGAACGTGGTGGAAAAGGACCGCATGGACTTCGCCAGCGAAGTCGATGGCCTGGCCGAGAAGGAGATCATCAAGGAATTCCGCCGCTCCACCCCGGACTACGGCATCCTCGGCGAGGAAAGCGGCCCGCTCAACGGCGCCGAGGGCCGGGCCCGCTACGTGTGGGTCATCGACCCGCTGGACGGCACCAGCAACTACCTGCGTGGCATCCCACACTTTTGCGTGTCCATCGCGCTGCTGGAAGCCGGTGAACCGATCCACGGCGTGATCTTCGACCCGCTGCGCAACGAGCTGTTCACCGCCAGCCGCGGCAGCGGCTGCGTGCTCAACGAGAAGCGCGTGCGCGTGGCCGACCGCAAGGACCTCACCGGCGCGATGCTCATCACCGGCTTCCCGCCGCGTGAGCGCGCCCGCGCCAGCGCCCAGCTCAAGTGCGTGGACAGCCTGCTGACCGAGGCCGAGGACATCCGCCGCACCGGTTCTGCCGCGCTGGACCTGGCCTACGTGGCCTGCGGCCGGGCCGACGCCTATTTCGAGGCCGGCGTGAAGCCGTGGGACATCGCCGCCGGCGCACTGATGGTGCGCGAAGCGGGCGGCAAGGTCTGCGATTTCCGCGGGCGCACCACGGGTCCGATGGACGTTCGTGGCATCAATCCTCGCCCGCTCGTGGCGGGCAACGTGCGCGTCGCCGAAATGCTGCAACAGCGCATCGTCAACACCGGCTACGCCGCCGCGTTCGATTGATCGGCGGGGCGCCGGGTTAACCCGGCCGGCTACCACCACCTCCAGCGCAGACAACTCCTAGGCAGGGGCCGCGGTGTCATCGCCGCGGCCCTTTTCTGCATGCACCCGTGCAGCCTTTTTTGGCCCGGGTGGAACCATGCGCACGTCAGACCTCTCGCCCCTGGAACGCGTCCTGCACCTGCTGGCCACGGTGCGCCCCGGCGAAGGCCGCTGCATCGCGCTGATGGTGCTGCAGGTGTTCCTGCTGCTGCTGGCCTACTACCTCATCCGGCCACTGCGGGAGGCCCTGATCCTGGCCGAAGGCACGTCCGTGGTGCGCAGTTATGCCGTGGGCGCGGTGGCGGTGACGCTGATCTTCCTGATCCCGCTCTACAAATTGCTGTTCGACCGCCTCGACGGGCACGGTCGCAAGTCCAGCGTGCTGCGCTGGGTCATGGGCTTCTTCATCGCCAACCTGCTGGTGTTCTGCGCGCTGGGCGCCGCCGGGGTGCCGATCGGCGTGCCCTTCTTCGTCTGGGTGGGCGTGTTCAGCGTGATGCTGCTGGCCCAGTTCTGGGCGTTCGCAGCCGACCTCTACAACATTCGCAGCGGCCAGCGCCTGTTCGCGATCATTGCCGTGGGCGCGGCACTCGGCGCCTGGTGCGGCAGTCGCCTTTCAGGATGGCTGATACACGTTACCGGACCGTTCCTCCTGATGCTGGTGGCAGCCGTCTTGCTAATGGTGGCCCTCGGGTTGAGCGTGCTCGTCGAGCGCAGCGTCCCGCCCGAGGCCAGTGCAAACGAGGTGGCCGCACCCGTCGCCCGGCCGCTGCAGGGGCTGGGTGATCTGCACTCGGGATTCGACGTCGTGTTGCGAAGCCGCTACCTGCTGTTGATTGCAGTGTTCGTGGCGCTGGTCAACTGGATCAACTCCACGGGCGGATTCATCCTCGCCAGTTTCGTGGAAGAGTACGCCGCCCAGCGCGTCACGCCGGGCAATGTGGAGGCGGAGCGCGAGGTCATCGGCCAGTTCTATGGCGATTACTTCGCATGGATCACGCTGCTGCAGCTGTTCCTGCAGATGTTCGTCGTGTCGCGCGTGCTCAAGTACCTGGGCATGCGCGCGGCGCTGATGATGCTGCCGGTGGTCATGGTGGCCAATTACGGTCTGATGGCCGGGATGCCGGTGTTCGCGCTCGTCCGCATGACCATGATTGCCGAGAATGGCGTGATCTACTCACTGCACGGCACCAGTTGCCATTCGCTGTTCCTGCCGCTGACCCGCGAGCAGAAGTACGTGGGCAAGACGACCATCGACACGTTCTTCTGGCGGTTCGGCGACCTGCTGCACACGTTGACCATTGTGGTCGCGGTTCAGTGGCTGGAGGTGGGGCTGCCCCGCGTGATGCTGTTCAACCTGGCACTTGCCGTGGTGGCTTTGGGCGTTTCGCTGCTGATCGGCCAATACCACGCGCGGGCCGTGAAGGCACATGGCTCCGGGCGGAGAACCCGAAGCCGGGGCGCGTATGTGCCGTCCGGGGGGCCACGCGCCCCATCGTCAAGGTGATGCGCGCAATGCCTTTGCCCGCGCCAGCAGCGCACGGATCTGGCGGACATGCAGGTATGGGGCCAAGGGCGCCAGTTGTTCCTGCGTGACGTTGGACAGGGCCGCCCGGAACTGCGGCGAAACGACGATGGGTGTCTGGCGCAACTCCGGCGGTCGCCCCTCCTCCGTACTGAAGGCACGGGTATGGTCGATCATCCAGACCTGCCAGTTGGCGTCGTACAGGATGTTGCCGGTATTGCGGTCCAGGTTATGGACGAGCACGTCGAAGGCATTGATCAGCTGGTGCTGGCGGGCATAGCTGCAGTCCGAGTCGTACTGCAGTTTCTGCTGGATCCGGTCGGTCTCGTTGTGCGCGCCTTCCACCCAATACTGCACCAGGCCGCGTTCGCCGCCGACCTGGCGCTCGACCGCCACCGGCACCATTTGCAGTCCCAGGATGCGGTCGAGCTTGTAGGCGGCAATCTCGTACTGGTAGCGATCGGCCTTGTCGTACCGGCGTTCCCAGCGACCGTTCGGGCGAAGGTCTGGATCACTGTCAAAGGATTTAAATACCGCCCGCACGCGCAGGCCATCGCGCTCCAGGGTCAGGCGCCGAGGCTTGGTGACGCCCAGGTCCAGTTCCTCATCCCGGACGATCGGCGCGTTGAGCAGGAACGCCTCCAGTTGCGCATCCGTCATCCCGGACGGCCGCAACCATTCCCGATTGGCTTCGGTGCGGGGCGGCGCGAGCCCCTGCCCCACATGGAAGGCCTGGACGCGACCGCGCTCGATGACCAGCGCCGCAGGAATGCCTTCGTATGCGGCCTTGTTCATGCCGGTATCAATGCGCGCCACCTGCCCTTCCAGGCGAAGGCTGACGCGATGATCCAGTGTGGGGGTGTGCCCCACGACCACCCGGGTCGCGCCCAGCGAGCGCAACGCGCTTTTGACGACCTCCGACTCCGTATAGGGATGGCACAGCGAACTGCCCCGGTACCAGACCGGCCCGTTTGACTGGAACGGCAATCCCTTTACCGCTGCCACAATTGCCTGGGCAGGGCCCCGTGACGGAGGCGGACTTGCGGAATCGAGTACGGGCGCAGAGGCCAGTTCATTGGCGACGGCCAGGATCCGGTCGAAATCGTCGGTGGGCTTGAGTGCACCGGCCGCCACCAGCGCATGCCAGCTTTCGGCAAACGCACGCACATCGCGCAGGGCACTGGCGTTGACCTGCTCCAGCGTCTGCCCGACGAGTTTGTCTGACAGCCCGCCGTGGACAAAGAGATCATCGTTGATCGTGATCATGACGGGCCGCTGCAGCAACCAGCGTCCGATGCGGCCCTCCGGGGCCAACGCCTGCATGCGCTCCAGGTAACCGGGACGCGCGCCGATGGCGGCATCGCGCGTCTCACCCTCCCGGGTGGCATAGGTGCCGAATTCCCCCGGGCTGACATACCGGAGGTCGCCCGTCAGCGACATCACCTCATGGTTGCCCAGCAGCGGATGCACCGCGCCGCCCGCGGCGGCGGCCTCCCCCTGAAGGCGCATGAGCAGCTCAACCACCTTCAAGGCCTCGTCGCCACGACTGAACAGGTCCCCGGTGGAAACCAGGTGCGTGCGCCCACCTGTCCAGCGAAGGCCTCCGTCGACAAGGCCCGTGCCCTTCAGGGCCTGGACGAACTCGGGGTAAGCGCCGTGCACGTCGCCGATCGCGACCACGCGATCAACGTTGCTGAACCGGTAGGGTTGCGCACCGGCCGACGCAGTTGCGAACGCCATCAGCAGGCCGGCGACCCAAGGTCCCCATGGGCGGCGAAGCCTTCTGGTCAGGTCAGACGGGCGCATCGGGGCCACTCCATCCGGGCATGAACACTAGAACGGAAAGAGGCCGCACAAGGCGGCCTCTTCCAGACGAACGCTGCGCCAAGCCTTACGGGCGACGCGCCAGCGCCTCCTCGTCCTTGGCCTTGGGCATCAGGTCCTGCTTGGTGACCTTCAGCGGACCCAGGGTCAACAGCGGCGCGGCCACGAAAATCGAGGAGATCGTGCCCAGCACGATGCCGACGATCATGGCTTCGGCCATGCCCTCCAGCGAACCGCCGCCGTACACGTACAGCGCGACCACGGTCAGCAGCGCCACCACCGAGGTGATCACGGTACGCGACAGGGTCTGGTTGATCGAGGTGTTGAGGATCGTCACCGAGTCGGCACGCATCGAACGGAAGTTCTCGCGGACACGGTCGAACACCACGATGGTGTCGTTGATCGAGAAGCCCATCACCGACAGCACGCCGGCCAGCACGGTCAGGTCGAACTCACGGCCGCTGATCGCGAACCAGCCCAGCACCACCACGACGTCGTGCAGGGTGGTCAGCACCGCCGACACCGCGAACTTCTTCTCGAAGCGGAACGAGATGTAGAGCAGGAAGCCCACCACCACGAAGATCAGCGCCCAGACGCCGTTCTGCGCGAGGTCCTTGCCCACCTGCGGACCCACGAACTCGCTGCGCAGCACCTTGCCGGGGTTGCCCTCAAAGGCGAGCGCCTTCTGCACGGCTTGCGCGGTGTCGTGCTGCCCATGGGAAGCCGCATCGCCACCCTCCTTGGGCTGCAGTCGGATGAGCAGGTCATTGCCGGAGCCAAAGGTCTGCACCTGGGCGTTGGCAAAGCCGGCGTTGTCCAGCCGCGCGCGCACGTCATCGATGTCCACCGGACGCTCGAAGCGCAGTTCGGTAACGGTGCCGCCCGTGAAGTCCAGGGCGAAGTTGAAGCCCTTGAACGCCATTGCGCCGATGGAGACCAACAGCAGGCCCAGTGCCAGCGCCAGCGATACCCAGCGCAGGCGCATGAAGTCGAACTTGCTGTCGTACGGGAAAACATTGAACGGTTTCATGGTCGCGTGCTTCCCGTCAGATAGCGATGGACTTGAGCTTGCGGCGGCCGCCGTAGATCAGCGTGGCGATGCCGCGCGAGACCGAGACCGCGGTGTACATCGACGTCAGGATGCCGACGATGGTGGAGATGGCGAAGCCCTTGACCGGACCGGTGCCGAAGGCGAACAGCGCCACGCCGGCCAGGATCGCGGTCAGGTTGGCATCGGCAATCGTGCCCGAGGCCTTCTCGTAACCGGTGGCGATGGCGGCTTGTGGTGGCACGCCCGCGCGCAACTCCTCGCGTATGCGTTCGTTGATCAGCACGTTGGCGTCCACCGACATGCCCACGGTCAGCGCGATACCCGCCAGGCCCGGCAGCGTGAGCGTGGCTCCGAACAGAGACATGACCGCGATCAGCGCCAGCATGTTGATCAGCAACGCCAGGCAGGTGATCACGCCGAACATGCGGTAGTAGACCAAGAAGAAGCCCAGTGCGAACAGGAACGAGAACGCCACGGCGCGCATGCCGCGCTCCACGTTCTCACGGCCCAGGCTGGGACCGACGATGCGCTCTTCGATGAAGTCCATCGGCGCGGCCAGCGAGCCGGAGCGGATCTGGCGGGCTAGGTCGGTGGCGAACTGTGCACTCTCCAGGCCGGTGGTCTGGAAGTCCTTGCCGAACACACCGTTGATGCTGGCGACCGAGATCACCTCCTCGCTGACGCGGGTGGTGCGGATTTCCTGGCCATCGACCACGCGCACCTCGGGGATGCGCTCGATGTACACCACCGCCATCGGCTTGCCGACGTTGTTGGAGGTGAAGTCGAACATGCGCTGGCCGCCTGCGCTGTTCAGCGTGACCGACACGGCCGGCGAGCCGGACTGCGAGTCAAACGTCGAGGTCGCGCGGACCAGCTGGTCGCCGGTGGCGATCACGCGCTTGCTGAGCAGGATCGGCATCGGCTTGCCGTCCGGACCCTTTTCGGTGCGGTAGTACAGCTTGGCATCCGGCGGGATGATGCCGCTGGCCACGGCATCGTAGGCGTTGGCTTCCAGCGCGGCGCGGTACTCCAGCGTGGCGGTGGCGCCCAGCACGCGCTTGGCCTGCGCGGTGTCCTGCACGCCCGGCAACTGGACCACGATGCGGTCCTCGCCCTGGCGCTGGATGATCGGCTCGGCCACGCCCAGCGAGTTGATACGGTTGCGCAACGTGCCGACGTTCTGCTCGATGGCCTCAACGGCCAGGCGCTTGATCTCAGCCTCCGGCAGCAGCACCGTGACGACGTTACCCGTCGCCTCGATCTGCATGCCCTGCTGGCTGGTCGCCAGCAATTGGCGCACCTTCTCGGCCTCGGCCGGGTTGGACAGGGTCGCGATCACGGTGTTGTTGGCACCCCGCTCGACCGACTCGTAACGAATCCGGCTGTCGCGCAACTGCGCGCGGATGCCTTCAGCGGTCGCGTCCAGGCGCTTTTCAATCGTCGCCTTCTGGTCCACCTGCATGGTGAAGTGCACGCCGCCCTGGAGGTCCAGGCCCAGCGTCATGGCGCGGGCGCCGATCTTCTCGAGCCACGTGGGCACGGTGGACGCCAGGTTCAGCGCAACGGTGTAATCGTTGCCCAGTGCCGGGCGCAGCACATCGGCTGCCTTGCCCTGTGCATCGGGATCGTTCAGGCGCACCAGCAGGTTGCCCTTGTCGATCTCAACCAGCTTTGGAGTGACGCCCGCCTTGGCCAGGTCGGCCGAGACACGGGTTTTCAACGCTTCGTCCACCACCGCGCCGCGGTTGGCGGTGACCTGCACGGAACTGTCCTGCGGGTACATGTTGGGCAACGCATACAGCGTGCTCAGCACGAGTACGACCAGGATGACGAAGTACTTCCAGCGTGCGTAAGTCAGCATCGATTGGACCCCACGGCGGCACTCGGGCCGCCGTCTATCGGCGTAAGGTTGGCGTCAGCAGGTGTTGGAGCCGGCTCAGGCCGACTTCAAGGTGCCCTTGGGCAGGACGTTGGCGACCGCGCCCTTCTGCACGCGGATCTGCACGTTGTCCGCCACTTCGACGGTGATGAAGTTCTCACCGATGTCGGTGACGCGGCCGGCGATGCCGCCGTTGGTCAGCACCTCGTCGCCCTTGGACAGCTTCTCGAGCATGCCCTTGTGCTCCTTGGCGCGCTTCATCTGCGGGCGGATCATCAGGAAGTACATGATCGCGATCAGGATGATCGGGAACAGCAGGGTGCCCATGCCGCCGCCAGCAGCCGGAGCGGCCTGGGCGTACGCGGGGGCGATCACGAGGTCGAGCAGGTTCATGTCGGTCTTCCGTCAATACAAATAAGCGGGGGATTATGCCATGGGTCCCGGCATGGCCGGTTTCAAGCGCGCATTGGACATCGCCTGCCCCGTCCGGGGCCATCAGGTCGTCCCGAATGTCGGCCTGCCCCGGCGACCCGCAGGTCTGACCGGGATCGGAACGAACAGTTCCCGCCCGCTCAGTCCCCGCCGCCGGCTCGCGCGGCATAGAACGCCTCACGGAAGGACTGGAAGGCCCCCTGCCCGATCGCCTCGCGCATCTGGGCCATCAGCCGCTGGTAATACCGAAGGTTGTGCAGCGTACCCAACATCGGCGCCAGCATTTCATTGCAGCGGTCCAAGTGGCGCAGGTAGCTGCGACTGAACCCACGCGAGCACGCGTAGCAATCGCAGCCCTCCTCGATCGGGCGCAGGTCGCGCTCGTACTTGGCATTGCGCACCCGCACCGTGCCGAACGAGGTGAAGTAGTGCCCGTTGCGCGCGTTGCGGGTGGGCATGACGCAGTCGAACATGTCGACGCCGCGCGCCACGGCCTCGACCAGGTCTTCCGGCCGTCCTACGCCCATCAGGTAGCGCGGGCGGTCCTCCGGCAGTTGCGGGGCAATGTGGTCCAGGGTGTGGTTGCGCACCTCTTCCGGCTCGCCCACCGCCAGGCCGCCGATGGCATAGCCGTCGAAGCCGATCTGCTTGAGGCCTTCGGCCGAACGCGTGCGCAGCTCCGGGTACATCCCGCCCTGCACGATGCCGAACAGCGCAGCGTCATTGCCTTCGTGCGCCTTCTTGCTGCGCTCGGCCCAGCGCAGGCTCAACTCCATTGACTTGCGCGCCACCTGCTCGCTGGCCGGCTGGCCATTGACCAGGTAGGGCGTGCACTCGTCGAAGATCATCACGATGTCCGAATCGAGCACCTTCTGGATGTGCATGCTCTCCTCGGGTCCGAGGAACACCTTGCGGCCGTCGGTCGGCGCGGCGAAGGTCACGCCCTGCTCGGTGATCTTGCGCTTGTGCGCCAGCGAGAACACCTGGAAGCCGCCGGAGTCGGTCAGGATCGGTCCGCTCCAGCGGCCGAAGCCGTGCAGCCCGCCGTGGTCGGCGATCACGTCCAGTCCCGGACGCAGGTACAGGTGGAAGGTGTTGCCGAGAATGATCTCGGCACCGAGCTCGCACACCTGCTCGGGCATCACGCCCTTCACCGAGCCATAGGTACCCACCGGCATGAAGGCCGGCGTCTCCACCGTCCCTCGCGGGAACGTCAGGCGGCCGCGACGGGCCTGGCCGTCGGTGCCCAGCAGTTCAAACGACATCCGGCAGTCGACAGAGGTGGTGCCGCTGCCACCGCCCTCGCCCTGGACCGCACCGGCCTCGTGATTGGAGGCGGCACTCATGCCAGCACCTGCGGGGCATCGTGGGGAAACAGCAGCATCGCGTCACCGTAGGAGAAAAAGCGGTACGCCTCGCGGATGGCGTGGGCGTAGGCCTCGAAAATGCGTTCCTTGCCAGAGAACGCCGACACCATCATCAGCAAGGTGCTCTCGGGGAGGTGGAAGTTGGTGACCAGCGCATCGACCGCGGTGATGCGGTAGCCGGGCAAGATGAACAGACGGGTCTCGCCGGCATACGGCTGCAGCTCGCGCTGGCCGGCATCGTTGGTGTAGGTGGCGCTTTCCAGCGCGCGCACCACGGTGGTCCCTACGCCGACCACGCGACCGCCGGCGGCGCGCGTGCGGCGGATGGTCTCCACCAGTTCCGCGCCGACATTGAGCCATTCGCTGTGCATCACGTGCTGGCCCAGGTCGTCCACGCGCACTGGCTGGAACGTCCCAGCACCCACGTGCAAGGTCACGTGTCCAAACTGCACGCCCTTGGCCTGCAAGGCCGCCAGCAGCGCCTCGTCGAAATGCAGGCCGGCCGTGGGCGCCGCCACCGCGCCGACCTCGCGGGCGAACACGGTCTGGTAGCGCTCGGCGTCGTCCTGCCCCGGTGCACGCTGGATGTAGGGCGGCAACGGCAGGCGACCCGCGTGCAGCAGCCACTGTTCCAGCGACTCGGGCACGTGGAACTGCAACACATAGAATTCGCCGTCGCGGCCCAGCACTTCGGCCTCGCCACCGGCATCCAGCGCGATGCGGGCACCGGCCTTGGGCGACTTGCTGACGCCCAACTGCGCGCGGGCCTGGTTGCCACCCAGCAGGCGCTCGATCAGGATCTCGACCCGGCCACCGGTAGCCTTCTGCCCGAACAGGCGCGCCGGGATCACGCGGGTGTCGTTGAACACCAGCAGGTCGCCGGGCGCGAGCAGGTCGATCAGGTCGCGGAAATGGCGATCTTCAAGCGGCGCGGGCGCAGGCGGCACCACCAACAGGCGACTGGCGGAGCGCTCGGCCAGCGGGGCCTGGGCGATCAGCTCGGGCGGCAGGTCGTAATGGAAGTCGGACTTCTTCAAGCGGGCGGGACGGTCGACGGGAACCGGTCATTGTATAGGGCGCGGCCCACGGCGCCGTTCAGGCGGGCAAAGCGCGGGCCTGCCACGCGGCGCTTACCGCTCGAACTTGGCCGACAGAATGATCGACGAGGTGGTGCGCTCCACGCCGTCGATGGCGCCAATGCGGTCGGTCAACTGGTCCATGTCGGCCACGCTGGGCACCACGCCCAGCGCCACCAGGTCGAAGGGGCCACTGACCGAGTGCAGGGTCCGCACTTCGGCCATCGCATGCAGCGCCTTCACCACCGCAGGGGTCTGCTTCGGCAGCACGGTGATCATGATGTACGCGCGGATCCAGCCGCGCTCGGCCTCGTCGTCCACCCGGACGGTGTAGCCGGCGATCACGCCCTGCCGCTCCAGCCGCTCGATCCGGCTCTGCACGGTGGTGCGCGACAGCTTTAGGCGGCGCGCGATCTCCGCGGTGGAGGCGCGGGCGTTCTCACGCAGGATGGAAAGCAACTGCTGGTCGGCCGAGGAAATCTTCATTTCGCTCAATTGTGCTCGTCATATCGACGAAACACGATCTTATTCCGCACGGATTCACGCTGTCTATCGACGAATTCCAACCGGATAATGAACGGATACGCACCGCATTGACCCTCCGGAGGGCGCCATGACCATCCTCGATACCCTTGCGCCGCTGCGCGCCCACGGCGGCGCCCGCCGCACCACCGGCCTGGACGACGCCACCGTGCTGCGCTTCGCCGCCAGCCACCCGGAACTGGGCGAGGCCATTGAGGCCGCCGCCGCCGAATACGCGCGGATCAAGGACGACGTCGTCGACCTGCTCGACCTGGACGAAGATGCCCAGATCGGTGCCCTACAGGCCGGTTACGTCAACTTCTACGCCAACGACGCGGTGAACCCGTACGTGGCGCTGACCGCGCGCGGCCCGTGGATCGTGACGCTCAAGGGTGCCGTGCTGCACGACTCGGGCGGCTACGGCATGCTCGGCTTCGGCCACGCCCCCAAGGCAGTGCTTGAGGCAATGGCCAAGCCGCAGGCGATGGCCAACATCATGACCCCGTCGCTCTCGCACCTGCGCTTCGAGCGCGCGCTGCGCGCGGCGATCGGCACCACCCGCGGCGGCTGTCCGTACGACAAGTTCCTGTGCCTGAACTCCGGCTCCGAGTCGGTATCGCTGGCCTCGCGCATCGTCGACGCCAACGCCAAGCTGATGACCGACCCGGGTTCGCGCCACGCCGGTCGCGCCATCAAGCGCCTCGTGGTGAAGGGCAGCTTCCACGGTCGCACCGAGCGCCCGGCGCTGTATTCGGACTCCACCCGCAAGACCTACCTGCAGCACCTGGCCAGCTTCCGCGGCGAGGACAGCGTGCTGGCGGTCGAGCCCTACGACGTCGACGCGCTGAAGAAGATCTTCGCCGACGCCGATGCCAACGGCTGGTTCATCGAGGCGATGTTCCTGGAGCCGGTGATGGGCGAAGGCGACCCGGGCCGCAGCGTGCCCGTGGACTTCTACAACACCGCCCGCGCGCTGACCAAGGCGCACGGCGCGATGCTGCTGGTGGACTCGATCCAGGCCGGCCTGCGCGCGCAGGGCGTGCTGTCGATCGTCGACTACGTGGGCTTCGAAGGCGTCGATGCGCCGGACATGGAGACCTACTCCAAGGCGCTGAACGCCGGCCAGTACCCGCTGTCGGTGCTCGCCGTCAGCAAGCACGCCGCCGAGACCTACAAGAAGGGCCTGTACGGCAACACCATGACCACCAACCCGCGCGCACTGGACGTGGCCTGCGCAGTGTTGAAGCAGGTGACCCCGGCCGTGCGCGACAACATCCGCGCGCGCGGTGTCGAGGCATTGCAGAAGCTCGAGGCGCTGAAGGCGCAGCTGGGCGGTGCCATCACCAAGGTGCAGGGCACCGGTCTGCTGTTCTCGTGCGAACTGTCGCCGGAGTACAAGTGCTACGGCACCGGCTCCACCGAGGAATGGCTGCGCGAGCACGGCATCGGAGTGATCCACGGCGGCGCCAACTCGCTGCGCTTCACCCCGACCTTCACCATCACCAGCGACGAGATCGACCTGCTGGTGGCGATGGTTGGCCGCGCACTCAAGGAAGGTCCGCGCGCGACGCAGGCCGCGGCGGCCTGATTCACGCCCTCCGCTGTTACGACGAGGCCGGGCATGTCCCGGCCTCGTTCTTTTTGCGGCTGGCACCGTGCCAACCGCACGGCCGTCAGATAGGCTGAAGGCGTTCCCCCTCCGGCCGCCGGCATGAAAATCGTCGAAGTCCAGCATCCGCTCGTCCAGCACAAGATGGGCCTGATGCGCCGCAAAGACATCAGCAACAAGGAATTCCGCGAACTGGTGGCGGAGGTCGGCACGCTGGTGGCATTTGAAGCCGCCCGCGACCTGCCAACCGAGGAGGCGGTCATCGAAGGCTGGGCCGGCCCGACCCGCGTACGGCGGCTCGCCGGCAAGGTCACGCTGGTACCGATCCTGCGCGCGGGATTGGGCATGCTGCAGGGCGTGCTGGCCGCGCTGCCCACCGCCCGGATCGGCGTGGTGGGGCTAAAGCGCAATGAAGAAACGCTGCGACCGGACCGGTATTACCTCAACCTGCCCGCGCGCATGGCCGAGCGCGTGGCAATCATCGTCGACCCGATGCTGGCTACCGGCGGCAGCACCATCGCCGCCATCGACCAGCTCAAGTCGCAGGGCTGCCAGCGGATCAAGGGCGTGTTCCTGGTCGCGGCGCCGGAAGGGCTGCGGGCCGTGGAAGCCGCGCACCCTGACTTCGAGGTGTATACCGCGGCGGTCGACGAGCGGCTCAATGACGTGGGCTACATCCTGCCTGGCCTGGGCGATGCCGGCGACAAACTGTTCGGCACGGACCTGGACTAACGGCGATCCCCTGCCGAGAGGCCGCGACGCCGGCGCCTGAAGGTCACCAGGGTTACCAATGCGAGCCCGACCAGCCCTCCCGTTCCCCACAGCCACCATTGCCAGGGAACCGTGCCGGCTTCGTCGATGGGCTCGAGGGGTTCCTCGAGGGGCGGCGGCGTGACTGGAAGGGCGGCGGCTGCCACCGGCTGCCACACCCCATCGCGCAACTCCACCTTGCCCAGCAGCGGCGGCAACACCAGTTCGCGCCACGTGACGCGCAGATCCCCGATCTGCGGGTCGAGAGGATTCTCGCTGCTGCTCAGCCCATCGCCGTCGGGCTGGAACGTGGCCGCCAGGTTGGCCGGCAAGCGCCGGTAGCTGGGACGGAACTCCCGCCATTCGCCCAGCATGCGCAAGACGTCCGGGGCAAGCGGCTTGCCATTGAGGGTGGCATCGGTGGACCACCAGCGCTCGCCGCCAATCGGCAGCTCACCCGGATTGCGGTGCGCTACATCGAACTCGCCAGAGTCGATGGGCGCGGCATTCCACACGGGCTGGTAGCCCGCGCCTTCGCGCCGCCACTGGAGCATTTCCACCCGCCGGTCGAGCCCGAACTGACGGGTTTCCACGCGGAAGTCGGGGTCGCGAATGACGCGCCCGGGCTGCGGCACGGGCACCGGCGCCTCCTGCGCCCGCGCGACCTGCCCCACCACCAGCAGCGCAAGCACTGCCAGCGCAAACTTCATGCCGCCAGCGCCCTTGCGTGCAGCTCGGCTACCTCATGGGTCGTACCGAACTTGCCCTTCTCGTCACGGGTGACCTGCGCCAGCGCGCAGCCCGGATCGTGGGTGAAGAACAGGTGCACGTTGCGCGCCAGCTTGTCGGCGAGGAAGGTCTTCTTCTCGTCGATCAACAACTCCGCATTGCGGTCATAGCCCATGGTGATGGGCACGTGCACCCACGGCCGCCCGGGAACCAGGTCGGCGCAGAACACCACGCCCCCGTGCGACTGGCCGTCCACGGTTTCGGGGCCGACGATTTCCGACAGCATCAGCCCCGGCGTGTGGCCGCTGCTGAAGTGGAAACGCACGCTGTCGCCCAACGTTCGGCTGTGCGGGCCATCGACCAGTTCCAGCCGGCCAGTGGCTTCAATCAGCGCGGGCAATTCCGGGATGAAGCTGGCGCGGTCGCGGGCGTGCGGCTGCAACGCGCGCTCCCAGTGCTCACGGCCGACGACGTACGTGGCATTGGGGAACACCAGCCGTGGCGGCTGGCCTTCCTCCCACTGCGCCAGCAAACCGCCGGCGTGGTCGAAATGCAGGTGCGAGAGCACCACCACGTCGATGTCCTCGGGCTTGAAGCCGGCGGCGGCCAGCGAGTCGAGCAGCACATGGCGTTCCTCGACGACGCCGTAGCGCTCGCGCAGCTTGGGCTCGAAGGATGCGCCGATCCCCGCTTCGAACAGCACAGTCTTGCCGTTGAGCGGCGTCGCCAGCAGCGCGCGACAGGCAAGATCGATACGGTTCTGCTCGTCCGGTGGCGCCCACTTGGCCCACATCGCGCGCGGCGCGTTGCCGAACATGGCCCCACCGTCGAGCTTCTGGCTGTTGCCCAGCAGCGACCAGAGTTTCATGTCCACCACCTCACGCGCACGATCCTGAATGACGACCAATGATAGCGCCGTCGCCTGCGTCCAGCCGCAACGACCCAATCACGCCGCGATGCGTTATGCCGACATGGCGGACGTGTCGCACGGGCGACCACATCGCCCAACGATGCCCTGCGCGCAGACCGGTAAAGCCGTCCGCGCGCGGCCCACCCGCTTACCGCGTTGACGGCGCCAGCAGCACGTCGGCCTTCCCCACTGGGTTGCGCGGATCGGTGCCGCCTTCCAGCGTGTTGTTGACCTTGTCCCAGGCCACGGTCTGCAGATTGCCCCACGGCGGCTCGCCGGCGTTGACCTTGTGGCCCATCGCTTCCAGCGCCTTCACCGTTTCCGGCGCCAACGCTGCGGCTTCGGCGGAGATCACGTCAGGCATCCATTGGTGGTGGATGCGCGGCAATGCGGCGACCTGCTGCGATGTCAGGCCATCGTCGTAGCCGAGGATGCCGAGCAGCACCTCGGTGATGATACGGCTGCCACCCGGCGCACCCAGCGCGGCCACCTTGTCCTTGGACTCGATGAAGCTGGGCGTCATCGAACTGAGCATGCGCTTGCCGGCCTTGGGCGCATTGGCCTCGAAGCCCATCACGCCGAAGGCGTTGGGCGTGCCCGGCCGCAATGCGAAATCGTCCATCTCGTTGTTCAGCAGCACCCCGGTGCCGGGAGCCACCAGCCCCGAGCCGTACAGCAGGTTGACCGTCTGCGTGGCGGCAACGCGATTGCCTTCGGCATCGATGATGGAGAAGTGCGTGGTCTCGTCATCCTCCAGCGGTGCCGGCTGGCCGGAGAGCAGTTCGCTGGGCAGCGCCTTGTCCGGGTGGATGGACGCGCGCTGGCCGGCAGCGTAATCGGGGCTGGTCAGGCGCGCCACGGGCACGCGGACGAAATCGGGATCACCCAGATAGATCGTGCGATCGCGGTACGCGCGGCGCATCGCCTCGGTGATGAGATGGGTGCGGTGCGCGGCATCCAGCTTGGACAGGTCCCAGCCTTCCAGGATCTGCAGGATCTGCGCCATCGCCACGCCGCCCGACGACGGCGGCGGTGCGGTGGTGACGTCCCATTCGCGGTACTTGAACCGAAGCGGCTCGCGCTCCTTGACGCGGTAGCCGGCCAGTTCATCGGCGCGCCATTGCCCGCCCTCCTGCTCGACCGAAGCCAGCAGTTTCTTCGCCACGTCACCGCGGTAAAATCCGTCGAAACCCTTGTCGCCCAGCAGTTCCAGCGTGCGCGCCAGATCCGGCTGCTTGAGTATCTCGCCCACCTGCGGCGGCGTGCCATCGGCCAGGAACACCGCACGGGTGCCGCGGTAGCGCTCCATCACCTCGCGACGCGTGGCGTAGCCCCGCTCCAGCCGCGCGTAGATGGGGAAGCCTTCGCGCGCGATGCGGATGGCCGGCGCCAGCGACGTCTTGAGCGACAGCCGGCCGTAGCGTTCGGCCAGGTGCACCAGCGCCGCGGGCAGGCCGGGGATGCCGGCCGACCACGGCCCATTGACCGAGCGGTCGCGGTTGAGCTCTCCCTTGGCATCCAGATAGGCCTCGGGCGTGGCGGATGCGGGCGCGGTCTCTCGCGCGTCGACGAACACGTCGCGGCCGGTACGCGCATCGTGCAACAGGAAGAAGCCGCCGCCGCCAATGCCGGAGCTGATCGGCTCCACCACCGACAACGTCGCCGACACCGCAATGGCCGCATCAAAGGCGTTGCCACCCGCGCGGATGATTTCCATGCCGGCATCGGTGGACAGCGTGTGTGCGCTCGCGATGGCAGTCCCCGGCGGCGTGACCGGGGATCGGGTCGCAGCGCCGGATTTCATCTCTGCCACAGGCGCCGCGGGCTCCTGCGTCGCTCCGTTACCGCGTTCCGCGGGACCGGCCATGACCGGCGCGACCACCAAACCAACCGCCAACAACAGCAGCGCGGTGCGTGCGCGCAGATCAATGGGCATGCGAAATCACTCCTGCCGCAGCCTCGCCAGCTTGGCGAGCAACTGCTCTTGGGTTTCAGGGTATTCGGGATCAGGGTCGATGCATTCGACCGGACAGACGACCACGCACTGTGGTTCGTCGAAGTGACCGACGCATTCCGTGCAGCGCGCGGGATCGATCACGTAAATGGTCTCGCCCTGCGAAATGGCCTGATTGGGGCAGGCGGGTTCGCAGACGTCGCAGTTGACGCAGAGTTCGTTGATCTTCAGCGACATGGCGGTGGGGCGCCAGCACGCCGGCGGTCCCTGCCGCGCCGTGACAGGCACGGCAGGGAGGGCCGGTTACTTGGTTTCGATGAACTTGTAGTCGACGCCGGCCGGCGCGACGGCCGCCTTGACGCGCTCGTTGTCCGCCGACTTGCCCAGGAACAGCACCTTGACGCCCTTCATCGCGCCCGGCTGGACCTTGGCGAACGAGGCGACCACGAGATCAGCCATCTTGGCCGACGACGGCGAACCGTAGGCGACCAGGTTGCCTTCCAGGATGCCGCGCTGCAGGTCGGTGGAGGCCTGTTCCAGCAGGCGGTCGTAGTAGCCCTGGAAGTCCGGGGTGTCCTCGGCCGGCAGGAAGTACAGGTACGGCTGGCCGGTCACGCCATCGAGGTTGCGCTTGACCACATCCTGCAGGTAGGTGCCCCAGGCGTTTTCGTCATTGGTGGTCGGCGCGACCAGCGGCGCCTCGACGACGGCTTCCTGCTTGGCGGCGTCTTCCTTCTTGCACGCGGCCAGCAGCGGCAGCGCGAGGCAGGCGGTGAGCATCAGGCGGGTGGTGGTCTTCATCGGGGAGCCCCTGTTGTGGTGTGTGGTGCGGTTGGAAACGCTTGGAGACTTGGATCGGAAGTCGGTGCGCGCGGCAGTGGTCAGCCTGCCGCCCGGCGCCACTGCGCCTGCAGCGCGGCGGCCACGGCCGGTGGCACGAAGCCGGAGACATCCCCGCCCAAGCGCGAGATTTCCCGCACCAGCGACGAGGAAATGAAGCCGTACTGCTCGGCCGGCGTCAGGAACAGCGTCTCGACCTCGGGAATGAGGTGGCGGTTCATGCTGGCCAGCTGGAACTCGTATTCGAAGTCGGACACCGCGCGCAGGCCGCGGAGCAGCACCCCGCCGCCCACTTCGGCCACGAAATGCGCCAGCAGGCAGTTGAACCCGCGCACCTCGACGTTCGGATGGTGGGCAACAGCCTGTTGGGCCAGCTCCACGCGCAGGTCCAGCGGAAGCGCCGGGCCTTTGGCGGGGCTTTCAGCCACGCCGATGATCAGCCTCTCGAACAGCGGCGCCGCACGGTCGACGAGGTCGACGTGGCCGTTGGTGATCGGATCGAACGTGCCGGGATAGACGGCGATGCGTTGTCGGGCCGCGGTCATGCGTAGGTCATGGGCTGGGGTGGCGCAACGGAAAGAACCGGACGGACCGGCCGTGGTCAGGCCAGTGTATCAGCGGCTGCCGGGCGCCGGCGGTACAGGGCGTAGCGGACGTCCCGGGTGTGGCCTTCGCGGTGGAGGTCCCATTCCGGGGGAAGTTCGGGGGCGACGCCCGTCGGCGACTCGACATACAGCCAGGCCTGCGGGGACAGGCAGGCGACCAGCCGGGGCAGGACGGCTTCCCACAGCCCGGCTGAGAAGGGAGGGTCGAGGAAGGCCAGGTCGAAGCGGCCCGCCTCCGCGGTGGCCAGCCAGGCCAACGCGTCGGCATTGACCACCTGCGCGGCTTTGCCGCCCTCCAGGCGGGACAGCGTGCCAGAGAGGGCTGTCGCAAGGCTGCGGTCGCGCTCCACCAGGACGGCGGACGCCGCGCCCCGCGACAGCGCCTCCAGCCCCAAGGCGCCGCTGCCGGCGAACAGGTCCAGCACCCGCGCGCCGGGCAGTACGGGCATCAGCCAGTTGAACAGGGTCTCGCGCACCCGGTCGGCGGTCGGCCGAAGGCCGGGCGCCTGCGGGACGTCCAGCCGCGTGCCCCGCCATTTGCCGCCGATCAGCCGTACGCGCCCGGGCGTCCCCGAGGCGGGCGAACGGGGGCCGGCAGAGCGTGGGGGATGGGGGGCTTTCATCAGGGACTCGCAGGGGCCGGTGCTAGCATGTGCACATTCTCGCGCATTCACGGAATGTCCCCACGCGATGCTCAGTTTTTTCCGCCGCAAGAAGCCCGACGCGGCCGCCACCGA
This sequence comes from Lysobacter olei, assembly GCF_054777355.1. Classification (NCBI taxonomy): domain Bacteria; kingdom Pseudomonadati; phylum Pseudomonadota; class Gammaproteobacteria; order Lysobacterales; family Lysobacteraceae; genus Lysobacter; species Lysobacter olei. The sequence continues at coordinate 48,174 of NZ_BAAHAT010000004.1, read as the reverse complement.
CGTCACCAAGCGCCCCAGCATCGATGAGCTGGCCGCCGCCTTCCCGCAGGCTTCGCCCCCCGAAGGTGACGATCGCCCCGCCGATGCCCCCTTGCCCACCGGCGAAGCCCCGGCGGACGACCCGGCGACAGCCGCGCCAGCACAGCCTGATGCCGCTCCCGCACACCCGGGGGCTTCAGGGACGCATTCACTGTCGGAACCGCTGCCGGCCGAAGTCATCGCGGCCGCGCTGGAGACCGAATCTGCCCCCGGCCACATGGGTGCGGTGGCCGCACACGAGCGGGTCCCTGAGCACCCGGCCGATACTTCGGCGCCGGAGGCCGCCAGCGCCCCCCTCGCCCCGACCACTCATTCTTCGGCCGCGGATGCAGCCGCCGAGGGCAAGAAGGGCTGGCGCGACCGCCTGCGCGGCAGCGCCTTTGCACGCGCCTTTGGCGGCCTGTTCTCGCGCAACCCCAAGCTCGACGATGACCTGCTCGACGAGATCGAGACCGCACTGCTCACCGCCGACGTGGGCGTCGCGGCCACCACGCAACTGGTCGAGAGCCTGCGCAAGCGCATGAAGGCCCGTGACTTCGCCGATGCCCAGGCCCTGCTGGCCGCACTGCGCGCCGACCTGCTGGCCATGCTCCGGCCGGTCACGGTGCCCTTGCAGATCGACCGTCAGGCGAAGCCCTTCGTGCTGCTGACGGTGGGTGTCAACGGCGTCGGCAAGACCACCACGATCGGCAAGCTGGCCAAGCGCTTCAAGGATGAAGGCCGCACGCTGATGCTGGCCGCCGGCGACACCTTCCGTGCCGCCGCCGTGGCCCAGCTGCAGGCCTGGGGCGACCGAAATGGGGTGCCCGTCGTTGCGCAAGGTCAGAATGCCGATGCCGCCTCCGTGGCCTTCGATGCGCTGCAAGCCGCCAAGGCGCGTGGCACCGAGGTCCTCATCGCCGACACCGCAGGTCGCCTCCACACCCAGCAGGGGCTGATGGCCGAACTGGGCAAGATCAAACGTGTCCTGGCCAAGCTCGACCCCGCTGCGCCGCATGAGGTGCTGATGGTGATCGACGGCACCACTGGCCAGAACGCGCTGTCGCAGCTTCGCCAGTTCCATGCGGCGGTCGGCGTGACCGGGTTGGTGGTGACCAAGCTCGACGGCACGGCCAAGGGCGGCGTGGTGTTCGCGCTGGCGCGCGAGTTCGGCATTCCCATCCGTTTCGCTGGCATTGGCGAACGGCCGGAAGACCTGCGGGTGTTCGACGCCGAGGCCTTCGTCGACGCGCTGCTGCCCGAAGCGCTGGGCGCCTGAGCGACGCATGGTCCCAACGAACCGGTCCGCCGCGGGATGATGGGGCAGCGCAGGCGCGTCCTGTTGGCCGTGTTGGCGCTGGTCGTGGCCGGCATTGCCGCCCTGCTGTTCTGGACCAGTCGCCCCCCGCAGTTCGCCCGGCTCGTCACCGGGGCGCTCGGCCGCTCGCTAGGCCTGGAAATCAGCGCCCGCGGCACCAGCGAATACCGCCTGCGCGGGACCCCGGTACTGGTGCTGCGCGAGGTGGTGGTGCGGGAGCCCGGTGCTGCCACTGCGCTACTGCGTGCCGACCGCATCCATGTCTCGTTACCGTGGTCCACCGTCCGCAGCCGCGGCCAGTCGCTCTCGATACGCCGCATCGAACTGGACAGCCCACGCCTGGATCTGCCCGCAATGCAGCACTGGCTGTCGTCGCGACCGCCGAGCAAAGAGCGCATCCCGACATTGACCGATGGTCTGCACGTCAACAACGGAACCGTCATCGGCACCGACTGGTCCATCGATGGCATTGAACTGCGCCTGCCGTCCCTCCACCCGGACCGGCCGGCGCGCGCGCGCCTGCGTGGCCGCTACCGCGACGCCCCACTGTCGGTCCCTTTCGACCTGGACATTGCCTTGTCCCGCCCGGCCAGGCAGGCAGACCTGTCCGCGCGCGGCGAACTCACGCTGGATCACGGCGACTGGTCGATGCCGGCGTCGATAACCATATCCGGCCCACTGGACCTTGGGTCGGACGCAATACGGCTGACACCGGCACGCATCGGCATCGCAACCCAGTATGTGGGCGGCGAACAGCGCATTCCCTTTTCGCTGGGCCTGCATGGACCGCTGCGGTTCGTCGACGCCACCTGGACGTTGTCGCCTGCCAGTGTCGTCCTGCGCGATCGCGCCGTTCGCCACGGCGGCACCGCGCCGCCCACTATCGTCCCTGACCTGCATTCACGCGGCCGGGTAGTGATCGGCAAGGCGCTGTCGGTCGAACTCGATGGCTCGATCGCGAGATGGCCGGCAGGCTGGCCCACCCTGCCGCCGCCGATTGGCCAATCCACGTCCCCGCTGCCGTTCCGCCTCGGCTACGAAGGCGCCGCGGATCTTTCCGCCCCCACGACGCTGGCACTGCGCCGCGATACGACGCGCTTCGATGGTCGCTTCCGCGTTCCCGCGGTACTGGAGTGGACGCGCGCTGCCTCGAGCGGCAACCCCCTGCCCCCCTTGTCGGGCACGCTGGTAACGCCTCGCGTGGATATCGCCGGCGCCCAACTGGAAGGGGTGGAACTGCAATTCGAAGAAAGTGACGGTGCCGCCCCATGAGCGTGGAGACGTTCGCCCCCCGACTCCTGGCGTGGTTCGACGTATCCGGCCGCCACGACCTGCCCTGGCAGCACCCGCGCACGCCGTACCGCGTATGGCTGTCGGAAATCATGCTGCAGCAGACCCAGGTCAAGACGGCAGCCCCCTACTTCGAGCGTTTCGTCGCGGCGCTGCCGACCCTGCCGGCGCTTGCCGCCGCGCCCTTGGATGACGTGCTCGCCCTCTGGTCGGGCATGGGCTACTACGCCCGAGCGCGCAACCTGCACGCGGCCGCGCAGCGTTGTGTTGAAGTGCATGACGGTGAACTGCCGCGCGATATCGATGCACTCACGCGCCTGCCCGGCATCGGCCGCAGCACCGCCGCGGCGATTCTTTCGCAGGCGTGGAACGACCGCCATGCCATCCTCGATGGCAACGTCAAGCGCGTGCTGAGCCGCTACCACGGCATCGACGGTTGGCCTGGCCAGCCTGCGGTGGAAAAACGACTGTGGGCCCTCGCGGCGGCGCACATCGACAGCCCGCACCTGCCGGATGCGCGGATGGCGGATTACACGCAAGCGCAAATGGATCTCGGCGCGACGTTGTGCACGCGAAGCGACCCGGCGTGCGTGCTGTGCCCACTGCAGGACGATTGCGTCGCCCGCCGCGAGGGCCGCACCGCCGAACTGCCCACGCCAAAACCCGGCAAGCCGTTGCCGCAGCGCCAGGCACGGGTGCTGTGGCTGGAAGACACCAGCGGCCGCATCCTGCTGCAGCGTCGTCCGACCCGCGGCATCTGGGCCTCACTCTGGACCCTGCCGCAGGCTGAAGACGAAGCCGGTGCGAAAGCCTGGTTTGAGGACCACGTGGCGGGTGAGCTTCTGCGCGGCGACCAACTCGCACCGATTGCCCACGCCTTAAGCCATTACAAGCTTGAATTGCAGCCTCTGCGCGTGCGCCCGGTCGCCCTGCGCACGCACGTGGGCGACAATGACGACCTGCGCTGGGTCGCCCGCGATGAGTTGGAGTCGCTGGGCATCCCGGCACCGATTCGACGGCTGCTGACCGGCGCCTGATCCCCATCAAGGATGCCGGGCCGACGCACCCGCATCCTTGCACCCTCCCCATCCACGGAACCGCCATGCCCCGCACCGTCTTCTGCCAGTACGAACAGCGCGAAACCGATGGCCTGGATTTCATCCCCTGGCCAGGCGAGCTGGGCAAGCGCGTTTTCGCGGGCGTGGGCAAGGCCGCGTGGGCAAAGTGGCTCGCACACCAGACCATGCTGATCAACGAGAATCGCCTGTCGCCGATGGACCCCAAGCACCGCGCCTTCCTTGAAGGCGAGATGCAGAAGTTCCTGTTCGGTGGCGGCGCGGAAAAGCCCGCCGGTTACGTGCCCGAAGGCTGAGCCATGGCGCGCCGATCGCTCTCGGCGTGACGAATGGCCTTGATGTCCACGGGGCGGATCTCGCGGATCTGACACGGGATGGCCGGCGCATTGCGATCCAGCACTACCACCTTGTCGAACCGCGCGTAGACCGTGCCCATCTGGCTGGTCACGTTGATTGCGCTGGCGAAATCCAGCCCCGGGCAACTGCCGCTGAGCTCCAGCAGGTAGACGTCGTTGGGCCGGGCCCAGACCGCCAAGGCCTCGTCGCCCAGTGGTGTCCAGCCCTCCAGCGCGGTGAAATAGCGGAAGCTCTGAACGGGTTCGCCGGCATGCGCCCGGTAGATCTCAAGCCGGTCGGAATCACTGAGCCGGTTGGTGGCGCAGCCTCCCATCGCGAGCGCTGCCGCGACAACCATCAACAGCATGCGTTTCATTGCTGCCTCCTCACAAAGTGCCTTGGCATCCTGGAACTGCGCCCATGATGCGCCTTCGCTGACGGCATGGCACACGGCCCATTTCAATGTTCAGCCACGGTGGTGCTTGCCAGCCGGCGCCAGTACCCGTATCATGCCGCCTCTCGCGTTACCGGCGAGTTGTTGGCCGGGTAGCTCAGTTGGTAGAGCAGGGGATTGAAAATCCCCGTGTCGGGGGTTCGATTCCCTCCCCGGCCACCATTTTCCAGGTAACGCTGAAACGTAAGCCCTGCAAGGCCCTGAGCCCTGCGGGGTTTTTCGTTTTGCGACCCACCGTACCAGTCCGTGGCCCATCGGGGGTAGCTCAGGGATCGCGCGCGCCGTGCACGACCAACGCGACCACCGCACGGAGACATCGCATCAATGGCCGCCGGACACCGACAGCCAGTCGATCACGCTGCCATGCGGTGCTCGTAGTACGGCCGGTCTCGGTCATCCAGGATCGCGTAGAGCGCGTCCAGATTGTCCGGGTCAGGATTGAGCCACGCATCGATGTGCTCGGGCTTGATGGGGATGATGCAGCGGTCATGGCCCGCCGCCGCCACCTCCGGCGGCGGCGCGTCGGTGATCGCGGCGAACGACCACAGCTCCTCGCCATCCACCCCCTCCCAATGCGACCAGAGGCATGCGACCAGCATGTCGTGGGCGGGCCGCGGCCGAAATTCGAGCACCACGTTTTCCTCGGCCTCACCCGGGGCGAGTTCACGCCCTTCCGCGGCGTGGCGCGCCACGTTCTCGTAGAAGGCGTTGACCACCATGATGCCGTGTGTGTGTCCGAACTGGCCTTTCCAGAATCCTTCCAACTTGTCCCGGCGGGCGTTGTAGGTCCCGGGATATTTGGTGTCATAGAAGGCTGGCTTTCCCGCCGGCCGGCACTGGTAGCGCATTGGCTTGACCACCCTGCGTCCGCCTTCCGAGATCAACACCGGGGCATACCAGCCTGGAAAAATGCGGCTGTCCCGCTCCTTGGGTTCGCTGCGCTTTGTGTCCGCAATCCTGCCCTTGGCCCACTGGATCTTGGACGTGGCGATGCGCTGGTTTTCCAATGCGCTCTTGGTGACCTTGCTTCGAAGTATGCGCTCCGCGTCCGCAAGCCGCTTCTTCTGCTTGAACAGCTCCTGTTCCAGCTTGGTCAACTGCGCAGCGTCGTAGGCCCGGATGAGCTCGCGAATTTCGCGTTCTTCCGGACTGCTGGGGTGCGCGAAAGCAGCGTCCAGAGCCTTCGGAAGCCGGATGGGAGCACCGCCATGGCGACTCCCATACAGTTTCACGAATTCCTTGAGCGAGATATCCGCACCGAACATGCGGACATACTTCTCGTAGGCGGCCTCGACCAGCGCGGAATAGCACATGGGTGGAGCATACCTCCGGCGGCCATCCGTATCAGGTGGCGTGCGGCCTGCTGGCCTCGTACGCCTTCAGGTGCGCGTACGCGATATGCAGCAGCGGGATGCGGCCACGCTGACGCCCGGCGCGTTCAATCATGTCGCCCACGATATGGTCGGCCTCGATGCGTCCGCCACGCTGGATGTCACGCAACATCGATGCGGTCAGCGTGGATCCGGTCTCGGTCAGCGACTGCCGGGTACGCTCGATCATGGCCGGATCGGGAGCGTGGCCGGCCTCCGCGGCAACGACCAGGCAATTGTCCAGCAATTCCAGGGTGATCTCGCGTCCACCCGGCGCCGCCATGACATGGCCCACGGACGCGCGCATCAGGCAGGTGATCCCCGCCAGCGTGGCGAGGAACACCCACTTGTCCCACATGTCCTGAAGTATGCGACGGCTCGGGCGCGCATCGAATCCTGCATCGGACAATGCCGCCGTGACCTGCTGCATGCGTATCGAGGCGCTTCCATCGCGCTCGCCAAACGTAAGGCTGTGGGTGCGATTGAGGTGGCGGATCACGCCTTCGGCATCCAGCGTGGCGGCGATATGGCACTGGCCACCCAGAATCCGCCCGGCACCAAAACGCGCGTCCAGGACGTCCAGGTGGCCAAGGCCATTGAGCAGCGGCAGGATGGCCGTGTCATTGCCGACCGCAGGCGTGATGTCATCCATGACATGGGCAAGGTCGTACGCCTTGCAGGCCACGATCACCAGGTCGAACGGTGCGTCCAGCGCGTCGCGGGTGATGGTCTGCGGCTGTGCCAGGTCGATGTCGCCAAATTCGCTGCGCACGCGCAATCCCTCCTGCGCAAGTTTGGCAGCGCGGGCTTCCCGCACGAGGAACGTGACATCACGACCAGCCGCTGCCATCCGTCCGCCGAAATAGCCACCTACACCGCCCGCGCCCACCACCAGGATTCGCATCGTCCAATCGTCCACTTCATCGGGGTCATCCATGGTACCGGGGACGCAGTAGGCACGCCTCAGCGTGAGCGTCGATGCATGGACAACGAGCCCCAAAAAATAGGGCCCGGCAATGCCGGGCCCAAGTTCTTTGCGTTCAATCAGGACTGATCAGTCCTCGGCGCTCTGGTAGTGGGCCATGTACCGACCGGCGGCGACCGCGAAGCCCGCCCGGGTTACGGTCTTGCCCGGATCGAAGTACGCGTGCAGCGTCGGCTGCAGGTCAAACGGTCCCTGGGTAAGCGCGAAGCGCGCATTGATCAGTCCGTGATCCAGTGCCAGTTGCACATAGCCGCGCAGGCTTGCCGGGATACTCGCCGCGTCTTCCACCGGAATGCGTCGACCGTCGTGGAACACCGTGAGGTCGCCATTGAACGCCTGCGCCTGCGACTGCAGTGCCAACGCCTGCACCAGCGAATACGCCAGGCTCACGCGGGTCACGTTGTCGGTCGGACGGAATGCCCCGTTGACCGTGCCCATGACCGGATCCTGCGCCTGACTGAGGTCACGCAGTGCCCCGCCACGGGCCACGACGGCCTCGACGTACGCATACGCCGGGTTGGACGTGTCGACGTCCGTGATGGTGCGCTTGCCGTCGAACGGCAGGTGCTGCCGCACGCTCGCCCCCATCACCAGGTACTGGGCCAGTTCGCTGCGCTTGAGGGTCTGCTCGGGGCGGAACTTCTTGTCCGAGTAGCCATCGACGAGGCGGTTGGCGACGGCATATTCAATGGCCTGGCGCGCCGCGTGGTTGGACACGTCATCCATGCCGGTGTAACCGCCACTCTTGAGGAAGCTGAGCTCACCATTGACCGTGCCCGGCGCGGCGTAACCGTTGGTGGCATTGAGCGGGTCGACGTCCGTGCCCGACACCGAACCGATGCCACGCGCGCTCACCTTCCAGGTTCCGGGCTTGCCCGGTGCCCCCGTGGTCACGGTGTCACCCAGCACTGGCAGCGAGATCGACGACCCATACTTCACGCCGTCAGGATCAGTCAGGACCAGCGCCAGCGTGTTCTCACCGATGGTGGCGCGCGCAGACACCCACGCGATGTCACTGCCCACGGTGAAGGAGTGCTCCTCCACCTCTCCGACCGGTGCAAAGAACACGGAAAACGGCTGGTTCGGCACGCCCCCGGCCAGCACGGCATTGGCATTGAACTCACGAAGCGCATTGACGGTGGCGCCATGGTCGGTGCGCAAGCCCGACGCCTCGGCGACAGCCTCATAGGCATTGATGTGGCCCGTGCCCGCCTCCCAGTACACGCGGCCGGTCATGTTGGTGGCAGTACGCTCGATGATGTCCTTGACCTGGGCCGGCGTGAGGTAGGGGTTGGCCTCCAGCATCAGCGCCACGACGCCTGCCACGTGCGGGGTGGCCATCGAGGTGCCGCTCATGTGGCTGTAGAAGGGCTGGTGTGCCGGGTCCAATGAGCTGTCGTCGGCCAGCAGGTGCAGACCACCGGTCGTGGCGCGCGTGGAGACGATGTCGACGCCGGTGGCAACGATGGTGGGCTCGTTGCTGTAGGTCCAGTTGCGTCCGTCGGGCATGGTGAAGGCACCGGTTTCGCCGCGCTTGCCGCGCGATGAGAACGAAGTCAGCACACCGTCTTTCTCGCCGGCGCCCACCGAAATCACCCACGGGGCCTGCGCGTAGGGGTTGTGGGTGTCTTCGCCCGGGCCGTCGTTGCCGGCGGCGAACACGCTGACGATGCCGCGCTTGTACAGCTCGTAGGTCGCGATATTGACCGGGTTCATCGGCTCGAACTTGCCCGAGGAGCCCCACGAGTTGCTGGTCACGCGGATGGTGTTGGCGTAGGTGAACTGGTTGGTGGCGGCATAGTCCAGGCCACCGACCGCATCGAGGATGAACAGCACCGCGCCCGACCCGTAGCCGACCAGATCGGCGCCCGGGGCCACGCCCCGATACTGGCCGTTGGACTTGGCGCCGGTGCCGCCGATGGTGCCGGCGCAGTGCGTGCCATGGCCTGAGCCCCAGTCCGTGTTGGGAATGCCTTCGAGGTAGGTGATGGGCAGCATGCTGTCCACCGAGGCAAGGTTGGTCACGCCCTGCGTGTTCTGCACCAGGTGATCGCCAAACTTGATGTCGTCGTGCGTGCCGTCCACGCCCGAGTCGTTCACCAGCACGGAAATTCCCTTGCCGCTGTAGGGCACCGCACGGCCGAAATCCGCCGGGTTCTGCACGGTGCGGGCGGCACCGGACATTTCACGCGCCTCTTTGTTGAAGTAGCGCAGCGGTGCGTTGAAATAGATGGAGGCGACGTCGTCGCGCTGGGCAAGCGCACGGATCTCGGCCGGGGTGGCCAACGCGCCGGCAATCGGCAGCGTGCGCATGGTGATGCCCTTGGTGATGCCCAACTGCTGCAGCGCGGCGGTCTGGACGGCGGTAACGGGACCGGACTGCTCGTAGCTGACCACGATCTGCAGTTCTTCGGCTGCACCGGCTTTCTGCATGAGGGCGACCAGCTGAGGGTCGAGGTGGGCATCGGCAAGGGCGACGCCGCTGGCGAGCAGGCCAACGGAGATCGCGGAAAGACGCAGGGGATGGCGGGAGCTACGGCGGGACAACATGGTCTGGGCACTCCGGTGGCTGGCGCCCGGAACTGGGCACGAGACCAGCATGCGAAGCCACTCGCCGCGCTCCCATCCGGATTGCCCCCCAGTGCGTGAGGGGGAATTCCCTCAGCGTCCCTCCCGTCGCTGAACGAAAGCGCCAATGAGTGAAAGTCCCTACAGACGGCCTTCACACGCTGTAGTTAGTCTTAAGCCGCGCCTCTAGGACAGGCGTGGCCCGCCCGCCCAGCCCCCGGACGCGCCGGAACGGACCTCCACAAGCGCCGGGGGCGATCGGTTGGGAGTGGTGGTATGGCAATCCTGAGGTGGACTTCGAAGCTTTTGGTGGCCGGCGTCTTGTGCGCTGCGGGTAATTGGGCGAATGCACAGTCCGCTCTCCCCGTCCTGGTGGACGCCTCCGGCAACGACGCCAGCATCGTGATCGGCGACCCGGTGAACCCGCTGGCCGACGTCACCCTCGTCTTCCAGGACGCGAGCGGCCTGAGCCCGGCCAGCCTGGGGGTTTCGGTACAACAGGTCAGCCTGACGGATCCGACGTTTCTGGCGCGACTCCCCGACGTCAGCCTCACCGCCCTGCCCTCCGCGCTGCCGCTTCTGATCACCATCGAGCCGCCGGCGAACGGCGGCCTGACATTCCGCAACACCGGCCGTCTGGAGATCCACACGCACGCACTGGCCTACGCACCCGGCAGTGCGTTCCGCGTGCTCAAGGCGCCGTTGGGCGGCAACTTTCGCGACGTAAGCGATGAGATCGCCCAGGGCAGCGTCCGGGCCCGCACAACCTACGGCGGCTTTTCCCAGTTCCTGATCGTGACCGACCTGCGCCCGACCGGTGTCGTCATCAACGAAAAAATCGCCTACCTGCGCGATCACATCAGTGCCCTCCCCCTGAGCGAGCGGCAACCGTTCACCGCCAAGCTCGACCTTGCCCAAGCCGCAATCGCCGCCGGAGACTACGCCGCCGCACTGGGCGCCATCGACGACATCCGCGCGCGCGCCCAGGCGCGGGCCGGCAGCTTCCTGGCCAACGAGTGGCGCGCAACCCGCGACGTGACCAACCACGCGGGCGAACTGGTGGCGGGCGCGGCGACCCTGCGCTTCAGCGTGGCCTACCTGCGCGATTACGGGCAGTAAGCCACCTGCCCATTCGGCTGCCCCATCCCGGATATAAGATGGGGCCATGCCGGCCCGCCTGATCGTCTACCCGCCCGACGCCGCCGCACTGACCCGTTGGGTGGACGCGGGGGCGCGGCTTCGCATCGGCCGGAACTCGGACTGCGATCTCGTGCTGGGGCATTCGTCGGTATCCCGCACCCATGCCGAACTCGTCGAAGACGCCGGCCACTGGCGCCTCAACGACCTGGGCAGCAAGAACGGCACCTTCATCGATGGCATTGCCACGCTCGGCCAGGCCTTGCCGCGCAACGCATGGCTGCGCCTGGGCGACGTGCACTGCGAATTCGAGGTATTTGACGACGGACAGGCCCGCGCGCTGCGTGACCGCCAGCAGGAGCGCCGCGCTCTCTCGATGGCCGCCACCCGCCGCATCGCGGCCCACCACGACGCCGACTCGCTGCTGGACGACGTGCTGCGCGGCGTGGTTGAACTGGCCGGCTGCTCGCGCGGCTTCATGTTGCTCGCCAACGGCAACGATTTCGCCGTGTGTGCCAGCCTGCTCCTGGATCCGGCCGTGATGGACCCGAACGTGTTCCAAGGCAGCGTGGGCGCGGTGCAACGTGCGCTGGAAAGCGGCATGCCGGTCGTGGTCAACCACGTGGACCGCGAACCCTGGCTGGCGCGCCGACAATCCGTCGCTGGCAGCGGGCTGCAGAGCCTGGTCTGCCTGCCGCTGCTTGACCACGGCCGCACCGTCGGCGCCATTTACGCCGACCGCAGCGAACCGGGCGAGCCGATCACCGACTTTGACCTTGAACTGCTCGGCGCGTTCGCCGAGAGCGCCACCCTGTGGCTGCTGGCCCGCCGAGCGATGCAGTCGCTCGACAGTGCGCCGCGGTGGGGCACCGTGGTGCATCGCGTCGGCGCGGAGGCGGCGCCGTGACCGACCCCGCCCCACCCACTGCCACCAGCGTCCAGGCGTCGCAGCACTTTGCTCCGGGCACGCTCCTAGGCGGCCGCTTCCGCGTCGAGTCGATGCTCGGCATCGGCGGCATGGGCGTGGTGTACCGCGCCACCGACACGGCACTGAACGTGCCGGTCGCGCTCAAGCTGCTGCGTCCCGAGTTGGCGAGCCGGCCCGATGCGTTCGAGCGCTTTCGCCAGGAGTTGTTGATGGCGCGGCAGGTGTCGAGCCCGCGCGTCGTGCGGATCCACGACCTGGCCCAGCACGAGGGCCAGTGGATGATCAGCATGGACTTCGTCGATGGCGAAGGCCTCGACCACCTGATCGACCGGGACGGGCCGCTGCCGGTCGAGCGCGCCACCCGCATTGCGCGGCAATTGGCCGAGGGCCTCGCCGCCGCGCATGCGCGGAGCGTGGTTCATCGGGACCTGAAGCCCGCCAACGTGCTGGTGGACGGCGACGGCGATGCGTACATCAGCGACTTTGGCGTGGCGCGCTCGCTCGCCAGCCAAGGACTGACCCAAACCGGGGCGGTGGTGGGCACGCCGGACTACCTTTCACCGGAACAGGCGCGCGGTGAGGCGGTGGATGCCCGAAGCGACCTCTATGCGCTCGGCCTGATCCTGTACGAAATGCTGACCGGGAGAATGCCTTTTGCCGGAGCCACGGTCAGTGAAGCGCTCGCGCAGCGGATGGTACGCACGCCCCCGCCGGTCACGCGCCATCGACCGGACGTCCCGCCTTGGCTGGCGCGGCTGATCGACCGCCTCCTGCGTCCCCAGCCCGCACACCGGCTGCAGCGGGCCGAGGACGTGATTCACGCGATCGACCGACGCGAAGTGCCACGTGAGTGGCGATTGTGGTCACGCGGGTGGTGGAGCCTAGCGCTGGCGCTGGCCGTGTCGCTTGGCGCCGTCGCGGTCTGGCAGTGGCGACAGGCCCCTGCGCCAGCGGGCGTGTCTGCGGTCGCTCCCTTGCATCGCCTGCTGGTGTTGCCAGTGGCATCGGCAAACGGGTCGCTGGATGCAATGCAGCGGGTGGGAATGGCGGCGCTGCTGCGTCAGGCGCTGGCCTCCGGCAGCACCCTCGCGGTCGTCGACGAGGAGCGCACGCAACAGGGACTGCGCCAGTTGGATCCCACCGGCACCACACGCTTGGACGTACCAGCGCTGCAACGCATCGTCGGCGCGGATCGCACGCTGCTGGTCGACGCAAGCGGCGCCGGCGCGCGCTGGCAGGCTTCCGCCCGACTCGTGGGCCCAGGCGAAGCACCACTGCAGGTCCGTGCCGTCGGCAACGATGCCGCCGGTGCCGTGCAAGCGTTGCTCACGGATCCCGCGCTGACACCGGCATTGGGTGGCCGTGCCTTGAACTTGGGGGCGCCGAGCGACCGGCAGGCTCTGGGTCTTTACGGCGCTGGCCTGACGGCATGGCAGCAGGGACGCCCAGCGGATGCGCTCACGCAATGGAGCCGCGCCACCGAGCGGGCCCCCGGGTTCATCGCCGCATGGCAGGCGAAATCCGAAGTCGCGCATCTGATTGGCGAGCACGATGTGGCCTACGACGCCATTGAGCGTGGGCAAGCCAGTGCGAAGACCGCCCCCGCGGCCCTCCTGCAACGGCTCAATGCGGACCGTGCCATGCTCGATGGCGACGCGCCTGCGGCGGCCGCCATCTGGCGCGCCAGGCTGCAAGCTGCGCCCGATGACACCTTTGCCGAACTGCAGTGGGCACGTGCACTCGGAAGCGGCGGTGACTTCAAGGCGGCCACCCAACGCCTGCAGACACTCACCACACGCGACCCCAACGATCCGCGCGCGTGGTTCGAACTGGGCAAGTTCTCGATCCTGCAGGGCGATGCACGACGCGCCGTCGATGATTACCTGGTACGGGCGCTGGTCCTGTATAAGCGCAGCGGCAATCGCTTTGGCGAAGGCGAGACCGTCAACGCGATGGGCATCGGCTACGCCCGCCTCGGCCAGCACGCCGACGCGGAGGAGCAGTACCGCAAGGCCATCGAATTGCGCCGCGGCGTCGGCAATCGACGCGGTCTGGCCACAAGCCTGCGCAACCTGGGCTCGGCCCTCAGCCAGCGCGGCGAGTTCGCGCAGGCCGCCACCCATCTGGAACAGGCCCGCGCATTACATGAATCGCTCGGTGACCGGGGTGGCCTCGCCGCGGTGGAACAGGAACTCGGGCTATTGGCCGAGGAGCGCGGCGATTACCCTGCCGCGCTGGCGGCTTTCCGTCGCGCCCTGCAGACATGGCAACAGGTCGGTGACCCCCGGGGCACCGCCATGGTGCTTAACGACATCGGCTTTGCGCACTTCCAGTTGGGCAACTACGACGACGCCCAGGCCTATCTGGCGCAATCGGCATCGGCCAGCGCGACGTTGGGGGACGACACCGGCCGCATCCGCGCCCAGCAGAACCAGGGCCTCGTCGCAATGGTGCGTGGGCAATGGCCCGAGGCGCGCAAATTGTTCGAGCAAACCCGCGACGTGGCCGAAGCACAGCAGATGCTGGAAGAAGCTGCTGTCAGCTACCGCAATCTCACCGAACTGGCGCTGCTGCAAGGCCACGTCGACGACGCACTGGCGCACGCCGACAAGGCCGCCGCGCTGTTTCGCCAACGCAACGATGACCGCGGCCTGCTGGACGTCGACCTGCTGCGCGCCCAAGCGCTGATGGCGGCCCATGCCGACACCGACGCGCGCGCCATCCTCGACGGCATTTCCAAAGCCATTACCACCGCATCCAGCGAACAGCAGGCCATCGCCGCCCTGGTCAGAGCGGAACTGGCACATCGCCGAGGCAGCCACACGGACGACGCGAAGGCCTTGCGCGAAGCCGCGCGACTGGCCAAGGCATCAGGCGTCCGCAGTCTGATCCTTCAGGCTGCATTGCAGGGTGCGCACCATGCCCCGATGGCCGCGTCGTTGGAAGCCAACGCCTCGGCACTGGGCCACTTGCCGCTGCGCCTGCAGTGGGCACGCCTCTCCATGCAACGCGCGCTGGACGATCAACAACCCACGCGCGCCGCCATGATCTATCGACACACGCTCCCCATGCTGCGCAAGCGTGATCATCTCGACGCCGCGCTGCTGCACACGCTCGGCGCGTCAGCCTTGCGTACCGAAGGTGACGCCGATGCCGCGGCCAGTGCGTTGCGCAGTGCGGTTGCCGCCTGGGCCACACGGCGCGACCACGTGCCATCAGAACGTCGCGCCGCATTCGACGCCGCCACCGACCAGGCACGGCCAACGCCCGCCGCCGTGGAGCCACGCCATGGATGACCTCGTTCGGCTGCGCCAGCAATACCAGGACCTGCTCGACCGCCTGCAACGCAACGAGCGCGAATTTCGCCGCCTTGGCCGCGCGGTGTGGCGGGTCCAGGAAGACGAACGTCGCCGTCTCGCCCGCGAGTTGCACGATGGCCTGGGCCAGAATCTCACGGTCCTCAAGCACCGGTTGTCGCAGGTTACCCATGCGTTGCCTGCGGACGACAACGGCATCCGGACACAACTCGAAGGCGCCATCGCGCTGTGCAGCGACACCCTCGAAGACACACGCAACCTCTCGCGGCTGCTGCGCCCCCCGATCCTCGACGACCTCGGCCTGGAGGCGGCATTGCGATGGCTGGTTCGCGCACAGTCAGAGGCCAGTGGCGTCGACGTGGTGCTGGACCTCGAGCCCCTGCCGCCCCTTGCCGGCGAGGTGCAGACCCTGCTGTTCCGCGTGGCACAGGAAGCGTTGAACAATGCGATCAAGCACGCCCGCGGCCATAGCGTGCTGGTCCGCCTGGTGACGCGCAGCGGCCGCGTGCAGTTGCAGGTCATCGACGATGGCGATGGCTTCGACGTCACGGCGGCCCTGCACTCCGGCGGCAGCGGCCTTGGTGGTATGCGCGAACGTGTCCGCCTCTACGAAGGCCAGTTCGACGTGCAATCCGCGCCAGGCCAGGGAACCCGGGTGCGGGTCTCCGTGCCAGTGGCGGCGCCGCCCCCGTCTTGACGCCGCGACGCGGCCCGCGCAGGGTGGTGTCATGCCACTGGGGCCCATCCGAATCCTGATCGCCGACGACCACACACTGGTCAGGGAGAGCCTTGTCGGCCTGCTTCAGGCCGAGGGCGATGTCCAGGTGGTCGCACAGGCCGCCGACGGCTTCGAGACCGTCGAAAAGGCCATCGCCACGCGACCGGACATTGTGGTCACGGATCTGTCCATGCCCCGTCTCAGCGGCATTGAGGTGGTCCGCCGCCTGAAGGAAGCCCTTCCCAATACCCGGGTGCTGGTGTTGACCATGCACCAGGAGGACGAGTACGTGCTGCAGGCCGTGCGCGCGGGCGCCAGCGGCTATCTGGTCAAGGACAGCGCCGCCGCCGATCTGCTGGCCGCGGTGCGAAACCTCCAAGCCGGCCGAGGTCATTTCGGCCCGCAGGCCGCGCGCATCCTCGCCGACCAGTTGCAGAACCCTGACCGTGGCGTGGATGACCCTTATGGCCGGCTGACGGCCCGCGAACGCGAGGTCTTCCACCTGATCGCCGAAGGCCTGACGACCAAGGAAATCGCACGCAAACTCGACATCAGCGCCAAGACCGCCGAGAACCATCGCGCCCGGGTCCTCGACAAGGTTGGTGTCCGCAACACCGCCGAGCTGGTTCGGTATGCACTGCGCAAGGGACTGATGGACTAAGGCGACCCCGCCCGACCGCATCCCGCGTCCACCATGCGCCGTAGTATGCTCGGACTCCCCAATCACGGAGCGAGCGAATGAAGTTGATGCGATGGACCGGTCTGGCCCTGTGTGCCGCGCTTCTGGCCAGCTGCGCGAGCGGCCCGGTCCGCCGGGTCTCCGAGCCGGCCGCGCGCATCCAGCAACTGACCGTCCGTGCCGATGGCCACTGGTCCATCGACCTGCGCCTTGAGAACTTCAGCAGCGTCGCCATGCGCTTTGACCGCGTTGACCTCGCCCTGACCATCGCCGGCCAGGAGGCCGGTCGACTGACCGCGCAGCCGGCGCTCTCGGTCGGCAAGGAGTCGGCCGACGTCGTCACCGTCACCCTGGCCCCGACCGCGGCCGCCAAGCTGGCCGTCGCCGATGCGCTCGCCGCCGGCCGCGGCGTGGACTACACGCTGAAGGGCACCGTCGACGCCACGCCGGACGAAGCCAAGCAACGCAACTTCAAGATCGATCGCAGCAGTGCGCTGAGTCCCGCGCCCGGCTTGCCCGGCGTGCTGCGCTGACCCCTTCCACCACCGCCCCCTCTTGTATCCGGTCCCGCCATGAGCAGCTACAAAGCCCCCCTCAACGACATCCGCTTCGCCCTGTTCGACGTCATGGGTGCCGATGCGCAATTCCAGCGTCTTGGGTTCGACGAGGCGTCTCGTGACGTGATCGACGCGATCCTCGACGAAGCCGCCCGCTTTACCGAAACCGTGCTCGCCCCGCTCAATGCCGTCGGCGATCGCGAAGGCTGCAAGCTCGACCCGTCCACCGGCGAAGTCACGGTTCCCTCCGGCTTCAAGCCGGCGTTCGACCAGTTCGTCGAAGGCGGCTGGACCGGCCTCACCTCACCGGTGGAGTTCGGCGGCCAGTCCATGCCGCAAACGCTGGGTTTCCCGCTCAAGGAGATGATCAACTCCGCCAACCTGGCCTGGGGCAACTTCCCGCTGCTGTCGCACGGCGCCACCGAAGCCTTGTTGCACTTCGGCACCGACTGGCAGCGCGAAGTGTTCCTCAAGCCGCTGGTGGATGGCCGTTGGACCGGCACCATGTGCCTCACCGAACCGCACTGCGGCAGTGACCTGGGCTTGCTCAAGACCAAGGCCGAGCCCACCGCCGATGGCACTTTCGCCATCTCTGGTACCAAGATCTTCATTACCGCCGGCGAGCACTCGCTGACCGACAACATCGTCCACCTCGTGCTGGCGCGCCTGCCGGACGCGCCCGCCGGCGTGAAGGGCATTTCGCTTTTCGTCGTGCCCAAGTTCAAGGTCGCACCCGATGGAACCCAGGGCGAGCGCAACGCCGTGCGTTGCGGCAGCCTCGAGCACAAGATGGGCATCCACGGTTCGGCGACGTGCGTGATGAACTTCGACGGTGCCGAAGGCTACATCGTCGGCGAACCGAACAAGGGCCTGATGGCCATGTTCGCCATGATGAATTCCGCGCGCCTGGGCGTGGGGGTGCAGGGCCTGGCCCTCTCCGAGCGCGCGCAGCAGAACGCGCTGCGCTATTCACGTGAACGCCTGCAGATGCGCGCGCTGTCCGGCCCGCAGTTTCCCGACAAGCCGGCCGACCCGATCATCGTCCACCCCGATGTGCGCCGCATGCTGCTGACCTGCAAAGCGCTGATCGAAGGCGGCCGGGTGATGTCGTACCACGCCGGCCTGCAGCTCGACATCGCCCATGCCGCCACTGATGCCGCCGAGCGCGAGCAGGCCGATGCACTGGCTGGCTTCCTGACGCCCATCGTCAAGGCGTGCCTCACGGAATGGGGCGTGGAGTGCACCTACCACGCCGTGCAATGTTTCGGCGGCCACGGCTACATCGCCGAGCACGGCATGGAGCAGCTGGCGCGCGATGCGCGCATCACGACCTTGTACGAAGGCACCACGGGCATCCAGGCACTCGACCTCCTGGGGCGCAAGGTCATGCAGCTCAAGGGGGCCGGGCTGCGAGCCTTCCTCGCGATGGTCGAGCAGTTCTGCACGGAACATGCCGACAATGCCGCCGTTGCCGAATTCATCGGCCCGCTGCGTGACAAGGCGACGCAGTGGCAGCAGCTCACCCAGCAGGTCGGCCAGCGCGCGGTAGGCAACCCGGACGAGATCGGCGCGGCCGCATACGACTACCTGATGTTTTCCGGCTACGTCGCCTTGGCCTACTGGTGGGCGCGCAACGTGGCCGCCAGCGAAGCCTCGTCGCAGTCGGAGGCGTTCAAGGCCGGCAAGCGCGAGACCGCGCGCTTCTACTTCGCGCGCCTCCTGCCACGCACGCTGACCCACGCGGCCGCCATCGAAAGCGGTGCCGGGACACTGACCGCACTCGACGCCGACGCGTTCGACGCCTGACGTCCAGGGAAGCCCGGCGCGGTGTCCCCGCGCCGCGGCTACCCCGCCCGCCCCCTGGCGGGGTAGCAAATTCGTCACCAAAGGCGTATATCCTTGATCTCCAATGGAGACTGACAGAGCGATCCTGCGCCTTGTCCAATCCGGCACGCTGGCCAACCACGGGTGGCGTGATCCGGACAGTCCCCGCTTCACTCCGCGCATCGTCCCGCGCCATTCCGCCGAACAGTTCAACGCGATCCGCCTGCTGGCCCTGGATGCGCACGGGCGCGCCCTGGACTGGATCAACTGGCAGGACGCCGCATGCCTGTATGCCCGCGATGCGGTCGCCTGGACACTGGGTGACCCATGCATGGAAGTGCATGGCGGCACCTGCCGCCGGACCGGCGTGCGCAGTGTCATCGCGCTGCACCCGATCGTGGCAGGACGGGGCCATCCGCACGCGCGCGCGCTGTCGCCCACGCCGACACTGACCAATCCCGCGCTGTTCGCGCGCGACGGCTACCTGTGCCTGTATTGCGGCCGGGGCTTCAGCCGCGCCCACCTCACCCGCGATCACGTGCTGCCGGTGTCCAAGGGCGGACGCGACACATGGGAAAATGTGGTGGCCGCCTGCTTCCCGTGCAATTCACGCAAGAGCAACCGCACCCCGCAACAGGCCGACATGCCTTTGCTGGCCGTACCCTACCGGCCCAGCTGGATCGAGCATCTGATCCTGTCCAACCGCAACATCCTGGCCGACCAGATGACCTTCCTGAAAAACCAGTTGCCGCGTAACGCGCGATCGTCGGCTTGACCCCTGCACGCATTCGGAAACTGCCCAGCGGCGCACATTCGCCAAGCCCTTGCCGCGTTGACGATTGATCCAGCCTCCGCAACACTCAGCTGAATCAATCTGCAACGGTGAAACGATGTCACTGACCCTCGGCCTGACCGGAATGGATCCGGACACCGAATCCGCCCTCAGGCACGCGTTCACCGAGGCCTCCGCTGAACTGGGCGGGCTCTGGCAACTCGAGTCCGAATCCGATGCCGCCTTTGTCGTGGTGGACATGGACACCCTGTACGGCCCGATGAGCTGGCTGCGCCTGCATGCCGCCGAGAAGTCGGTCATCGGCTTGACCACAGCCTCGCGTACCCAGGCGGACTTCCGGCTGGAGCGTCCGTTCACCGCAGAGAGTCTGGCCGCCGTGCTCGGCGAGATCGCCCAATCCCTGGGCCAGCAGATTGTCCCAGCGCCCGTCGCGGCGGGCGTAACGAATGCGGCACTCCAGACGCCTTCGGCGCTGGCGCCGGAGCCGGAGGCCGAGACCATGGAAGTGGCATCCCTGGCGGTCTTCGCCGACCTTGCCGACGCGATCCCCTCAGGTGGCCGGGAGACCGCGCCCCCGGAATCACCGCCGACGCCCGCCATGGAGGCACCCGCCCCCACGGCCGAACACATCGCGGCACCCGCCGAGGAGGTGGCTGCTCAGTCGACTCCGATAGCCGCGGCGGCTGAGGTTGCTCCGGCTCCCATGGCCCCGCCCGCTGGTGACGCGGCTGAGGCGGCTGAGGCGGCTCCGGCTGCTCCGGTTGCTCCGGTTGCAGAGGCTCCTCCAGCCGCTCCTGCTGCACCAGCACTCACTTCCCTGGCCAATTGGCTCGCGTCGGGGCAACTCAAGGGGCGCCACCGCATCCGAACGGGCCAGATCTCCGTCATGATCGATCCTGCAGCCCAGGTGTACTTCGGCCCGCCTGCGCTCAAGCCATTAACCGAACTCTTCACGAGCGGCTTGAATCAGGACGCTTTCGAGCCTGTGGACGATGCGACGTGGCAGCAGGCCACCCCGGCACTGGGCGCCTCACAGCCGCTTTCGCGCTTGGTGTGGTTTGACGGCCTGATCGGCGGCGCGGGCGCGCTGGTGGCCGGCTATGACCCCCACGAACGCTTCCACCTGCTCAAGTGGCCGCAAACCGAACGCGAGTACCCCAAGCACTTCCGCATCGCCACCGTAATGATGAAGGGGCCGGCCACGCTCGCTGAAATCACCGAGGCCAGCGGCGTGGCCCGCGAGGACGTCAACGATTT
The DNA here is from genome assembly GCF_054777355.1 of Lysobacter olei. NCBI lineage: Bacteria > Pseudomonadati > Pseudomonadota > Gammaproteobacteria > Lysobacterales > Lysobacteraceae > Lysobacter > Lysobacter olei. The sequence continues at coordinate 27,549 of NZ_BAAHAT010000004.1, read as the reverse complement.
CGTCAACGCCAGCCTGGCCACCGGTTTCGCCCAGCCATACCGCGAGCCGGAACCCGAACCGGAAGCTTCGAAGTCGGGCGGGCTGTTCGGACGCCTGCGCGGGCGCTGAGTCCCGATCCACCCGCCCCGGCGTACGGGGCGGTATGCCTTGCCGCACTCCCGGCGTCGCGGGACAATGACAGGCTAACCGTCATACTGCGACGAGATGATCGATCCGCAACGCTACCCGCGCCTGTCGCGCATTGCCCTGCCTGCCGACCTGCGCCAGTTCCCCGAATCGGAACTGCCGGCGATCGCCGATGAACTGCGCGCGTACCTGATCGAACAGGTCGCCAAGGTCGGCGGCCATTTCGGCGCCGGCTTGGGCGTGATCGAGCTGACCGTCGCCCTGCACTGGCTGTACGAGACGCCCGTCGACCGCCTGGTCTGGGACGTCGGCCACCAGTGCTACCCGCACAAGATCCTCACCGGTCGCCGCGACACGATCAGCACGGTCAAGCAGAAGGACGGCGTCGCGCCGTTCCCCAAGCGCGAAGAGTCCGAATACGACACCTTTGGCGTCGGCCATTCGTCCACGTCCATTTCCGCCGCACTCGGCATGGCGATCGCCCTGCAGCGCATGGGCGACGAGCGCAAGGTCGTGGCGGTGATTGGCGACGGCGCGATCACGGGCGGCATGGCGTTCGAGGCACTGGCCCACGGCGGCGGCATGGGCGACCAGCCTGGCGGCATCGAGCCGAACCTGCTGGTGATCCTCAACGACAACCAGATGTCGATCTCGGAGAACGTCGGCGGCGTCACGCGCATGCTCGGCCGGCTCTCCGGCAGTCGCACGCTCAACGCGATCCGCGAGGGCGGCAAGAAGCTGCTGGGCGACAAGCACGGCGCGCCGGCGCGCTTCGTCAAGCGCTGGGAAGAGCAGTGGAAGGGCATGGTGCTGCCATCCACCTTCTTCGAAGAGTTGGGCTTCCACTACACCGGCCCCATCGATGGCCACGACATGGGCGCGCTGGTGGGCGCGCTGAAGACGCTGAAGGGCCTGAAGGGCCCGCAGTTGCTCCACATCATCACCACCAAGGGCAAGGGCTACGAACTCGCCGAGGGCGACCAGATCGGCTACCACGCGGTCAGCCCGTTCGACCCCGCGCAGGGCATGGTCAGCAAGGGCGGCGCGAAGAAGCCGACCTATACCGACGTGTTCGGCGACTGGCTGTGTGACATGGCCGCAGCCGACCCCAAGCTGATGGGCATTACCCCCGCGATGCGCGAAGGCTCGGGCTTGGTGCGCTTCAGCAAGGAATACCCGCAGCGCTACTTCGACGTGGCCATCGCGGAGCAGCATGCGGTGACCTTGGCCGCGGGCATGGCCTGCGAAGCCGCCAAGCCCGTCGTCGCGATCTACTCGACCTTCCTGCAGCGCGGCTATGACCAGCTGGTGCATGACGTCGCCATCCAGGAGCTGGACGTGCTGTTCGCGATCGACCGCGGCGGCGTGGTCGGTCCAGACGGCGCCACGCATGCCGGCAATCTCGACCTGAGTTACCTGCGCTGCGTGCCCAACATGCTGGTCATGGCGCCTGCCGACGAGAACGAGTGCCGGCAGATGCTCACCACGGGCCACCTGCACCCGGGTCCGGCGGCGGTGCGCTACCCGCGCGGCACGGGGCCCGGCGTGCCGGTGCAGGCGGAATTGCATCCGCTGCCAATCGGCCAGGCGCAACTGCGACGCGAAGGCCGCGGCGTGGCCCTGCTCGCGTTCGGTGCCATCGTGCCGGCCGCGGAACAGGTGGGCGCGGAACTGGGCCTGACCGTGGTCAACATGCGCTTCGTCAAACCGCTGGACCGCGACATGATCCTGTCGCTGGCCAAGACCCACGATGGCTTCGTCACGTTGGAAGACAATGTCGTGGCCGGTGGTGCGGGCAGCGGTGTGGCCGAGTTGCTGGCGGCCGAAGGCATCACGAGGCCCGTGCTGCACCTGGGTCTGCCAGACGCATTCCAGCACCACGCCAGCCGCGAGCAACTGCTGGCAGAGGCGGGGCTCGACGTGGCCGGCATCCGCACGGCAGTGCTGGCGCGCTGGCCGCACCTGTCGCCGGAAGCGGCAAGCCAGAGCGCGGTGGGCTGACACGCAGCCCCATCGCGCTGGGGGTGGATGCGCGGTTCGCGCCAGCAAGTGATTTCTCCCCTCGCACGGCTTGCGTCAGCAGCACCGTGCGACCGCCATGCCGCCCCGCTGCATGCGGGGCGCAGACGGCGCGCCCTTGCGAGCGCAGTTCACTCCGGCGCGACCACCTCATAGCCCCGCGCGCGCAGGCGGGCGAGCCAACCCGTGTCACCGAGCATCGAACTCACCGATAGCACCGCAAAGGTGTCATGGTTGCGCTCAAGGGCCGTGTCGACCGCTTTCAGCCACTGCCCCTCCGCGCGCGCGCGACCGTCCGCAAGCCCGAGCTCCGCGGCAACCTCGCTGGCAAAGAACGTGTCGTCGCATGCCCGCTGCGAGCCACGTTCGCTCAACGCAGTCAGCGTGGCCACATCGCCCTCGGCCCAGGCATTGGCTCGCAGTGTTGCTTGGGTCACGTCGCGCTCCAGCGCGTCCAACACCTCACGCAGGCATTCCGTTTCATCCACCTTGGAGCGGATGACCGTCTTCGCCACGCCTTTGACGTCGCGCACTTCGGTCTTCACCGACGTGCTGACACGCTCCACGTCGTGCTTCTTGACCACGGCGCCAATGCGCTCGTAGACGGCTCCGGCAGGGACCAGCCCGGCGCGCTCCAGTGCCGCCGCGTACAACTTGCTGGCCGCGTAGGACGGACGGAATTCCTCGATGTCATCGTCCTTCGGCACGTATTGCTGACGGAGTTGCGACCAGCGGGCATACAGCGGGGCCGGCAATACCTCGCGCAACGTCTTCCCGTCGGGATTCTTGCGCGCTTTGAGCAGCGTCGGCATGGCGAAAGCGGCTCGGAACATCCCGCCCATGCCCACCGATACGCCCACGCTCGGTGCACCGATAATCTGCGTGCTGCGCGCCAGCGCGCGTTCGGCCTGGGGCGAGTACCACTCCAGCCCCTTGGGAATCGGCGACACGGTGCCGAAGATCCATAGGGTGTTGCCACCCTTGCGCACCTGCCACAGCCCTGGCCCGGCCTTAAGGCCGTTCACCGGCACCGGCGCTGCATCCACGATCGGCAACGGCGCGGTCGCGGTCGCGGTCGCGGTCGCGGTCGCGGTCGCCGGAGAGTCTGGCTGGGGGGCCTTCGACTCCGCCATCACCTGCCCTGACAGCACCCCTGCGCACAAAAGCGCGACACATCCGATGGCCTTCATACAGATTCCCTTCCAGTCCATGAAGTCCGGTGTGACAGAGGCAGCAAAGTGAAAGTTCCATCGGGCCCCACCGGCGCGCTCCAAGGCACTTCGCCGACCCCAGCCATGAGCACAAACGAAAACAGCGGCCCGGATCGCTCCGATGGCCGCTGTTCGCGATGTGCAAGTTTGGTCGGGACGGCCGGATTCGAACCGACGACCCTCTGCCCCCCAGGCAGATGCGCTACCAGGCTGCGCTACGCCCCGACTGAACCTGCAATGTGCCGCCGTGTGGCGGTCGCAAAGTATAACCGCTTGCGGCCAGCTTGGGCCATCCTCGGAGCCCTGCTCAGCGCTTGAGCAGCTGCAGCACCTCTTCCAGCTCCATCCGTACCTGCTTGATGATCTGCGAGCTCAGCGCCGACTCTTCCTTTGCCGACTCACCCTCCAGACGCAGGCGCGCGCCACCGATGGTGTAGCCCTGTTCGTACAGCAGCCCGCGGATCTGGCGCACCATCAGCACCTCGTGGCGCTGGTAGTAGCGGCGGTTGCCGCGACGCTTGACCGGATTCAGCGACGGGAACTCCGTCTCCCAGTAGCGCAGCACGTGCGGCTTGACGTCGCACAGCTCGCTGACCTCACCGATGGTGAAGTAGCGCTTGGCCGGGATTGGCGGCAGTTCGCGGTTGCTGCCGGGATCAAGCATTCACACCTCCAGCGTAGGCCTCGACGCGCTCCTTGAGCTTCTGCCCCGGACGGAACGTCACCACCGTACGCGCCGAAATCGGAATTTCCTCGCCAGTCTTCGGGTTCCGGCCCGGCCGCTGGTTCTTGCGGCGCAGGTCGAAATTGCCGAAGCCCGACAGTTTCACCTGCCGGCCCTGCTCCAGCGCCTCGCGGAGCGCGTCGAAGAAGGCATCGACGAACTCCTTCGCCTCGCGCTTGTTGAGCCCGACTTCGTCGAACAGGCGCTCGGCCATTTCAGCCTTGGTCAAAGCCACATCGTTCCCCTGTTTACGATGGCCCGGACATCGACCGGACCACCGATATTGCAACTGCCTGCGGTCGTCAGCCGCGGATCCTGGCGCCGTGGGCGGCATCGATGGCCTGGGTCACCGACGACACCACCGCGTCCACATCCTGATCGGTGAGGGTGCGTGATTCCTCCTGCAGAATCAAGCCCATAGCCAGACTCTTGAAGCCGGTTTCGACGCCCTTGCCCTGGTACCGGTCGAACAGCACCAGATCCCGCAGCGACGGGCCTGCGGCGGCCTTCACGGTGGCGGCGATGGCGCCCCATTCCACCGCTTCCGGCACGACGAACGCGAGGTCGCGGCGGACGGACGGGAAGCGCGACTGGCCCCCGGCGCGCGGCAGGGCGCGGGCCAGCAGCGGCGACAGGTCCAGCTCGAAGGCCACCACGTCTACATCGAGGTCCAGAGCGCGCTGCAGGCGCGGGTGCAGCTGGCCGATCCAGCCCAGCTTGACCGCAGCGCCGTCGTCACCGATGCGGTAGACGTCGGCTGAACGCCCCGGGTGCGCCCAGCCCGGCTGCGAGGCGCGGTATTCCAGGCGCGCGCCGGAGACGGCGGCCAGGCTGTCCAGGTCACCCTTCAGGTCATGGAAGCCGACCGGCTGTGCCTTGGCGGCCCACTGCTCGGTCCCGGCCGCACCGCAGGCCACGGCGGCCACGCGCTGGGTATGCAGCGGGGCACCGTCACCGGCACTCGTCCCGTGCGCGGCGGGTCCACCCACCCACGGCGTCGCGCCATCGGTGGTGAAGACGTTGCCCAGCTCGAACAGGCGCACGCGGCCCTGCTGGCGCGCGGCGTTGCGGCCCAGCGCAGCGACCAGCCCCGGCAGCAGCGACGGCCGCATCACGCCCAGCTCGGCGCTCAGCGGGTTGGCCAGCGGCACTGCACCTTCGGCAAGACCCCAGCGGGCCAGCAGCGCGGCATCCACGAAGGCGTAATTGATCGCTTCCAGATAGTCGCGCGCCGCAATCTGGCGGCGCATGGTCATCTCGTCCACACGGGTTTCGGTGGGCGCCACCAGGCGCGCGGCACCGGCCGGCAGCGTGGTCGGGATGCGGTCGTAGCCGTGGATGCGGGCGATCTCTTCGATCAGGTCCTCTTCGATGGCGATATCGAAGCGGCGGCTCGGCGCGGTGACGCGCCAGCCGTCCGACACGACTTCCACCGCCAGACCGAGCGCACGCAAGATGCGGTCGACCTCGGCGTCGGCCACCTGCAGTCCCAGCACGCGGGCCAGGCGGGCGCGGCGCAGCATGATCGGCTGCGGCTGTGGCAGGTGCTCAGCCAGCGTGGCCTCGGCCACCGGGCCCGGCGCGCCGCCGGCCACTTCCACGATCAGGCGCGTGGCGTATTCCATCGCGATGCGCGGCAGTTCCGGATCCACCCCGCGCTCGAAGCGGTGGCCCGCATCGGTGTGCAGGCCCAGCTTGCGGCCGCGCCCGATGATCGCCGCCGGCGCGAAATGCGCCGACTCCAGGAACACGTTCTTCGTCGCGTCGGTGACGCGCGTGTCGAAGCCGCCCATGATGCCGGCCAGCGCCACGGCGCGGTCGGCGTCGGTGATGACCACGAACGGGTCATCCAGCGTCACGTCACGGCCGTCCAGCAGCTTCAGTGTCTCGCCTGCACGCGAGTGACGCACGCCCACCGGCCCCTTCAGCAGGTCGCGGTCGAAGGCGTGCATCGGCTGGCCCAGCTCGATCATGACGTACTGGGTGACGTCCACCAGGAACGACACCGGACGGATGCCGCTGCGGCGCAGGCGCTCGGCCATCCACACCGGCGTGCTGACCGTGGCGTTGACGCCTTCGATCACCCGGCCGACGTAACGCGGTGCATCCGCACCGGCATTGAGTTCGATCGCCAGCACTTCATTGTTGAGCGCCGGCATCGGCGTCGCGTCGAAATGCGCCACTTCGCCGCCGCATGCCGCCGCCACGTCATAGGCGATGCCGCGCACGCCGAAGCAGTCGGCACGGTTGGGCGTCAGCTTGATCTCGATGCTGGCGTCCGGCAGGCCGAGGTAATCGGCCAGCGGCGTGCCCACCGGCGCATCGGCCGGCAGCTCCAGCAAGCCCGACGCATCGGCGTCGATACCCAGTTCCTTCGCCGAGCACAGCATGCCGGCCGACTCCACGCCGCGCAGCTTGGCCGCCTTGATGTTGATGCCGCCCGGCAGCACCGCGCCCACCTGGGCCAGCGGCGCCTTCAGGCCCGCGCGCGCATTCGGCGCGCCGCACACGATCTGCACGGTGCCATTGCCGGTGTCCACCTGGCACACCTGCAGGCGATCGGCCTCGGGATGCTTCTCGGCGCTGACGATCAGCGCCACGACCACACCGTCCAGCGAATCGCCCAGCGGCGTGACCTCTTCCACCTCCAGGCCGATCGCGGTCAGCGTCGCGGCGAGTTCGTCGCGCGTGGCGGTGGTCGGGACGTGGTGGCGCAGCCAGTTTTCGGAGAATTTCATCGCGAAGTCATTCCGATTTCATGTCGAAGCGGCCGGAACCGCAATCGTGTGGCGACAAGGGCCGCACACACTTCAAATCACAACGTTACCTGTCGTTGCCGCCCATCCTCATGGCGGGCGGCGGGCTGCCTGCCCGCGCACGGTGGGCCGCCCAACATCGCGTCGCCATTACCCGGCGCCGCAACGGTTGCCTCAGGCGAACTGCTTCAGGAAACGCACGCCGCTCTCGAAGAAGCTGCGCAGGTCGTCCACGCCATAACGCAGCATGGTGAAGCGCTCCACGCCCAGACCGAAGGCGTACCCGGTGTACTTCTCCGGGTCGATGCCCACGTTGCGCAGGACATTGGGGTGCACCATGCCGCAGCCCAGCACTTCCAGCCAGCGCGTGGAGCCATCGGCCTGCTGCCAAGCGATGTCCACTTCGGCCGACGGCTCGGTGAACGGGAAGTAGCTCGGACGGAAGCGCATCTCGAAGTCGCGCTCGAAGAACGCGCGCACGAACTCGGCCAGCGTGCCCTTGAGGTCGGCGAAGCTGGCGTGCTCGTCGACCAGCAGGCCTTCGACCTGGTGGAACATCGGCGTGTGGGTCTGGTCGCTGTCGCTGCGGTACACCTTGCCCGCCGCGATCATGCGCAGCGGCGGCCCGCTCTTGCCGGCCACGGCATCGAGCATGTAACGCACCTGCACGCCGGAGGTGTGCGTGCGCAGCAGGCGGCCGTCGTCGAAGTAGAACGTGTCGTGCATCGCACGCGCCGGGTGGTGCGGCGGGAAGTTCAGCGCTTCGAAGTTGTGCCAGTCGTCCTCGATCTCCGGGCCGGTGGACAGCTCGAAGCCGAGTCGGCCGAAGATGTCAACGATGCGTTCCAGCGTGCGGCTGACCGGATGCAGGCCACCGCGCGCGCCATTGATGCCCGGCAGCGTGACGTCGATGGTTTCGCTGGCCAGGCGCGCGTCGAGCGCGGCATCGTCCAGTGCGGCCTTGCGCTGCGACAGGGCCTCGCCCAGCACGTCACGCGCCTTGTTGATCGCCTCGCCCGCGGCCTTGCGCTGGTCGGCCGGCAACGCGCCCAGCGCCTTGAGCTGCGCGGTCACGCTGCCGGACTTGCCCAGCAGCGACACGCGCAAGGCCTCGATCGCCTCGGGCGACGACGCGGCGGCAATGTCAGCCAGCGCCTGCTGCGTCAGTGATTCGATTCCACTCATGTCCCATCGAACCTCAAGAATGCATGGCGCCGTTTGCGGCGCCGCAAAAAGCAATGGGGAAGGACTTGCGCCCTTCCCCATGCGTGTACCTCATTGTCTTCGACCTGCAGCCGGACCGGCACCTGGGTGCACCACCGTCCGCGGCCTGCGACAAATTACGCCGCGAGCGCGCCCTTCGCCTTCTCCGCCAGGGCGGCAAAGCCGTCGGCGTCGTGCACGGCGATGTCCGCCAGCACCTTGCGGTCCAGGGTGATGCCGGCCTTCATCAGGCCGTTCATGAAGCGGCTGTAGCTCAGGCCGTTGATGCGGGCAGCCGCATTGATACGGGTGATCCACAGCGAACGGAAATTGCGCTTCTTCTGCTTACGGCCGATGTAGGCGTACTGCAGCGCCTTGGTGACCGCCTGCTTGGCGACGCGGAAAACCTTGCGACGGGCGTTGTAGTAGCCCTTCGCGGCCTTCAGGATCTTCTTGTGACGACGGCGCGCTTGCACGCCACGCTTGACTCGTGCCATTTCTCAGTCCTCCCTTAGGCGTACGGCAGCATGCGAGTGATACGGCCGGCGTCTTCCGCGCGGACGTGGTTCGTCTGGCGCAGGTTGCGCTTACGCTTCGTCGCCTTCTTGGTGAGGATGTGGCTGCGGTTGGCGTGGCCGCACTTGAACTTGCCGGATGCCGTCTTGCGGAAGCGCTTGCCTGCCGCACGGCTGCTCTTGATCTTGGGCATTGCGATGTCCTTTCGGATGTTAGGTCACTGGCCTGGGCGGTGGCTGTCGCCACGCTTTCCGTCCTGCCCTTGCCGGCTGTAAGTCGTTGATCTTCCGAGGAAGATCCCGACGGGTCCGTGCTGTTACGTACAACAAACCCGGGTTAGCGGGCCGCACATTATGGCGGGGGTCGTGGGGGATTGCAATCTTTCCCTTTGAAATCAAAGGCGTCTCGGCTGGTTGGGCTGAGGTCGGCGGCCCTCGGGCATTCCGGGCAGTCGCGGCCCGTAATCCGCTTGGTGCCCGGAACACCCGAGGACCGCCCCCAACCACATCCCCAACTGACCGGAGAGCGGAGCCAAAGCAAGAGCCAAAAGGGCAGAGGCAAGAAAGACTGCAATCACCCGGGTTGAGGGAGAAAGAAGCAAAGCCAGACAGAGCCCCGCTTCCCGCTCTTGTGTTTGATGCCCACCCTCACCCAAGCGGGACGACCGTGCGCTGGGATGGCATCAAACACCTACCCCACCCCCCGCCGAAAAAGAAACAGCCGCCTCACGATTCGGAGGCGGCTGCCGGGTGTCTCGGTCACCGAGCGAGTATCGGGGAGCGAATGACCGAGATACCCGGTAGCCGCCCCCACAAACCCGTCAGATCACTGCTTCTTCTTCGGCGCAATCATCATGACCATTTGGCGACCTTCCAAGCGCGGCCGCGACTCGACCACGATGTCCTCGCCCAGATCCGCCTCGATGCGCGCCGCCATCTCGCGACCCAGCTCCTGGTGGCTCATTTCACGGCCACGGAAGCGGATGTTGACCTTGACCTTGTCGCCTTCCTCCAGGAAGCGGCGCATGTTGCGCAGCTTGATCTGGTAGTCGCCTTCGTCGGTAACGGGCCGGAACTTGAGTTCCTTGATCTCGACCTGCTTCGTCTTCTTCTTGGCCTCGTTCGCCTTCTTCTGCATCTCGAACTTGAACTTGCCAAAGTCCATGACCTTGCAGACCGGCGGATCCGCGTTGGGCTGGATCTCGACAAGGTCCAGGCCTTCGTCTTCGGCCATGCGCAGTGCTTCGTCGCGCGAGAGCACGCCGATCATTTCGCCGTCGCTACCAATCACGCGTACGCGGGGAACGCGGATTTCCTGGTTCTTGCGGTTGGGCTTCTCGGGGGTACTGATGTTGCAATCTCCGGTATGGATCGTGCCGTCCCGCATTCCAGCGGGACGGGCCTATTAGGTTACACGCAGCGCTTAATGGGCGCCTTCACCCTGCAAACGCGAGGCGAAATCGGCGACGGACATCGTCCCCAGATCCTCCCCTCCCCGCGTGCGCACCGAGACCTCGCCATTGTCCCGCTCGCGGTCGCCAACGACCAGCAAGTAGGGCACGCGCTGCAGGGTGTGCTCGCGAATCTTATAGCCGATCTTTTCGTTCCGCAAATCGGCCTCGACCCGGAGACCTTGATTTGCAAGGGTTTTCCGGACCTCGGCCACATAGTCGGCCTGGGCGTCGGTGATGTTCATGACCACGGCTTGGACCGGGGCCAGCCAGGCCGGGAATTGACCGGCGTGGTGTTCGATCAGGATGCCGATGAAGCGCTCCATGGAGCCCACGATGGCCCGGTGCAGCATCACCGGGTGGCGGCGCTGGCTGTGCTCGTCCACGTACTCGGCGCCCAGACGGCCCGGCATCATGAAATCGACCTGCATCGTGCCCAACTGCCAGGTACGGCCGATGGCGTCCTTGAGGTGGTACTCGATCTTCGGGCCGTAGAAGGCGCCCTCGCCCGGCAACTCCTCCCACTCCACGCCGGCGGCCCGCAGGGCCGAACGCAGCGCGCCCTCGGCCTTGTCCCAGGTCGCGTCATCACCCAGGCGCGAATCCGGGCGCAGGGCGATCTTGATCTGGATCTCGTTGAAGCCGAAGGCGTCATACACGGCCAGCGCCTGACCGTGGAAGGCCGCGACCTCGGCCTCGATCTGATCTTCGGTGCAGAAGATGTGGCCGTCGTCCTGGGTGAAGCCGCGCACGCGCAGGATGCCGTGCAGGGCGCCCGACGGCTCGTTGCGGTGGCAGGCGCCGAACTCGCCGTAACGGATCGGCAGGTCGCGGTAGCTGTGCAGGCCCTGGTTGAACACCTGCACGTGGCCCGGGCAGTTCATCGGCTTGAGCGCGTAGGTGCGCTTCTCCGACTCGGTGAAGAACATGTTCTCCTGGTAGTTGTCCCAGTGGCCGGACTTCTTCCACAGCGACACGTCCAGGATCTGCGGGCAGCGCACTTCCTTGTAGCCGCTGTCGCGGTACACCTTGCGCATGTACTGCTCCACCACCTGCCAGACCGACCAGCCCTTGGGGTGCCAGAAGATCAGACCGGGGCCTTCTTCCTGCAGGTGGAACAGCTCCTGCGCCTTGCCGATCTTGCGGTGGTCGCGCTTTTCGGCCTCCTCCAACTGGTGCAGGTAGGCCTTCAGGTCCTTGTCGTTGAGCCACGCGGTGCCGTAGATGCGGCTGAGCATCTGGTTATTGCTGTCGCCACGCCAGTAGGCGCCGGCCACCTTCATCAGCTTGAATGCGCGCAGCTTGTCGGTGCCCGGCACATGCGGGCCGCGGCACAGGTCGGTGAAGTCGCCCTGGCTGTACAGGGAGAGGTCTTCGCTGGCCGGAATCGACTCGATGATCTCGGCCTTGTACGCCTCGCCCAAGCCCTTGAAGAAGGCCACGGCATCGTCGCGCGACTTCACGCTGCGACTGACCGGGAGCGCCTCCTTCACGATCTTCTGCATCTCCGCCTCGATGGCCGGCAGGTCCTCGGGCGTGAACGGGCGCTCGTAGGCGAAGTCGTAGTAGAAACCGTTATCAATCACCGGGCCGATGGTGACCTGCGCGCCGGGGAACAGGCGCTGCACGGCCTGGGCCAGAAGGTGGGCGGTGGAGTGACGCAGGATGTCCAGCGCCTCGGGCGACTTGTCGGTGACGATGGCCAGCTCGGCATCGCGTTCGATGCGGAAGCTGGTGTCGACCAGCTTGCCGTCGACCTTGCCGGCCAGCGCGGCCTTGGCCAAGCCAGCGCCGATCGAGGCGGCGACGTCACCCACGGTCACGGGGTTGTCGAATTCGCGGCGACTGCCGTCGGGAAGGGTAATGGCGATCATGGGGTTGGGACTCTGTGATGCGTCGATGGTGCACGCCCGGTACCAGGGCACTCGGCGGTGCGGCAAGCGGCATTGCAGGCTAGGGCCTTCGCTGCGCGCAACAAAAAAGCGCCACGAGGGCGCCTGCTAGGATGCGGGGCCTCGCGGAGGTCAGCGATGGGCGGTGCTAGTGCTCATGTCACACGCTCGGCCGGCGCGTTGGCGCGGGCCACCTGGAAGGCTGCGGCGGCCATCATGGCCGGGGTGTGTCTATGGTTGGCCAGTGGTGGCGGCAAGTCAACGCTCTTGGCCTGCTTGGCCATGGGAAGCCGGTTGGCAATCTGCCTTTGCGGCGGCTAATGGCGCCCCCCCTCTCACCCCGGGCACACCCGGCGCCTCGCCCAAAGCAAAACGGCGCAATCCCGGGGGATCACGCCGTTCTGTCACCAAATTGGTGGGCGGTACAGGGTTCGAACCTGTGACCCCTACCATGTCAAGGTAGTGCTCTACCGCTGAGCTAACCGCCCGTCGCCATGCAACCCGGCGAAGGTCGCGCAGTGTAAACCGTCTTGGCGGTGTCGGCAAGAGCCTCACGCCCCCAGTTCGGCATCCTTGAGCTTGCGAAGCTCGTCGCGCACTGCCGCCGCCTGTTCGAATTCCAGGTCGCGGGCGTGCTGGTACATCTTCTGCTCCAGCTCCTTGATTCGGGTCGCGATCTGGGCCGGTGGCAGGGTCGCGTAGTCCACGACCTCCTCGGCGACCTTGCGGCCCCGCCCCCGGGTCTTGGCGGCATCGGGCTCGGCACGCGCGCCTTCCATGATGTCCACCACCGGCCGATGCACCGACTTGGGGGTGATGCCATGCTCAAGGTTGTATTCAACCTGTTTGGCCCGACGGCGGTCCGTCTCGTCGATGGCCTTCCGCATCGAGTTGGTGATGCGGTCGGCGTACAGGATCGCCTTGCCCCGCACATTGCGCGCTGCGCGGCCGATGGTCTGGATCAGTGAACCGGCGGAACGCAGGAAGCCCTCCTTATCGGCATCGAGGATGGCCACCAGCGACACTTCGGGCATGTCCAGCCCTTCGCGCAGCAGGTTGATGCCCACAAGCACGTCGAACTTGCCCAAGCGCAGGTCGCGGATGATTTCCACCCGCTCCACGGTATCGACGTCAGAGTGCAGGTAGCGCACTTTGACCCCGTGCTCGCCGAGGTACTCGGTCAAGTTCTCGGCCATGCGCTTGGTCAGCGTGGTGATCAGCACACGGTCGCCCTGCGCGACGCGCAGGTTGATCTCTCCCAGCACGTCATCGACCTGGGTGGCGACCGGGCGGATTTCCACCTCCGGGTCAATCAGGCCGGTAGGACGCACCACCAGCTCCACGATCTCGCCCTCGGACTTCGTGAGCTCGTAAGGCCCCGGCGTGGCGGAGACGAAGATGGCGCGCGGCGAGCGCCCTTCCCACTCCTCGAATTTCAACGGACGGTTGTCCAGCGCCGACGGCAGGCGGAAACCGAACTCCACCAGCGTCTCCTTGCGCGAACGGTCACCCTTGTACATCGCGCCCACCTGCGGCACGGTCACGTGCGACTCGTCCACGACGAGCAACGCGTCGGGCGGGAGGTAGTCGAACAAGCACGGCGGCGGCTCACCGGGCATATGTCCGGTCAGGTGGCGGCTGTAGTTTTCCACGCCATTGCAGTAACCCACCTCGGCGAGCATTTCGAGGTCGAACTGGGTGCGCTGCGCCAGGCGCTGCGCCTCCACCAACTTGTTGGTCGAATACAACTGCTCAAGGCGCACGCGCAGCTCTTCCTTTATCGCCTCGATGGCGTCCAACACGGTGCGGCGCGTGGTCACGTAATGTGACTTGGGATAGATGGTATAGCGCGGCAACTTGCGCAGCGTCTCGCCCGTCAGCGGATCGAAGGCAGTCACTGATTCAATCTCGCCATCGAACAGCTCGATGCGCACCGCCTCGCTGTCGCTTTCGGCGGGGTGGACGTCGATCACCTCGCCACGCACGCGGTACGTGCCGCGGCGAAGTTCGGTGTCGTTGCGGGTGTACTGCATCTCCGTGAGCCGGCGGATCAGCTCGCGCTGGTCGATGCGCTCACCGCGCACCATGTGCAGCACCATGCGGAAATATTCGTTGGGGTCACCCAGTCCGTAGATGGCCGAGACCGTGCACACAATGATCGCGTCACGACGCTCGAGCAGCGCCTTGGTGGCCGACAACCGCATCTGCTCGATGTGCTCGTTCACCGAACTGTCCTTCTCGATGAAGGTGTCCGACGAGGGCACGTAGGCTTCTGGCTGGTAGTAATCGTAATAACTGACGAAATACTCGACCGCGTTGTGCGGGAAGAACGCCTTGAACTCTCCGTAGAGCTGCGCCGCAAGCGTCTTGTTGGGCGCCATCACGAGCGTGGGCTTCTGCACGTGCTGGATGACGTTGGCGATGGTGTACGTCTTGCCCGAGCCCGTGACGCCCAGCAGGGTCTGGTGCGCGAGGCCGGATTCGAACCCGGCCACCAGGCGCGAGATGGCAGGCGGCTGGTCGCCGGCCGGCTCATAAGGCGCCACCAGCTGAAACTGGCCCTGTTGACGTAAGTCGAGCGTGTCGGATTCGTTCATGCGGGGGGATCGCACACGGGGGGCGATCGTCCAGTGTAGCGCGGCGATTTCCGGATTGCGGCCGGGAAAATCCTGACGCCCAGAGCCGTTTACCTCCGATTGGCGGTGACCAGATCCGCAGGAAAGCTATCCGCACTCAAGGAGAACGGCATGCGCACGGACGTTAGAGGATTCACAATGCTGGAGGTCGTGATCGCAACGGCCGTGGTTACGGTATTGGCAGGAGCGGCCATTCCTGCCTGGCAATCGGCTCGGGCGGCAGCGTCCGCGGGAAAAGCGCGGACGGAAATGCTGCAGACCATCATGGCGGCGGTGCGCCACTCGGCCTTGGCAGGCACTGAAGTCGTCCTGTGCCGCCCCTCGGGCCCGTCCGTGGAGCAATGCGCCAGGACCACCAACTGGACCGATGGCTGGGCCTTGTTCGCGGACCGCAACGGCAACGGATTACGCGAGGCGAACGAGCCGGTGATTCTTCGCCAGCCGCCCCTGTCGGGAGGGGTCAGGCTCTGGACCACCGAAGGCCGGACGCGGCTCGTGTTCCACCCCAGCGACGGCAATGCGGGGTCGAACGTCACCTTTACCCTGTGCGACGACCGCGGACCGACCAAAGCCGTCACGTTCGTCCTGGCCAATGACGGGCGGATGCGCTGGGGGCGCCCCACTGCATCGGCAGCAGGCCAATGTGTATTTGGCAGCTAGGGCCTATTGACCTGACGCCCGGGGCCACCTAGGATATGCGTCCCCGCCCGAATAGCTCAGCCGGTTAGAGCACTTGACTGTTAATCAGGGGGTCGTTGGTTCGAGTCCAACTTCGGGCGCCAAGAGATTCAAAGAGATAGGGTCGCTTCGGCGGCCCTTTTTCGTGGGCGATTTTCATTGTGGGGACACTGTGGGGGCGGCAGCGTCTTTCAGGGTGGGTGACCGTTCCTTCAGTGGGATGGCTCGGACACCGATTGCCGAGCATCGCAGGCACGCCAACGTTGTAGCCCACTCGTTGCACTCCGACCGGCCTGCCTCACCGAGCTACTTTCACGGCGTGTACGGACATCCCGGGAAATTGGGCCATGGCGATGTTTCGAGCCATCCCCGGCGTCAATGCGTGAATGACCGCGGAGAAGGTTCCCGCGCCACCGCCGGGACGGCCCATCGTGACGACATATGTGACCATGGAATTCCTGCAATTGTCGGGGGCGGCACTGTAGGTGCCGTCTATGTCACGCGGTGCGAATCATGCCGGCAAGAGCGCCTTGGTCACCCAGCTTGTCGCAGATGGTCCGGACGGCTTGCAGAAGCGTCTCGCTCGGTACGTACTGCGGGTCTACATCAAGCTTGTTCATGATGAGATGGGCCAGCTCGATTTCGTCTCGCGCCAACGACCGGCACTTGAGCAAGGTGTTGGATGCCCGGGCATTCAGAAGTTCGGCCACTTCTGGATTGGCTGCATGCCGCTGAGCGTTGTCGGCCGGCTTCGAGCGGCTTGTGATGTCATCTATCTTCATGGAACTCCTCCGTCGCACCGCATCTGCGGCGCATGAAGGTATTTATCCGGAAGGCATTCGCGCCATGCGAACAGGTCCCGTGCAACACGCACCAAAAAGCGCGCTATTCGGCCATGAATCCTCGTGTTGTAACGGGCCGATGGCTTGAACTTTGTTGACACCTAAGTCTTCGGAACCCGGAAAGACTGATAGAGGGCAAACACGCGTTGTCGTACACCTAGGTTGTGCTTCGCATCTTTGTCCTTGTCTGACAGCTTCCAAGGATAGAGGTGGTCGAGCAAACCACTGAACAAGTGGGTAGCCCTCTTTGCGTTGTCTGATAGCGCCAAGTTGACCTCGTCCCGTGCGGCAAGGTCGAGACTGCGGTCCCACGTGAAGTGAGTGAGGCAATGGGCGAGGCGCGCCAGACGCATGGCCATACGTGGGGCGGGGAGCGCGTCACGTTCCGCGGCAAGCAACGCCAACATTTTGCGGTGGCGACGACCATCCGTCAGGGTGTCGAGCTGGTTCAACATGGCTTCCAGCACGCTGTGTTGAAATTTGGTGCCTTTGGGAGCGACGGAAAGTGGTGTTGTGCTCTTGCTGTGATTGCTTCTCCCCCAGTGCCCCAACCTGATGGGGTCCACACCCGTCAGTGAACCGAGCGAGCGTGCGAGGGTGGGCGATACCAACACGACAATTTCCGGGTTCTTTGCGTTCTCACCGATGGCCAGCAGGGCTGCCCTAACATGGTCCCTCGCTCGGATTTCACTGTAGTCGTGTCGGGGCACCTTGACTTGCAGTCGCATCACAGCAGCTTCTTCATCCCGTGGATGCGTCACCTTGACCACCGCTCGGGAGAGTGGCCTCTCCCCTGACATGGAAAGGCTGTCAGGTGTGAAGGCACCGAAGATGCCTTGACCCACTAGCTGTTGGCCTGAGTCCCCCCGTAGCGCAATGCTGAGGAACGTGGTTGTATCGAAACCGGCGTGCACAAGGTCGGTTGAGAACACCGAGATGTTGATGTCCTTGCGAAGACACAGGTCGGTCGCGACTTCGGCAACAGTCACGCCATGTCGGGAGAAGTGCGCCGACACCAACTGGCACGCCCATTCATCGCGCATCACGTACACCTGCGGAATGCGTTCCGCGAGTAAGCGTGCCGGCGCGTACTTTTCGGGAGGTTGGGTTACAACCCTGCTCGCGAAATCCCCGAAACCATCACGCACATCCTTCCATCGGACGTTGAGGCTGGTGACGTGGTCGAGGACGACCATGGGTGAAGCCCACTCCTTTACCTGCCCGATGATGCCGGGCTGCATCAACATGCCCAATGACATCAAGGTGACACAGCCCGGCGAGGGAGCGCCCATCGGCATATCCGCTAATTCGCAAAGCGCCTTTAACCGTGCCTCGTCACGCTCCGTGAGGTTTGCGCGCCTAGCTCTGTCGGCATCAGGGTCAACCCGTGGCTGTTCGAAAGGCTCAATGTTGTCACTGAGGTACTTGGTGGGAATGCCCGTGACATGGGCAACGGCCTCGTTCGCTCCGAAGTGCCGGCGTACAGCTATGCCGGCGCTCTTCAGTGCTGCCGCGGCCACATTCCCGCGCTCGGCAGAAGGGTAGACCCATGCCACCGCATGGCCAGCATCGAGTAGTTGTCGAGCTACCTCGACGGGAAAGTCACTCAGTTGCCAGTGAATGACGACTGGCACGTCCGGAGTGCGTTCAAGCGACTGTGAGAGTGCTTGAGCGGCATCTGCCGCGGTAAGGGTGGACGACATGGAGGGGTACTGCCTTCAGTGACACCATCAACCCGTCAAGCTCGGATTGCCCTCATGCCCATCACTTGGGTACCTGACAGCTCGCTGATTGGTGGTGTTAGGATGTCATCCTATCACCTTTCTTTTTTGATAACAAGCTGTTTTTATTAGCGAAAACGCAAAAGAGCTATTAAGGGACTTTAAAGAGAGATACAGGCTGGCGGCACCCGAAGGAACTGCAACGGATGTCCGTGGTGGCCAACCCCGGAGTGGCCACGGAGGGTGGGCCACCCGCATGAGACAGCGCGAGGCGATGGCTCATGGACCATCCAATATGTAGGCAACCGCTCGTCGCACGCGTCCTCGCCGTTGCCTAAGCCGAGACAACTCGTACCTCGTCCGTCTCGGCTGTGGGTTGTTGGGCTGCACTTCGCCCGCGGTGCGGTACGTGATGGACTCATCGACCAAGCT
The DNA here is from genome assembly GCF_054777355.1 of Lysobacter olei. NCBI lineage: Bacteria > Pseudomonadati > Pseudomonadota > Gammaproteobacteria > Lysobacterales > Lysobacteraceae > Lysobacter > Lysobacter olei. The sequence goes on along the minus strand of NZ_BAAHAT010000004.1, from coordinate 9,342 downwards.
CCGGGCGCTTACATGGGGACCGAATCGGACCCAAGCACGTAGGACCGAGCTTGGAGGTAACCCCCAATGCACAGGGGCGGCTACGCAGCTAGCGCCCTGTACACGGTGGCTCTCGAAACATGGAAGCGGGACTGCAACTGCCCGACTGCGAAGCCCTCCTCGCGCCGCAGGCGTCGGATGGTGGCCGCCTGCTCCTCGGTGAGGCTCGGCTTGCGACCGAACTTGACGCCAGCCTTGAGGGCCGCCTCGATTCCCACTTTCTGGCGCTCCGAACGGATGTCCAGCTCGAAGGCTGCGAACGTGCTGAGGATGCCGAACAGCAGCTTGCCTTCCGAAGTGGACGTGTCGATTCCCTGATGGACCACCCGCAGGTTGACACCCTTCTTGTGGAGGCAGTCGGCGATTGAGGCTAGGTCCAGCACACTACGGGCCATGCGGTCCAGACGCGAAATGACGAGCGTGTCCCCTTCCCTGACGTAGTCAAGGCACGCCTTCAGTTCAGGCCGGTTATCACTGAATCGGCCGGACTTCTTTTCGGAGAAGACCTTCGTGCATCCGGCAGCCTTCAGTTCGTCTAGCTGCACGGCCAGAGACTGCGAACTGGAACTCACTCGACAGTAGCCGACCATCTGGCCCATGACTTGTCTCACAATGTCTTAGAGTTTATGAGAATAGCATAATGAGACGACTTTTGATACGGCTTGAGAGCCGTCTCACGAGGTATACCTTTCGCGACACTCAGGGCACGGGTCTTGCGTACGGCTGCGCGTGGCGAGAGCCCTCTTCCACTATCATCAAGATTGCGCAATCACGATGCCGGGCATGACAGACAAAGCACCCACGATTCAGCAACAGCTGGCGGATTGGTTCATGCGCTTTTCGCCGCCGTCCGGGGTGCGAAGGGTGATGCCCTTAGCCGCCGCCGTCGCTACCGACACAGGCCTTGTTCGGAACGAGAACCAAGACCGGGTGGCCTTAGCGCGCGGGCGGAACATGGCGGGTCAGGCCTTTGCCATCGCTGCCATTGCAGACGGTATCGGGGGCATGAAGGAAGGGGCCTCCTGTGCCTCCAATGCGCTGGCGGAGCTGTTCGCTAGCGCGTTCCGACACGCCCAGCGCGGGGAGCTCCCGGAAATCTGCCTAGAATGGGCTGTAAGGGACGCCAATGGCCTCGTGCACTCGCAATCACGGCTCAACGGCGGGACCACTCTGGTAGCCCTCCTACTGGTCGAAGGTTATGGGGCGTACTGGACGAGCGTTGGAGACAGCCGCCTCTACCGGGCTTCCGGAGCCAAGCTAGTTCAGCTTTCCAAGGACGACACCATTGCAGGTCAACTCGGCCGCCAAGCGGATATCGCATTGGAGCAGTCGAAGCTGTTGCAGTTCGTGGGGATTGGAGAACCTCTTGAGATTCGCGTCGAGCAAGTGGACGCCGGCGCAGATGACATGGCGCTCCTCACCACAGATGGGGTGCACTTCTTGGAGCGCTCTGGTGGCGTCTTCGGCTTGGTCGCCCATAACTCGCAAGACGTGGGAACCTGCGTAAGGCGCCTCACCGAGCTCGCCCGCTGGGCAGGCGGCCCCGACAACGCGAGTGCGCTTGCCATCCCGTTCTTCCCGGACCTTGGCAAGCACCCGATACCGCCCCAGTGCCTCGACGTCTGGGACCCATTTGGCGAGATTCGCATTGTCGAGCAGCCCGGAAGCGCCGTGACCGAGCAGCCCTCACGCACCACCAGCAAAACCCAGCCCGCAGTAATCGAACCGTGGGACGCCGACTCCATGGAGCCGCCGACCGAAGAGCATGTTGCGGTACCGGGCTCCGAGAACGCTGAGCGGCCCAAACGTAAGCGGAAAAGCCGGAAGAAGGCGGACCTTCTCGGGGGTAAGGCGCCCCAAGTCCAACTTCACTTTTCGGGAAAGGATGACTAACCGTGCAGCTTGGGGGAAGGTATACGGTTCTGGGGGATGCGCTTAACGGCGGAATGGGTCTGGTCTATCCCTGCCAAGACGAGATTTTGGACCGCCGGGTAGCGGTAAAAGTTATCCAAAGTGGAGTCGAAGAACGCCGCATGCTCGACGAGGTTCGAGCGCTCCTTAAGCTTCGGTCGAAACATGTTGTGCAGGTCTACGACCTGCTTCGACTCGATGGCGGCTCCCTTGCCATCGTGCAGGAGTTCGTCGAGGGCCCTGACCTTTTCGACGGAAGTACTCAGGCCGCCACAACGGAGCAGCTTTACAGGCAGCTCTGGCAGATTGCCTCTGGAATTGCTGACATCCACGACGCAAACGTCATCCATCGCGACGTAAAGCCCAACAACATGAAGTTGGACCCCGAAGGCGTCATCAAGATTTTCGACTTCGGGCTGGCCCGTGATGAAGGCCCCGACGCGTCAACGATGGGTTTTGTCGGCACTCGTGGTTTCGCCGCGCCCGAGCTCTATGCGGACGATGTTCAGTTCACGCCCGCGATTGACGTGTATGCCTTTGGAGCAACCGCCTTGTACTTGGCCGCACGGGACTTGCCCACTGAGCTCGTAGCCCAACCGCCCCTCGCGGCGCCAGATGAATTCATCGACCGCGCCTGTAACGGCTGGGCGCCAGACATCAAACGAGTTATTGCGCAATGCCTCGCACCTCGTCCTCACGAAAGGCCAACCATGGGCGAAGTGCGTCATCTGCTGTCTCGATACCTACTCGTCAATCGGCATCAGGGTCTCCTCGTCTATCAAGGCCAGCCCTCCTACTTGAATGCAGGCAATCGAAGCGTCACGGCGGACCTTCCGGGGATGGGAGGCCTCAAGATTAATTATGACGGCTTGGATTTCTTTGTCGTGGCACTCAACGGGGACGTCTATATCAACAACCAGCAGGCTCGCGTCGGACAACTTCTTCCGGGTTCATGCGTCATTGCATTGGGTGCGCCCGACCAAGGCGCGCGCAGGCGCTACATAACGTTCGACCTGTCCTCGCCCGAGGTTTTGATATGACCGGACCCTTGGAAGCCGGGCGCGTGATTGGCAACCGCTATGAGATTACTCGTTATATAGACGAAGGCGGCATGCAGTTCGTGTATGCCGCGTATGACCGACTCACGGAACGCAACGTAGCTCTGAAGACCCCCAAGAATCGCTCCTCGACCAAGCGGTTTCGACGGAGCGCAGTGGTAGCAGCCCGAGTTAACCACGCCAGCGTGGCGAAGACGCTCGACTACGTTAGAGAGGGTGAGGACCGGTACCTAATTGAAGAGCTTGTAGACGGCAGGGACCTATCGAAGGCGCTCCTGCAACGCACAAGCTTCCTTGACCCGTACCTCGCTGCGCGCGTCTTTCATCATCTTGCAAAGGGCGTAGCGGCGGCGCATCACGCCGGCGTCATTCACCGCGACCTCAAGCCATCGAACGTCATGGTTTCGGGAGGCTATTGCCTCGATGAGGTGAAGGTGACTGACTTCGGCATTGCCAAGCTTGCGCAGGACGAAATCGAAGAGGCCGTCGCCGGTGGCGAGACAAGTCTTTCCATGTCGCAAACGGCGGTCGGGGCCCTTCCTTACATGGCCCCCGAAGCTATCGACACCCCCAAGGACGTCACGCAAGCTGCCGACATCTGGTCGGTTGGCGCCATGATGTTCCACCTCTTGACGGGTAGCCCACCCTTCGGTGTCGGGCTCAGGGCGGTCCGCAATATTCTTGCAGCTGAAGTTCCAGATGCTCCGGCATTTCTGTGGAGAAATCCGCAGTTCGCTCCCCTTTCCAAAGAGGTTCTTGCGCTCGCACTCACCTGCTTGCAGAAGGACCCTGCTGCTCGCCCCACGGCTGACCAGTTGGTGCAGAGTTGCGGCAATCTGTACTACAACGCTTCTGCGCGGCGCTTCGGTGTAATCAAGAGAATTGAGTACGGCAAGTGGGGGTTCATCGCAACGCAAGGTGATGATGTGTTCTTCCACATAGAAAGTTTCTACGGCCCAGACCTACCGAAACTCGGCGACCATGTCCTGTTTTCGAGCTACGCGGGTGGGGGAGCGCATCGCGCATATCCAGTGGTGAAACTGACGCCCGAGTGAAGCCCGAGCGCACCCACAACATTCCGGGCACCGCCCCGGCTACTCCCAGACCCGAACTGGCGTCGACGAGTCAGCAACCTTAGACCACAAGCCTGTGTAGCCCATGGAGGCTGCCAGCACAGCACCCAAGGAGTCAGCGTGTCCCGAATTTCCGACCTCATCGCCCAAGCCAAGGCAAAGGAACCTGCACTTGGGGCCGATTTGGAGCGCGAGTTCAAGGCCCTGTCCTCACGACTGCCCTTTGGCCTGAACTTCGAGCGACACAGCCCTGAGGCTGTCGAGCTACCCGAGCGCCCCATCCGCAAGGGCGACAAAGTCCACATGCTTGCTCCGAGAGGCTCCACCAAGAAGGGCGACCAGCGCCTGTGGCAGGTCAAGGCTATCGACCGCTCGAAGAAGGTGGCAGAGCTGGTCTTACTGGGCAGCGGGGAGAGAGAGCAGCAGTCCGCACTACTGCTCGACCTTGTCGTGGTAGCTGAATTCCGAGACACCATCTACCCCGGACTAGTGAGCACCGGCAAGGTCCAGCGCGGCGGGGACAAGCCCCACCATACGGTTATCAATGGCGAGAACTATCACGTCCTTAAAGCCCTGACCTACACCCATCGCGGGAAGGTAGATGCCATCTACATTGACCCCCCGTACAACTCGGGCGCGAAGGACTGGAAGTACAACAACGACTACGTCGAGAGCGACGACCTCTACCGACACAGCAAATGGCTGGCAATGATGGAGCGCCGCCTCTTGTTGGCCAAGGAACTTTTGAACCCCGAAGACTCCGTCCTCATCGTCACCATTGACGAGAAGGAATATCTGCGTCTTGGCTTGTTGCTCGAACAGACTTTCCCCGAAGGCAAAGTCGAGATGGTGTCGTCGGTTATCAACCCGAAGGGCACGGGACGGACGGGGGATTTTGCGCGAACGAACGAGTACCTGTTCTTTGTGCGATTTGGAGCAGCGACGGTCGGCACTCGCCCAGACGAAACATCACTCGGCGATGAAGTTGGCTGGGAGACAATGCGCCGACGAAACCTTGCCTCAGTCCGCGGAAGGAAAGGCAAGGGAGCCTGTGGGCCGAACCAGTTCTACCCAATCTTCGTCAATGCAAAATCGGGAGCAATTGTTGGGCGAGGTGACGTTATCCCACCGGACATCGCCCGAGACTCGATTACCCCTCCGCGAGGTTGCGTAGCGGTATTCCCCGTTCGGCCCGACGGTACGGAGATGAACTGGGAGTATACAGACACGGCTTTTGACCGTTGGTGGAATCTCGGCTACATCAGGGCCAACGGAAGAAAGGATGAGCCACAGCCTTACATCATTCAGCACCTGCCGAACAAGGCCAGAAAGGAAATTCAAAGCGGTGTGGCAACCGTCGAAGGGAAGCGAGACGACGGCTCTGTAATTGCTCGTTACGCGGACGCCAGCACTAAGACTGTGACGACCCAATGGGACTTCACATCCCACAGCGCCGAACATGGCGGCACTCGCGTACTCAAGGCGCTTATACCTAATCGCCTTTTCCCGTATCCGAAGTCGCTGTACGCAGTCGAAGATGCATTGCGGCTCTTCGTCGCAGACAGGCAGGATGCCGTCATCGTTGACTTCTTTGCTGGCTCGGGGACGACAGCGCACGCCACCATGCGCCTTAACCGACAGGATGGCGGCAGCCGCCAGTGCATTTCGGTCACCAACAACGAAGTTGGTGCAGACGAGCAGAGCAAACTGCGGGGAAAAGGACTGCGCCCGGGCGACTCAGACTGGGAGCAGTGGGGAATCTGCGACTACATCACCAAGCCACGTGTCAAGGCAGCCATAACGGGCGAAACCCCGGACGGAGCCAAAATCGATGGCACCTACAAGTTCAACGATGAGTTCCCCATGTCCGACGGGCTTGAGCAGAACGCCGAATTCTTCACACTAACCTACGAGACTCCTGTCTCCGTTAGCCACAACATGGCATTCGCCAGAATTGCGCCGCTGCTATGGCTTCGAGCTGGCGCGCGAGGCACGCGTATCGACAGAATTCCAGAGGATGGCTGGGCAATCGCAGACACCTACGGAATCCTCTTCGACGTGGACTCCGCGACTCCGTTCATCAGGGCCATTAAAGGTGCGAGCGAATCCAAGCTTGCCTACATCGTTACCGATGACGACAGGCGATTCCAAGCGCTCGCCAAGCGCTTACCTGAGGGCGTTGAACCAGTACGCCTGTACGAGTCCTACCTGACCAATTTTAGCTTCGCCAACGGGGACTGACGGATGAAGTTCACTCTCAAGGATTACCAGCGCGAAGCTGTTCAAGACGCGCTCACCAACCTCCGCAAAGCTCGCAGGATGTGGCGTGCCGATGCTGACCGAACGGCCTTCTCACTATCTGCCGTCACCGGTTCAGGTAAAACGGTCATGGCGGCAGCTACGTTCGAAGCGCTTTTCCATGGTGACGATGAGCTCAACTTCGACGCTGACCCGGGCGCAGTGGTCATCTGGTTCAGTGATGACCCCTCTTTGAACGAACAGACTCGTTTCCGCCTGATGGAGGCGAGCGACCGCATCGAGCACACATCCCTCGTGGTTGTCGAAAACACATTCAGCCGTCCGAAGTTCGAAGCCGGGAAAATCTATTTCCTGAATACACAGAAACTCGGCAAGAACTCGCTGCTGGTACGTGGCCACGACCAAGCCGAGCTAGAGGCTAATGCCGGCGACCTGCTCCCCGAGACCCGTCCTGACCTTCGTGCGTACACCATCTGGGACACCATCCAGAACACCATTGAAGACCCTGACCTCACGTTGTACCTCGTGCTGGATGAGGCCCATCGAGGCATGGGCAAGCCTTCTGCCGCTAGCCTGTCTGACAAGAGCACGATTGTTCAACGGCTAATCAACGGTGCTGGCAGCGTTAAGGGTATTCCCGTGGTCTGGGGTATCTCGGCAACCGTTGATAGATTCAACAAGGCGATGGAAGGGGCCGTGGCACGCATCAAGCTACCGGATGTGCTCGTCGATTCCACGAAGGTGCAGGACTCCGGTCTCATCAAGGACACAATCCTGCTCGACTTCCCCGATGAGGCAGGAGATTTCGACACAGTCCTTGTGCGACGAGCAACGGACAAGCTGAAGGAGTCCACCCGAGCTTGGGCCGAGTACGCGAAGCACCAAGAAGACCCGAACCCAGTCACGCCACTGATGGTGCTGCAAGTTCCGAACACGCCTGACCCGAACGAAATCGGGCGAGTTCTGGATACCATCTGTGAACGATACCCAGAGCTTCCCCCCGGTAGTTTCGCTCATGTACTGGGTGAGCATACGACCCAGCGCTACGGCAACCGCGACGTTCCCCACATTGAGCCGCAGCGAGTGCAGGACGCGCACTGGGTCCGAGTCCTCATCGCCAAAGACGCCATCAGCACCGGCTGGGACTGCCCTCGCGCGGAGGTCATGGTGTCCTTCCGTGCTGCGAGTGACCGAACGCATATTACCCAGCTTCTGGGGCGCATGGTGCGGTCGCCCCTTGCGCGACGCATTCCGGGCGACGACCGTCTCAATACTGTCGACTGTCTGCTTCCCAAGTTCGACCGGAAGACCGTGGAAAGCGTGGTCAAGGCCCTCACCGATGGAGACGACGGCAGCCAAGCCACGCCCGGCCGCATTCTCATCAAGCCTGTCGAAGTGAAGCCAAATCCGGATGCACCGCAAGAAGTCTGGGACCTGTTCACGTCACTTCCGTCGCAGACCCGCCCACAGAAAGGAGCTAAGCCCGCGAAGCGCCTAACCGCCCTCGCACACGAGCTTGCCTCCGACGGCATCCTCCCGGATGCGGGGAAAAAGTCTCATGGCGAGATGCACAGGGCGCTCGATGCCTTCCTCTCGGAGGAGGGGGAGAAGGTGGTCCAGAAGCGGAAGGCTGTGCTGACTGTGGATGGCAAGACCGTGGTGGCTGACCTGCAAGGTAAGTCGAAGAGCCTCGATGAGTTCTATGAGGATGCTGACATGGCGGTCATTGACGACGCCTACCGTCGAGCATCCCGCATCTTCAGCCCTGACATTTCGCGCACGTATGCCGACTACGTCGCTCGCAAGACTGTGACGCCCGAGAAAGACCCAGAGGAGTTCCTTGAAGCCATTGTTGAAGCACGAGTGACCATTGCTGGACTTGGGCTCGTCACGGAGGTACAGGACTACTTCGACCGCGAGGCAGACAAGCTGGCCAAGGCGTGGCTAAGTGCGTATGGGGCCATGATTAAGGGGTTGAGCGATGACCGAAGGGAGTCCTACCGCCAGATTGTGGAGATGAGTTCCGACCCGCAGGACGTGGAGCTGGTGAAGCCAGAGGCCAAGTTCGAGCCAACGAAGGCCCTTGAGAATGGGAGCGAGACTGACCTTCCGACGTGGAAGAACCACTTGCTGTGTGACAAGGAACGGAGGTATCCGGCCGAGTTGAACGGGTGGGAACGCAAGGTCCTTGAGACCGAGTCGAAACGCGACGGCTTCAAGTTCTGGTACCGCAACCCTCAGCAGCCGGGGCAGTCTTCGCTGGGCATTGCTTACATCGAAGCAGAACAGCACAAGGTGGTGAGACCGGACTTCCTCTTCTTTGCCGAGCAAGACGGGAAACTCGTGGCTGACCTCGTTGACCCTCACGGGCTTCAGTACGCGGACGCGCTGCCCAAGCTTCGGGGACTCGCCACCTATGCCGAGAACCACCCGGCTGCCTACCGTCGCATCGAGTCCGTGGCCGAGGCCAATGGCGTCCTTCGCGTCCTCAACTTGAAGCTTCCCGAGGTTCGAGAGGCCATACGTAAAGCAACCGACGCAACCGCCCTCTTCCGCAGCAAATTTGCATCAGACTACGTCTGATTTGGCTGAGCAAATACTCGGATGAAGAAGCAGAAATGATATGGACCTCGCTGGACTTCGGTAAGCACGAGGGGTTGACCCTCCCGGAAGCACTGTTCAAAGACCCGGACTGGTTCTTCTGGATGATGAAGGAACCAGACCCATTCAAAAATTGCAGGGCACTGCGCGTCCAAGCACAAGACCTGCTCAGGAAAGCCACGAGCATTCGCATACCGGGTGACGGCGAAGAGGAGGAATTGGAAATTGAACACATGGTTCACTTTCCCAGCCGGAAGTACGGCGGGTTCCTCGTCGTACCCGCATCGAAGCCGCCGCATCAGGGGTTCTGACCTGCCCCCGCTGTTAGGGCCACGAGCTACTTCGTAGAGTCCAAGGTTGCGAGCTTATCGCTCGATGGGTGGGTTGCAAGGGTGCCGCTC